>NZ_FCJA01000026.1:0-302 GCF_001537385.1 Serratia sp. 2880STDY5682894 | reverse complement strand
GTCTGAGGCATTGGGCCGTCAGTCGCAGCTACTACCAGGATCGCGCCGTCCATCTGAGCAGCACCGGTGATCATGTTTTTCACGTAGTCGGCGTGCCCTGGGCAGTCAACGTGCGCGTAGTGACGAGTCGGGGTGTCATACTCAACGTGAGAGGTGTTGATGGTGATACCACGAGCTTTTTCTTCTGGCGCGTTATCGATCTGGTCGAAAGCACGTGCAGAACCGCCGTAGGTTTTAGCCAGTACGGTGGTGATCGCTGCAGTCAGGGTAGTTTTACCGTGGTCAACGTGGCCGATAGTACC
>NZ_FCJA01000025.1:0-518 GCF_001537385.1 Serratia sp. 2880STDY5682894 | reverse complement strand
TTACCACTTTGTGATTCATGACTGGGGTGAAGTCGTAACAAGGTAACCGTAGGGGAACCTGCGGTTGGATCACCTCCTTACCTAAAGATATTGATTCGAGTGGCGTGCTCACACAGATTGTCTGATGAAAAAGTAATGAGCAAACAAAACCTTGTGGTATAGGTAAGTGCCGGGAGATTTGTGACTGTCCAGTGCAGTGACAAACGACAATGGCGCTCGATTTTTCACGAAAAATCTCACCTTTACCCGAAATTATCGAATCGGTGATTCGATAAGCCAATTTCGGGTCCCCATCGTCTAGAGGCCTAGGACACTGCCCTTTCACGGCTGTAACAGGGGTTCGAATCCCCTTGGGGACGCCATTCCGATAATGAGTGAAAGACATTATCACCGGTTAGCGATAACCGAAAAAATCTTAAAGATGACTTGCGAGTCATGTTTAAGATATTGCTCTTTAACAATCTGGAACAAGCTGAAAATTGAAACATGACGGCTGAAATTTATCCCTCCGTAGATGT
>NZ_FCJA01000024.1:0-854 GCF_001537385.1 Serratia sp. 2880STDY5682894 | reverse complement strand
TCGGCCGTGAAGGCGTCTCCGGGCTGGGCACGCTGCTGTCCGGCGCTTATATCGAACTGCAGCCGGGCAGCAAGGGCAAAGACGGCAAAGACAACTATCAGCTGCTCGACGCGCCGCCGCTGGCCTCCCCGGACGCCAAGGGGCTGCGCATCGTGCTGGACAGCGAGAAATCGGGCCAGCTCAACGCCGGCGATCCGGTGCTGTTCCGCGGCTATCGCGTCGGGTCGGTGGAAACCAGCTACTTCGATCCTAAAGAACGCGCCATGCGCTATCAGCTGTTCATCACCGCGCCTTACGACCAGCTGGTCACCACCAACGTACGCTTCTGGAAAGACAGCGGCGTGGCGTTCGACATGTCGGCGCAGGGCATGCGGGTGGAGATGGGATCGCTGACTACCCTGTTCAGCGGCGGCGTCAGCTTCGACGTGCCGGACGGCTGGGATCGCGGTGAACTGGCGAAAGAGAAGGCGGAGTACCAGCTGTTCGACAACCAGCGCAGCACGCAGGATTCGCTGTATACCGTGCATAAGGACTACCTGCTGTTCTTCTCCGATTCGGTACGCGGCCTGCAGCCGGGCGCCCCGGTAGAGTTCCGCGGCATCCGCCTGGGCACGGTGGCTCAGGTGCCATTCTATAAAGAGGGCATGGCGCAACGCCTGGATAACGACTACCGCATTCCGGTGCTGATCCGCATCGAGCCGGATCGCTTCCAGAAACAGCTGGGCGGTAATTTCGATATCGAAGGGCATTTGAAGGACGCGGAATCGCGCGGTATGCGCGCCTCGATGAAGTCCGCCAACCTGCTGACCGGTTCGCTGTATATCGATCTCGACTTCTATCCGCAGGAGAAACCG
>NZ_FCJA01000023.1:0-1343 GCF_001537385.1 Serratia sp. 2880STDY5682894 | reverse complement strand
GGGTAATGCCTTTGCCGTCGAGAAGGAAGTACGAAGCTCCCCGCCATTGCCAGGATATCATTCATTATCTTCGGGACTTTCCCTGGGGCAACTGCCGGAAGCAGGCTCAGTTGGGCCGTCAGATATAACGCAGCCTGTTTAAAACCGATTTGATAAGGCTCTACATGCTTCAGGCTGTTAGCCATCTGCGCCATCATGAAGCGCAGCAGGTTATAAGCCAACGCCACGCCCCACAGTTCCTGCCTGACCAACTCCGGCTTTTTGCTTCTCAGAGTCAGTTCGTTCTGCAGCAGATACTGCTTCATCTCCCTGAAGCCATGTTCTATCTCCCAACGATGCCCATACAAGTCGACGATATCGGCTTTGGGGTAGCGTAGCGGATCGCACATCGAGGTCAGGATTTGGACTTTCTTGCCATTAACCTCTTTGCTTATCAGTCTGGCTATCAGCATTTCCGGGGCAGCCGGCCATTTCTTGCGGGCTTGCGGACTTAACTTCAACTCAACGAGCTCCTGCCCCGCACCCAGCCTCTCCCGTACCCTATACTGTGCGTCTTTGCGCAGTGGGAGCATCCAGTGTTTCTCCGCTCCCGAGGCGCTCCAGTGATGGAGGAGTCCCAGCGCATAAAAACCTTTATCCAGTATCGTCAACGAGTGCTCCGGTGTCTGCTCAGCCAACTGTGCAGCAAGGTCAACCTCACTGGTTTCCGAGACGCTGCCGAAGCTCACGCCTGTCAGCAAGTGACTGGTGACCTCCATCTGGCAGACCATGCGAAGCTGCGGCCAGTCGGAACGCGCGTGCTCATTGGCGGTGCGTCCGAAGGCTGCGTCATTTTCGGGCGTATCGGGCGTTCTCCACAACGTGCCATCTACAGCCAGGAGTGTCAGGCCATTCCAGTGCGATAACGGGGTTTTTTCAAACCAGAGTTGACGTGTTTTTTCAAACACCAGCCTGACGACCTCTTCGCCAAGCCGCTGGCGCGCCTGTACTACGGCGCTGGGCGCTACAAAAGGACGTCTCCCCGGTAGCATGATATCGAGATGGGAAACAAGCTGGTTCATTGAAAGCGAGCGAAACAGGGACATACCGACCACGGCCCAGACCATCATTTCCATGGGAAGACGGCGCTTTCGGAGCGTCACAATCCCGGTATCAGCGAGGCATTCATCGATAAGCTCAGGTGAGAGCAAGTCGGAAAGCGCAGCGAATTCTTTGGGGGAGAATTTAAGAACGGTATCAAGAGCCTGACTCAGCAACATAAAAAAATCCGTAATCTCAGAGAGATTACGGATTCTTACACAGCGACAGGATCGTTCAAGTGATCCTTAACTGATCGGCATTAC
>NZ_FCJA01000022.1:0-2136 GCF_001537385.1 Serratia sp. 2880STDY5682894 | reverse complement strand
ACATCTACGGAGGGATAAATTTCAGCCGTCATGTTTCAATTTTCAGCTTGTTCCAGATTGTTAAAGAGCAATATCTTAAACATGACTCGCAAGTCATCTTTAAGATTTTTTCGGCCTGTCGTGACCGGTGATAATGTCTTTCACTCATTATCGGAATGGCGTCCCCAAGGGGATTCGAACCCCTGTTACAGCCGTGAAAGGGCAGTGTCCTAGGCCTCTAGACGATGGGGACACGAAAATCCGATTAAACTGAATAACTTAATCGGTTCGTATCAGCATGAATAACTCATGGCATCAACAGGTAGCGCTTTGCTCGTTACTTTTTCATCAGACAATCTGTGTGAGCACGCCACTCGAACTAATATCTTTAGGTAAGGAGGTGATCCAACCGCAGGTTCCCCTACGGTTACCTTGTTACGACTTCACCCCAGTCATGAATCACAAAGTGGTAAGCGCCCTCCCGAAGGTTAAGCTACCTACTTCTTTTGCAACCCACTCCCATGGTGTGACGGGCGGTGTGTACAAGGCCCGGGAACGTATTCACCGTAGCATTCTGATCTACGATTACTAGCGATTCCGACTTCATGGAGTCGAGTTGCAGACTCCAATCCGGACTACGACATACTTTATGAGGTCCGCTTGCTCTCGCGAGGTCGCTTCTCTTTGTATATGCCATTGTAGCACGTGTGTAGCCCTACTCGTAAGGGCCATGATGACTTGACGTCATCCCCACCTTCCTCCAGTTTATCACTGGCAGTCTCCTTTGAGTTCCCGGCCGAACCGCTGGCAACAAAGGATAAGGGTTGCGCTCGTTGCGGGACTTAACCCAACATTTCACAACACGAGCTGACGACAGCCATGCAGCACCTGTCTCAGAGTTCCCGAAGGCACCAATCCATCTCTGGAAAGTTCTCTGGATGTCAAGAGTAGGTAAGGTTCTTCGCGTTGCATCGAATTAAACCACATGCTCCACCGCTTGTGCGGGCCCCCGTCAATTCATTTGAGTTTTAACCTTGCGGCCGTACTCCCCAGGCGGTCGATTTAACGCGTTAGCTCCGGAAGCCACGCCTCAAGGGCACAACCTCCAAATCGACATCGTTTACAGCGTGGACTACCAGGGTATCTAATCCTGTTTGCTCCCCACGCTTTCGCACCTGAGCGTCAGTCTTCGTCCAGGGGGCCGCCTTCGCCACCGGTATTCCTCCAGATCTCTACGCATTTCACCGCTACACCTGGAATTCTACCCCCCTCTACGAGACTCTAGCTTGCCAGTTTCAAATGCAGTTCCCAGGTTGAGCCCGGGGATTTCACATCTGACTTAACAAACCGCCTGCGTGCGCTTTACGCCCAGTAATTCCGATTAACGCTTGCACCCTCCGTATTACCGCGGCTGCTGGCACGGAGTTAGCCGGTGCTTCTTCTGCGAGTAACGTCAATTGATGAGCGTATTAAGCTCACCACCTTCCTCCTCGCTGAAAGTGCTTTACAACCCGAAGGCCTTCTTCACACACGCGGCATGGCTGCATCAGGCTTGCGCCCATTGTGCAATATTCCCCACTGCTGCCTCCCGTAGGAGTCTGGACCGTGTCTCAGTTCCAGTGTGGCTGGTCATCCTCTCAGACCAGCTAGGGATCGTCGCCTAGGTGAGCCATTACCCCACCTACTAGCTAATCCCATCTGGGCACATCTGATGGCAAGAGGCCCGAAGGTCCCCCTCTTTGGTCTTGCGACGTTATGCGGTATTAGCTACCGTTTCCAGTAGTTATCCCCCTCCATCAGGCAGTTTCCCAGACATTACTCACCCGTCCGCCGCTCGTCACCCAGAGAGCAAGCTCTCTTGTGCTACCGCTCGACTTGCATGTGTTAAGCCTGCCGCCAGCGTTCAATCTGAGCCATGATCAAACTCTTCAATTAAAAGCTTGATTTGCTTCCACTCGAGAAGCGATGCTCAAAGATTTACTGCATGAATTTTACTTCAGTTAGTCACTCTTCAAGACTTGATATTTTTTTGCATCCGAAGATGCTGGATATCGTCTTGTGGAGTGCCCACACAGATTGTCTGATAAATTGTTAAAGAGCAGTGAGTTAGGCGCTTTCGCTTGCTAACTCGAGGTGGCGTATATTACGCTTTTCACC
>NZ_FCJA01000021.1:0-3300 GCF_001537385.1 Serratia sp. 2880STDY5682894 | reverse complement strand
ACGCCAGGTGCGACGCCTGCGCGCGCCGTTCCGGGTTCTCGGCGCTCAGCGTATCCGGCAGCGCCGCCTCCAGCGCCATCTGCGGCGTCGCAGGCTCGCCCAGCGCCGCCCGGCCGGCGGCGTCCGCCAGCAGCAGCACCGGGTCGGCATCCTGCAGGATGTACTGCAGGCGTTCACCCGGATAGGCCGGATCGAGCGGCACATAGGCGCCGCCGGCCTTGAGGATACCGAACAGCGCCGTCACCATGTTCAGGCCGCGTTCGGCGCACACCGCCACCCGGCTGTCCGGGCCGACGCCGCGCGCTATCAGCGCGTGCGCCAGCCGGTTGGCGCGGGCGTTCAGCTGGGCGTAGCTCAGGCTTTCCGCTCCGCTCACCAGCGCGGTGGCGTCCGGCGTGCGGCGCACCTGCTGCTCGAACAGCGCCGCCAGCGTCTGATCCAGCGGGTAGTCACGCTCGGTGCGGTTCCAGCCATGCAGCAGCAGTTCGCGTTCCGCCTCCGGCACCACCGCCAGTGAACACACCGGCGTCTCCGGCGCCTGCTCCAGCGCTTGCGCCAGTGAGCTCAGCGCCTGCACCATATAGTCACACACCCGCTGGGCATCGACCGTCTCGGTCACCTGCGCCGTCACGCCCAGCGAATCGCCGCCGTCCTCCACCGATAACACGAACGGATAGTTGGTACGCTCTTCGGCGCTCAGCAAACTGACACCTTCCGGCAACGCCACGGCTTCGCCGTTGTTGTGGCGATAGTTGAGCAAGGCGCTGAACAGCGGCGCCCCAGGGCTGACGCCGCTGCAGCGCTGCGCCAATGCCAGCGGCGCATGTTCATGCGCCAGCAGCCCGCTCAGCCGCACGTGTGCCTCTCTTGCCGCCGTCTCCACGCCTCGCCGATCGATGTCCAGACGCAGCGGCAACGTGTTGATAAACAACCCCAATGCCCGTTCCGCGCCTTCGCCGCCCTGCAGACGCCCCAGCAATACGGTGCCGAACACGACCGCGTCTCGCCCGCTGACGCTCGCCAGCACCTGCGCCCAGGCCAGGTGGCACAGGCTGGCCAGGCTGACGCCCAGCCGCCGCGCCTGTCGCCGCAACCGCAGGTTCAGCGCCGAAGAGAGCGCCTGGTAGCGGCAGGCGATTTGCCGCCCTTCGCCGTGCACGTCGCTCAGGCCGAACGGCAGCACCGGCTCGCGGATATCCGCCAACATGTCGCGGAAGAAGCTTTCGTGCTCCGCCTCGCTGAGAGCCAGGCGCGCCTGCGCCACCGCATTACGGAACGGCTGGGCGACGCCCAGCTGTGCCCCACGGCCGGCGAGGATCTCGCCGATCTCTTGCTCCATGAAGGCCAACGTGGAGTGATCGCCAATCAGATGATGCCACTGCTGCAAGGCGCACCAGCTGCCGTCCTCCTCCTGCGTGACGGTAAAGTTGAGCAGCGGCGCGCGGGTCAGATCCTGCCGCTGCTGCAACGGATCAAAGCTGGCCGCCAGCTGTTGCCAAATCGGGCCGTCAGCCGGATCGAAACGCCGCTCGCTCAGCGCCAGCTCAGCCTTGCGCCACACCACCTGCACCGGCGAGGACATGCCCTGCGTGATGAACGCAGTGCGCAGAATGTCATGGCGATCGATCACCTGCTGCATCGCCGCCAGCCAGGCGTCCAGGCGCGCACGGCTGTCGAAACGCAGCACCGCGGACAGCTGGTACGGGTCGCCCCGTTCCGCCAGCAGATGGTGGAACAAAATCCCCTCCTGCAGCGGCGACAAGGCGTAGATGTCCTGTACGTTGGCCACGCCGCCCGGCACCTGCGCCACCACCGCGTCGATTTCCGGCTGGCTCAGCGTCGCCAGCGGCAACATCTCCGGCGTAATGGAGGCCCCGCCCGGTAAAATCCGGTTTTCCGGTATGTCGATCTCACCTTGCGCGCTCATCGCCTGCGCCAGCGCCGACAGCGTCGGCGTTGAGAACAACGTCTGCACGTTCGCTCCCCAACCGGCGCGCCGCAGCTGAGCCATCAACTTCACCGCCAGCAGCGAGTGGCCCCCCAGCTCGAAGAAGTTATCGTGGCGACCTACCTGCTCCACGTTCAGCAGGTCGCGCCAGATCGCCGCCAGCAGCGTTTCGTGTTCACCCTGCGGCGCTTCGTACGCTGCCTGGCTCTGCGCCCCCTGCGGTTCCGGCAACGCCCGACGATCCAGCTTGCCGTTCGGCGACAGCGGCAACGCCGCCACCACCACCCAGGCCGACGGCACCATATAGTCCGGTAGCGCCGCGCTCACATGCTGCCGCAGCGCGCCTGCCAGCGTCTCTTCCGCCACGCCGGCGGCCGGCACCACCCACGCCACCAGCCGTTTGTCGTCGCCCACCGCCCGCGCATCCACCACCGCTTCGCGCACCGCCGGGTGCGCCGCCAGCACCGCCTCGATCTCCCCGCATTCGATGCGGAAGCCGCGGATTTTCACCTGCTGGTCATTGCGCCCCAGGTACTCGATGTCGCCGTTCGCCAGATAACGCGCCACGTCGCCGGTGCGGTACATCCGCCCGCCCGGCGCGAACGGATCGCTCAGGAAGCGCTCCGCCGTCAATTCGGGCCGGTTCAGGTAGCCCCGCGCCACCTGCACCCCGCCGATATACAGCTCGCCCACCGCCCCCAGCGGCACCGGCTGCCCGTGCTCGTCCAGCAGGTAGATACGCGTGTTGGCGATCGGCCGCCCGATCGGCACCGACACCCGGTCCGCCTCCCGCGAACAGTGCCAGGCGGTGACGTCCACCGCCGCCTCCGTCGGCCCATACAGGTTATGCAACTCCGCCTGCGGCAGCCGGCGGTAAAACTCCGCCACCAGCGCCGCCGGCAGCGCTTCCCCGCTGCACATCACCCGCACCACCTGGCCGCAGCGCGTCGCCGCCTGCCCGTCCGCCAGGAAGCTTTGCAGCATCGACGGCACGAAGTGCAGCGTGGTGACGCCGTACTGTTCGATCGCGCGGCTCAGGTAATCCGGATCCTTGTGCCCTTCCGGCTTCGCCATCACCAGGCGCGCGCCGACCATCAGCGGCCAGAAGAACTCCCACACCGAGACGTCGAAGCCGAACGGCGTTTTTTGCAGCACCGTGTCCGCCGCCGTCAGGCCGTAGGCTTCCTGCATCCACACCAGCCGGTTGACCACCCCGCGGTGCTCATTCATCGCGCCCTTCGGTTTACCGGTCGAGCCCGAGGTGTAAATCACGTACGCCAGGTGCGACGCCTGCGCGCGCCGTTCCGGGTTCTCGGCGCTCAGCGTATCCGGCAGCGCCGCCTCCAGCGCCA
>NZ_FCJA01000020.1:0-3473 GCF_001537385.1 Serratia sp. 2880STDY5682894 | reverse complement strand
TCTCCCCATGCGAGAGTAGGACACTGCCAGGCATCAAATAAAGCCGAAAGCCCTGAACTGACGTTCAGGGCTTTTTGCTATGCGTAAAACGCAAAAAAGCGCAGCTACGCTGCGCCGTTCAACCACTCGACAATAAAATCGGCGATGCTTTCCGGTTGATTGAGATCCAATTGCTTAGCCGCGATGGATAGCGGCCGATCGCTGGCTACCGCCACGACAAACTGATCCAGCATGCCTTCCAACGGTCTGCCGATCTCGGCCCGATAAAGCAGGATCTTGCTGACCGGCTCATGTTTGAACCCTTCCACCAGAATCAAATCGACCTTATCGGCATCAAAACGTTCTGCCAGGTAGCGCAGGTCCAAAGGTTGTTGTTCCGGCGTTTCGGTCATTAATGCCCAGCGGCGATCGCTGGCGACCAGCGTTTGGTCGGCACCCGCTTTGCGTAGCTCATAGCTGTCTTTGCCCGGCGTATCCACATCCATGTCATGATGCGTATGCTTTATCAACCCAACCCTCACCTGGCGCTGTTTCAGCATCGGGATCAGCTGTTTGAGCAGGGTGGTTTTTCCCGTTCCGCTATAGGCACCGATGGCCAGCAAGGGGGGCAATGAACGATTCATTTCTTTAGCTCTCGTGCTTGCTGCCAATTCCGGCAGTCTTCCGGCGTATTCAGATTATGAAATGCCGCTTGTTGCCCGCTGAACACCACGCGTTGTGCGTTAATCTGATGCAAGAACAGCATCAGCTTGCGTTCACCCCGCGTCAGATAGTCAGCCAGCTGCGGCGCTGTTTGGGTATGCAATAACGCCAGCGTAGGGTGATCTCGTTCACCATCGCTGGCAAAGGCCGCTGGCGCTGCGCCTTTTTGCTGCCATAGCTGCGCGACTAAGTCGGCGGGAAAGTCGGGGACGTCACAAGGGACGAAGGCCACCCACTCGTTGGGAGATTGCTTGAGCCCGGCGAGCATCCCGGCCAACGGCCCGGCGAAATCGGGCGTCAGATCGCCAATCACCGGCAAACCGCTCGCCTGGTAGCGTGCCTGATTGCGGTTGGCGCTGATGGCGACGGAAGCCACCTGCGGCCGTAACCGGGCCAGAACATACTGATAGAGTGCGATACCGCCAATCGACACCAGGCCTTTATCCTCACCGCCCATGCGCGTGGCTCGCCCGCCGGCCAAAATTACGCCGCTGATTTCTTTATGCATCTCGTTTATCCCGCCTTGTCGATGCGCTGATTGTAGCGCTAAAGCCGGCGTGACATCAGGATTTACCTTTATTGACAAGCCGGTTCTTTCACTGCGTGGGTAAGCCTGTTACTTTGTGAGTTTATTCATGCTATTGGACGATATTGAGATGAAAACGCATCGCGTAAATGAGTTGATCGAGCTGTTGCACCCGGCCTGGCAGGAAGATCCCGATCTCAATTTGATGCAGTTTTTGCAAAAACTGGCGAAGGAAGCGGGCTTCCAGGGCGAGTTGTCCGAGCTGAGCGATGATATTCTTATTTACCACCTGAAAATGCGCGGCAGCGCCGGCACGGATCAGATCCCGGGCCTGAAGAAAGATTACGAAGAAGATTTTAAAACGGCGCTGTTGCGCGCTCGCGGGGTTATTAAGGACTGACCTTCGTGCGGTGCGAGAAAGCATAGCTCGTGAAACGCGCCATTAATGCTACTATTTCTCATTCCCGGCACCGTGCTGTCAGCGATCAAACGAACGTTATGAATAACTCTGCTTTTAATTTCGACACTCTGTCGCCCGACTTGATTATGGACGCGCTAGAAGGGGTTGGCCTGCGCGTCGACTCCGGTCTGACGGCGCTGAACAGCTACGAGAACCGCGTCTATCAGTTTATGGACGAAGATCGCCGGCGCTACGTGGTGAAGTTTTACCGCCCGGAGCGCTGGAGCGCTGCGCAGATCGGTGAGGAGCACCAGTTCGCTCTGGATCTGGCGAAGGCGGAGATCCCGGCGGTAGCGCCGTTGGCGTTGCAAGGCGCTACGCTGCATACGCACGCTGGGTTCTTCTTTACCCTGTTCCCCAGCGTGGGCGGGCGGCAGTACGAGATAGACAACCTGGATCAGTTGGAATGGGTGGGTCGTTTCTTGGGGCGTATCCATCAGGTCGGTGGTGAGCGTTTGTTCGCCGAGCGGCCGACGATGGGGGTTGAAGAGTATCTCACCGCCCCGCGTCAGGTGTTGGCCGGTTGCGAGCTGTTGCCGGCAGCGCAGCGTGAGGGGTTCCTGCAGGCGACGGATAACCTGATCGCGGCGATCAAGCCGCACTGGCATCTGAACTGGCAGCCGCGCCGTTTGCACGGTGATTGCCATCCGGGCAATATTTTGTGGCGCGACGGCCCGCTGTTCGTCGATCTTGATGACGCACGTAATGGCCCTGCGGTGCAGGACTTGTGGATGCTGCTGCACGGCGAACGCCGCGATCAACTGATGCAGTTGGACGTCTTGCTGGAGGCGTACGGTGAATTTGCCGAGTTCGATCAGCGTGAGTTGGCGTTGATCGAGCCGCTGCGGGCGATGCGCATGGTGTATTACCTGGCCTGGGTCGCCCGCCGTTGGCAGGATCCGGCCTTTCCTAAGAGTTTTCCGTGGATGGCGGAGTCTGATTTCTGGTTGTCTCAGACTGCGGCCTTCACCGAACAGGTTAAGCTGTTGCTGGAGCCTCCTCTGCAGCTGACGCCAATGTATTGAAGCTTTAACACAATGGAGAGTTTAGTCTTATGAAAAAAATATGGTTGGCGCTCGTTGGCATGGTGATGGCATTCAGTGCCTCGGCGGCACAGTTTAGCGATGGCGCTCAGTACGTGACCCTGGACAAGCCGGTGACCGGCGAGCCGCAGGTGCTGGAGTTCTTCTCCTTCTACTGCCCGCACTGCTACCAGTTCGAGCAGGTCTATCACGTGTCTGAAAACGTGAAGAAGGCCTTGCCTGCCGGCACCAAAATGACCAAGTACCACGTGGAGTTCCTGGGGCCGTTGGGCAAACAGCTGACTCAGGCATGGGCGGTTGCGATGGCGCTGGGCGTGGAAGACAAAGTAAGCCCGCTGATGTTTGAAGCGGTACAGAAAACCCAGACCGTGCAAACGCCGGACGATATCCGTAACGTCTTCGTGAAAGCGGGCGTGACCGCCGCTGATTATGACGCGGCCTGGAACAGCTTCGTGGTGAAATCTCTGGTGGTTCAACAGGAGAAAGCCGCGGAAGATCTGCAGCTGCGCGGTGTGCCGGCGGTATTCGTGAACGGCAAATACATGGTTAAAAACGATGGCCTGGACACCAGCTCGATGGACGCGTACGTGAAGCAGTTCGCCGACGTGGTTAAATTCCTTAGCCAGCAGAAATAAGCCTGATTCAGCATGAAAAACGCCGGCATTGCCGTAATGCCGATCAGTTAAGGATCACTTGAACGATCCTGTCGCTGTGTAAGAATCCGTAATCTCTCTGAGATTAC
>NZ_FCJA01000019.1:0-35915 GCF_001537385.1 Serratia sp. 2880STDY5682894 | reverse complement strand
CGTTCTGCACGCTGACGGCCGAGGTGACCGAGCCGTTGACTGCCAGCCGCCCCTGATTGACCAGCGTCGGGCCGGCATAGGTGTTGGTGCCGGTCAGCTCCAGGATTCCCGCGCCCTCTTTGGTCAGGCCGCCGTGGCCGGAAATGTTGTTGGAGTAGATTTCCCATCCACAGTGGAAGTCATCACATTTCCTGGCGTGCAACGTACCGGCATCCACCTCGGCGCCCCTCCCCGGAATATTGGCGACAAACTGGGTCGGGCCATAGGCCACGCCCGTCGGATCCGGGATGCGGAACTCCGCGGGAATATCCTCGACGGTATAGAACATACCCGGGCCGTTGATGGCCTTGCCCAGGTTGATCATCCCCCAGCCGTAGAGTGCATCGATGCCCGGCGCGCCCATGTCGGTGGCGGTGGTTTTCAGCACGTCGGCAATCTGCGCCGAGGTCATGTACGGGAAGCGCTGCAGCAACACCGCCACCGCGCCGGTGACGTGCGGCGTCGCCATCGAGGTGCCGTTTTTATTGCCGTAGTCCGACACCAGGTTGGCCGGATCGGAACCGTTGGCCACGGTGCTGTAGATTTTGCTGCCCGGCGACGAGACGCAGAAGCTGGCGGTATAGCCGCAGCGGGAAGAGAAGCTGCTGATGGTGTAAGGCACGCTGTTGGTCGATGCCGTATCCTGCGCCACGCTGGCGACCGACAGCCAGTTCGGCGCGATGTCCGGCACGAAATAGGCCAGCCCGCTGATCACATCCGGTTGGTTGTAGTTGCCGTCGTTGCCGGCGGCGAACAGCACCAGAATGTTTTTGCGCGCCGCGTCGATGGCGCCCTGATAGCCTGCGCCGGCCAGGCTGCCGAGCAGCGGTTTGACCTGATCGAATTGTTCCTGCGCATCCTTCAGCTCAAAGTGCAGCGCGTTAGGATCGCGGCCGCCGTCGGACAGAAAGTCGGGAATACTGACGCCCCAGCTGTTGTTGATCACCCGCGCACCGCTGTTGATCATCGCCTGCCAGCCGGCATTGGTGACGGCGCCGTCCAGGCCGAGAAATTCGCCGTAGGCCGGGCCGTCGTTGTCGTTATCGACGCTGATCACCTGCGAATCGAAGGCCACGCCATGCATGCCGACGCCATCGCGGTTGGCGGCGCTGATGCCCGCGACGTGCACCCCGTGATTGCTCAGCATGCCCTGTGAGCCGCTGTAGAAGTGGAAGGTGCCGTCGAAGTAAAAGCGGTCGCCGGCGTTAATGCCCGGCCGGTGCGGATCGGTGTAGGCGCGATAGCCTTCGGTGACCACGTTGATCAGTTTGCCGTCGCCGGCGAACTCGGGATGGCGGTTGACCGGGGTATCGAAAATGCCCACCTTCTGCCCTTTGCCGGTATAACCGGCGGCGTAGGCCTCATCGGCATGGATCGCCCCCAGCCCCCAGTTGGCGTTGAATTCGGCGCTGCGCCAGCTGGCCGGATCGCCGGCTTGGCCGTTCACCTCGTGCGGTGCCGCCTGCGCATACCCCGCCAGCGCCATGCAGCAGACCAGCGCGTTCAGCCGCCACGGCGAGCGACGAACGTTTCCTTTGCTATCAAAACCCATTGTTGTTGTCATTTCCTTACCTTTTGCTTGTTATTGGCCGACGCCCCAGGTGCGCCGGGTTCTCATTAGCAGGATGTGAAAAAGGAACCGCCCGCAGACGGTTCCCTACAAGGATTAAGTCGATGTTGCTTAGAAGCGCCAGGTGAAACCGGCGTTGACGCTGTTGTCCTGGTGGTGCTGCGACAGCAGCCCGCCGTAGCCCAGCGACAGCGTGGCGTTCTCGTTCACCGCCACTTCCGCCCCCGCCTTCAGCACCATGCCATCGCGCGAGACCGGCACGCTGTCCACCACGAACGGCGCGTTGCCGCCGTTGAACCGCAGCCCGGTGCCTCGCTCCAGCCCGCCGTACTGGTGTTGCCACCCCAGCTCGCTGCGCAGCGCCACCGTCGTGCCCGGGCTAACCTGCCATTCGGTGTCCGCACGCAGACCCAGCGTCGACACCGTCGCATCCGTGTGCTGTTTATCCCCGCGCAAGGCCGCCGCGCCGCCGCTTTCCGCGATGCCGTTGTTCTCGAAGTTCACGTACGCCAGGTTCACGAACGGCTCCAGGTTCAGCCACTCACCCTGCACGCTGTAACCCGCTTCCGCGAACAGCTGCTCGGTGCGCGCGCTGTACTTCGCCGTGTCGCGGTCCGACTGCATCCCGTAGTTCACCGACCGCTTGGTATCGATGCGGTGCCAGGTGTAGCCCGCCCCGCCGCGCAGCGCCAGCGCCCCGAACTGCTTGTCGCCGTACGCCGCCAGGTGGTAGTTGTCGCTGTCCGCCTTCGACCCGTACCCGCCGTGCAGCGAGGTGCGGGTGTAGCCGGTCGCTACCCCCAACCGCCAGTCGTCCGCCGCCGCCGAGTCCAGCCCCACCAGCACCCCGTAGGTCGAGGCCTGATAACCCGTGGCGTTGGCGTCGCCCGACGCGTGGTCCCACGCCCCCAGCAGCTGCGCCCAGGCACCACCCTCGTCCGCCTTGATGGCCGACGAGCTCGCCAGCCCTTCCGCCTGACGCAGACGCCCGTTCAGCGCCTCACGCAGGTAGCGGCTGTCGTTCACCAGCGCCGACGCGATATCCGCATGGATTTGCCCCGACAGCTGACGGAACGCCTGCCGCGCTTCGCCCGCCGTGCCGCTGCCGAGCAGGCTCTCGTACACCGGATTGCCCGCCGCCAGCGCATCCGCCGCCGCCGCCACCGCCCGCTCGTTCGGCGTCTGCGCCACGCTGGCGAAGCTCGTGCCGTTGCGCCCGACGCTCAGCGTCACCCCGGTCGGCTGGTAGCTCAGCCCGGTGCCGAGGAACAGGTAGTTCGGCGCCACCGCGTCAAACTGCCCGCTCACCCCCTGCTGCGCGCTCAAAATGTTGTACTGCTGGCCCAGCAGGCTGCGCACCTCGCTTTGCGTCAGCAGGTTGGGGCTGTTCTCCAGCGTCACCGCCACCTCGCCGCCGCCGATCGTCGCCGATCCGCTGCTCTGGATCCGATCGCTCTGGCCGTTCGGCCCCACTTCCACCGCGTAGCGCGAACCCGGCTCGAAGCTGACGTTGCCCGCCACGTTCAGGGTGCCGATCGAGTTACCCGGCGCCACGGTGCCGCCCTGACGGGCGGTCAGCGAACCGACCGTGCCGCTGCCGCCGACGATGCCGCCGTTCTGCACGCTGACGGCCGAGGTGACCGAGCCGTTGACTGCCAGCCGCCCCTGATTGACCAGCGTCGGGCCGGCATAGGTGTTGTTACCCGTCAGCACCAGCGTGCCGATGCCCTGCTTGGTCAGGCCGCCGTGGCCGGAGATGTCGTTGCTCCAGAAGTCCAGGCCGCAAAGATCGCTGCTGCAGACGCGCTCGGTCGGTTTACCCTTGTCCAGCACCGCGCCGACGCCCGGCAGATCCACCACGAACTGGGTCGGGCCGTAAGCCACGCCCGTCGGATCCGGAATACGGAATTCTTCGGGAATATCCTCGGCGGTCACCAACATGCCCGGGCCGTTGATGGCTTTGCCCAGGTTGATCATCCCCCAGCCGTAGAGCGCGTCGATGCCCGGCGCACCCATGTCGGTAGCGGTGGTTTTCAGCACTTCCGCCACCTGCGCGCCATTCAGATACGGGAAACGCTCCATCAGCACTGCAACGCTGCCGGCCACGTGCGGCGCCGCCATCGAGGTGCCGCTGTATTTGGCGTAACCGGTCGTCAGATTCTCTACGCTGGTGCCTTCAATCACCGAGCTATATACCCGGGTTCCCGGTGCCGAGACGCAGAAGCTGGCGGTATAACCGCAGCGAGAAGAGAAGGTGCTGATGCTGTAATCGCCGGTATTGGTGGGATCCTGCAAGCTGGCGACCGACAGCCAGTTCGGTGCAATCTCCGGCACGAAATAGGCCAGACCGGCCATGGCATCGGGGTTATTCAGATTGCCGTCGTTACCGGCGGCGAAGATGGTGACCACGCCGCTGCGCGCCGCGTCGATCGCGCCCTGATAGGCGCCGCCGGGCTTGGTGCCAAGGATCTGTTTGATCTGATCGAACTGCTTTTGCGCATCGTTTACTGTGAAATGCGGATAAGCCGGGTCATAACCACCCTCATCAAACTTTTCGGTAATGCCGATGCCCCAGCTGTTGTTGATGATGCGCGCGCCGCTGGCCACCAGCGCCTCCCAACCGGCCTGGTACACCGCGCCGTCGTTGCCGAGGATGATGCCGTCCTCCGGGCCGGGATCGCCGTTTTCCGCGCTGATGATCTGCGCGTTGAACGCCACGCCGTGCATGGCGCCGCCGTCGCGGCTGCCGGCGGCGATGCCGCCCACGTGGGTGCCGTGCGAACCGAGCGTGCCATCGGAATCCACGCTCGGCGTGCCGTCATAGCGGAAAGCGTCGCCTTTTTTCACCGGAATATAGGGGTCGGTGTATTCGCGGATGCCTTCGGTAACCAAATTGATCACCTTATTCTCACCGGCAAATTCGGGATGTTTGGCGTAAACCGGCTGATCGAAAATGCCGAGTTTGATGCCTTTGCCGGTATAACCGGCGGCGTAGGCCTGGTCGGCGTGGATCGCCCCCAGCCCCCATTCCGCGTTGAACTCACTGCTGCGCCAGCTGGCCGGATCGCCCGCTTTGCCGTTCTCTATATAGGTGGCAGCCTGCGCCCCGCCGATCGCCGTCAGGCAGATCAGCATCGCGCTCCATTGTGCGCGATGAACTCCGATTTCAGGCCAGCCGAAGGCCGCCCGAGCGGATTTGACTCCTCTAAGTTTCTTCTCCATCCCAGATACCGTCCGTTGTTGTTTGCAAATGTTTTATAAGATTTTTTGTGTAACAGTTTGGTAACACCAAATAAATAAAGCACAACAATCTCAAGTGCGCTTAATGTGTCATCCGGCAGTCAGGAGGGAGGAGAGAAAGTTTCAGGGGTGAATCAGGCGAAGGAGGATAAGAAATGGCAATGACATCTCCCAACGCCGAAGTCGCGGCATGAGGTGAGAGAAACAATATTATGACTATGATAAATAAGAATATAATTCAGTAAATAACAAAGAGGCAGAACGCCTGAAAAGTGATTAACAGGCGTCTTTTATCACTTTTAATTATAAATTTTGCCAATATTCACTCAGTGAATTATGCTGGATTTTCACTCAGCCATCGGCAAAAATTGGATTATCCTGCTGATGTTTTTTTGCTGTTCATCGCGTCTTCTTCCGCCTGACGAAGGATGGCTTTGGCCATCCATTGCGTGACGTCCTGAATATTATCCAGCTCCAGGCCCCAGATATCTTTCAACACCAGAAATACTTCCGAGCCGTAAATCAGCGAGAAAGCATGAATCACTCTCTGCAGAGAGTCCGACGGCAGTTTGCCCTGCAACGGCTCTACCGCCAGCGCCAGCAGACGCTTGCGGTTGCCGCGCACGAATTTTTCGCCCGGCGTCGCGTTCGCCCACTGCTGTAAAGAGAGCTGCAACGCCGCGCGCAACGCCCCCTCATGCCGCTCCATCTGAGGATAGGCGAAGCTCAGCAATTGCTGAATACGCTTCAAAGCATCATCGTCTTGCGGGCGCCATTCCAGGATTGGGCCCAGGCTTTCCGCCACCACGGCGCTAATCAGCGCACTTTGGGTCGGAAAGTAACGGTAGGCCGTCGCACGCGATACCTGTGCATGCGCCGCCAGTTCGGTGATCGAAGGAAACGCGCCTTCGTCATACAGCGCCATCGCGCTGGCCAGCAACAAACGGTAGGTTTTTGCCCGGGCGGAGGTCAGAGAAGGATCGAGAGGGACGGGAAAAGCATCTATCGGCACATAAACCTCATGCATCTGCACACGCTAGCACAACCGGGGACGATGCCTCTGTTGGCCGGTTGCCGGCAAAGCGCCGGCCACGTTGAAAAGCTCAAAAATGAGACAGAAGTCCCATTTTGCATCGCCTAACCCTTGCAAAAATGATACGGCCGTCTCATTATATAAATACATTAATTACTTTAACTTAATAGCCAGCACCAGGGTTCCAATAAAAATATAACATCATAATTTATAAATAAAAACTAGAAACACTCGGGAAAACCCCATGATTGATACTTCAAATTTTGTCTATATTGCTACCACAGCAGATACCAAAGGACAAGAGTTGGAGTACGTACGGCGGCTGATCGCTGCCCTGAATTTACCTACGCGAACCGTCGATCTCTCCACCCGTAGCCTGCCGTTTGATTCCCCCGCCGATATCAGCCCAGAGGACGTTGCCCGCCACCATCCGGCAGGCGCCGGCGCGGTCTTCTGCGCCAGCCGCGGCCAGGCGATCGCCGCCATGGCGACCGCTTTCGAACGCTTTATCCTGACGCGCCGCGATATTGCCGCCCTGCTTGGCCTGGGGGGCTCCGGTGGCACCGCCATCATCACGCCGGCCATGCAGCAGCTGCCGATCGGCCTGCCGAAAATAATGGTCTCAAGCATGGCGGCGGGTGACGTTTCCGCCTATGTCGGCGCCAGTGACATCAACATGCTGTATTCGGTCACCGATCTCGCCGGTCTGAACCGCATCTCGCGACGGGTGCTCGGCAACGCGGCGCGCCAGATAGCCGGGGCCGTACGCTTCGCCGCCGTCGACTATCCCGACGACAAGCCCGCGATTGGCCTGACGATGTTTGGCGTCACCACGCCCTGCATTCAGGCGCTGGTTGCCGACCTTGAGCCGCAATGGGATTGCCTGACGTTTCACGCCACCGGCAGCGGCGGCAGAGCGCTGGAAAAACTGATCGATAGCCGCCAACTGCGCGGCGCCATCGACTTGACCACCACCGAAGTGGCCGATTACCTGTTTGGCGGTGTGCTACCCTGCAATGCAGATCGTTTCGGGGCCATCGCGCGTACCGGCATCCCTTGCGTGCTCTCCTGCGGCGCGATCGACATGATCAACTTCGGCGCGCCGAATACGGTGCCGGCTCGCTACGCCAACCGCCTGCGCCACCATCACAATCCGCAAGTGACGCTGGTGCGCACCAGCGCGCGGGAAAGCGCGTTAATCGGACGTTGGATGGGCGAAAAAATCAATGCCTGTACGGGCGAAGTGCGCTTCGTGATCCCGGCAGGCGGCGTATCGGCTCTGGATGCGCCGGGGCAACCGTTCTGGGATCCGGCGGCGCTGGCCGCCTTTACGCAAGCGCTGGAGGAGACGGTATACGCCACCGACAAACGCCGGCTGATAAAAACGCCTTATCATATTAACGACCCGCGCTTTGCACAGGCCGTTGCCGAACAGTTCCGGCACATTGTCGGCGGGGAATGATTATCACTCACTGCAGAACCTGCCGGTGATAACGCCAAATAAAAAAGGCCAGACAAATAGTCTGGCCCTTTTTTATTCACCGCGAGCGGATATTACTGACCGGAGGACATCTGCTCCTTCATTTTATTCATATGGTCCATCATCTTTTGCTCGCGTTTCTGATAATTCTCATTGTATTGTTTTTTCTGCTCAGGAGTCAGCAGGTTATACATTTTATTTTCCGCTTTGGCGCGTTCCAGCATGCGTTCGGATTGCGCTTTGCCCATCGCGTCAATTTGCGCTTTCGCCTTCGCTTCGTCAAAGCTGTCGGAAGCCACCAGATTATGCAGCGCCTGGCGTTCCTCTTTCATGCCCGGCCCGCGCTTCTGGTGCGACTCTTTCATGATGTCGCGCATCTGCTGGCGCTGCTGTTCGGTCAGGTTCAGCCCGGCGAACGGGCCGCCTTTGCCTTCACCCTTGTGATGCATCATTTTCATCGGCGCCGCATCCGGTGCCGGTGCCGTCGTGTCTGCAGCGAACGCCGCAGAAGCAGAACCCAGAGCCAGCGTGGAAGCAATAAATAAAGCCGTCAATTTACGCATAATCATTTCCTTAAAAGTTTTTCTTCATCAGGAGCGCTGTACGTTAACAGGCTCATTCGTCGTCGGAGATAATAATAGGCTGATAAAATTCAAGTAATGCGAGGGTGTGTAAACTTTTTAAAACCCGTCTCGGATTTATTCACCAATTATGAGAAAACTATGAAGATGGCGTTTATTTGATGGAAATTTTAATTTCCCGGTAAAAATCCCCCCGGTGGAGTTATTTTTCCGCTTTCCCCTCACCGCTATAATTTACTCGCCTCCACGGCAACCTTGCATCAACCGTTTTCCGATAGCGGGGAGGTCGGTACAAACATCACAGGATCCGATGTTCTCCTACACTTTAAGACAACCGGCCGCCGGGTGACGTTTACACCGCAAAACTAATCATTGCTTATATAATAGTTTCCATCACCCGCCTCGCCTGTGAAAACCTGTTATATGATGCACAGATGCGCACGGCGACCACTTTCGGGCCAACAGGCTGCCCCGGAGCTGTGCTGACCGGCCGCCCGTGCTCTTTTGAGGAATCATCATGCCCGCAGACCAAGGCCCTGAGCTTCTTAACGCCCACTTCGGCACCCAAAGCCCCCACTGGCGGCTGGCGTTTGACAGCAATGCCCTGGAGCTGTCCGCCGTTAAGGGCAAAGCCCACGTCGCGGTGGCGCTCAGCGCCATGGAAGCGGCGAAAATCCGCCGTCTGACCGGCGTCACCGCCAGCCTTGAACTGACCATTACGCTCGCCGGAGAACCGCTGCATCTGCATCTGGTGGGGCGCCGCGTCAATAATCTCGAATGGGCGGGCACCGCTTCCGCCTTCAGCGACACCCAATCCGTGGCGCGCGATCTGGTGCACGGCCTCTCCTTCGCCGAGCAGGTGGTGTCCGAAGCCAACTCGGTGATCGTGATCGTCGATCAGCACGGCCGCATCCAACGCTTCAACCGGCTGAGCGAGGAGTACACCGGGCTGCGCGAACATGAAGTGATCGGCAAAAACGTTTTCCAGCTGTTTATGAGCCCGGAAGAAGCCGCCGCTTCGCGGCGCAACATCGCCGGCTTCTTCCGCAACGGTTCGTCCTATGAGGTGGAACGCTGGGTAAAAACGGTCAAGGGCGAACGGCTGTTCCTGTTCCGCAATAAGTTCGTGCACAGCGGCAGCGGCAAGAACGAGGTGTATCTTATCTGCTCCGGTACCGACATCACCGAAGAACGCCGTGCGCAGGAGCGGCTGCGGGTGCTGGCCAACACCGATCTCATCACCGGCCTACCGAACCGTAACGCGATCCAGGACAAAATCAATCACGCCATCGCCACGCGCGGCGAAGAGAGTTTCGGCCTGGTCTACCTCGATCTCGACAACTTCAAGAAGGTCAACGACGCCTACGGCCATATGTTCGGCGATCGGCTGCTGGTCGAGGTCGCGCTGGCGATCCTCGGCTGCCTGAGCCCGGACCAGGTGCTCGCCCGCCTCGGCGGCGACGAATTCTTGGTGCTGGCGCCGCAAACCGATCGCGAGCGCCTGCAAACGCTGGCGCAGCGCATCATCGACAGGCTGAAAACCCCTTTCCGCATCGGCCTGATTGAGGTGTATACCGGCTGTTCGATCGGCATCGCGCTGTGCCCGGAGCACGGCAACGATCTCGACAGCCTGATCCGCAGCGCCGATACCGCCATGTACGTCGCCAAGGAGCACGGCAAACGCACCTATACCGTCTTCTCGCCGGAGATGAACAAGCGCGTCGCCGAATACATGTGGCTGGACACCAATCTGCGCAAAGGCCTGGAGCAAAATCAGCTGGTGCTGTATTACCAGCCGAAAATCGACGCGCGCAGCGGTGAAGTGCACAGCGTGGAAGCGCTGGTGCGCTGGGATTCGCCGGAGCGCGGCCTGATCCCGCCGCTGCAGTTCATCTCCTACGCCGAGGAGTCCGGCCTGATCGGCCCACTGGGGCAATGGGTATTGCAGACCGCCGCCGGCCAGGCGGCGCAGTGGCAAGAGCAGGGATTGAATCTGCGGGTGGCGGTCAACCTCTCCGCCCGGCAGCTGGCCGACGACAGCATCGTCAACGACCTGCTCGGGGTGCTGCGCCGTCACCGCATGGCCCCTTGTCTGTTGGACTTCGAGTTGACCGAAAGCAGCCTGATTGAAGACGAGAACCGCGCTCGCGCGCTGATCACCCGGTTGCGCGAACTGGGCGCGCAGGTGCATCTCGACGACTTCGGCACCGGCTATTCGTCGCTGGCGCAGCTGGCGCGTATTCCGCTGGACGCCATCAAGCTGGATAAAAGCTTCGTGCGCGGGGTGAATTTCAACCCGGTATCGCAATCGTTGGTGCGCGCGATCGTTGCGGCGGCAGAGGCGTTGGCGTTCCGGGTGATCGCCGAAGGGGTGGAGACCGAGAGCGAAAACCACTTCCTCGACGAGGTCGGCGTGGACGAAAAACAGGGCTTTCTGTTTGCGCGGCCAATGCTCCCGGAACAGCTGGAGCATTGGCTGCAGTCCTACCGCCCGCACTCACCCTCCGCGTGAGGCGGGCGCGTTAACGTTAGCCGGCACGACGCAGGTTCAGGGTATGGCGATCCTGCAACATCACCAGCCGCTCGATGTAGGCGCGGTCTTTTTCCTCAATGGTAAAGGCCGAGTGCACCCAGTCTTCAGTAATGTCCATCAGCTCGGAACGCGTCAGCTGCAACACGCGCTGACGCGCCCGCAGCATGGCGCGCATGCCGTTGAGCTTCGGCCGTATGGTATCGATAAAGGTGCGCGTCGCCATGTAGGCGTCGCCGGGCTGGAACAGCTGGTCTACCAGCCCGCGGCTCTCGAACCACTCTGCGGTGTGCGACTCGCCGCCCCAAATCAGCTCCTCGGCCAAGCGCATGCCAGCCTTGCGCGCCACCAGCGAGTAACCGCCCATACCGGGAAACAGGTTGAACGCGATCTCCGGAAACCCCATGCGCGCGTTGTTCTGCGCCAGCACGAAATGGTGCGCCAGCGCCGCTTCAAAACCGCCGCCCAGCGCGCTGCCTTCGACCATCGCAATGCTGACCGCGCCGGTGTCGAAACCGCGCGCCGCCGCATGTACGCAGTCGATGCAGGCGCGCGCGTAGGCCATCATCGCCTCGCGCTTGCGGTTTTTGATCGCTTCGGCGAAGAACTGCAGATCGCCGCCGACGTTGAACATGTTCGGCACCAGCGAGCCGGTGACCCAGAAATCGAACCGCAGCGAAGACTCCTTCGCCGCCTGCGCCAGCGTCATGATGTCTTCGATCAGCGCCTGGTTGAAGCAGGGGCGCGGCGCGGCGCGCAGCAGCATCCACATGATGTGCCGCCCCTCTTCATAGTAGGCGGACAGCTGCGACAGATTGCCCGCTTCGGTAAACGGACGACAGGTGGGGTGATTAAGCAATTTCATAAGACCTTCCAGTTTTTCTGTTGATGACGGATGAGACCGTTCCAGCCCCTACGGCTGCAGCGGAGCGGTGGGCGGCAAAAGCGCGACGCCACATCATGAGTAAACGCTTTCTCGCCGACGAAACAGATAAAAATTGGAGGTAGGGAAGTGAAAAAAACCGAGGCGCCACGGGGTTTTCATAGGAATTTTACCTATCGACCCCTCCCCGGCATTTCATGCCGGGCGCTAACGCGCTAAGCTCGGAAAATGACCGTTTGCCACCCCGGCGTTCAAAACGCTGCGGGGCTTTGGCTATAATCAACGCTGAAACATGCCGTTTAACGTTAAGGAAATCGTGAAGTAATGCCTACAGGACCAGACCAGGAACGCCACCAGCCCGCACAAGACACGCCGCCGAAGCCGCTTATCGCCATCAAGACCGGCCATGAGACCCTCGACCGCCGCATCGGTGGTTTTTCACGTCTGATTGAACGCATCAAAGCCTGGCCAAGCGTGGCGCACCTGCTGCGCGCCGCCGAACGCTTTAACGATCGGCTGGGTAGCCAGTTCGGCGCCGCTATTACCTATTTTTCATTCCTCTCGCTGATCCCGATCCTGATGGTGTCGTTTGCCGCCGCCGGCTTCGTGCTGGCCTCCAACCCGGATCTGCTGGCCCGCTTGATCAACCGCATCGTCGGCAGCATCAGCGATCCGACGCTGGCCAGCACGCTGAAGAACACCGTCAACACCGCCATTCAGCAGCGCACCACCGTGGGATTGACCGGCCTGGCGCTGGCGCTCTATTCCGGCATCAGCTGGATGGGCAACCTGCGCGAGGCGATCCGCGCGCAGTCGCGCGATGTCTGGGAGCGCAATCCGCAGGATCAGGAGAAAATCTACTTCAAATACACCCGCGACTTCATCTCGCTGACCGGCCTGGTGGTCGCGCTGATCATTACGCTGTCGCTGACTTCGGTCGCCGGGTCGGCGCAGGCGGCGATCGTCAATGCGCTGGGGCTGGACGGCATCGAATGGCTGCGGCCGGCGCTGACGCTGATCGCGCTGTCGATCTCGATCTTCGCCAACTATCTGCTGTTCCTGTGGATTTTCTGGATGCTGCCGCGCCACAAACCGAAGAAAAAAGCGCTGCTGCGCGGCACCTTGCTCGCCGCCATCGGCTTTGAGGTGATCAAGTTCGTGATGACCATGACGCTGCCGCAGGTGGCGAAGTCGCCTTCCGGCGCGGCCTTCGGATCGGTGATCGGGCTGATGGCGTTCTTCTACTTCTTCGCTCGTTTGACGCTGTTTTGCGCCGCCTGGATCGCCACCGCCGACTACAAAGGCGACAAAGCGTTGCCGGAACGCGAACCTCCGGCGCGCTGAAGCCATGCGATCGTGCCGGTGTTATCGCACACACCGGCACTTTCCTCTGGATATCAGCCAGAAAACCAGTCAATACGTCTAAATAACGCGGCGCGCGATCCGAAAAACCAGCATAACAAACTGCTCTCTCACTTTTCTTTGCCGCTTTTACAGCCATTCCCTCTGCACGAAAGCCCTTTCTCAACGTTTAACGCTGCAGAAAACAAGCCAGATAAAACATTAGTCTTTTTAACCGGTTAGCGGGGCCATTGCCCAAAGTTCCCGCGTTGAAAAGGCCGAATGCTGTCACTAAGATGGATTTTTACCCCTTCCAACAATAAGAAATATTATGCAAGCCACCATCGCACCCCCACTCGACGCCGACGACGCGTCCACACCGGTGAACTCCCGCGGGAAAGTCATCGTCGCCTCGCTGGTCGGTACCGCCATCGAGTTCTTCGACTTCTACATCTACGCCACCGCCGCGGTGATCGTGTTTCCACATATCTTCTTCCCACAGGGCGACCCGACCACCGCAACGCTGCAGTCGCTGGCCACCTTCGCCGTCGCCTTTGTCGCGCGCCCTATCGGCTCTGCGCTGTTCGGGCACTTCGGCGATCGCGTGGGGCGCAAGGTCACGCTGGTCGCCTCGCTGCTGACCATGGGGATTTCCACCGTGCTGATCGGCCTGCTGCCGAGCTATGAAACCATCGGCATCTTCGCCCCTATCCTGCTGGCGCTGGCGCGCTTCGGGCAGGGCCTGGGACTGGGCGGCGAATGGGGCGGCGCCGCCCTGCTGGCGACGGAGAACGCGCCGGCCAAAAAGCGCGCGCTGTACGGCTCCTTCCCCCAGTTGGGCGCGCCGATCGGCTTCTTCTTCGCCAACGGCACCTTCCTGCTGCTCTCCTGGCTGCTGAGCGACCAGCAGTTTATGGAATGGGGCTGGCGCGTGCCGTTCATCCTCTCCGCCGCGCTGGTGCTGATTGGCCTGTACGTTCGGGTGTCGCTGCATGAAACGCCGGTGTTCGCCAAAGTGGCCAAAGCCGGCAAACAGGTGAAAGTGCCACTCGGCACGCTGCTGAGCAAGCATCTGAAAGCGACCATCCTCGGCACTTTCATCATGCTGGCGACCTACACGCTGTTTTATCTGATGACGGTGTATTCGATGACCTACGGCACCACGCCGCAGCCGTTGGGGCTCGGCTACTCCCGCAACAGCTTCCTGTGGATGCTGATGGTGGCGGTAATCGGTTTCGGCGTGATGGTACCGATCGCCGGCCTGCTGGCGGACGCGTTCGGCCGCCGCAAGACCATGATCGCCATTACCCTGCTGATGATCGGCTTCGCGTTCCTGTTCCCGACCCTGCTGGGTTCCGGTAACCAGGCGCTGGTGATGGGCTTCCTGCTGTGCGGCCTGAGCATCATGGGGCTGACCTTTGGCCCCATGGGCGCGCTGCTGCCGGAGCTGTTCCCGACCGAAGTGCGCTATACCGGCGCATCGTTCTCCTACAACGTCGCGTCTATTCTCGGCGCGTCCGTGGCGCCTTATATCGCCACCTGGCTGGCGGCCCACTACGGGCTGTTCTACGTCGGCATGTACCTGGCGGCGATGGCCGGGCTGACGCTGTTGGCCCTGCTGCTGATGAAAGAAACCCGCCACCAGTCGCTGTGATCCCCTACGGCCCCCTCACTGCGGGGGGCCGCACGCGTTGTTCGTTTCCTGTCATAAAACCGGGCTATGCTGGACGTTTCTCTCGGTAACAGGATTGGCCGATGTCTCTGCGTCGTGGGGTATTTGTCTGCGTTGCGCTGCTGGCGGCTCTCGCCATCGCGCTCTATTACGGGTTGAAGCCCGACCATCCCGATGCGCTGTGGCGCATCGTCAGCCAGCAATGTCTGCCCAATCAGCAGGCGCATGACAACCCGGCGCCCTGCGCGCAGGTGGATGTGCCGGCCGGCTTCGTGGTGTTTAAAGATCGCAACGGGCCGCTGCAATACCTGCTGATGCCCAGCGCCAAAATCACCGGGATAGAAAGCCCGGCGGTGCTGGACGCCGCCACGCCGAATTTCTTCGCCCAGGCCTGGCGCGCGCGCCACGTGATGGCGGAACGCTATGGCAAACCGATCGACGACGGCGATATTTCACTGGCGATCAACTCGGAATATGGCCGCACGCAAAACCAGCTGCATATTCATATCTCCTGCCTGTTGCCGGCGGTAAAACAGCGGCTGGCGCAGATCGGCCCCGATTTTATCGAGCAATGGCAACCGCTGCCCGGCGGCCTGTTGGGGCATGACTATCTGGGGCGACGGGTGACCCCCGCCGAGCTGGAGCAACAGGGCGCCTTCCGTCTGTTGGCCTCCGGCCTGCCGCGCGCCGACGGGCGCATGGGCAGCTTCGGCCTGGCGATGACCGCGCTGCCGGACGGCGATTTCCTGCTGCTGGCGACCGAGCGCAGCCTGCTGCCGTTCACCCTGGCCTCGGCGGAAGAGATCCAGGATCACGACTGCCGCCTGCTTACGCCACCGCCGCGCGCCTGATTACTTTTTGCCTTTCATCTCCCGCAGGATCTGCCCGCACTGGTTCTCCTCGCCGCCTTCACTGGGCGAGACCAGCGCCAGCAGCGCCGCCGCCGGCGTCAGCACCGCCCCCAACGCCACCGCCGCCGCGCCGCGCGCGATCAGCGGCCCGGCTTTCACCCCGGCGTCGGGGTGCTTGAAGGTGCCTTTCACGTACAGCGGCGAGCGCAGGGTCAGCACGCGCATCCCCTTGCTTTCCGGATCGATGGACAAATCCAGCCGTTCGGTGGCGAGGTTGGTGTTGCCGGTGATGTTGATCACCGCGTTCTCGGTGTCGAACACGAACAGCCGCGGCGCGGCGACGCCGCTGCGGATGCCGACGTCCGCCGCCGCGCAGTTGATGCCCACCACGTCGTCGCCGAACAGCTGCGCCACCAGATAGTTGCCGACGTTCAGGCCGAGGATCTCCATCAGGCTACGGCTGATCACCCCGTTATTGATCAACAGGCGCAGGTCGCCGTTGCTGGTCGCCAGCAGCTCGGCCACCGAATTGCCGCTGCCCGTCAGCCTGGCGTCGCCGTTCATCTGCCCGAGGCTGCGCTTCATCGCCGCCACGTTCGGCAACAGCTGTTTGAGCTGGAGTTTGCGCGCATGCATATCCACCTGCCCGCGCATCGGCTTTTTGCCGCCGTCGAGGCGCACCACGGCGTTCAGGCTACCGCCCGCCATGCCGAAGCGCAGCGGATCCAGACGCAACTCGCCATTGTTCAGCTTCAGGTGCGTGGCCAGATCGCTCAGCGGTAAATCGCTGCCGCGTTCGATGCGCGCGGCGGCAAACTTCACGTCCGCATCCATCTTGCGCCAGCTTTGCGTATCGAACTGCGCGACCGGCAGCACCTTATCCGCCGGTTGGCGGCTCTTCTCGCCGCGCCCGGCTTTGGCAGCGTTGGAATCCGCGCCGATCAACGGCGCCAGATCCGCCAACCTCAGCTGCCGGGAGCTCACCGCGCCGCTCAGCGTCGGCCGCGGCTTACCGGCAACGTATTTCAAGTCGCCGTGAATGTCGCTGTCGCCGATTTTGCCGTCGAACTTCTGATATTCGAACACGGCGCCGCCCGGCTGATGCAGGCGGGCTATCAGATGGCCATCGGTCGCATACGGCGGCGTGTTCGGCAGCAGCACGCCGGTCAGGCCATAGAGGTCACCCAGGCTTTCGCCGGAAAATTTCAGCTGCACGTCCAGGCCGCCGAGGTTCAGCGGATCGGACAAGGTGCCCGCCACCGCAACCCGGGTGCTGCCGGAACGCACGTCGGCCTGCAGCGGGAACGGCAGATCGGCGCTCTGCAGTGACAGCATGCCGCCGATCTTGCCGCTGCCGCTCAGCGGTTCGCCGTTATATTTGCCCTTGACCTGCCAACCGAAAACGTAGTCGGGGGTAGCGGCCTTGCCGCCGCTCTGCTTGCCGGTCACTTCACTGAACGGCAGCGGTTTACCGAGCGGATCGATGACGGCGCGGAAATCCGCCTTCAGGGTGGCGTCTTTAAAGGCGATCTGTCCCTTATCGAACACGATGTCGTGAACGGTGAACGACCAGGCGGAAGGCGGTTGCTGCGGATCCTGGCCAGCGGCCAGATCAAACGTCCAGTTGTTGTCGCCGTTGGCCAGGCGTTCCAAGGACGCATTCGGCTGCTTGAGCCAGATGCGCGGGATCAGCAGTTCTTTCCTCAGCAGCGCCAGCGGCGCGATGCTGGCGTCGACGCGCTGCAGCGTCACCATGCTGTCGCCGGGCATGTTTTTCGGGTTGCCCAGCCACACGTCTTCGGCGTGAATATGCGGCCAGGGCACCCAGGCGCGCCAGCCGCCCTCATCCCGGTTACGCGACCAGTCGACGCCCAAATCGCCGCGGATGGCGAACGGCCGCCGCAGTTCGGCCGACACTTTGTCGTTGATGGTGGGTTTGAGTCGATTCCAGTCGAAGGTAGCGATGAAGATCGCCAGCGCGACGATCGCCAGCAGCACAATGCCGCCCAGCCAGCTGAAAACCTTTCCTGTTCTTGTCATAGGGCTCCCTCAGCACATAAACCGGGCTGCCGAATGAAAGGAAAAAGAATGAGCAGCCCCGTTTAAGCCTAGCTGAGGATAGGCTGGAGTTCACGCCGGCGCGCCGGGCGCGGCGAACAGCGTCGGTACGCTGTGCAGAGTTTCAAAGCACGCCGGGCGGGAAAGATAGTAGCCCTGCGCGGCCAACGCGCCGGAACGCTGCACCAGCCGCCACTCCTGCTCGGTTTCCACGCCTTCGACGATCACCCCGTCGCTGTGCTGGTTCATCATCGTGATCAGGGTGCCGAGCAGCTGTACGCCCTCTTCCGACTGTTTGAGCAAGGTGAACAACTCGCGCGCCACCTTGATGTATTGATAGCGCCAGGCGCCGACGGCGGAGAAGTTGGCCAGCCCGCTGCCGAAATCGTCCAGCCACAGCCGTTCGCCGCCGACGATCTGCTGCAACGGGTGGTTTGACGCCGTTTCGGCGTGCTCCACCAGCTCGAAGCGCAGATAGGGCATCTCGGCGATCTGGCGTTGCAGCTCGCTATGGCGCTGCAACGCTTGCAGCGCGATGCCGTCGATATTGACCGACACCATCACCGCGTGGCGAATGAACAATGCCTGCCAGCGCTGCAACAGCGCCAGCTGTTCCTGGATCACCCGTAAACGCTGGGCGACGCCGAGCGAGGCGAAATACTGTTCCGGGGATTGCCGTTTGTCCGGCTCATTCGGGTGATATACCGCCGTCAGCAGTTCCACCGCCAGCAGCGCGCCGCTGGTGCGATAAATCGGCTGGAAGGTATACAAGCGCCGGCATTGCCGCCAGTAGCGCCGCGATTTGGCGCAGGCATAGAGGGCAAAACAGGGCGCCAGCAGACCCGAGATCAGGTTGGTTATCATCGGTACTATCGCCGTGGCGGGGAAGTGAGAGCGCTGCCGCTGTTTCTTTACCCAGCTTATCGGCCGCACCGCGTAAAACTTTAAGCATGAATTGCCGCGCGCTTTCCTCTTCGCCCTGTTGGCATGGGCCGATCGCGATCATAAAAAATTAAAACACTGTTTTAATTTATTGACTCCCTCACCGCCTTGCGTGGAGACTGATGGCTGTTGCTTCTTCTTTAGCCAGGGCTTATTGACGATGACTATCCGAAATCTCGCCGTGATCGGCGAATGCATGATCGAGCTGTCGCAGCAGGGCGCGCAGCTGACGCGCGGCTTTGGCGGCGATACCCTCAACACCGCCGTCTACCTCGCCCGCCAAATGCCGGAACAGGCGCTGCAGGTGCATTACGTCACCGCGCTCGGCACCGACAGCTTCAGCGGCGAGATGCTGCAGGCCTGGCGGCAGGAGAAGATCGAGACCGGGCTGATTCAGCAGTTGGAAAACAAACTGCCGGGCCTGTACGTGATCGAAACCGACGCCGCCGGCGAACGCACCTTCTACTACTGGCGCAACGACGCCGCCGCCCGGTATTGGCTTGCGGGCCCCCAGGCCGAGGTACTGTGCGCCCAGTTGGCGCAGTTCGATTATCTGTATCTCAGCGGCATTAGCCTTGCGATCCTCGCGCCTGCCGACCGCACGAAGCTGCTGGCGCTGCTGCACCGCTGCCGCGCCAACGGCGGCCAGGTTATCTTCGACAACAACTACCGCCCGCGCCTGTGGCAAAGCCGTGAAGAAACACAGCGGGCCTACCGCGAGGTGCTGGCCTGCACCGACATTGCCTTCCTGACGCTGGATGACGAAGCGTTGCTGTGGGGCACGCAGCCGGTTGAACAGGTGGTGGCACGCACGCAGGCGCTCGGCGTCGGCGAGATCGTTATCAAACGCGGCGCGGATGCCTGTCTGGTGTTCGGCGTGGAGGGAGAGCGACTTGAGGTACCGGCGATTGCGCTGCCGCCGGAGTGCGTAGTGGATACCACCGCGGCGGGCGACGCTTTCAGCGCCGGTTATCTGGCGGAACGCCTGAGCGGCGGCAGCGCCCAGCAGGCGGCGCAGCGCGGCCACCGGCTTGCCGCGACGGTGATCCAACATCGCGGCGCCATCATTCCCGCAACGGCAATGCCCGCATAGCCAATAAGGCGGCGGCGAGGTTACCCCGCCGCCCGCGCAATAGTTCCCAGAAACATTGATCAGAGGATGATTGAAAGAATTTCCCTGGCGTTGGCTTATTTCCGCCCAGAGCTGCTAAGCTCGGGTCTTGGCATTACCGCCTTTTTGAATTTATTAGCCGAGTATAAATTTCAATCCGCCGCACTGACTAGCTGGACTTTGGTGCAGGTCGGGCTGAGCTGCCGAACGACAGGGAGGTTACCGATGGCCGTCGCATTCGCCAACGCCGTCGCCGCAGGACTGCATCTTGACGGCCGACTGCACGCCTTCAGCCAATTCAAATACGCTTATTTGACCTTCAACAAACACCGTCCCGATCGCCATCTGCTGGTCTCGAGCTACCCGCAAGAATGGCTGGACATCTACAGCGCCAATCGCTATCAGCGCATCGATCCCGTCGTGCGCGCCGCCCATAGTCGCTGCGCGCCCTTCATGTGGCACGACACCCCCGTCACCACCGAGGATCGGCATTACCGGAAGATCTTCAGCCAGGCGCGGGAATACGACATCGTGCACGGCTGCAGCTTTGTTTTGCACGATCACGACAACAACCTGGCGATCTTGTCGATCAGCGCCACGGCAGCCGATGACGCCGATCTGCGGCAGCTGATGGAAGACGAGAGGGCCAGCCTGCAGATGGTATTGGTCGATACCCACCAGCACGCTCTGGCCTTGGCCAGCGCCGAGGCGAGCCGGACAGACCGGCTCTCGCCGCGCGAAGGGGAAATCCTCTACTGGGCCAGCCAGGGCAAAACCTACCATGAGATCGCGCTGATCCTGGGGATCAAAACCGGCACGGTGAAGTTTCACATCGGCAATGCGGTGCGTAAGCTGGGGGTCGCCAACGCCAAACACGCGATCCGGCGCTGCCTTGAACGGCAGCTGCTCGCGCCGCCGGAGGCATAAAAAAAGCCGGCATCACAGCCGGCTTTGTGTTCTTTACCTTGCGGAAAATCAGCCCGCAACGGCGATACGTTTCATGTCGGTCATGTAGCCACGCAGTTTGCGACCGACGGTTTCGATTGGGTGGCTGCGCACCGCTTCGTTCACGTCGCGCAGCTGCGCGTTGTCCACCGCCGTACCCGCCGCGGCTTTGCCCAAATCGCCCGCCTGCAGGGTGGTCATGAAGTCCTTCAGCAGCGGCACCGCCGCGTTGGCGAACAGGTAGTTGCCGTACTCTGCGGTATCGGAGATAACCACGTTCATTTCATACAGACGTTTGCGCGCAATGGTGTTGGCGATCAGCGGCAGCTCATGCAGCGACTCGTAGTAAGCCGACTCTTCGATGATGCCGGCATCGACCATGGTTTCGAACGCCAGCTCAACGCCCGCTTTCACCATCGCCACCATCAGCACGCCGTGATCGAAGTACTCTTGCTCGCTGATTTTGCCTTCAAACTGCGGCGCATTCTCGAACGCGGTTTTGCCGGTCTCTTCGCGCCAGGTCAGCAATTTCACGTCGTCTTCCGCCCAGTCGGCCATCATGCCGCTGGAGAAAGCGCCGGAGATGATGTCGTCCATGTGCTTCTGGAACAGCGGCGCCATGATGGTTTTCAGCTGTTCAGACAGCGCATAGGCACGCAGCTTGGCCGGATTGGACAGGCGATCCATCATCAGCGTGATGCCGCCCTGTTTCAGCGCTTCGGTGATGGTTTCCCAGCCGAACTGAATCAGTTTCTCGGCGTAAGCCGGATCGGTGCCCTCAGCAACCAGCTTGTCGAAGCACAGCAGCGAACCCGCCTGCAGCATGCCGCACAGAATGGTCTGCTCGCCCATCAGGTCGGATTTCACTTCGGCGACGAAGGAGGACTCCAACACGCCGGCGCGGTGGCCGCCGGTCGCCGCCGCCCAGGCCTTGGCGATCGCCATGCCTTCGCCTTTCGGATCGTTTTCCGGGTGAACCGCAATCAGAGTCGGCACGCCGAAGCCGCGCTTGTACTCTTCACGCACTTCGGTGCCCGGGCATTTCGGCGCGACCATCACCACGGTGATGTCTTTACGCACCTGCTCACCCACTTCAACGATGTTGAAGCCGTGGGAGTAACCCAGCGCCGCGCCGTCTTTCATCAGCGGCTGCACCGCGCGCACCACGGAAGAGTGCTGCTTGTCCGGCGTCAGGTTGACCACCAGATCCGCCTGCGGGATCAGGTCTTCGTAGGTGCCGACCTTAAAGCCGTTTTCGGTCGCCTTGCGCCAGGAAGCGCGCTTCTCGTCGATCGCTTCTTTGCGCAGGGCATAGGCGACGTCCAGGCCGGAGTCGCGCATGTTCAGCCCCTGGTTCAGCCCCTGGGCGCCACAGCCGACAATCACCACTTTTTTACCTTTCAGGTAGCCGGCTTCGTCAGCAAATTCGTCGCGCGCCATAAAGCGGCATTTACCCAATTGCGCCAACTGCTGACGCAGGTTCAATGTGTTGAAATAGTTAGCCATGGTGGTACTCCGGTTTGATGTTGTCTTGCATTGTTATTTTCATTCCCCGCCCTGTCTGTGCGGAGATTCGTTAAACTCAATGTATAACAGGAAATGCGTTGCTTAAATTGATATATTGAGAACGTGATATTGCAATTTATGCAACACTCTCACTGCGAGCGTATCGATATGGATTTACGTGATTTAAAGCTGTTCCTGCATTTGGCCGAAAGCCATCACTTCGGGCGCACCGCCAAGGCGATGCACGTCAGCCCATCGACGCTCTCCCGCCAGATCCAGCGGCTGGAAGAGATCCTCGGGCAGCCGCTGTTCCTGCGCGACAACCGCACCGTGCAGCTGACCGACGCCGGCGAACAGCTGAAAGAATTCGCCCAGCAAACGCTGCTGCAGTATCAGCAGCTGAAGCACTCGCTCGGCCAGCACGGCCCTTCGCTGAGCGGCGAACTGCGGCTGTTCTGCTCGGTGACCGCGGCGTACAGCCACCTGCCGCCGATCCTCGATCGCTTCCGCGCGCAGCACCCGCTGGTCGAGATTAAGCTGACCACCGGCGACGCCGCCGACGCGGTCGACAAAGTGCAATCCAACGAGGCCGATCTCGGCATCGCCGGCCGGCCGGAAACGCTGCCCGCCAGCGTGGCGTTCACCAAAATCGGCGAAATTCCGCTGGTGCTGATCGCACCGGCGCTGCCCTGTGCGGTGCGCAGCCAGGCATTCGCCGACAGGCCCGACTGGGCCGAGATCCCGTTCATCCTGCCGGAGCACGGCCCGTCGCGAAAACGCATCGAACTGTGGTTCCGCCGCCACCGCATCAGCAATCCGCTGATTTACGCCACCGTCGGCGGCCACGAAGCCATCGTGTCGATGGTCGCGTTGGGCTGCGGCATCGCGCTGATCCCGAGCGTGGTGGTGGACAACAGCCCGGAGCCGGTACGCAACCGCATCTCGCAGCTGGATAACATCTCGATGGTCGAACCGTTCGAGCTGGGGGTCTGCGTCCAGAAAAAGCACCTCAGCGATCCGCTGATCGACGCCTTTTGGCGCTTGCTGCATCCCCGCTGACGCGAGGTTTACAGATCCGCCGGATCGATCTGCTTCATCGTCTCTACTTGCATCAACCAGTGGTAGAGCGGCTCAAGCTGCAAAAAGGCCCCGGTCAGCAGCGGCACCAGATCGGCGCTGAACAGCTTTTCCACTTCGCTGTCGGTCACCATCACCGCAAACGACTTGCGGTTGTACCAGGTGGCGATCTCCGCCGCCTGCTCCTTCACCAGCGGGCGCTTGTAGCTCTCACCCACCAGCTCGAACGGCCGCCGGCAGCAGGCGGCCACCTCAAGGAAAGGCTGCGGCCGCTGCCTCAGCGTATGGCGGAACAGATCCATGGTCGGCTTGTTGGCGCTGTAGTAGCCGAGCCCATAGCGCAGCATGTCCGGCCCCAGTTCGAAAAAGTAGACCGGCGCGTCTTTCCAGTCTTTGCTCGGACGCTTGAACGTCAGCCACATGCGGCTGCGGTAGCGCGATTTGTCATGAGAAAAGCGCGTGTCGCGATGAATGCGCGACAGCGTTTTGCCGATCGCCGGGCGAGTCTCGAACTGCGGGTCGATCGCCAGCATGCCGGGAGCCAGCTGCTCCACCAGCGCGCGAAACGGCACCAACAGCTCGCGATCGTAGATATCGCGGTTGCCGTCGAACCACGCCTTATCGTTCTCGATCCGCACCTGCTGCAGGAAATTCAGACCCTGCTGGCTAAAGCCGGAGAAAGGTTGCGCCATAAGTTTTTCCGTTCTGACGGTTTATCGGGTGTTGCGCAGATCTTCCCTCTGCCAACGGCGTTTGATAAACACGCGCCGACGCGTGCGAAAGTAAGCGACATAGAGAGAGAACGCCGCCCGGTTGCTGAATAGTGCACCGCCAACCACGCCCCCCAGCAGCATGGCGACGGTGGCGATGCCGGTCATCCCCGACGCCCACGCCGCTGCGGCGCCAAGGCAAAACAGGCCGAGCATGCCAAGGTAATATTGCAACAATACCACCCCGCTGTTTTTACCCTGCACCAGTTGGAACAGGATCAATGTCATCCACACCGCCACGATCGCGCCGCTGCCCATGAGAACGGCGGCGGAAGTCTTGCCGCTCCAGGCGGCCGCCACGTCCGTGGCCAGGCCCATCACGCCCGCCAGCCCCAACGTCAGGCATACCATCAGCAACATGACATTGCCGACGCCCGGCGGCGACAGCCGCTGGCCCGGCGCCAGGAAATGCTGCTCGAGCTGTGCATCCACGCCGGCGAACAGTGCGCGATCGCGCGCCGCGATTTGGCGTTCCATCTCCCGGCCCTGCGTCAATAAGCGGGCCAGCCGGCCGGGTAAACGCACCGGGCTCACCCCTGCAAAAAGAAGCGGAACGCCGGGTTGTCGGTTTCGTCGTGGCAATCGTAGCCCAGCGCCTGCAGGTGCCGCTCGAATTCCGGCTCGGTTTGCGCCAGTTCGAAGGCCGCCAGCACCCGGCCGAAGTCGGTGCCGTGGCTGCGATAGTGGAACAGCGAAATGTTCCAGTGCGTGCCCAGCGTTTGCAGAAATTTCAGCAGCGCGCCCGGCGACTCCGGAAACTCAAAGCTGTACAGCCGTTCGCGCAGCGGCTTCGACGGACGCCCGCCCACCATGTAGCGCACGTGCAGTTTGGCCATCTCGTCGTCCGACAGATCCACCACCTGATAACCGTCGGCATTGAGCTCGTCGATGATTTCCCGCCGTTCGGCGTGCCCGCGCGTCAGACGCACGCCGACAAAAATACAGGCGTTGTCGGCATCGGCGTAGCGATAGTTGAATTCGGTCACCGAGCGGCCGCCCAACAGTTGGCAGAACTTGAGGAAGCTGCCCTGCTGTTCCGGAATGGTCACCGCCAACAGCGCTTCACGCTGTTCGCCCAGTTCGCAACGCTCGGAAACGTAGCGCAGCCCGTGGAAGTTGAGGTTGGCGCCGGATAACACGTGCGCCAGACGCTCGCCCTGAATGTTGTGCTGCTGGACGTACTTTTTCAGCCCCGCCAGTGCCAGCGCGCCGGAAGGTTCGGCAATGGCACGCACGTCCTCGAACAGATCTTTGACCGCCGCACAGATGGCGTCGCTGTCCACAGTGATTACGTCGTCCAGATACTCACGGCACAGGCGGAAAGTTTCGTCGCCGATACGCTTCACCGCCACGCCTTCGGCGAACAGCCCGACGCGCGCCAGATCCACCGGATGGCCGGCATCCAGCGCCGCGCGCAGACAGGCGGAGTCTTCCGCTTCGACGCCGATCACTTTGATCTGCGGCATCAGCTGCTTGATCAGCACCGCCACCCCGGCGGCCAGGCCGCCGCCGCCGACCGGCACGAAGACCCGATCCAGATGCGCGTCTTGCTGCAGCAGCTCCATCGCCAGCGTGCCCTGCCCGGCGATCACCGTCGGATGATCGAACGGCGGCACGAAGGTCATGCCCTGCTGCTGGGAAAGCTCGATCGCCTTCGCTTTGGCCTCGTCGAAATTGGCGCCGTGCAGCAGCACTTCGCCGCCGAAACCGCGCACCGCATCCACTTTGATGTCCGCGGTGGACACCGGCATCACGATCAGCGTTTTGATGCCCAGCCGTTTACCGGAGAAGGCGACGCCCTGCGCGTGGTTGCCGGCCGAAGCCGTCACGACGCCGCGCGCCTTCTGCTCTTCGTCCAGCCCGGCGATCATCGCATAGGCCCCGCGCAGCTTGAAGCTGTGCACCGGCTGACGATCTTCGCGCTTCACCAAAATGGTGTTGCCGAGGCGCGAAGAAATTTTGTTCATGGCCTGCAACGGGGTGACCTGCGCCACCTCGTAGACCGGCGAGCGCAGTACCGCTCGCAGATATTCCGCGCCGCAGGGGGCGCTGGGTAGGGGTTGAGAGACCGCCATGCTGCTTATCCCCCCAGTTTGCTCTTGTCGCGTACCGCGCCTTTGTCGGCGCTGGTGGCCAACGAGGCGTAGGCGCGCAGCGCGAAGGATACCTGACGCTCACGGTTTTTCGGCGTCCAGGCCGCGTCGCCGCGCGCCAGTTCCGCTTCATGCCGCGCCGCCAGCTCCTGCTCGCTGACGTCCAGCTGGATGCCGCGATGAGGAATGTCGATCGCGATCATGTCGCCGTCCTGCACCAGGGCGATCAGGCCGCCGTTGGCCGCCTCCGGCGAGGCGTGGCCGATGGACAGCCCCGAGGTGCCGCCGGAGAAACGCCCGTCGGTAATCAGCGCGCACGCCTTGCCCAGCCCCATCGATTTCAGATACGTGGTTGGGTAAAGCATTTCCTGCATGCCCGGCCCGCCTTTCGGCCCTTCGTAACGGATAACGACCACGTCGCCCGCCACCACTTTGCCGCCGAGGATCGCTTCTACCGCATCATCCTGGCTTTCATACACTTTGGCCGGGCCGCGGAAGGTGAGGATTTCCTTGTCTACGCCGGCGGTTTTGACGATGCAGCCGTTTTCCGCCAGGTTACCGTACAGCACCGCCAACCCGCCGTCCTGACTGTAGGCGTGTTCACGGGTGCGGATGCAGCCCTCCTTGCGGTCGGTGTCCAGCGAATCCCAGCGGCAGTCCTGCGAGAATGCCTGCGTGGTGCGGATACCGGCCGGCCCGGCGGAGTACATTTTCTTGACGCTTTCGTCGCGGGTCAGCATTACGTCGTAGGCTTCCAGCGTCTGCGGCAGGGTCAGCCCCAGCACGTTGTTCACCTCGCGGTTCAGCAAGCCGGCGCGATCCAGCTCGCCGAGGATGCCGATGACGCCGCCGGCGCGGTGCACGTCTTCCATATGGTATTTCTGCGTGCTCGGCGCCACCTTGCACAGGTGCGGCACTTTGCGCGACAGGCGATCGATGTCTTCCATGGTGAAGTCCACCTCGCCTTCCTGCGCCGAAGCCAGCAGGTGCAGTACGGTGTTGGTCGAGCCACCCATGGCGATGTCCAGCGTCATGGCGTTCTCAAACGCCGCCTTGTTGGCGATATTGCGCGGCAGCGCGCTCTCGTCGTCCTGCTCGTAATAGCGTTTGGTCAGCTCGACGATGCGCTTGCCGGCGTTGAGGAACAGCGCTTTGCGATCGGCGTGGGTGGCCAGCAGCGAGCCGTTGCCCGGCTGCGACAGGCCCAGCGCTTCGGTCAGGCAGTTCATCGAGTTAGCGGTGAACATGCCGGAGCAGGAACCGCAGGTCGGGCAGGCGGAACGCTCGATCTGCTCGCTGTCGGCGTCGCTGACGTTCGGGTTAGCGCCCTGGATCATCGCATCCACCAGATCCAGCTTGATGATCTGATTGGAGAGTTTGGTCTTGCCGGCTTCCATCGGGCCGCCGGAGACAAAGATCACCGGGATATTCAGGCGCAACGCCGCCATCAGCATGCCCGGGGTGATCTTGTCGCAGTTGGAGATGCACACCATCGCGTCGGCGCAGTGGGCGTTCACCATGTATTCGACCGAGTCGGCGATCAGCTCGCGCGACGGCAGGGAATAGAGCATGCCGCCGTGGCCCATGGCGATGCCGTCATCCACCGCGATGGTGTTGAACTCTTTGGCCACGCCGCCAGAAGCTTCGATCTGCTCGGCGACCAGTTTGCCCAGATCGCGCAGATGCACGTGGCCCGGCACGAACTGGGTAAAGGAGTTGACCACGGCGATGATCGGCTTGCCGAAATCGGCGTCGGTCATCCCGGTCGCGCGCCACAATGCGCGGGCACCCGCCATATTGCGGCCGTGGGTGGTGGTGGCGGAACGGTACTTAGGCATGCTCTTTTCACTCCAAATGTATTTATGACAGGCGGCGAACGAACCGCCTGGATATTCTTATCTGTCTGTCTTGTCGTTACGGATTTACCGGATCCAGCCAGCCGTATTTGTCTTCTGTCTTGCCGCTGAACAGGCCGAAGAACGCCTGTTGGATCTGTTTGGTCACCGGGCCGCATTTGCCGATGCCGACCTGAATGCCGTCCACGCTGCGTACCGGCGTGATTTCCGCCGCGGTGCCGGACATGAACACTTCGTCGGCCAGGTACAGCGATTCGCGCGACAGCACCTGCTCACGCACTTCGAAGCCCATGTCTTTCGCCAGCTTGATGATCGCGTCGCGGGTGATGCCCGGCAGCGCCGAAGAGGTGAACGGCGGGGTGTAAATCACGCCGTCTTTCACTTCAAACAGGTTCTCGCCCGCCCCTTCGGAAATGTAGCCGTGCACGTCGAGCGCGATGCCTTCCTGATAGCCGTGGCGACGCGCTTCGCTGCCCACCAGCAGGGAGGAAAGATAGTTACCGCCGGCCTTGGCCGCAGTGGGGATCGTGTTTGGTGCGACGCGGTGCCAGGAGGAGACCATCGCATCGATGCCTTGATCCAGCGCTTCTTCACCCAGATAAGCGCCCCAAGGAAACGCCGCGATAATCACGTCCGTTTTGTAACCGGCCGGCGGGTTGACGCCCATGCCGACATCGCCGACGAACACCAGCGGGCGGATGTACGCGCTGACCAGGTTGTTCTTGCGCAGCGTGGCACGGCAGGCTTCCATCAGCTCGTCGACGCTTTGCGAAACCGGCATGCGGTAGATTTTCGCCGAGTCGTGCAGGCGCTGCATATGTTCGCGATGGCGAAACACCACCGGCCCCAAGTGCGAGTCGTAGCAGCGCACGCCTTCAAATACCGACGTGCCGTAATGCAGCGCGTGCGACATCACGTGCACTTTGGCCTCGGCCCAGGGAACCATCTCACCATTGAACCAAATGTAATCGGCTTTCTTTGTCATTGTTATTTATCCTTCTCGGCGCCTCAGGCGCGTATTTGTTGTGATGTTGGCTGCTGGATCTCAACGCAGGAGACGTCCAGCAGTTTGCTTAACTGAGATGACAACAGGGCGACCGGACGCGGGCTGGCAACGGTCAATTCGATATTGATGCTGTCGGCGTTGGCCGGAGAAACCATATTCATAGCACAAACCTGAAAGCCGCGATGACGCACGACCCGCAATACGCGCTCTAACATTTCGGGGCGAAAACGCGCCTGGATAGAGAGTTGATGCTGCATCATGATATTTCCTCCAACATGGTTTCGTTGCCGGCGCCCGGCGGCACCAGCGGCCAGACGTTTTCGAGTTCGTCGATAGAGACCTGCAGCAGATAAGGGCCTTCGGTGTTGAACAGCGCCTCGAGCGCGCCTTCCACCTGATCCTTGCGGCTGATGCGCTGGCCGGGAATGCCGAAGGCGGCGGCCAGCATCAGGAAGTCGGGGTTATCGGACAGGTTGGTTTCGCTGTAGCGGCCGTCGAAGAACAGCTGCTGCCACTGACGCACCATTCCGAGGCGCTGGTTGTCCAGCAGCACGATCTTGAGCGGCAGCTGTTTGCGCTTGATGGTACCCAGCTCCTGCACGTTCATCATGAAGGAGCCATCGCCCGAGACGCAGATCACCGTATCTTGCGGGCGCGCGATCTGGGCCCCCACCGCCGCCGGCACGCCGAACCCCATGGTGCCGAGGCCGCTGGAGGTGATGAAATTCTCCGGGCGTTCGAACGTCATGTGCTGCGCGCTCCACATCTGGTGCTGGCCCACGTCGGTGGTCACCACGCTGTTGGCCGGCTTGCGGGCGGACAGCTGGCGCAAGAACAATGGCGCGTAGATCGGCTGGCCGGGGTGATCGTAGCGACAGACGTGCTCGGCTTTCAGCGCCGTCACCTGCTGCTGCCAGGCGGCGATGTTCAGCGGGCGCTGCAACGCTGGCAGCAACGCTTTCAGGTCGCCCTGCAGGGCGACATGCGCCTGGCGCAGCTTGCTCATCTCCGCCGGATCGATATCCATGTGGATCACTTTGGCGTGCGGCGCGAAGGCGTTCAGTTTGCCGGTCACGCGGTCATCGAAACGCGCGCCGACGGCAATCAGCAGATCGCACGCCTGCACCGCCAGGTTGGCAGCCTTGGTGCCGTGCATACCCAACATGCCGAGGTACAGCGGATCTTGCGCATCCGGCGCGCCCAGCCCCTTCAGGGTGGCGACGTTCGGCATGCGGGTCACGGCGATAAATTCACGCAGCGCCGGCACCGCCTGTGCCATGCCCACGCCGCCGCCGACGTACAGCATCGGTTTGTGCGCCTGTGCCAGCAGCTCGGCCGCTTCCGCCAACGCTGCCGCCGGGAACGCCGGCGCTTCGTCGACCGGCATCAGATGCGGGTGCAAGTCGCCCTGCGCCAGCTGGATGTCTTTCGGGATATCGATCAGCACCGGGCCAGGGCGGCCGCCTGCGGCGATGGCGAACGCTTCCGCCATGATGCCCGGCAAGGCGTCCAGCGATTCCACCAGGAAACTGTGCTTGGTGCAGGCCAGAGACAGGCCGAGAACATCGATCTCCTGAAAGGCATCGGTGCCGATCAGCGCGGAACCCACCTGACCGGTGATGGCGACAACGGGAACGGAATCGAGCAGCGCATCAGCCAGGCCAGTGATCAGGTTGGTGGCGCCAGGGCCGGAAGTGGCGATGCAAACGCCGACTTTGCCAGTGGCGCGGGCGTAGCCGATGGCGGCCATCGCGGCGCCCTGTTCATGGCGACACAGCAGGTGTTCCACACCACCGTCGTACAGCGCATCGTACACCGGCATGATTGCCCCGCCCGGATAGCCGAATACGGTATCCACACCCTGCGCACGCAACGCTTGAACTACCCACTGAGCGCCATTCATAGTTATTTCCCCGCCTTACTTCGACAACTGCAGGATTTTGTTCTGTTTTTCATGCTCTGCCCCTTGCTCCACTTTTCTCTTGCCAATAAAAAACCCCCGGACCTGACGGTGCGGGGGTTCTCTTGCGATTCCGGCTTGTTTGCTAAGCCTTTCTTCGTCCAAGTGCAGCCCCGCACGGTGGGATAATAATCACCACCACGCTAATCACGACTAGGCTAATCACTTGGGCAAAGGCTTTCATAATGGGTTTGTTCACTGTGCTCATTCAGAACTAATGCTTACAGAGGTACCATAGTCGCGCGCGGCATGACAACACTTTTTTTGCGTTATTATTCGGCGCAATCTGGTCATACCTCACGCAAATCGCCCCTCTTTCACACGTTGGCGCGCATGTCCGGATTTTTCACCGCGTCGGTGCTCGCCTTGCCGCGCGTATCCTTGCCAAAGAACACCAACAGGGCGATCGCCACCGCCACCGTACCGGCGACGATCGCCATCGCCAGGCCGTAATTGTGCCCATGATGCTCGGCGATGGTGGCTTGCAGCGTGGCGTTGACCGAGGCGATCAGGTTACCCAGCTGGTACACGAACCCCGGCAGCACCGCGCGGGTGTTGGCTGGCACCAGTTCGGTCAGGTAGGTCGGTATCACGCCCCAGGCACCCTGCACCATAAACTGCATCAGGAAAGCGCCGATCCCGAGCATCAGTGAACCGCTGGAAAACGCCCACAGCGGGATCACCGGCAACGCCAGCAGCGCGGCGATGATGATCGCTTTCTTACGGCCGATCTTTTCCGATAACGAACCGAAGAAAACGCCGCCGATAATGGACGCGATATTGTAGCTTATGGCAATGATACTGACGGTTTTAGGGTCGAAACCGTGCTGAACTTTCAAAAATACCGGATACAGATCTTGCGTGCCGTGGGAGAAGAAATTGAACGCCGCCATCAGCAGCACCAGATAGCAGCACAGCTTCCAGTGGCTCTTCAGCACCGGTAGCAAGGCGGTGCTTTCTTTGCGTTCGCGCGCCGCCAGCCACACCGGCGACTCCTGCACGCAATAATATATAAACGGCAGCAGCAGGATCGGCGCCGCGCCGATAACGAACATGCCGCGCCAGCCGACCGTTTCGAACAGCAGGCCGTAGACCACCGCCGCCAGCAGATAACCGAACGGGTAGCCGGCTTGGAAAATACCCGACATCAGGCCGCGTGAGCGGTCCGGTATGGTTTCCATCGCCAATGACGACGCCACGCCCCAGATGCCGCCCATCGCAACCCCGTACAGCACCCGCAACAGCAAAAAGACCGTCAGCGAGGGCGCGGCGGCGGAGAGCAGCTCAAACACCGAGAAGAAGACGATATTCAGCATCAGGATCGGCTTGCGGCCATATTTTTCCGCCGCGCGCCCGAAGATCAGCGCGCCGATAGGCCGCACCGCCAGCGTGAGCAGAATCGCCAACGTGACCTGTTCCAGGCCGACGTGAAAGGATTGCGCGATATCGCTGAGTAAGAATACCAGCACGAAAAAATCGAAAGCATCGAGCGTCCAGCTTGAAAAGCTGGCGATTGCCGCATTGCGTTGCAGCGGGGTCCAACCAAACATAGTGTTATCCCTACCGTAGAGTACGAAGTCAGGAGGCTTAGCGGCTGCCGGGCAGAATGCGGCGGCGGTCGGAGTTTGTTAAAGAAGTGATTTTTCTTTTAATCAATTGTTAAATACACCCATTAAGCCTATGGTTGCAATGCGTCTGGGCCGCTAATGTGTTGCAGCCTTCGGCGATATTGTTAATGGGTATTGCCGCAGCCTGCGAGACAGATCGCACAACCTCATTCGCTGAAATGAAAATCGGCAATTACGCTGCGAACCTCCGGGAAAAATCGCTAATAACGCCGCGCGAAGCCAGAATGAATCGCGCATCATGTTGCCCTCAGCAAGGAGAGCGATATGTCATTGGCGGTAATCTATAGCCGCGCCATCATCGGCGTTCAGGCCCCTTCAGTAACGGTGGAGGTGCATATCAGCAATGGCCTGCCCGGCCTGACGCTGGTCGGTCTGCCAGAAACCACGGTGAAAGAGGCGCGCGATCGGGTGCGCAGCGCCCTGATCAACAACGGTTTCACCTTTCCCGCCCGGCGCATCACCGTCAATTTGGCGCCCGCCGATCTGCCGAAAGAAGGCGGGCGTTACGATCTGCCGATAGCACTGGCGATCCTCGCCGCCTCCGAGCAATTGCCCCTCGCACCGTTGGCGCGCTACGAGTTTCTTGGCGAGCTCGCACTGTCCGGCGCACTGCGCGCGGTCAGGGGCGCGATCCCGGCGGCGCTGGCGGCGGCTGACGCCGGGCGGCAACTGATCCTCTCGACGGACAACGCCGCCGAAGTCGGCCTGATTGCGCAGTCGCACTCCCGTACCGCCCGGCACCTGTTGGAAGTCTGTGCCTTTCTGCTCGGCCAGGGCGAGCTGCCGGTGGCGGCCACGCCTCCCGCTGTGGACATCGCCTGCGACAACGCCGATCTGCGCGACATCATCGGCCAGGAACAGGCCAAGCGGGCTCTGGAGATCGCCGCCGCCGGCGGGCATAACCTGCTGCTGATTGGGCCGCCGGGCACCGGTAAAACCATGTTGGCCAGCCGCCTCACGGGCTTGCTGCCGCCGCTCACGGAGCATGAGGCGCTGGAAAGCCTGGCGGTCGCCAGCTTGCAGCACCATATCCCCGCCGCCCTGCCATGGCGCCAGAGGCCGTTTCGCGCACCGCATCACAGTGCATCGATGGCGGCGTTGGTCGGCGGCGGCTCACTGCCGCGCCCGGGCGAGATCTCTATGGCGCATAACGGCGTGCTGTTTCTGGATGAGCTCCCGGAATTCGAGCGTAAGGTGCTGGATGCGCTGCGTGAGCCGCTGGAGTCCGGCGAGATCGTAATTTCACGCGCCAACGCCAAGGTCTGTTTCCCCGCCAGAGTGCAGTTGATTGCGGCAATGAACCCCAGCCCGACCGGGCATTATCAGGGGTTACACAATCGCGCCTCGCCGCAGCAGGTATTGCGCTATCTGGCCCGGCTGTCAGGGCCTTTTCTCGACCGTTTCGATCTGTCTATCGAAGTGCCGCTGTTACCGCCGGGTACGCTCAGTCAGCGGAAAACGCATGGAGAAAGCAGTGAGAAAGTGCGGGAAAGGGTTCAACAGGCGCGCGCCCGGCAGCTCGAACGCGCCGGGAAAGTCAACGCGCTGTTGAGCAACCGCGAAGTGGAACGTGATTGCATTCTGCAGGCGGCAGACGCCGAGTTTTTGGAGGCAACATTAAACGCGCTGGGGTTATCGGTCCGCGCCTGGCAGCGCATTTTGAAAGTGGCGCGCACGCTGGCGGATTTGGCGGGGGATGCGGAGCTCAACAGGAGCCACCTCTGCGAAGCGCTGGGCTATCGCAGTATGGACCGTCTGCTGTTACAGCTGCATCGTAGTCTGGAATAGAAAATGGGGCCCGCAGGCCCCATCGTCTTTAGTCGTCGCTGTCGCTGTAATCTTCTACTGCGTCAGCCTGCGGTTTACCGCCGGACAGAGTATGGAATTTCTTCGGGCGACGTGTGCGCGCCAGATATTTAGCCCATACTTTTTCCTGCTCGGTAGCCGCTTCGCGCTCACCGCGGCACACTGCGACGAACAGCTGTTCTTCTTCAGTGACCGGCTGACGTTTGCCCGAGTCCAGCTCGTTAAACGCGTAGCCGAAGCGCTCTAGCAATTGCGCCTCTTTAATGGTGAAATCGCCGTGACGGGAGAACCCGCGAGGGTAATGTTTATTATCAAAAAAACGATTGGTCGTGGTGAAGCTATCCGCCATCTGACACGCTCCTAATTCTCTTATGGCCGTGCTGTTTATGGCGCGGAGTATTAGATAGGCTTGACAGCGTGTAAAACAAAACATTTAAATCTTAACGACAAATTTTTTTGGAGATAGGTGTGGATACCGAATTACTGAAAACCTTTTTGGAGGTCAGTAGAACGCGTCACTTTGGCAGAGCCGCAGAATCTTTGTACTTAACGCAGTCCGCGGTCAGTTTCCGCATCCGTCAGTTAGAAAACCAGCTGGGCGCAAATTTATTTACCCGTCATCGCAATAATATCCGCCTGACACCTGCCGGTGAGCGGCTTCTGCCCTATGCCGAGAGCCTGATGAACACCTGGCAGCTGGCGAAGAAGGAGGTCGTGCGTTCGCTGCAACACACCGAGTTGTCGATCGGCGCGACCGCTTCGCTGTGGGAAGCCTATCTGACCCCCTGGTTGCAGGCGCTCTATCAACAACGCGAGGCGCTACAGCTCGAAGCCAGGGTGGCATTAAGGCACTCTTTGGTAAAACAACTGCATGAAAGGCAGCTCGATTTACTGATCACCACTGAACCGCCGAAGATGGATGAATTGGCCAGCCAGCAGCTGAGCAATTTCTCATTACGCCTGTTCTCATCCGCGCATCGTGATAAACAAGCCCCAATGCCCTACATCAAGCTGGAATGGGGAGCCGACTTTCACCAACAGGAAAGCCGCATGCTGGAAGGCGATAACGTGCCGGTGCTCACCACTACCTCCGCTCACCTGACGCGTCAGCTGCTGGAAACCACGGGCGGATGCGCTTTCCTGCCCAGCCAGTGGGAACAAGAGTACCCACAGCTGGTGGCCTCCGCTGAGATCCCACCGATTATCCGCCCACTGTATGCCGTCTGGTTGCAAAACAGCGATCAACAGCCTTTGATTCGGCAATTACTTAAAATACCTTTAAATACCGCAGCCTAAAGCGTTATGGCGGCCTTAAACGCCGTCATCGTGGTCATGACTGTCTATCAAGCAAAAACGCGCTCATCGCCTTCTGAGAGGAGATAATGCAAAACAGCAAGGGAATCAGGAGGTCACGGGGGTAAAGATCGGAAGAAAGATGGAGCAACCAGGATCGGGCAAACATCGGCACCTAACGTCCATGTGCTCTGTTCCAAAGCGGTAAGGAAGAAAAATGATAGGCAAAAAAAAACCCTTTGCTTTCGCAAAGGGTTCTTAATATGGCAGGGGCGGAGAGACTCGAACTCGCGACACCCGGTTTTGGAGACCGGTGCTCTACCAACTGAGCTACGCCCCTAAATCTCGCTTAACATTATGCCTGCTAATAAAGCAGGCATAATTAAATAAGTGGCGGAACGGACGGGGCTCGAACCCGCGACCCCCTGCGTGACAGGCAGGTATTCTAACCAACTGAACTACCGCTCCACCGATTCTTTTACGTTGCATCTCTCGATGCCGGCAAAATCGCGCTCTGCGATTTGCGCATTACCAGTCGTCACACTGATAACGTTTATTTGATGCCTGGCAGTGTCCTACTCTCGCATGGGGAGACCCCACACTACCATCGGCGCTACGGCGTTTCACTTCTGAGTTCGGCATGG
>NZ_FCJA01000018.1:38295-40385 GCF_001537385.1 Serratia sp. 2880STDY5682894 | reverse complement strand
GTAGGGGAACCTGCGGTTGGATCACCTCCTTACCTAAAGATATTAGTTCGAGTGGCGTGCTCACACAGATTGTCTGATAGAAAGTAACGAGCAGAAATACCTTTATAGGCTTGTAGCTCAGGTGGTTAGAGCGCACCCCTGATAAGGGTGAGGTCGGTGGTTCAAGTCCACTCAGGCCTACCACTTCTCGGAAGTGGAAAAGGTACTGCGCGTGACTGTATGGGGCTATAGCTCAGCTGGGAGAGCGCCTGCCTTGCACGCAGGAGGTCAGCGGTTCGATCCCGCTTAGCTCCACCATATAGTCCGGTATTTCAATACTTCAGAGTATATTGGCGACAGTATGCTGCGAAGTATTTTGCTCTTTAACAATCTGGAACAAGCTGAAAATTGAAACATGACGGCTGAAATTTATCCCTCCGTAGATGTACTGGGNTAAAGAGTAACCTGTCATAGAGTCTCTCAAATGTTTGCAGCGCGAACGATGGAAACATCTTCGGGTTGTGAGGTTAAGTGACTAAGCGTACACGGTGGATGCCTAGGCAGTCAGAGGCGATGAAGGGCGTGCTAATCTGCGAAAAGCGTCGGTAAGGTGATATGAACCGTTACAACCGGCGATACCCGAATGGGGAAACCCAGTGTGTTTCGACACACTATCATGTCATGAATACATAGTGGCATGAGGCGAACCGGGGGAACTGAAACATCTAAGTACCCCGAGGAAAAGAAATCAACCGAGATTCCCCCAGTAGCGGCGAGCGAACGGGGAGGAGCCCAGAACCTGAATCGGCTTGTGTGTTAGTGGAAGCGTCTGGAAAGTCGCGCAGCAAAGGGTGATAGCCCCGTACACTAAAATGCACAGGTCGTGAGTTCGATGAGTAGGGCGGGACACGTGACATCCTGTCTGAATATGGGGGGACCATCCTCCAAGGCTAAATACTCCTGACTGACCGATAGTGAACCAGTACCGTGAGGGAAAGGCGAAAAGAACCCCGGCGAGGGGAGTGAAATAGAACCTGAAACCGTGTACGTACAAGCAGTGGGAGCACCTTCGTGGTGTGACTGCGTACCTTTTGTATAATGGGTCAGCGACTTATATTTTGTAGCAAGGTTAACCGTATAGGGGAGCCGTAGGGAAACCGAGTCTTAACTGGGCGAATAGTTGCAAGGTATAGACCCGAAACCCGGTGATCTAGCCATGGGCAGGTTGAAGGTTGGGTAACACTAACTGGAGGACCGAACCGACTAATGTTGAAAAATTAGCGGATGACTTGTGGCTGGGGGTGAAAGGCCAATCAAACCGGGAGATAGCTGGTTCTCCCCGAAAGCTATTTAGGTAGCGCCTCGTGAACTCATCTTCGGGGGTAGAGCACTGTTTCGGCTAGGGGGCCATCCCGGCTTACCAAACCGATGCAAACTCCGAATACCGAAGAATGTTATCACGGGAGACACACGGCGGGTGCTAACGTCCGTCGTGAAGAGGGAAACAACCCAGACCGCCAGCTAAGGTCCCAAAGTCATGGTTAAGTGGGAAACGATGTGGGAAGGCATAGACAGCCAGGATGTTGGCTTAGAAGCAGCCATCATTTAAAGAAAGCGTAATAGCTCACTGGTCGAGTCGGCCTGCGCGGAAGATGTAACGGGGCTAAACCATGCACCGAAGCTGCGGCAGCGACGCTTAGGCGTTGTTGGGTAGGGGAGCGTTCTGTAAGCCGTTGAAGGTGGCCTGTGAGGGTTGCTGGAGGTATCAGAAGTGCGAATGCTGACATAAGTAACGATAAAGCGGGTGAAAAGCCCGCTCGCCGGAAGACCAAGGGTTCCTGTCCAACGTTAATCGGGGCAGGGTGAGTCGACCCCTAAGGCGAGGCTGAAAAGCGTAGTCGATGGGAAACAGGTTAATATTCCTGTACTTGGTGTTACTGCGAAGGGGGGACGGAGAAGGCTAGGCTAGCCGGGCGACGGTTGTCCCGGTTTAAGCGTGTAGGGGGTGTGACCTGGTAAATCCGGTTACATACTAACCCTGAGGCGTGATGACGATGCACTACGGTGCAGAAGTAGTTGATGCCCTGCTTCCAGGAAAAGCCTCTAAGCTC
>NZ_FCJA01000018.1:0-38271 GCF_001537385.1 Serratia sp. 2880STDY5682894 | reverse complement strand
AATCGTACCCCAAACCGACACAGGTGGTCAGGTAGAGAATACCAAGGCGCTTGAGAGAACTCGGGTGAAGGAACTAGGCAAAATGGTGCCGTAACTTCGGGAGAAGGCACGCTGGCATGTAGGTGAAGTCCCTTGCGGATGGAGCTGAAGCCAGTCGAAGATACCAGCTGGCTGCAACTGTTTAATAAAAACACAGCACTGTGCAAACACGAAAGTGGACGTATACGGTGTGACGCCTGCCCGGTGCTGGAAGGTTAATTGATGGGGTCAGCCGCAAGGCGAAGCTCTTGATCGAAGCCCCAGTAAACGGCGGCCGTAACTATAACGGTCCTAAGGTAGCGAAATTCCTTGTCGGGTAAGTTCCGACCTGCACGAATGGCGTAATGATGGCCAGGCTGTCTCCACCCGAGACTCAGTGAAATTGAACTCGCTGTGAAGATGCAGTGTACCCGCGGCAAGACGGAAAGACCCCGTGAACCTTTACTATAGCTTGACACTGAACATTGAGCCTTGATGTGTAGGATAGGTGGGAGGCTTTGAAGCGTGGACGCCAGTCTGCGTGGAGCCATCCTTGAAATACCACCCTTTAATGTTTGATGTTCTAACTCGGCCCCGTGATCCGGGGTGAGGACAGTGTCTGGTGGGTAGTTTGACTGGGGCGGTCTCCTCCCAAAGAGTAACGGAGGAGCACGAAGGTTAGCTAATCACGGTCGGACATCGTGAGGTTAGTGCAAAGGCATAAGCTAGCTTGACTGCGAGAGTGACGGCTCGAGCAGGTACGAAAGTAGGTCTTAGTGATCCGGTGGTTCTGAATGGAAGGGCCATCGCTCAACGGATAAAAGGTACTCCGGGGATAACAGGCTGATACCGCCCAAGAGTTCATATCGACGGCGGTGTTTGGCACCTCGATGTCGGCTCATCACATCCTGGGGCTGAAGTAGGTCCCAAGGGTATGGCTGTTCGCCATTTAAAGTGGTACGCGAGCTGGGTTTAGAACGTCGTGAGACAGTTCGGTCCCTATCTGCCGTGGGCGTTGGAAGATTGAGAGGGGTTGCTCCTAGTACGAGAGGACCGGAGTGAACGCACCACTGGTGTTCGGGTTGTCATGCCAATGGCATTGCCCGGTAGCTAAGTGCGGAAAAGATAAGCGCTGAAAGCATCTAAGCGCGAAACTTGCCTCAAGATGAGTCTTCCCTGGGCCTTTAAGGCCCCTGAAGGAACGTTTAAGACTAAGACGTTGATAGGCTGGGTGTGTAAGTGCAGCGATGCATTGAGCTAACCAGTACTAATGATCCGTGAGGCTTAACCTTACAACACCGAAGGTGTTTTGGTGAGACCAAGACAATATTCAGCTTGTTTACAGATTGGTTCTGATGGCGACACGAGAGTGGCGCGGTTGGAATGAAACAGAATTTGCCTGGCGGCAATAGCGCGGTGGTCCCACCTGACCCCATGCCGAACTCAGAAGTGAAACGCCGTAGCGCCGATGGTAGTGTGGGGTCTCCCCATGCGAGAGTAGGACACTGCCAGGCATCAAATAAAGCCGAAAGCCCTGAACTGACGTTCAGGGCTTTTTGCTATGCGTAAAATAAATATCCTGACTGTATCTATTACTTTGAAAAATACCTTTTTGGCATATGTAGCTTAGCCTTATAAGGAAGCATAATGTTTTTTGTCGGGGAAATAGCCAGATCAATATGTAATTGATAGCTTCAGATTATTATTTAAATAATAAAAATGCCTATTTATTAAGATGTTGATGAGAATTATCCGGTTATATCAAAGATAAATCTTAATTCTTCAGTGTATTATTCGATAAATTTCACGTTAATTAAAACAAATATTAGCCAGACGCCTCGAATCGAGTAGACTAGGCGAAAGATTATTTCCGTATAGGTACTGAACGTTATGTCTACTGAAAGCGCGTCTTTAAAAAACCACAATACGTTTGCGCTCCCGGTCAACGCAGCGCACCTGATCATAGCCGATAGAATTGAGCAGATGCTCAAGGTTTGGCAACAAACGCGCAAGCGTCAGGAGCCGCTGCTGATTCTCGGTGAAGGTAGCAACGTGCTGTTCCTGGAGGATTTTTCGGGCACGGTCATGGTCAATCAGCTAAAGGGTATCGACGTCCGGGAAGATAACGATGCCTGGCATCTCCACGTCAGCTCCGGTGAGAATTGGCATGATCTGGTGCAATATACGCTGCAGGCCGGGATCTGCGGTCTGGAGAACCTGGCGTTGATTCCTGGATTGGCCGGCTCCGCGCCTATTCAGAACATCGGCGCCTACGGCGTCGAATTGAAAGACGTTTGCGAGTATGTCGACCTGCTGGATTTCTCTACCGGCGCTATCGATCGCATTCCGGCTGCCGAGTGTGGTTTCGGCTACCGGGAAAGTATTTTCAAACACCGTTTCCAAACCGGGCATGTCATTGTCGGGCTGGGTTTGCGCCTCAACAAACAGTGGCAACCCAAATTGAGCTACGGCGATCTGGCTAAGCTGGATCCCGCTACGGTGACGCCGCTTCAGGTATTTGAATCCGTATGCGCCATGCGCCGCAGCAAGCTGCCTGATCCGCGTGAAACCGGCAATGCCGGCAGCTTCTTCAAGAATCCGCTGGTGAACGCAGAGAAAGCCGCAGAACTCATCGCCAAATATCCTGGCATACCGCATTATCTGCAGCAGGATGGCCAGGTGAAGCTGGCCGCCGGCTGGCTTATCGACCAATGCGAGCTGAAAGGATATCGTCTCGGTGGTGCTGCGGTACACCGCCAGCAGGCGCTGGTGCTGGTGAACATCGACAACGCCCACAGCCAGGATGTGGTGGCGCTGGCGCGCCATGTACGCAAGACGGTGGCCGATAAATTTGGCGTCTGGCTGGAGCCTGAGGTGCGTTTTATTGGCGCGACCGGTGAGCTGAATGCCGTGGCGGTGCTGTCATGAAAGATACCAAGGTTCCGTTAAAACTGATCGCGCTGCTGGCCGACGGCGAGTTCCATTCCGGGGAACACCTCGGTGAGTCACTCGGCATGAGCCGTGCTGCGATCAATAAGCATATTCAAACCATTCGCGAGTGGGGGCTGGATGTTTTTACCGTGCCTGGCAAAGGTTACAGCCTGCCTGGTGCCATCCAGCTGTTGGAAGCCGAGCGTATCCTCAGCCTGCTGGAAGACAAGCGTGTAAGCGTGTTGCCGGTGGTCGATTCCACCAACCAATACTTGCTGGACCGCATCGCCGAATTGCACTCCGGTGACGCCTGCGTCGCTGAATACCAACAGGCGGGGCGTGGGCGCCGCGGGCGGCAGTGGATCTCGCCATTCGGCGCTAATTTATACCTGTCGATGTTCTGGCGCTTGGAGCAAGGCCCGGCGGCGGCAATGGGGCTTAGCCTGGTGATCGGGATGGTGATGGCGGAAGTTCTGCAGCGTCTCGGTGCGGCAGACGTGCGCGTTAAGTGGCCTAACGATCTTTATCTGAACGATCGTAAACTGGCGGGGATCCTGGTCGAACTGACGGGAAAAACCGGCGATGCGGCTCAACTGGTCATCGGTGCCGGCATTAACCTGGCGATGCGGGATACCAACGCCAGCGCCATTACCCAGGGCTGGATTAACCTGCAGGAAGCGGGAATTCAGATCGATCGCAATGAGCTGGCTGCAACCCTGCTCAATGAGCTGCGTCAGTCGTTGAAACAGTTTGAGATAGACGGACTGGCGCCATTTATCGGTCGCTGGCGTACCCTGGATAACTTTATCGACAGACCGGTCAAGCTCCTGATTGGCGAGCGGCAGATTGTGGGCATCGCCCGAGGTATCGATTCGCAGGGGGCGCTACTACTGGAACAAGACGGAGAGATAAAACCCTTCATCGGCGGGGAGATATCACTGCGCAGTGCGGAATAGTTAGAGAAAGGGGGACGGCAACGTCCCCTGAATCGATCGGTAGGCTTACTTTCTTAAACGCACGCTTTCAACGGCGTGGTTAGCGCTTTTGGTCATGATCAGGCTGGCTCTCTCGCGCGTAGGCAGTATATTCTGCTGCAAATTCAATCCGTTAATTTCATTCCACAATTGCGTGGCGATATTAATCGCTTCCGGTTCCGGCAATTTTGAATAGTGATGGAAATAAGAATCGGGATTGGAAAATGCGCCCTGACGGAATTTCAGGAAGCGATTGATATACCAGCTTTGCAATAGCGTCTCCGGGGCATCAACATATATAGAGAAGTCGACAAAATCGGAAACGAATACGCGATGCGGATCGTGAGGGTAATCCATACCGCTTTGCAATACGTTAAGCCCTTCCAGGATCAGAATATCCGGCTGCTCGATGACTTTATTGCCCTCGGGCACAACGTCATAGATCAAATGGGAATAAACCGGGGCGGTGACGCGTTTGGCGCCGGATTTCACTTCCGACACGAATTTCACCAGGCTATGCATATCGTAAGACTGCGGGAAGCCTTTTTTCTTCATCAGGCCGCGTTCGTTCAGCACCTTATTTGGATGCAAGAAACCGTCGGTCGTGATCAGCTCAACGCTGCGGTGTTCCGGCCAGCGGCTCAGCAGTGCCTGCAACAAGCGCGCTGTTGTGCTCTTACCGACGGCTACGCTGCCGGCGATGCCGATGACATAGGGAATTTTTTGCCCGTCGGTGCCGAGGAATTGCTCCAGTACCGCCTGCCGCCGCAGGTTGGAGCTGATATAGAAGTTCAACAGTCGTGACAGCGGCAGATAAATCTGCGCAACTTCTTCCAACGAGAGATCTTCGTTAATCCCTTTCAGTTTAACGATCTCTTCTTCCGACAACGTCAGCGGCACCGAATCTCTCAACGCAGCCCATTGGGTACGATCGAACTGTAGGTAGGGCGTTGCTAAAGATTGATCTCTTTTTATCATAAGCCAAATTCTGCCTGTTAACGCAGGTTGGGAAAGGCGCCGGACGCCAGCTCCAGAGAATAAACAAGCTGCATATTATAGACAGCTTCGTTTTTGGCGTAGACTTTTTTCGCAAAAGTTGTCGATAGGCAGCAGTTTATGTCAATTGTGCGAAGCGGCGCGCAGTTGATAAAGCGGGGTTGCAAGGCGGTATCATCGGGGCCGGATACCGCCTGAAGGCTAGCTGGCGATGGCGCGCGAAGGTTGGTTCACGGCGAACAGGCGTTTGTAATAAATAACGGTTGGATGGTAATGCCCATCGGGCCCTGCCGCATAATCCGGTAGCTCGCCCAAACAGCGATAACCCAGGCTGCGATAAAGCGCTTCTGCTGCCGAACCGGCCTGCGTATCCAGGTACAATAGCCCGCGCTGCTGTTGCAGTGCCGCGTGCTCCAGTGACTTCATCAGCGCCTGACCTACGCCGTTTCGGCGAGCGCGGCTATGCACCAACAGTTTCACTACCTCCGCACGATTACGGCCGTTCGGCTTCTGGCAGAGCTCGAGTTGCACGGTGCCAACGACGCCGTGCTCGTCACGGGCAATCCACAGCAGCAGTTCACCTTTGGCCAAGGCCGGCCGCAGACTGTGGAAGTAGCTTTCGGCGTCTTCGTGAGGGATTAAGGTGTCGTAACCGACAGAAGCGCCGTGCGTGACGGCATCGGTCAACAGGCGGGCCAATTCATCGCGGTAAATCGGTAGCGTAGCGGCGTTGATAGGCACTATTTTCATCGGTCATGCCTCCTGGGATGGGGGTAATGAAGAGAAGCAATAAATGAGCCACAGCGGCGAAAGGCATGGCGACGGCAAAAGGGCGAGGGATCAGTGTAGCCCACGCCGCAGTTCGGGGCAGGTATCCCCTTTTTGGTGCATCGATCCCGCTCACAGTTTACCTGCGCGGGTTAAGTGTTTTGAGAAGCCCGACACGGAGAAAGCGGCGCTCAAGGCTTGCAAAAAGTGGATAAAATTGCAGAGAATGATTGCCGCGAGTGATGAATGTTTGCACGCCGCAGGCTGCGAATTGCATGACAGCATGCAAAATTGACTGATTTATGAGCGAAAGTGCGCGTAAAGCAATTTTTTTGTTGCATAGGTCGCCCGCTCTACCTAGAATGCGCTGCACTTGATGCCGGCTTAGCTCAGTAGGTAGAGCAACTGACTTGTAATCAGTAGGTCACCAGTTCGATTCCGGTAGCCGGCACCATTCAAGTCACAAGTAGTTAAAATCTGGTGGGGTTCCCGAGCGGCCAAAGGGAGCAGACTGTAAATCTGCCGTCACAGACTTCGAAGGTTCGAATCCTTCCCCCACCACCAAATCTTGCCTTCGGCGATTAACTGAGATGCGATAAATACCGCAACGGTTGATGGCGGGAGGAGAGGGCGAAAGCCTTCGGCAAGGTTCGAGCTGTGCAGCGCAAGGCGCAGCCGGCCCGAAGGATGCGAGCCGAGTGATGAACAATCCTGCTCCATCCCAAAATTCTACAGAAAAATCAGGTAGCCGAGTTCCAGGATGCGGGCATCGTATAATGGCTATTACCTCAGCCTTCCAAGCTGATGATGTGGGTTCGATTCCCACTGCCCGCTCCAAGATGTGCTGATATAGCTCAGTTGGTAGAGCGCACCCTTGGTAAGGGTGAGGTCGGCAGTTCGAATCTGCCTATCAGCACCACTTCTTAATTTCTCGCCCCCTGATTTTCTTTCTGTTCTGGATTCAACGAGCAAATGCTTGGTTGATGTGGTGATACCACCGATTTATCCGTGTCTTAGAGGGACAATCGATGTCTAAAGAAAAGTTTGAACGTACAAAACCGCACGTTAACGTCGGTACTATCGGCCACGTTGACCACGGTAAAACTACCCTGACTGCAGCGATCACCACCGTACTGGCTAAAACCTACGGCGGTTCTGCACGTGCTTTCGACCAGATCGATAACGCGCCAGAAGAAAAAGCTCGTGGTATCACCATCAACACCTCTCACGTTGAGTATGACACCCCGACTCGTCACTACGCGCACGTTGACTGCCCAGGGCACGCCGACTACGTGAAAAACATGATCACCGGTGCTGCTCAGATGGACGGCGCGATCCTGGTAGTAGCTGCGACTGACGGCCCAATGCCTCAGACCCGTGAGCACATCCTGCTGGGTCGTCAGGTTGGCGTTCCTTTCATCATCGTATTCATGAACAAATGCGACATGGTTGATGATGAAGAGCTGCTGGAACTGGTAGAAATGGAAGTTCGCGAACTGCTGTCCGCGTACGATTTCCCAGGCGACGACCTGCCAGTAATCCGTGGTTCCGCGCTGAAAGCGCTGGAAGGCGAAGCTGAGTGGGAAGCGAAAATCATCGAACTGGCCGAAGCCCTGGACAGCTACATCCCAGAGCCAGAGCGTGCTATCGACAAGCCGTTCCTGCTGCCAATCGAAGACGTATTCTCCATCTCCGGTCGTGGTACCGTTGTTACCGGTCGTGTTGAGCGCGGTATCATCAAAGTTGGCGAAGAAGTTGAAATCGTTGGTATCAAAGACACCGTTAAGTCTACCTGTACTGGCGTTGAAATGTTCCGCAAACTGCTGGACGAAGGCCGTGCTGGTGAGAACGTAGGTGTTCTGCTGCGTGGTATCAAGCGTGAAGAAATCGAACGTGGTCAGGTACTGGCTAAGCCAGGCTCTATCAAGCCACACACCCAGTTCGAATCTGAAGTGTACATCCTGAGCAAAGATGAAGGTGGTCGTCACACGCCATTCTTCAAAGGCTACCGTCCACAGTTCTACTTCCGTACTACTGACGTGACCGGCACCATCGAACTGCCAGAAGGCGTAGAGATGGTAATGCCAGGCGACAACGTGAACATGGTTGTCACCCTGATTCACCCAATCGCGATGGATGACGGTCTGCGTTTCGCAATCCGTGAAGGCGGCCGTACCGTTGGCGCAGGCGTTGTTGCTAAAGTTATCGCTTAATCGCTGATAAAGTTTGACGCGACACGCGGTAAAAGGGCATCATTTGATGCCCTTTTTCTACGCTGTGAACTAGAACCTATCTCATCAGCGATTTTGCAGTCATAATCATTGGTGAGATGGGCTCTTAAACCGTATTGACTGAAATACGTCATAGCGTAAAACACCGGGATAGCGCTGAAGCGGTATCCGATCGGTTTGGTTTGCCTCGCAATGCGAGGCAAAGTTGTTTGTTCTGAATCATCATTGTGACAGGTTGGTTTATGAGTGCGAATACCGAGGCTCAAGGGAGCGGACGCGGCCTGGAAGCGGCAAAGTGGCTGATCGTCGCCGTTCTGTTGGTTGTGGCTATTGTCGGTAACTATTACTACCGTGATTTAAGCCTGCCATTGCGCGCGCTGGCAGTTGTGCTGATCATCGCCGTTGCAGGTGCAGTGGCTCTGATGACCACCAAAGGCAAAGCCACCGTTGCGTTTGCCCGCGAAGCGCGTACCGAAGTACGTAAAGTGATTTGGCCAACTCGTCAGGAAACGCTACACACCACGTTGATCGTTGCCGCGGTAACCGCCGTGATGTCACTGATTCTGTGGGGGCTGGATGGTATTCTGGTCCGTCTGGTGTCGTTTATTACTGGCCTGAGGTTCTAAAATGTCTGAAGCTCCAAAAAAACGTTGGTACGTCGTTCAGGCGTTTTCCGGTTTTGAAGGTCGCGTAGCACAATCGCTGCGTGAACACATCAAACTGCACGATATGGAAGAGCTGTTCGGCGAAGTGATGGTGCCTACGGAGGAAGTGGTTGAAATCCGTGGCGGCCAGCGTCGCAAGAGCGAGCGTAAGTTCTTCCCTGGCTACGTGCTGGTGCAGATGGTGATGAATGACGCCAGCTGGCACCTGGTGCGCAGCGTACCGCGCGTCATGGGGTTCATCGGCGGTACGTCTGACCGTCCTGCGCCAATCAGCGATAAAGAAGTTGATGCGATCATGAACCGCCTGCAGCAGGTTGGTGACAAGCCGCGTCCGAAAACGCTGTTCGAACCGGGCGAGCTGGTGCGCGTCAACGACGGCCCGTTTGCCGATTTCAACGGTGTGGTCGAAGAAGTCGATTACGAGAAGAGCCGCCTGAAAGTTTCCGTTTCCATCTTTGGCCGTGCAACGCCGGTGGAACTGGACTTCAGCCAGGTTGAGAAAGGCTGATCGAATAATCAGCAATGAGTGGCGCGTTGCCGCTTGTCAAAGGCGCGAAATTGAACTACAATTTCGCGCCTTTTGTTTTTAGATGCCTTGCCTGATGCATGTTGGGCGGGGTGAAACACGGGGAGCCTCTTACGAGGCGATACTACCCAAACCGAGGAAATTTAAATGGCTAAGAAAGTACAAGCCTACGTCAAGCTGCAAGTTGCAGCTGGTATGGCGAACCCGAGCCCACCAGTGGGTCCAGCTCTGGGTCAGCAGGGCGTTAACATCATGGAATTCTGTAAGGCATTCAACGCTAAGACTGACAGCGTTGAAAAAGGTCTGCCGATTCCGGTTGTTATCACCGTTTATTCTGATCGCTCCTTCACTTTCGTTACCAAAACCCCGCCAGCAGCAGTTCTGCTGAAAAAAGCGGCTGGTATCAAGTCTGGTTCCGGTAAGCCGAACAAAGACAAAGTAGGTAAAGTGACCCGTGCTCAGGTACGTGAAATCGCAGAAACCAAAGCTGCGGACATGACTGGTTCTGACGTTGAAGCGATGACTCGCTCCATCGAAGGTACCGCTCGTTCCATGGGCCTGGTAGTGGAGGATTAAGAGATGGCTAAGCTGACCAAGCGCATGCGCGTGATCCGTGACAAAGTTGATGCTACTAAACAGTATGACATCACTGAAGCTGTTGCTCTGCTGAAAGAGCTGGCCACCGCTAAATTCGTAGAAAGCGTTGACGTTGCCGTTAACCTCGGCATTGACGCTCGTAAATCTGACCAAAACGTTCGTGGCGCTACCGTTCTGCCACACGGCACCGGTCGTTCCGTTCGCGTTGCCGTATTTGCCCAAGGCGCTAACGCTGAAGCAGCGAAAGCTGCCGGCGCAGAGCTGGTAGGTATGGACGATCTGGCTGACCAGATCAAGAAAGGCGAAATGAACTTCGACGTTGTTATTGCTTCCCCGGATGCAATGCGCGTTGTAGGTCAACTGGGCCAGATCCTGGGTCCACGCGGCCTGATGCCAAACCCGAAAGTGGGTACCGTTACTCCGAACGTTGCTGAAGCAGTGAAAAACGCTAAAGCAGGTCAGGTTCGCTACCGTAACGACAAAAACGGCATCATCCATACCACTATCGGTAAGGTTGATTTCGACGCAGACAAACTGAAAGAAAACCTGGAAGCCCTGCTGGTTGCGCTGAAAAAAGCAAAACCTTCTCAGGCGAAAGGCATGTACATCAAGAAAGTTAGCCTCTCCACCACCATGGGTGCTGGCGTTGCTATCGATCAGAGCGGTCTGTCTGCTGCAGCGAACTAATCGCATTTGCGATTATCGCTTTGACTTGGGGTCAAGATTTGTCTAGAATCTTATGCCCCAAGGTTTTGCTATTGGCTATGCCGTAGGCAAAACAAAGATTTTTCGGTTGGAGCCTGGCCTATCCAGGCCTCCGTCCAAGACCGCAGGTGTATCGCAAGATACTTAATCCTTCCTGCGTAGACGGTGACAGAGCCTAAGAAAATTTTTCTTTTTTATAAAAGAATGTCTTTGCTGGATTCTGCTCACCGTGTTAAGCCGCTCGGCGTGGCGTTTTACAAAGCGCCGAGTGAAGTGAGTTCCGGGGGATTTTCCCCGGCTAATCCAGGAGCAAAAAGCTAATGGCATTAAATCTTCAAGACAAACAAGCGATTGTTGCTGAAGTCAGCGAAGTAGCCAAAGGCGCGCTGTCTGCGGTTGTTGCGGATTCCCGCGGCGTTACCGTAGATAAAATGACTGAACTGCGTAAAGCAGGTCGTGAAGCTGGCGTTTACATGCGTGTTGTTCGCAACACCCTGATGCGTCGCGTAGTTGAAGGCACTCCATTCGAATGCCTGAAAGACACGTTTGTCGGTCCTACCTTGATTGCATTCTCTCACGAACACCCGGGCGCTGCTGCTCGTCTGTTCAAAGAGTTCGCGAAAGCGAATGCAAAATTCGAGGTTAAAGCTGCGGCCTTTGAAGGTGAGCTGATCCCAGCGGCGCAAATCGACCGCCTGGCGACGCTGCCAACTTACGAAGAAGCGATCGCACGCCTGATGGCAACCATGAAAGAAGCCGCTGCCGGCAAACTGGTTCGCACTCTGGCTGCAGTACGCGATCAGAAAGAAGCGGCGTAAGCCACTCTTTCTTAGCCTTTGCTAACGTATTTAAACTATTTCTGAATTTTAGGAACAATTGTTATGTCTATCACTAAAGACCAAATCCTGGAAGCAGTTGCCGCTATGTCCGTAATGGACGTTGTTGAACTGGTTTCCGCTATGGAAGAAAAATTCGGCGTTTCTGCTGCTGCTGCTGTAGCTGTTGCTGCTGGCCCAGCTGAAGCTGCTGAAGAGAAAACTGAATTCGACGTTATCCTGAAAGCTGCAGGCGCTAACAAAGTTGCTGTTATCAAAGCAGTACGTGGCGCTACCGGCCTGGGTCTGAAAGAAGCTAAAGACCTGGTTGAATCTGCTCCAGCCGCTCTGAAAGAAGGCGTGAGCAAAGATGACGCAGAAGCTCTGAAAAAATCTCTGGAAGAAGCTGGCGCAGAAGTTGAAGTTAAATAAGCCAACCTTTCCGGTTGCAGCCTAGTCTTTTAGGCTGATGGCTGGTGACTTTTTAGTCACCAGCCTTTTTGCGCTGTAGGGCGCCAGTAGCGTTTCACACTGTTTGGCTGCTGGTTTCGCCTCCCAATGTTTGTTTCTATTGACGACTTAATATACCGCGGTCTTTGCACTACCAGGAGTTCTGGGGGAAGACGCGATGAAATGGTTTAAGCGTGATAGCAAGAGACATTGCGGAAAGTGTTCCCGCTTTCCGGTCGACAAAACGGTGTTGCATGAACTGTCCCTAATCGGACGGACAGATTGGGTCACTGATCAGCGAGCTGAGGAACCCTATGGTTTACTCCTATACCGAGAAAAAACGTATTCGTAAGGATTTTGGTAAACGTCCACAAGTGCTGGACATACCATATCTCCTTTCTATCCAGCTTGACTCGTTCCAGAAGTTTATCGAGCAAGATCCAGAAGGGCAGTACGGCCTTGAAGCCGCATTCCGTTCTGTTTTCCCTATCCAGAGCTACAGTGGCAATTCGGAGCTGCAATACGTTAGCTACCGTCTTGGTGAGCCGGTCTTCGACGTCAAAGAGTGCCAGATCCGTGGTGTGACGTTCTCTGCACCGCTGCGCGTAAAACTGCGCCTGGTTATCTATGAGCGCGAAGCGCCTGAAGGTACGGTCAAAGACATCAAGGAACAAGAAGTCTACATGGGCGAAATTCCGCTCATGACCGAAAACGGCACCTTTGTGATCAACGGTACTGAGAGGGTTATCGTATCTCAGTTGCACCGTAGTCCTGGCGTATTCTTCGACAGCGATAAGGGTAAAACCCACTCCTCGGGTAAAGTGCTGTACAACGCACGTATCATCCCTTACCGCGGTTCATGGTTGGACTTCGAGTTCGATCCGAAAGACAACCTGTTCGTGCGTATCGACCGTCGCCGCAAACTGCCTGCGACCATCATTCTGCGCGCGCTGAACTACACCACTGAACAGATCCTCGACCTGTTCTTTGACAAGATCGTCTTCGAAATCCGCGACAACAAGCTGCAGATGGAGCTGGTGCCAGAGCGCCTGCGTGGTGAGACCGCTTCGTTCGATATCGAAGCCAACGGCAAGATCTACGTAGAGAAAGGCCGTCGCATCACCGCTCGTCATATCCGTCAGCTGGAAAAAGACGACATTCAGAGCATTGAAGTACCGGTAGAGTACATCGCGGGCAAAGTGGTCGCGAAAGACTATATCGATACCAATACCGGCGAACTGATCTGCGCAGCCAACATGGAGCTGTCGCTGGATCTGCTGGCCAAGCTGAGCCAGTCCGGCCACAAGCGCATCGAAACGCTGTTCACCAACGATCTGGATCACGGCGCGTACATCTCTGAAACGCTGCGTGTCGATCCGACCAACGATCGTCTGAGCTCGCTGGTAGAAATCTACCGCATGATGCGCCCTGGTGAGCCGCCAACGCGCGAAGCTGCCGAAAGCCTGTTCGAGAACCTGTTCTTCTCCGAAGACCGCTACGATCTGTCCGCGGTGGGTCGCATGAAGTTCAACCGTTCTCTGCTGCGCGACGAGATCGAAGGTTCGGGCATCCTGAGCAAAGACGACATCATCGAAGTGATGAAGAAGCTCATCGATATCCGTAACGGCAAGGGCGAAGTGGACGATATCGACCACTTGGGCAACCGTCGTATCCGCTCCGTCGGCGAAATGGCCGAGAACCAGTTCCGCGTAGGTCTGGTGCGTGTTGAGCGTGCGGTGAAAGAGCGTCTGTCTCTGGGCGATCTGGATACCCTGATGCCTCAGGACATGATCAACGCCAAGCCGATTTCGGCGGCGGTGAAAGAGTTCTTCGGCTCCAGCCAGCTGTCCCAGTTCATGGACCAGAACAACCCGCTGTCCGAGATCACGCACAAGCGTCGTATCTCCGCACTGGGCCCGGGCGGTCTGACCCGTGAGCGCGCCGGCTTTGAAGTTCGAGACGTACACCCGACCCACTACGGCCGTGTGTGCCCAATCGAAACGCCGGAAGGTCCAAACATCGGTCTGATCAACTCCCTGTCCGTGTACGCACAGACTAACGAGTATGGCTTCCTGGAAACCCCGTACCGCCGCGTGCGTGACGGCGTGGTGACCGATGAAATCAACTACCTGTCTGCTATTGAAGAAGGCAACTTCGTTATCGCCCAGGCGAACTCCAACCTGGATGAAGAAGGCCGCTTCGTAGAAGACCTGGTCACCTGTCGTAGCAAAGGCGAATCAAGCCTGTTCAGCCGCGACCAGGTTGACTACATGGACGTATCCACCCAACAGGTTGTTTCCGTTGGTGCTTCACTGATTCCATTCCTGGAACACGATGACGCCAACCGTGCATTGATGGGTGCGAACATGCAACGTCAGGCCGTACCAACCCTGCGCGCTGACAAGCCGCTGGTCGGTACCGGTATGGAACGCGCTGTAGCGGTTGACTCCGGCGTAACCGCCGTTGCCAAACGCGGCGGTGTGATCCAGTACGTGGATGCTTCCCGTATCGTTATCAAAGTTAACGAAGACGAGATGTACCCGGGCGAAGCAGGTATCGATATTTACAACCTGACCAAGTACACCCGTTCTAACCAGAACACCTGCATCAACCAGATGCCGTGTGTGAATCTGGGTGAGCCAATCGAGCGCGGCGACGTGCTGGCGGATGGCCCATCGACAGACCTGGGCGAACTGGCACTGGGCCAGAACATGCGCGTAGCGTTCATGCCTTGGAACGGCTACAACTTCGAAGACTCCATCTTGGTCTCCGAGCGCGTGGTACAGGAAGATCGCTTCACCACCATCCACATCCAGGAACTGGCGTGCGTGTCTCGCGACACCAAGCTGGGGCCTGAAGAGATCACCGCCGACATCCCTAACGTGGGTGAAGCTGCGCTCTCCAAGCTGGATGAATCCGGTATCGTGTATATCGGTGCTGAAGTGACCGGCGGTGACATTCTGGTCGGTAAGGTAACGCCTAAAGGCGAAACCCAGCTGACGCCGGAAGAGAAACTGCTGCGTGCGATCTTCGGTGAGAAAGCGTCTGACGTTAAAGACTCTTCTCTGCGTGTACCGAACGGCGTTTCCGGTACGGTTATCGACGTGCAGGTCTTCACCCGCGATGGCGTGGAAAAAGACAAGCGCGCGTTGGAAATCGAAGAGATGCAGCTGAAGCAGGCGAAGAAAGACCTGACTGAAGAACTGCAGATCCTGGAAGCCGGCCTGTTTGCACGTATCCACGCGGTGCTGGTTGCCGGTGGCATCGAAGCCGACAAGCTGAGCAAGCTGCCGCGCGATCGCTGGCTGGAACTGGGCCTGACCGACGAAGAGAAGCAAAACCAGCTGGAGCAGCTGGCTGAGCAGTACGACGAACTGAAATCCGACTTCGAGAAGAAGCTGGAAGCCAAGCGTCGTAAGATCACTCAGGGCGACGATCTGGCCCCGGGCGTGCTGAAAATCGTTAAGGTTTATCTGGCCGTTAAGCGTCAGATCCAACCGGGTGACAAGATGGCGGGCCGCCACGGTAACAAGGGTGTTATCTCCAAGATCAACCCGATCGAAGATATGCCTTACGATGAAAACGGCACGCCGGTAGACATCGTACTGAACCCGCTGGGCGTACCATCACGTATGAACATCGGTCAGATCCTGGAAACCCACCTGGGTATGGCTGCGAAAGGTATCGGTGAGAAGATCAACCAGATGCTGAAGCAGCAGCAGGAAGTGGCCAAGCTGCGTGAGTTCATCCAGAAGGCCTACGATCTGGGCGACGACGTTTGCCAGAAAGTCGACCTGAACACCTTCAGCGACGACGAAGTACTGCGTCTGGCAGAGAACCTGAAAAAAGGTATGCCGATCGCAACGCCGGTGTTTGACGGTGCGAAAGAGACTGAAATCAAGAAGCTGCTGGAAATGGGCGGTATCCCGACCTCCGGTCAGATCACGCTGTTCGATGGCCGTACCGGTGAGCAATTCGAGCGCCAGGTTACTGTCGGCTATATGTACATGCTGAAACTGAACCACTTGGTTGACGATAAAATGCACGCCCGTTCAACCGGTTCTTACAGCTTGGTTACTCAGCAACCTCTGGGTGGTAAAGCGCAGTTCGGTGGTCAACGCTTCGGTGAGATGGAAGTGTGGGCACTGGAAGCATACGGCGCGGCTTATACCCTGCAGGAAATGCTCACCGTTAAGTCGGATGACGTTAACGGCCGTACCAAGATGTACAAAAACATCGTGGATGGCGACCACCGGATGGAGCCAGGCATGCCGGAATCCTTCAACGTACTGTTGAAAGAAATCCGCTCGCTCGGCATCAACATCGAACTGGAAGACGAGTAATCGTCATTCCGGCTCAGGCTCCCCGCCTAAGGGAGCCTGAGGGTGGTTGTTCAGGTCACACGGGTACCTACTGCGGTTGTGGGTACCCAACAGGTTTAACTCCGACAGGAGCCAATCCGTGAAAGACTTATTGAAGTTTCTGAAAGCGCAAACTAAGACCGAAGAGTTTGATGCGATCAAGATTGCTCTGGCTTCGCCAGACATGATCCGTTCGTGGTCGTTCGGTGAAGTTAAGAAGCCGGAAACCATTAACTACCGTACGTTCAAACCAGAGCGTGACGGCCTTTTCTGCGCCCGTATCTTCGGGCCGGTAAAAGATTACGAGTGCCTGTGCGGTAAGTACAAGCGCTTGAAACACCGCGGCGTGATCTGTGAGAAGTGCGGCGTTGAAGTGACCCAGACCAAAGTGCGTCGTGAGCGCATGGGCCACATCGAGCTGGCTTCGCCGACCGCGCACATCTGGTTCCTGAAATCGCTGCCATCCCGCATCGGTTTGCTGCTGGATATGCCGCTGCGTGACATCGAACGCGTACTGTACTTCGAATCCTATGTGGTGGTCGAAGGCGGTATGACCAACCTCGAGCGTCGTCAGATCCTGACTGAAGAGCAGTATCTGGATGCGCTGGAAGAGTTCGGTGACGAATTCGACGCCAAGATGGGTGCGGAAGCTATTCAGGCCCTGTTGAAAAACATGGATCTGGAAGCCGAGTGCGAGCAGCTGCGTGAAGAGCTGAACGAAACCAACTCCGAAACCAAGCGCAAGAAGCTGACCAAACGTATCAAGCTGCTGGAAGCGTTCGTACAGTCCGGTAACAAACCGGAGTGGATGATCCTGACCGTGCTGCCGGTACTGCCGCCGGATCTGCGCCCGCTGGTTCCGCTGGATGGCGGTCGTTTCGCGACGTCGGATCTGAACGATCTGTATCGCCGCGTGATCAACCGTAACAACCGTCTGAAACGCCTGCTGGATCTGGCTGCGCCTGACATCATCGTGCGCAACGAAAAGCGTATGCTGCAAGAAGCGGTAGACGCCCTGCTGGATAACGGCCGTCGCGGTCGTGCCATCACCGGTTCCAACAAACGTCCTCTGAAATCTTTGGCCGACATGATCAAAGGTAAGCAGGGTCGTTTCCGTCAGAACCTGCTCGGTAAACGCGTTGACTACTCCGGCCGTTCCGTCATCACCGTAGGTCCATACCTGCGTCTGCATCAGTGCGGTCTGCCTAAGAAGATGGCGCTGGAGCTGTTCAAACCGTTCATCTACGGCAAGTTGGAGCTGCGTGGCCTGGCCACCACCATCAAAGCCGCCAAGAAAATGGTTGAGCGTGAAGAAGCCGTCGTTTGGGATATCCTGGACGAAGTGATCCGCGAACACCCGGTACTGCTGAACCGTGCACCAACCCTGCACCGTTTGGGTATCCAGGCGTTTGAACCGGTTCTGATCGAAGGTAAAGCGATCCAGCTGCACCCGCTGGTTTGTGCGGCCTATAACGCCGACTTCGATGGTGACCAGATGGCTGTTCACGTACCGCTGACGCTGGAAGCCCAGCTGGAAGCGCGTGCGCTGATGATGTCCACCAACAACATCCTGTCCCCAGCGAACGGCGAGCCAATCATCGTTCCTTCTCAGGACGTTGTACTGGGTCTGTACTACATGACCCGCGACTGTGTTAACGCCAAGGGCGAAGGCATGGTGCTGAACGGTTCCAAAGAAGCTGAGCGTGTTTACCGCGCCGGCCTGGCGTCTCTGCATGCGCGCGTTAAAGTGCGTATCACCGAAGACGTCAAAAACGCCGAAGGCGAATGGACTTCTCAGACCAGCATCATCGACACCACCATCGGCCGCGCCATCCTGTGGATGATCGTACCGAAAGGTCTGCCGTACTCGATCGTTAACCAGCCTTTGGGCAAGAAAGCGATCTCCAAGATGCTGAACACCTGTTACCGCATCCTGGGCCTGAAGCCGACCGTTATCTTTGCTGACCAGATCATGTACACCGGTTTTGCTTACGCAGCCCGTTCCGGCGCTTCCGTAGGTATCGACGACATGGTTATCCCGGCCAAGAAAGCGGAGATCATCGAAGAAGCGGAAACCGAAGTTGCCGAGATCCAGGAGCAGTTCCAGTCTGGTCTGGTTACCGCCGGCGAACGCTACAACAAAGTGATCGATATCTGGGCTGCAGCGAACGAACGCGTTGCGAAAGCGATGATGGAAAACCTGTCGGTAGAAGACGTGGTTAACCGTGACGGCGAAGTGGAACAGCAAGTTTCCTTCAACAGCATCTTTATGATGGCCGACTCCGGTGCGCGTGGTTCCGCCGCTCAGATTCGTCAGCTGGCCGGTATGCGTGGTCTGATGGCGAAGCCGGACGGCTCCATCATCGAAACGCCAATCACCGCGAACTTCCGTGAAGGTCTGAACGTACTCCAGTACTTCATCTCCACCCACGGTGCTCGTAAAGGTCTGGCGGATACCGCACTGAAAACCGCGAACTCCGGTTATCTGACCCGTCGTCTGGTTGACGTGGCGCAGGATCTGGTGGTGACCGAAGACGACTGTGGCACCCACGACGGCATCCTGATGACTCCGGTTATCGAAGGTGGCGACGTGAAAGAGCCACTGCGTGAACGCGTTCTGGGCCGTGTGACGGCAGAAGACGTCCTCAAGCCGGGTACGGCGGACATTCTGGTGCCACGCAACACCCTGCTGAACGAGAAGGCGTGTGACCTGTTGGAAGAGAACTCTGTCGACAGCGTTAAAGTCCGTTCCGTGGTGAGCTGTGAAACCGACTTTGGTGTGTGTGCAAACTGCTACGGTCGCGACCTGGCACGTGGCCACATCATCAACAAAGGTGAAGCCATCGGCGTTATCGCGGCACAGTCCATCGGTGAGCCGGGTACACAGCTGACGATGCGTACGTTCCACATCGGTGGTGCGGCATCTCGTGCGGCTGCTGAATCCAGCATCCAGGTGAAAAACAAGGGTAGCCTCAAGCTGAGCAACGCGAAGTTCGTTATGAACGCCGCAGGCAAGCTGGTGATCACCTCGCGTAACACCGAACTGAAACTGATCGACGAATTCGGCCGTACCAAAGAAAGCTACAAGGTGCCTTACGGTGCCGTGATGGGCAAAGGCGACGGTGAAGAAGTTAACGGCGGCGAAACCGTTGCTAACTGGGATCCGCACACCATGCCGGTCATCAGTGAAGTCAGCGGCTTCATTCGCTTCGCGGACATGGTTGACGGCCAGACCATTACTCGCCAGACCGACGAACTGACCGGTTTGTCTTCTCTGGTCGTTCTGGACAGCGCAGAGCGTACCGGTAGCGGTAAAGACCTGCGTCCGGCACTGAAAATCGTTGACGCTCAGGGTGAAGACGTATTGATCCCAGGCACCGATATGCCTGCTCAATACTTCCTGCCGGGCAAAGCGATCGTTCAGCTGGAAGACGGCATTCAGATCGGTGCGGGTGATACCCTGGCGCGTATTCCTCAGGAATCCGGCGGTACCAAGGATATTACCGGTGGTCTGCCGCGCGTTGCCGACCTGTTCGAAGCACGTCGTCCGAAAGAGCCGGCAATCCTGGCTGAAATCAGCGGGATTATCTCGTTCGGTAAAGAGACCAAAGGCAAACGTCGCCTGGTGATCTCTCCGCTGGACGGCAGCGACGCTTACGAAGAGATGATTCCGAAATGGCGTCAGCTCAACGTGTTCGAAGGCGAAGTGGTGGAACGTGGTGACGTCGTTTCCGACGGCCCAGAGTCTCCGCACGACATTCTGCGTCTGCGTGGTGTGCATGCGGTTACCCGCTACATCACCAACGAAGTGCAGGAAGTTTACCGTCTGCAAGGCGTTAAGATTAACGATAAGCACATCGAAGTTATCGTTCGTCAGATGCTGCGTAAAGGCACCATCGTTAGCGCTGGTGGCTCCGAGTTCCTGGAAGGCGAGCAGGCTGAAGTGTCTCGCGTCAAGATTGCCAACCGTCAGCTGGAGGCTGAAGGTAAAATCGCGGCAACCTTCTCGCGCGATCTGCTGGGTATCACCAAGGCTTCCTTGGCGACCGAGTCCTTCATCTCCGCTGCATCGTTCCAGGAAACGACGCGCGTTCTGACCGAAGCTGCCGTAGCCGGCAAGCGTGATGAACTGCGTGGCCTGAAAGAGAACGTCATCGTGGGCCGTCTGATCCCAGCCGGTACCGGTTACGCTTATCATCAGGATCGCATGCGTCGTCGTGCTCAGGGTGAAGCGCCGGTTGTTCCGCAAGTCAGCGCGGAAGAAGCGACGGCTAACCTGGCCGAGCTGCTCAACGCAGGCCTGGGCGGCAGCGACGACGAGTAATCGTCATCCGCGCCGCGGGCCCGGCATGCCGGGCCCATCGCCAGATAAACCGCTCCCTCGGGGGCGGTTTTTTTTCGCCTCATGCCGGGGCAGAGCAAACTTTGCTACTATGGTTACAGCAGAAATTGACCGGCGCTTTTTACCAGACAACCAAGGACAGTGCGAACATGGACAGCCTCATTACCTTCGAAAAATTGACGGCGCAACACCTGCCTTACCTGTATGAGATCCGCTTTTCCGTTGAAGAAAACCTGCTGCACCCGCATCAGATCCAGTACCTGCAGCGTAAACAGGCGCTGGAGGACATCAACCAGGGCGGCGGCTGGATCTGCAAGCATGGCGACGACTATGCCGGCGTTGGCTTCGGGCTATTCATCCCTGAACCGCTGATCGGCGGTCTGTTCGTGAAGCCGGAATACCAGTCGAAGGGGATCGGCTCCGCCTTGCTGGCCCGGGTCACTCACTGGATGTTTGAGCACGGCGCCGAAGCGATCCACTTAACCACCGATCCTGGCTCCAAAGCCGAAGGCTTTTATCAACATCACGGCTGGGTCGTGGTCGGGCAGGATGAGTTCGGCCAGGCCGAACTGGTGAAACGTAAAGAGGGTGAATAATGACAATCAAAGGATTGATGACGTTACTGCTGCTTTCACTGTTCAGCGCACCGCTGTATGCGGCCGTTGACTATTTTTACCTGAAACCGCTCGACGGCGAGAAGATCAAGATAACCCGGCAGATGCTGGAGGCGATGCCGGCGCACACGATTAAAACCTCGACCAATTTCACCCCGGAAGATACGTTCACCGGCGTTGAGTTTGCCGAGCTGGTGGAAGCCTATCACCTGAAAGGTCAGTCGGTGCGCGCTTTCGCCTGGGACGATTACTCCTACTCGATGCCGATTGACGAGATGATTAAATACCGCGTGATCGTCGCCTATCAGCGCGGTGGCAAGCCGATCGACGTTGGGGAGCTGGGGCCGTTCGCCATTATTTATCCGCGCGATGGCTACGCCGAGCTGAATAACCTGGATGTGAATGCGAAAACCGTCTGGCAAGTTAAACGGCTGGAGCTGAAATAAGATGAGCAAAAAACTGATCGGTACTCTTATCGCGTTGGTTGCCATCTTCTCCTTATTGATTTTGTTGATTGCCATTAACTTCGGCGGCGTAAAAGAGCGCTATAAGCAAATCGAGCCCAATCTGGACAACTACTCGGTGGCCGAGATCCTTTTTCTGGCGTTTGAAAGGACCAAAACCGCGCTGCTGCTCAGTGAAAACAACGACTACGACACCTTCCAGATCAAAAAGAAAATCTTCTACTCGAAGATTCAGATCCTGGAGAGCCGTTCGACCTTCAGCGACTCTTTTTATTACGACGACGAGTTCATCAAGAATGTTGCGCTGCTGAAGCAGCAGTACCGCACGTTGGACGATCTCTCCGCCGGCTTGCTGGTGGGGCAAAAAAACAAGGCGGACATTCTCTCTTATATGGATGATATCGAGGGTACGCTGGTCGATATCCAGGAAATTATTTATCGGATACAGATTAAAAACTTTACCGAAGTGAAAGGCATCATTCAGGACAACTCGAGTAAAGCCGAGATGTTCGCCATCTTTTCGCTGATTTTGGTGTTCCTGATGATGTTTCTGGTGCTGAGGAATGCCTTCTCGTTGAAAGAGATCATCAAGAACAAGAACATCTTCATTTCTTCCATCTACCACGAGATCGCCGGCTCGACCCAGGCCATCGTCATTGCCGCAGATATCATGGAACACGAGCTGGCGCAGGAAGAGTTGAAAAAGGAAGCCCGCCTGATCTCCTATCACGGTAATAAGATCGCCGAACAAACGCGCGAGGTGATGGATTATTCTCGGCTTGAGATGGGAGAAGTTAAAATCAATATTTCCACCTTCCGGTTGAATGAGGTGGTGGACGATGCCGTAACCGGCATCGGCGCCGGGCGCGGCAATCGCCTCGTGATTCACCGTTCGTCTTATGCCGGCCTGATTGGTTCTGATAAATACAAGCTCTACCGAATATTGGCCAACCTGCTCAGCAACGCGGACAAATTTACCCACCGGGGCGTGGTTACCCTCAATGTGAAGCTGTGCCACGGCAATCTGTATTTGCGGGTGAAAGATACCGGCATCGGGTTTAACGTCGATAACCTGGATCGGTTATATAAGGCATTCAATCAGGGGGTGGAAAGGGAAACGCGGCAGGGGTTGGGGCTGGGGCTGACCATTATCAAAAATTACGTCACGACGATGAAAGGCACCATTAAAGCCAAATCCGTCGAAGGAGTGGGCTCATCGTTTTTGATCCGCATCCCGGTCAAACTAATTAAAGAATAGGTTCGACAGCAGCAGCGAGGAGATAATCAGCGGCTTGGTCGGTTTTTCCACCAGGTGCACGTCATAGTGCAGGATCATATCGCCGATGTTTTTCTCGTAGTGATTCAGCTGGCCGGTCAGAATAATAATGCGGGCGTGCGGATCGAGAACGTCTTTAATTTTTTTCACGACGCGTTCGGAGGTCTCGCCGAAGTCCAACAGCCAGTCCAGAATAAACGCCTCAAAGGACTGCTGTTCCAGCGCGGCCAGCATGGCGTCCGCCGTCTGAAAGGTCTCAGTCTCGATGCCGTATCGGCTGGCGATCTTCTTCAACAGTTCGAGAATATCGCCGTCATTATCCAGGATCGCGATACGCGGGGCCGGCAGAAAGTCTATCTTGTTGACTTTGTACAGCGGCGCACCGGCGGCATGTTCCCGATTGGTGCTGATGATGAAAAGATCGTCTTTTTTGTAGGCGTAGGTTTCGTCGCTGTCCGCTTGCGTGACCGGGCACTCGTCGACCTCTATGTTGCAGCGCTTGTGAATGCTGTTCATGATAAAGACGCCGTTATGCGTCCTTTGGCCGGCAAAGGGCTCGTTGAAGTACTGGAAAACCTTTTTGACTTCATCGAGGGTGATACCTCTTTTGCCATCCAGTTTCTGTTTGGCGCTGTTGTACTGAAGGTTCAGTATGTTGGCCATCGTGGAGGCATGCTTTCTGTCGCCAACTCCTTTCAGAGTGAGCAACGCGCTGATTGCATCGATGTAATTGGGCGTTTTCTTCATGACAACCTTGGCTTTTTTGATGTTGACCGCAAGCGCTGAAAAACCTGCGCAAGAACCCGTGCTGGATTATAGATGATGCCCCGGAGCTTGCGGCGATATCAGTTTGATTTTCCTTGGCAAACTCAGAACACACTCGATACTAAATAAAAAAACACTCAAAAGACATTCACATTTAACCGTTTATGTGGTTAATTAGCGCACATACTGTGTGATTCGCGTCCTGGGGGGGTGCCAGTCTCACAAAATAAACCGCCTGCTCTTGTCCGTAAGCAGGGAGCAGGCGGCAAAAAGATCCGCGGCCAACACCAGGGCCATTGGCAGCACCGGGGATGACGACTCGAACCTCTCTTCGTCCTGTACCTTCTTTTTTCCTCTTTCCCCACTTTTCTGCCGCAACAGCGTCCTATGAGTCTCACCGCTGAGTGAGTGCCGAGCACCGCTAGGCCACAGTCCTTTAGCCGACAAGACAACCTGTCCGTACGCCCTTACAGGCCGCGATACGCCATATGCGCGTTGCCGCGGACGAGGGCCCGGTGTCGCGCAAGAGAATCTCCGGCGCGATCCGGGATGGGATAAGGCGGGGCCATCGAGAGGGAGACGGCCCCGGCCGGCGCCGGGTTTGGCGGTCGGCAAGGTCACTATAGCCGGCGGGCCTGCCGGCGCCAGCGCCACCGTTCGGCATTGCGCGGCCGTTCCAGCATTTTCTTCACGCGGCGGTAAACGTTGCCGCTTATTGCGCGCTGCGTCCCAGATAATCGTCCCAGTCTTTCCACACCGGCTGCAGCCCGGCATTGCTGATGGCCTCGGCGACCTGCTGCGGCGTGCGGCCGTCGTGCGGCTCGAACTGTTCCAATTCCGGCGGTACGTCGTCGGCATAGCCGCCGGGCTGCGTCTTGGATCCGGCGCTGACGCTGTTGATCGCCACCGGGATCATATGATCGCGGAAGTACGGCGACTCACGCGTAGACAGCGACAGCTCAACGTCCGGTGCGAACAGCCGGAAGGCGCAGATCAGCTGCACCAGCTGAGGCTCGCTCATGATCGACGCCGGCTCAATGCCGCCGGCGCAGGGGCGCAGACGCGGGAACGAGATCGAGTAGCGGCTCTGCCAGTAGGTTTGCTGCAGGTAGAACAGATGTTCCGCCAGCAGGTAGCAGTCGGTGCGCCAACTGTTGGACAGGCCGATCAACGCGCCGAGGCCGATCTTGTCGATCCCGGCGCGCCCCAGGCGATCCGGCGTGGCCAGACGCCAATGGAAATCCTGCTTCTGGCCGCGCAAATGGTGCTGCAGATAGGTGGCCGGATGGTAGGTTTCCTGATAGACCAGCACGCCGTCCAGGCCCAGCGTTTTCAGTTCGGCGTACTCGTCCTGCGCCAGCGGCTGCACTTCCATCATCAGCGAGCTGAAGTGGCGGCGGATCGCCGGGATGTGCTGACGGAAATAGTCCATGCCGACCTTGGTCTGATGCTCGCCGGTGACCAGCAACAGGTGTTCGAACCCCAGCGCCTTGATGGCTTCGCACTCGCGTGCGATCTCCGCCGCATCGAGCGTTTTGCGCTTGATGCGGTTGCTCATCGAAAAACCGCAATAGGTACAGTCGTTGGCACACAGGTTAGAGAGGTACAGCGGCACATAGAAGCTGACGACGTTGCCGAAGCGCTGACGGGTCAGCTGCTGCGCGCGCTGCGCCAGCGGTTCCAGATACGGCGCGGCGGCGGGGGAGATCAGCGCCATAAAGTCGTCGCGCGTCAGCTTGTCGGCGTTCAACGCGCGTTCCACGTCGCGTGCGGTTTTGCCGTTGATGCGCAGCGTAATGTCGTCCCAATCCAGCTGTTGCCAGCGGCTACTGAAATCGTCGCCCATCACTGTGCCTCCTCTGGCTGGCTGAGGAAGGCGGTCAGCGGGCTGGAGGCGGCTGCACTGCGCTGGCTAGCGCCCAATCCAGCGCTGCGCGCCAGCTCGCCGGCCTCCAGCGCCAGGCGAAACGCCCGCGCCATTTGCACTGGGTCGCGCGCCACGGCGATGGCGGTATTCACCAGCACCGCGTCGGCGCCCAGTTCCATCGCTTCCAGCGCGTGGCTCGGCGCGCCGATGCCGGCGTCGACCACCACCGGCACCTTGGCCTGCTCGATGATGATCTCGAGGAAGTCACGGGTGCGCAGACCGCGGTTGGAGCCGATAGGGGCGCCGAGCGGCATCACCGCCGCGCAACCCACCTCTTCCAGCCGTTTGCACAGCACCGGATCGGCGCCGCAGTAGGGCAGCACCACAAAACCGTCTTTCACCAGCGTTTCCGCCGCCTTAAGCGTTTCTATCGGATCCGGCAGCAGGTATTTCACATCGGGATGGATCTCCAGCTTCACCCAGTGGGTGCCGAGCGCTTCACGCGCCAGCCGGGCGGCGAACACCGCTTCGGCGGCGGTTTTGGCGCCGGAGGTGTTGGGCAGCAGCCGGGCGCCCAACTGCTGCAGCGGCGCCAAAATGGCGTCGTTGCCGCCGCGCAGATCGACGCGCTTCATGGCCATGGTCACCAGCTGTGAGGCGGAGGCCGCCAGCGCCTCCAGCATTAACGCCGGGGTGGCGAACTTGCCGGTGCCGGTGAATAGGCGCGAGGTAAAAGTGGTATCGGCGATTTTCAGCATGTCAGCCTCCGGCGATCGCTTGAAACAGCAAAATGTCGTCACCGTCCTGCACCTGATGGTCGGCCCAGTCGGCGCGCGGGATGATGGTTTGATTGATCGCCAGCGCGGTGCCCGGCTGGTGGCGTTCCAACTGGGTCAGCAGGGCGGCGACGCTGAGCGGCTGCGCCAGCTCCAGCGGTTGGTCGTTCAGACGGATCTTCATGCCGCGCCTCCGCATACCGGGCAGGCGCGGGCCTGGCTCAGTTGCAGCGTGCTCCAGCTCTGCTGCTTGCCGTCGAACAGCCGCAGTTTACCGCTGAGGGAGGAAGGCATGCCGGCCAACATTTTGATGGCCTCCAGCGCTTGCAGAGTACCGATCACGCCCACCACCGGGCCGAGCACCCCGGCGGTGCGGCAGTTGCGCTGCGGCTCTTCCTGATCCGGGTACAGGCAGGCGTAGCAGCCGTGCGCATAGGGCGGCTCGAGCACCAGCAGCTGGCCACTGAAACCGACCGCGCTGCCGCTGATCAGCGGCTTGGCGGCGGCGATGCAGGCGGCATTGACCTCATGACGGGTCGCCATATTGTCGCAGCAGTCCAGCACCAGATCGGCGCGGGCGACCGCGTCGCGCAGCGCTTGCCCCTGCAGCCGCTGCGCCAGCGGGATGGATTCCACCAACGGGTTCAGCGCCTGCAGATGGCGTTGCGCCAGCGCCGCCTTGCCGGTGGCGGTATCGGCGCTGCGGTAGAGGATCTGCCGCTGCAGGTTGGTGATGTGCAGCTGGTCGTCGTCGGCCAACAGCAGCGTGCCGACGCCGGCGGCGGCCAGATACAGCGAAGCCGGGGAACCAAGCCCGCCCAAACCGACGATCAGCACCGTGGCGCGCTTGAGCCTCTCCTGGCCCTCCGGGCCGACGTCCTCCAGCAACAGCTGGCGGCTGTAACGCAGGAATTCCTGATCGTTAAGCATCGTTCGGGCCCTCGCCTTCGATCAGCCGCAGCAGCTCGGCCGTCGCCGCACGCCAGTCCGGCGCCTGGGTGATGGCGCTGACCACCGCCACGCTGCCGACGCCGCACGCCAGCACCGCCGGTACGCGATCGATGCTGATCCCGCCGATCGCCACCGTCGGGTAATCCGCCAGGCCGGCGATGTGGCGTTTCAACTCCGTCAGCCCCTGCGGCGCCGAAGGCATGTCTTTGGTTTGGGTGGGGAAGATGTGCCCCAACGCGATGTAGGACGGTTTCACCGCCAGCGCGCGCGCCAGCTCCGCGTCGTCATGGGTGGACACGCCCAGCCGCAGCCCGGCGCGGTGAATGGCCGCCAGATCGGTGGTATCGAGATCTTCCTGGCCCAGATGTACGCCGTAGGCGCCGTGCTTGATCGCCAGCCGCCAATAGTCGTTGATGAACAGCCGCGCTTGATAACGCTGGCCCAGTGCGATGGCGGCAGCGATATCCTCTTCGACCTGCTCATCCGGCAGATCCTTGATGCGCAGCTGGATCGTGGTGACGCCGGCCTCCAGCAGACGAGCGATCCATTCCACGCTGTCGACGACCGGGTAAAGCCCCAGTTTGTGGGGCGTAGCCGGGAAGGGGGTCGTGATATCAGTCATTGCTTGTCTCCTCTTGTAGGGTGCCGGCGCTGTGATACAGCTCGCTGCCGCGGGCGCGGAACTCGGCGGACATTTTCTCCATGCCGGTCAGCTGCACTTCGATCGGCTTGGCGGCCTCCTGGGCGGCGGCGTAGTCGCGCACCTCCTGCGAAATCTTCATCGAGCAGAATTTCGGCCCGCACATCGAGCAGAAGTGGGCGACCTTGCCGGATTCCTGCGGCAGGGTTTCGTCGTGATAGGCGCGCGCGGTGGCCGGATCGAGCGCCAGATTGAACTGATCTTCCCAGCGGAATTCGAAACGTGCCTTGGACATGGCGTTATCGCGGATCTGCGCGCCCGGATGGCCTTTGGCCAGATCGGCGGCGTGAGCGGCGATCTTGTAGGTGATCAGGCCCTGCTTGACGTCTTCTTTGTTCGGCAGGCCGAGGTGCTCTTTCGGCGTGACGTAACACAGCATGGCGCAGCCGAACCAGCCGATCATTGCCGCGCCGATGCCGGAGGTGAAATGGTCATAGCCCGGGGCGATATCGGTGGTCAGCGGGCCGAGGGTGTAGAACGGCGCTTCGTGGCAGTGTTCCAGTTCTTCGGTCATGTTGCGGCGGATCATCTGCATCGGCACGTGGCCCGGCCCTTCGATCATCACCTGCACGTCGTATTCCCAGGCGATTTTGGTCAGTTCGCCCAGCGTATGCAGCTCGGCGAACTGGGCTTCGTCGTTGGCGTCCTGAATCGAGCCGGGGCGCAGGCCGTCGCCGAGCGACAGCGAAACGTCGTAGGCGGCGCAGATCTCGCAGATTTCACGGAAATGCTGATAGAGGAAGTTTTCCTGATGGTGCGACAGACACCATTTGGCCATGATTGAGCCACCGCGCGACACGATGCCGGTCAGGCGTTTGGCGGTCATCGGCACGTAGCGCAGCAGCACGCCGGCGTGGATGGTGAAGTAGTCGACCCCTTGCTCCGCCTGTTCCAGCAGCGTATCGCGGAACATCGCCCAGGTGAGGTTTTCCGCCACGCCGTTGACCTTCTCCAGCGCCTGGTAGATCGGCACGGTGCCGATGGGCACCGGGCTGTTGCGCAGGATCCACTCGCGGGTTTCGTGAATATAGCGGCCGGTAGAGAGATCCATCACGGTGTCCGCGCCCCAGCGGGTGGACCACACCAGCTTCTCCACCTCTTCTTCGATCGACGACGTGACCGCCGAGTTGCCGATATTGGCGTTCACCTTCACCAGGAAATTGCGGCCGATGATCATCGGCTCCGCCTCCGGATGGTTGATGTTGGCGGGAATGATGGCGCGGCCGGCGGCCACTTCCTGACGCACGAACTCCGGCGTGATGTTGTCCGGCAGGTTGGCGCCCCAGCTTTGGCCCGGATGCTGGTGGCGCAGAACCTCGCCGCGAATGCGCTCGCGCCCCATGTTTTCACGGATGGCGATGAACTCCATCTCTGGGGTGACGATACCGGCGCGGGCATAGTGCAGCTGGGTCACGCACTTGCCCGGCAGCGCCCTGCGCGGCAGCGGCAGATGTTCGAAGCGCAGGTGATCCAGCCCTTCGTCCGCCAGCCGCTGTTGGGTAAAGCCGGAACTGGCGCCGCTTAGGGTGGCGGTATCGCCGCGCGCGTCGATCCAGCCGGCGCGCAGCTTGGCCAGGCCGGCGTGCACGTCGAGCTCGGCCTGCGGATCGCCGTAGGGGCCGGCGGTGTCATACACCGGGATCGCCTCGTTGGGTTCATACTGTGGGTTGTCTTTGCTGCCGCCGAGCAGGGTCGGGCTGAGCTGAATTTCGCGCATCGGCACCTGGATATCGCTGCGCGAGCCCTGGAGATAGATGCGGCGTGAGTTCGGGAAAGCCATGCCTTGCAGGGTGTCGATAAACTGCTGGGCGGCTTCGCGTCGCGCTTTACGGGCGCGCGGTGGATTAACGTTAGACATAGCAAGTTCCTACCAGTGTGTTGGGTTGGGAAAGTTGCTTGTCTGGAGCTCGGAGGGAGTAATGATGGTGGCCGATAAGGCAGGGCGCCCGCAAGGGGAAGGCCGTGCCTGTGGCGATAGATTACTCTTGTTCCCTTCGCGGGTATTAACCCGATCAGGTTCCGCGGATCCCGAATTAACGGTCTCAGCCTGGCTGATTCGATGAACAAATCAGGCGCTAGGCACTCCGACAAGATGCCCCCCAGTATAGGAGGGATAAGAAAAAAAACTATAAAATTTTAACGCGCGGGATCCAGCGCCTGGTCCGGCAGCGGTTGCTGCGCGGCCTCCGCTTCCAGCTGGATCAGCTTATCTTCCAGCGCAAAGCGCGCCGCCAGCGTTTCGCCGATATCCGACAGGGCCTGGTGGAATTCCAGACAAACCTCCTGATCGATATCCACTTCGGTATAGCGATCGTGGAACGCCATGATCTGTTCGGTATTGGCCCACAGCTTGGGGTAGATGTTCACCGCCAGCGACATTTTCGGACTGGCTGCGCCTTCCACTTGTTTGATAATTCTGTCATAGATATGAAAATGCCCTGCGGAGAGATAATCCACCAGGTTGTGGCAAAAGTTCTCCAGCGCTTTTTCATTCAGCGGCGTATGCTTTTCTTTATTCGGTTTGAGGCCTACCAGCGTGCAGTAGGCAACCAGCAACTGTTTGCGGGCCTGAAGCCATTGATCAACTAATTCATTACTACCGCCAACGCGCTGAGTCAGCCTTTCCAAACGGTTGAGCATGTTTGACTCCGTGTAAGTAATAAAAGTAACCGGTAAGTTATTAAAATGTAACAAAGCCGATTTGTAGAGTGCCAGTGAAGCTGAGGTTGTGCAACAACGATATGGAACTTGCATTAACGGGCAATGAAAACGGCTGGTGGATCGTCAGCCATGAAAGCAAACTTTGGTTACCGAACGGTGAATTGCCGTCGGGGACGGCCGCCGCTCTTGGGCTGCGGGGCCACATGGCGCGCACCATCGGTGAATGGGAGGGCGCGCCGGTCTGGCTGGTGCGCCAGGCGATGCCGCGGGAGATGGGATCGGTGCGTCAGCTGTTGGATCAGGATCGCGGTCTGTTCCAGCTTGCCGGGCGCGGCGTGCAGCTGGCGGATTTCTACCGCTCTCATCGCTACTGCGGCTATTGCGGCCATGAAATGCACCTCAGCCGCACCGAAAGCGCCTGTCTGTGCGGCCACTGCAAAGAGCGGTACTACCCGCAGATTGCACCCTGCGTGATCGTCGCCATTCGGCGCGACGATCAGATCCTGCTGGCGCAACACGTGCGTCATCGCGGTGGTATCCACACGGTGCTGGCCGGCTTCGTCGAAGTGGGCGAAACGCTGGAGCAGGCGGTGGCGCGCGAAGTGATGGAAGAGAGCAATATTGAAATCAAGAACCTGCGCTACGTCACTTCACAACCGTGGCCGTTCCCACACTCGCTGATGATGGCCTTTATGGCCGATTACCATCAGGGTGACATTCGCCACGATCCCAAGGAGCTGCTCAACGCCGGCTGGTATCGCTACGACCAGCTGCCGCTGTTGCCGCCGCCCGGCACCGTGGCGCGCCGGTTGATTGAGGACACCGTGGCGCTGTGCCGGGCAGAATAATGTACAATGGCCGGCAGATTATTAAGGGAGCCCCATAAATGACTGAGTTGAAGAACGATCGCTACCTGCGCGCGCTGTTGCGCCAGCCGGTGGATGTGACCCCCGTATGGATGATGCGTCAGGCCGGTCGTTATTTACCGGAGTACAAGGCGACCCGCGCCCAGGCCGGTGATTTCATGTCGCTGTGCAAGAACGCGGAGCTGGCCTGCGAGGTCACGCTGCAGCCGCTGCGCCGCTATGCGCTGGACGCCGCCATCCTGTTCTCCGACATTCTCACCATTCCCGACGCCATGGGGCTCGGCCTGTACTTTGAAGCCGGCGAAGGCCCGCGTTTCAGCTCCCCCGTGACCTGCCGCGCCGACGTCGACAAGCTGCCGGTGTTCGATCCGGAAGTGGAGTTGGGCTATGTGATGAACGCGGTGCGCACCATTCGCCGCGAGCTGAAGGGCGAAGTGCCGCTGATCGGCTTCTCCGGCAGCCCGTGGACGCTGGCGACTTATATGGTCGAAGGCGGCAGCAGCAAAGCCTTCACCAAGCTGAAGAAGATGATGTATGCCGAACCGGCTACGCTGCACCTGTTGCTGGACAAGCTGGCGGACAGCGTGATCCTGTACCTCAATGCCCAGATTAAAGCCGGCGCGCAGTCGGTGATGGTGTTCGACACCTGGGGCGGCGTACTGACCGGGCGCGATTATCGCGAGTTCTCTTTGCACTACATGCACAAGATCGTCGACGGGCTGCTGCGTGAAAACGACGGTCGCCGCGTGCCGGTGACGCTGTTCACCAAAGGCGGCGGGCAGTGGCTGGAGGCGATGGCCGCCACCGGCTGCGATGCGCTGGGGCTGGATTGGACCACCGACATCGCCGACGCGCGTCGGCGCGTGGGCGACAAAGTGGCGCTGCAGGGCAATATGGATCCGTCGATGCTGTATGCCTCCCCGGCGCGCATCGCGGAAGAAGTGGAGACCATTCTGGCCGGTTTCGGCCACGGCAACGGCCATGTGTTCAACCTGGGCCACGGCATCCATCAGGATGTGCCGCCGGAGCACGCCGGCGCCTTCGTCGAGGCGGTACACGCGCACTCGGCGAAATACCACCGTTAAGGATCCGATGTGACCGATATGGCGGCCCTGCGCGCCGAACAGCTGCGGCGCGCGGCTGAAGTCATTCGCTACGACGATCTGCCGGCCGAACCGCCGGCCTTAATCGCCGGCGCCGACGTGGGCTTCGAACAAGAAGGGGCGGTGACGCGCGCCGCCATCGCCATCCTGAGCTATCCGTCGCTGGAGCTGGTGGAGTATCAGGTGGCGCGCATCGCCACCGTCATGCCCTACATCCCGGGCTTCCTGTCGTTTCGCGAATACCCGGCGCTGTTGGCCGCCTGGGGGCAGCTGCAGCAGAAACCGGGGCTGATCTTCGTCGATGGGCACGGTATTTCGCATCCGCGGCGTCTCGGCGTCGCCAGCCATTTCGGCCTGCTGATCGATGTGCCGACCATCGGCGTGGCCAAGAAGCGCCTGTGCGGCAAATTTGCGCCGCTGGACGCCGCCGTCGGCGCGCTGGCGCCGTTGGAAGATAAGGGTGAACAGCTGGGCTGGGTGTGGCGCAGCAAGGCGCGTTGCAACCCGCTGTTCATCTCTACCGGGCATCGCGTGGGCGCCGACAGCGCGCTGGCGTGGGTGCAACGCTGTATGGCGGGCTACCGTTTACCGGAGCCGACCCGCTGGGCCGACGCCATCGCATCGCGTCGTCCGGCGTTTCAGCGGTGGTTGCAGCAGCATCCGGAGGTGTCGCCATGAGCGATTTCGGGTACACTGCGCCGCAGATAACGCGTAAGAGAGTAAAGCATGCTACGTAACCCGATTCATTTACGCCTGGAACGGCTCGAGGCCTGGCAACATTTGACCTTTATGGCCAGTTTGTGCGAGCGTATGTACCCGAATTACCAGATGTTCTGCAAACAGACCGAGTTCGGCGATCCGGCGGTTTATCGCCGCATTCTGGATTTGGTGTGGGAAACGCTGGTAGTGAAGGATGCCAAGGTCAACTTCGACAGCCAGCTCGAGAAGTTGGAAGAGGCGATTCCGTCGGCGGAAGATTACGATCTTTACGGCGTTTACCCGGCAATTGATGCCTGTATCGCATTAGGGGAACTGATCCATTCGCGGCTCGGCGGGGAGACGCTGGAGCACGCCATCGCCATCAGCGAAACATCGATTCGCACCGTGGCGATGTTGGAAATGACCCAAGCCGGTAAGGAAATGACCGACGAAGAGTTGGAAAGTTTGCCTGCGGTAGAGGAAGAATGGGACATTCAATGGGAAATTTTCCGCCTGTTGGACGCCTGTGAAGAGCGCGATATAGACCTGATCAAGGGGCTGCGATCCGACCTGCGAGAGGCGGGTGTCAGCAACATCGGGATAAATTTAGCGCAATAAGGCAACAAAACGTGATTTAACGCCTGATTTGTCATGCCTTAAGGCTTCACATCCGCACCCTGTCTGGTCTACATTTGGGGGGCGTAAAAAAAGTGGCTATCGGTGCGTGTATGCAGGAGAGTGCTGTCAATCGGCATATCCGTCGCACTCGATGCTTTGCAAACGATAAACACACTGTAAGGATAACTTATGAACAAGACTCAACTGATTGATGTAATCGCGGACAAGGCTGACCTTTCCAAAGCACAAGCTAAACTGGCTCTGGAATCCACCCTGGCTGCTATTACTGAGTCTCTGAAAGAAGGTGATGCAGTACAATTGGTTGGCTTCGGTACTTTCAAAGTAAACCATCGTAGCGAGCGCACTGGCCGCAACCCGCAGACTGGCAAAGAAATCAAAATCGCAGCAGCCAACGTGCCTGCGTTCGTTTCTGGCAAAGCACTGAAAGACGCTGTTAAATAAGACCGCGCCTCGGTGAAAAGATTAAACAGAGGGGCGATGGCGCCCCTTTTGTTTACTCGTCGGGCGCTCATGGCCGTAGGCATCGCCGTCGGCCTGAGCGCTTGCAGTTCCCATTCCGATATTCCCAGCTTTACCGCCAGCGGCTTTGTGGCCGATCAGGGCGTGATACGCCTGTGGCGTAAAGACGATGAGCAACATCGTCCGCAGGTGTTGGTCAGTGTCTACAGCCCTTACCGCGGTCCGGGTACCATCACCACGCTATACACCTATCAGGGCGACGTGCTGCGCCAAATCAAACGTAACGACGCCGATGGCGATCGCGACTCTATTCAACTGCGCTTTGCCGACGACGGCACGGTGAGCTTTATGCAGCGCCAGCTGGCGACACGCCGCGAACCGCTGACCCGCGATGAAATCGCCCTGTACCAATATCAGGCGCGGCGGATCCTCGAAGTGAGCAATGCGCTGCGCGCCGGCAAGGTGAAATTGCTGCAGGGGCGTTGGATGCAGGGCGAGGTGCAAACCTGCGACGGCCAACGCATCAAACCGGGGCTGGATGCCGCCTCCGTCGTCTGGATCGAGAAGCGTGCCCGCAGCAGCAGCCGGCCGGTGAGCGTCGCCTGGCTGGAAGCGCCCGAAGGCAGCGAACTGCTGCTGGTGGCGAACGACGACTTCTGCAGCTGGGAACCGAAAGAAGACCAGCTATAAAAAAGGCCCCGCGCTGCGGAGCCTCTCGTCATGACCTTATACGGTCAAATCACTTGCCGCGCGCAATCGCGCGATAACCGATGTCTTTGCGGCAGAAGCTGCCCGGCCACTCAATGCCTTCGGCCAGCTGGTAGGCACGTTGCTGCGCCTGCGCCACGGTGTCGCCCAGCGCGGTTACGCACAGCACGCGGCCGCCGCTGGTGACGACGTCATTGCCCTGCAGGCGTGTGCCGGCATGGAAGACCTTACCGTCGGCGCTTTCCTGCTGCGGCAATCCCTGGATAACTTCGCCGTTGCGATAGTCGCCCGGATAACCGCCGGCCGCCAGCACTACGCCGAGCGCAGGGCGTTCGTCCCAGTCGGAGCTTTTCTCGTTCAGGCGGCCTTCCGCGCCCGCCAGGCACAGTTCCACCAGATCGGAACGCAGGCGCAGCATGATGGGCTGGGTTTCGGGATCGCCAAAACGACAGTTGAACTCGATCACTTTCGGTTGGCCATCGGCGGCGATCATCAGGCCGGCGTACAGGAAGCCGACGTAGGTGTTGCCTTCCGCCGCCATGCCGCGCACCGTCGGCCAGATCACCTGGTCCATGGCGCGCCGGTGGATTTCGTCGGTCACGACCGGCGCCGGGGAGTAGGCCCCCATGCCGCCGGTGTTCGGGCCGGTATCGCCGTCGCCGACGCGTTTGTGGTCCTGGCTGGTGGCCATCGGCACCACGTTCTCGCCGTCGACCATCACGATGAAGCTGGCTTCTTCGCCGTCGAGGAACTCTTCCACCACGATGCGATGACCGGCGTCGCCGAAGGCGTTGCCGGCCAGCATGTCACGCACGGCTTCTTCCGCTTCCTGCAGCGTCATCGCGACGATTACGCCTTTACCGGCCGCCAGGCCATCGGCTTTGATGACGATCGGTGCGCCTTTGCGGCGCACATAGGCCAGTGCCGGCTCCACCTCGGTGAAGTTTTCATATTCGGCGGTCGGGATACGGTGGCGCGCCAGGAAATCCTTGGTGAAGGCTTTGGAGCCTTCGAGCTGCGCGGCGGCCTGTGACGGGCCGAAGATTTTCAGGCCGGCGGCCTGGAAGGCGTCGACCACGCCGATCACCAGCGGCGCTTCCGGCCCGACGATGGTCAGACCGATGTCATGGCTCTGGGCGAAAGCGACCAGGGCAGGGATGTCGGTGGCGGCGATCGCCACGTTTTCCAGATTGGCTTCCAGCGCGGTGCCGGCATTGCCCGGCGCAACGTAAACTTTATCCGCCAGCGGAGACTGGGCGGCTTTCCAGGCCAGCGCGTGCTCGCGCCCGCCGTTGCCGATAATCAAAATGTTCATCAGGGGCTCCACGAATGGCGTGCGCCGGAGCGCACGCGGCAAAAGGAATTAATGGCGGAAGTGACGCATGTCGGTAAAGATCATGGCGATGCCGTGTTCGTTGGCGGCGGCGATCACTTCGTCGTCGCGGATAGAGCCGCCCGGCTGGATCACGCAGGTAATGCCGACGGCCGCCGCGGCATCGATGCCGTCGCGGAACGGGAAGAAGGCGTCGGAGGCCATGGCGGACCCTTTCACCTCCAGCCCTTCGTCGCCCGCTTTGATGCCGGCGATCTTGGCGGAGTAAACGCGGCTCATCTGGCCGGCACCTATGCCGATGGTCATGTTGTCACGTGCATAGACGATGGCGTTGGATTTCACGAACTTGGCCACTTTCCAGCAGAACAGCGCGTCGCGCAGTTCCTGTTCGGTCGGCTGGCGCTCGGATACCACACGCAGATCGGCGGCGGTCACCATGCCCAGATCGCGATCCTGCACCAGCAGGCCGCCGTTGACGCGCTTGAAGTCCAGTCCCGCTTCGCGTTGCTGCCACTGGCCGCAGGCCAGCACGCGCACGTTCTGTTTGGCGGCCAGCAGGGAGCGCGCTTCCTGGGTGACGTTTGGCGCGATGATCACTTCCACGAATTGGCGGCTGATGATCGCCTGCGCGGTGGCGGCATCCAGTTCGCGGTTAAAGGCAATGATGCCGCCGAAGGCGGAGGTCGGGTCGGTTTGGTAAGCGCGCTCGTAGGCGGCCAGGATGTCGTCGCCGATCGCCACGCCGCAAGGGTTGGCGTGTTTGACGATCACGCAGGCCGGTTCGGCGAACTCTTTCACGCATTCCAGCGCGGCGTCGGTATCGGCGATGTTGTTATACGACAGCGCCTTGCCCTGCAGCTGCTCGGCGGTCGCGACGGACGCTTCCTTTACCTCTTCTTCTATATAGAAGGCGGCCTGCTGGTGGCTGTTCTCACCGTAGCGCATATCCTGCTTCTTGATGTAGTTGAGGTTCAGGGTACGCGGGAAGCGGCCGGACGGCTGTTCGGTCTCGCCGTGGTATGCCGGCACCAGCGTGCCGAAGTAGTTGGCGATCATGCTGTCGTAGGCGGCGGTGTGCTCGAAGGCCTTGATGGCGAGATCGAAGCGGGTGGCATAGCGTAGCGAGCCGTCGTTGTTGTCCATCTCGGTAATGATGGCGGCGTAGTCGCTGCTCTTCACCACGATGGCAACGTCTTTATGGTTCTTGGCGGCGGAGCGCACCATAGTCGGGCCGCCGATATCGATATTCTCGACCGCGTCTTCCAGCGAGCAATCCGGGCGCGCCACGGTTTGGGCGAACGGATACAGATTGACGACCACCATGTCGATAGGCTTGATGTCATGCTGATTCATGACGGCGTCGTCCTGGCCGCGGCGGCCGAGGATACCGCCGTGAACTTTCGGGTGCAGGGTCTTAACTCGTCCGTCCATCATTTCCGGGAAGCCGGTGTAGTCGGATACTTCGGTAACGGGCAGACCGGCGTCTGCCAGCAGGCGGGCGGTACCGCCAGTGGAGAGCAGTTCAACGCCGCGCTGGGAAAGCGCTTCGGCGAATTCAACGATACCGGCTTTGTCAGACACGCTGAGCAGGGCCCGGCGGATTGGACGAGGTTGTTGCATGGTTTTATCCCTTGGCTTTGAGTCGCAATTAAAGAGCGTTACGTGAATGTCCACCTCGTTCTCTCTATAAGGAAGGTTTTTTGCCTTATAGAAGGGAGGGTCAGGCACATATTCAGGTAACGCCCCCATAAAAAGGGGGAGCGTTTCGTCGCGGGGAATTGTAGCGAAAACGTTTGCGTGGCGCTCGTAAATTTTCCGTGCAAATCGCATCTGTGGATAACACTGTGTGCAAGTGGGTATAAGGCGGGGTTTTGCTGTGGAATGCAGCGAACGATCGCTTTTGTTGAAAATACCTGTTGCGGCCTGCGAGGAACTCCCTATAATGCGCCTCCATCGACACGGAACATGTGAACAACTTCACAGAGTATCCGGGGGGTCGCAGAGAAAAAAT
>NZ_FCJA01000017.1:0-41977 GCF_001537385.1 Serratia sp. 2880STDY5682894 | reverse complement strand
TGTCAGTCGTTGTTCCCGGTCAGTGGAGGCGCATTATAGGGAGTTCTCGGCGGGCCGCAACCCCTAATTGCAAAAAACCTTTCAACCGCTCAAATAATCACCCAAAATGCCTTTTTAGGATGTTTATTAGTCAAAAAATACCGCTTTTAGCACAGTAATAGCGGCAAACCCTGTAAATAGGGACAAACGAAGATAAAGAAAAGGGAGCGGTCACCCGCTCCCTTTCATCTTTATTACGCTCGATTGCCGTTATTGGCGTGCAACAATATGGTCGTTTTCCACATCCAGCGTGACCAGCTTGCCAGGGATCAGCTTGCCGGACAGTATTTGCTGCGCCAGCGGGTTCTCGATCTCCTGCTGAATAGCGCGTTTCAACGGACGCGCACCATACACAGGGTCGTAACCCGTTTTGCTCAACAGCGCCAGGGCCGGTTCGGTCATGGTCACTTCGTAACCGCGCTCTTCCAAACGCTTGTACAGACGCGACAGCTGAATCTTGGCAATTGCAGCAATGTGTTTCTCGCCCAGCGGATGGAACACCACCACTTCGTCGATACGGTTGATGAACTCCGGGCGGAAGTGGTGACTCACCATCTCCATCACCGACTCTTTCATCTGTGCATAATTCATCTGACCGAAATGCTCCTGGATCAGATCGGAGCCCAGGTTGGACGTCATGATCACCACGGTATTGCGGAAATCGACGGTACGACCTTGACCATCGGTCAGTCGGCCGTCATCCAACACCTGCAACAGAATATTGAATACGTCCGGGTGCGCTTTCTCGACTTCATCCAGCAGAATCACCGAATAAGGCCGGCGGCGCACGGCCTCCGTGAGGTAACCGCCCTCTTCATAGCCGACATAACCCGGAGGCGCGCCGACCAGACGAGAAACGGAGTGTTTCTCCATAAACTCGGACATGTCGATACGCACCATGGCGTCGTCGCTGTCGAACAGGAACGAAGCCAGCGCTTTGCAGAGCTCGGTTTTCCCCACCCCGGTCGGGCCCAGGAACAGGAACGAACCGATCGGCCGGTTAGGATCGGACAATCCGGCGCGGCTGCGGCGGATAGCATTCGAGACCGCGCTGACCGCTTCGTCCTGGCCGATAACCCGCGAATGCAGCTCTTGCTCCAGGCGCAGCAGTTTGTCACGCTCCCCCTCCAGCATTCTGGCAACCGGGATACCGGTCGCACGCGCCAGCACTTCAGCAATCTCCGCATCGGTCACCCGGTTGCGCAGCAGCTTCATGCTCTTGCCTTCGGCCTGCGTGGCGGCGGCGAGCTGTTTCTCCAGCTCAGGAATTTTGCCGTACTGCAGTTCCGACATCCGCCCCAGATCGCCGACGCGGCGCGCCTGCTCCAGGGTGATTTTGGCCTGTTCGAGTTCGGCCTTGATGTTCTGGGTGCCGGAGAGCGAGGCTTTTTCCGCTTTCCACTCTTCTTCCAGCTCCGAATATTCGCGCTCTTTCTGTCCCAGCTCGTCGCTGAGCATGTCCAGGCGTTTCTTGCTGGCGTCGTCAGACTCTTTATTCAGCGCCTGCTGTTCCAGCTTCAACTGAATGATGCGGCGTTCAAGCCTGTCGAGCGATTCCGGCTTGGAATCCATCTGCATACGAATGCTGGACGCCGCTTCGTCGATCAGGTCGATAGCCTTGTCCGGCAATTGACGATCGGCGATATAACGGTGCGAAAGCGTTGCCGCCGCCACGATGGCCGGGTCGGTGATCTGCACGTGGTGGTGCAGTTCGTAACGTTCTTTCAAGCCGCGAAGGATAGCGATGGTGTCTTCCACGCTCGGCTCCGCCACATACACTTTCTGGAAACGACGTTCGAGCGCCGCATCCTTTTCTATATACTGACGGTACTCGTCGAGCGTAGTCGCGCCGACGCAGTGCAGCTCGCCGCGCGCCAGCGCTGGTTTGAGCATGTTGCCCGCATCCATCGCGCCATCCGCCTTACCGGCGCCGACCATGGTGTGCAGTTCGTCGATAAACAGGATAACGCTGCCTTCCTGCTTGGCCAGATCGTTGAGCACGCCTTTCAGGCGCTCTTCAAACTCGCCGCGGTACTTGGCGCCGGCGATCAAGGCGCCCATATCGAGGGACAATACGCGCTTGTACTTCAGCCCTTCCGGCACTTCGCCGTTGATGATGCGCTGCGCCAGGCCTTCGACGATGGCGGTTTTACCCACGCCAGGTTCGCCGATCAGCACCGGGTTGTTTTTGGTACGGCGCTGCAGCACCTGGATGGTGCGGCGGATCTCTTCGTCACGGCCGATTACCGGGTCAAGTTTGCCCTGCTCGGCGCGTTCGGTCAGATCGATGGTGTATTTCTTCAATGCTTGCCGTTGGTCTTCGGCGCCTTGGTCTTCCACGCTGTCACCGCCTCTCATTTGTTCAATGGCTTTGCTGATTTTGTCGGCCGTTGCGCCGGCCGCTTTCAACAAGTCGGTCAACGAACCGCGGTCTTCCAGCACCGCAAGCACAAACAGCTCGGAAGAAATGAATTTGTCCGCGCGCTTCTGCGCCAGCTTGTCGCACAGGTTCAAGACGCGCACCAGCTCGTGGGACGGTTGAACGTCGCCACCGGTACCTTCTACCTGCGGTAAACGGGACAGCGCCTGTTCGATTTCGGTGCGCACGCGCCCGGCATCGATACCTGCGGAAGTTAATAGTGGACGAACCGTGCCCCCTTCCTGATTGAGCAGGGCGCTCATCAGATGTAGCGGTTCAATAAACTGGTTGTCGTGCCCAAGGGCTAGTGACTGGGCATCGGCGAGGGCAAGCTGGAATTTGTTGGTAAGACGATCCAGACGCATAACACCTCCAAGATGGGTCGAAATTGCTACTGGAGATTAAATGAGGTCATCCCTCAAATTTTCAAGGTTATCTCGACGCTAAATTTTCGGTACAACGCCATGCGTCGTTGGATCGTCCTAATTCAATAGGTTATATCAGCCAGATTAAACTTGCCAGACGTCCGGTTATTCCATCGCGTCGATAGGAGAAAAAATGACTCTTTTCGTTAACCGTGCAGCGGTCGCCACCATAGATGGCCTGCACGCCTGCCCGCAACAAACGTTGGCGCGCCAGTAAGTAGATATTAGCCAAAAACTTATCGCCGTGCGGCATAAACGCCGCCGCGGCTTCGGCGTCTTCCGCGATAAAGGCGGCACGCACCTCCGGCCCGACTTCAAACTGCTGCGGGCCGATCGCCGGCCCCAGCCAGGCGCGGATCTGGCCCGGTGCGGCGCTGAACGCCGCCACGGTTTGTTCCAGCACGCCGTGGCACAACCCACGCCAGCCGGCGTGGGCGGCGGCCACTTCATCGCCGTTCTGCGAGCAGAACAGCACCGGCAGACAATCCGCCGTCATCACGGCACACACCTGCCCCGGCACGTTGCTGTACACCGCATCCGCCCGCAGATCGGCGGGCGCTTGCCCCGTCAACGTCACCACGCGGGTGCCGTGCACCTGCTCGAGCCACACCGGCATCTGCGGCAAGCCGGCGGCGGTAACCAACCGTTCCCGATTGCGCTTCACCGCTTGCTCCTCGTCACCGACGTGGGTGCCGAGGTTCAGCGAGTCATAAGGCAGCAGGCTGACGCCGCCGCCGCGCGTGGTGCTGCAGGCCTTAACGCCGGAAGGCAACGGCCAGTCGGGCAGAATGAGCGAATTCATTACCAGTCCATCTGATCTTTGAATTCTTCGGTGTCCGCCTTCAGCGCGTTGATCAGATCGACCATGTCCTGCGGCAGCGGCGCATGCCACTCCATCTGGATACCGCTGATCGGATGATACAAACGCAGCATGGTGGCGTGCAGCGCCTGGCGGTCAAAGCCGCGCAGCGTGTTGATGAAGGCTTCCGAAGCGCCTTTCGGCGGACGTGGACGGCCGCCGTACAGCGGATCGCCCACCAGCGGATGGCTGATGTAAGCCATGTGTACGCGGATCTGGTGAGTACGGCCGGTTTCCAGGCGCAGACGCAGGCGGGTGTGCGCACGGAAGTGTTCCATAATGCGGTAGTGCGTCACCGCCGGTTTACCCATCGGGTGCACCGCCATGTGGGTGCGCTTGGTAGAGTGACGCGCGATAGGCTCTTCTACCGTGCCGCCGGCGGTCATGGTGCCGATCGCCACCGCTTCGTATTCACGGGTAATTTCACGCGCCTGCAGCGCTTCCACCAGCCGGGTTTGCGCCGGCACGGTTTTCGCCACCACCATCAGGCCGGTGGTGTCTTTATCCAGACGGTGTACGATGCCGGCACGCGGCACGTCGGCGATTTCCGGGTAATGATGCAGCAACGCATTGAGCACCGTGCCGTCCGGGTTACCGGCGCCAGGGTGCACCACCAAATCGCGCGGTTTGTTGATCACCAGGATGTCACTGTCTTCATAGACGATATCCAGCGCGATATCCTGCGGCTCCCAACGCGCCTCTTCTTCAATCTGTGCATCGATGGCGACGGTCTCTCCGCCCAGCACCTTCTCTTTCGGTTTGTTTGACGTTTTGCCATTGACCTTCACCCGATCACCCAGGATCCACTCTTTTATGCGAGATCGTGAATAATCAGGGAACAATTCGGCCAAAGCCTGATCTAAACGTTGTCCGAGTTGAGATTCGGCCACCGTTGCGGTGAGTTGTACTTGTTGTGCCATATGCAGCTTCTTCGTTAACGTTGGGTTTTCACGGCGATGCCGTTTAATATAATGTGCTATTGTACCTGGTCTTTGTCGGGAGCTTAACGGACAGTCTCCCGGAATAACACCCTGAGGATAATCAAAACGTCATGACGCGTATGAAATATCTGGTGGCGGCAGCCACGTTGAGCCTGGCGCTGGCAGGTTGCTCCACATCCAAGGATGCGGTTCCCGACAACCCACCTTCGGAAATCTATGCTACCGCGCAGCAAAAACTGCAGGACGGTAACTTCAAGGGCGCGATTACGCAACTCGAAGCGTTAGATAACCGCTATCCTTTCGGGCCGTATTCCCAGCAGGTCCAGCTGGATTTGATTTACGCCTACTATAAGGCTGCCGACTTGCCGATGGCTCAGGCATCCATCGATCGCTTCATGCGTCTGAACCCGACGCACCCGAACATCGATTACGTGATGTACATGCGCGGCCTGACCGACATGGCGCTCGATGACAGCGCACTGCAGGGCTTCTTCGGGGTTGACCGTTCTGACCGCGATCCTCAGCACGCTCGCGCTGCGTTCCGCGACTTCAGCCAGTTGATTCAGCAATACCCGAACAGCCAATACGCGACCGACGCCAACAAGCGTTTGGTGTATCTGAAAGACCGCTTGGCCAAGTATGAGCTTTCGGTGGCGGAATACTACACTAAACGCGGTGCTTACGTCGCGGTCGTTAATCGCGCCGAGCAGATGTTGCGTGAATTCCCGGATACCAAAGCGACGCACGACGTGTTGCCGCTGATGGAAAATGCCTACAAGCAGCTGCAGCTGAACGGCCAGGCTGACAAAGTGGCCAAAGTGATCGCCGCCAACCCGCAATAACCGCGCGTCGGCAACGACAGAAAAACAAAACGGCAGCCTCGGCTGCCGTTTTCATTGGCGTGGACCGGTTTTTTACTGGAGAAATACACAAGTAAAAACACGGTGTTAGCTAACGTTCCTCACCGGTCAACTCATCGATAATGCGCCATCCGGCGGCAACTCTCAAGCATTAGATAGCCAATTCAGATGCTGAATCACAGATTGAACTAACTTTGCAAAAAGTGACAAAAAATCGTGATTTACATCACGTATTTAAACAAAAAGCGGGGTATGCTGGATTCACCAAGACGGAAAGACAGAGAGGTAAGTTATATGACATTGAACATTACCAGCAAACAAATGGATATCACTCCCGCAATCCGCAATCACGTCGAAGACCGTCTCACCAAACTGGAAAAATGGCAGACCCAGCTGATAAACCCGCATATCGTCTTATCTAAAGAACCGCAGGGGTTTGTCGCCGACGCTACCATTACCACGCCTAACGGCCCGCTGGTCGCCAGCGCCAAACATGACGACATGTATACCGCCGTTAACGAGCTGATCGCCAAGCTGGAGCGTCAGCTGAACAAGGTGCAGCACAAAGGCGAAGCGCGCCGCTGCAATGCCAGCGTGAAAGACATCGTGCCGGAAGTCACGCAAGAGCAAGAATAACCGTCCGACAGCGATTGCCGTATCAAACGCGCCCGAGGGCGCGTTTTTTGTCGGGTATTTTTGTTGACGGGGTAAAGGCCAGCGGTTACTTTAAAACCTGATCACATTAACCTTAGGTAGACCATGCCACGCACACCGTTTTTCTTCGCATTCTTTTTTACCTTCCCCTGACTGGGAGGCGTTTCGTCGTGTGAGAAAGAATGCGAAGACGAACAACAAGGCCTCCTGGAAACAGGGGGCTTTTTTTATGGCTATTTTACAACGAATAAGAACTGAAGGCGGAAGCTGATTATGACTGACAACCCGTTATTGGTGCTGCGCGAGCGCATCAGCGCACTGGACTTGAAACTGTTGGCCCTGCTGGCGGAACGCCGTGAGCTGGCGATCGAAGTCGGCAAGACCAAGCTGCACTCTCACCGCCCGATCCGCGATAAAGAACGCGAGCGCGACCTGCTGGACGCGCTGATCGCCGCCGCCAAACCTTACGATCTGGACGGCTTCTACGTCACCCGCCTGTTCCAACTGATCATTGAAGACTCCGTTCTGACCCAACAGGCGCTGCTGCAGCACCAGCTCAACCCCGTCAGCCAGCACTCCGCCCGCATCGCCTTCCTCGGCCCGAAAGGCTCTTATTCACATCTGGCGGCGCGTCAATACGCCGCCCGCCATTTCGATCAGCTGATCGAATGCGGCTGCCAGAAGTTTCAGGATATCTTCACCCAGGTGGAAACCGGCCAGGCGGACTACGCGATACTGCCGATCGAGAACACCAGCTCCGGCTCGATTAACGAGGTGTACGATCTGCTGCAACACACCAGTCTGTCGATCGTCGGCGAGCTGACTAACCCGATCAACCACTGCGTTCTGATTGCCGGCGACAGTGATTTGAGCCAGATTGAAACCGTCTACAGTCACCCGCAGCCGTTCCAGCAGTGCAGCCAGTTCCTGAACCGCTTCCCGCACTGGAAAATCGAATACACCGAAAGCACCGCCGCCGCGATGGAGAAAGTCGCCAAGCTGAATTCACCGAAGGTAGCGGCGCTGGGCAGCGAAGCCGGCGGCGCACTGTACGGGCTGCAGGTGCTGGAACACAACCTTGCCAACCAGCAGCAGAACATCACCCGCTTTATCGTCCTGGCGCGTAAAGCGATTGACGTCTCCGAACAGGTGCCGGCCAAAACCACGCTGATCATGGCGACCGGCCAGCAATCCGGCGCACTGGTCGAAGCGCTGCTGGTTCTGCGCGACAACGGCATCATCATGACCAAGCTGGAGTCACGCCCGATCAACGGCAATCCGTGGGAAGAGATGTTTTATATCGATGTGCAGGCCAATCTGCGTGCCGACGCGATGCAAAAAGCGCTGCGCGATCTGGCACCAATCACCCGCTCGCTGAAGGTACTGGGCTGTTACCCGAGCGACACCGTGGTGCCGGTCAACCCATCCTGAAACCATAAAAAAAGGGGTTCGGCCAAGCCGAACCCCTTACCTTTACGTTTACCACCCGCGTTTTACTGCCGGCTGTCGTTAGCCTGCCGCAACAGCGTGCGGCTCTCCACCAGGAAGCGCTGGGCGTAATCGCCGAACCAGTGCTCCACCTTGCGGAAACTGTCGATAAACGCCTGTTTGTCGCCATGCTCCAACAACTTTATCGCCTCGCCGAAGCGCTGGTAGTAACGCTTAATCAGCGCCACATTTTCCTCCGACGACATGATGATGTCGGCGTACAGCTGCGGATCCTGCGCAAACAGGCGGCCAACCATCGCCAGCTCCAGCCGGTAGATCGGCGAGGAGAGCGCCAGCAGTTGCTCCAGTTGCACGTTCTCTTCCGCCAGGTGCAACCCGTAGGCGAAGGTGGCGAAGTGCCGCAGCGCCTGAATAAACGCCATGTTTTGATCGTGTTCGACCGCGCTGATGCGATGCAGCCGCGCCCCCCACACCTGCAGTTGTTCAAGCAACCACTGGTAAGCCTCCGGCCGGCGGCCATCGCAGTAGACCACTACCTGCTTCGCCACGCTGCCCACGTCCGGGCCGAACATCGGGTGCAGCCCCACCACCGGGCCGTTGTGCACCGCCAACATCGCATGCAGCGGACGGTTCTTCACCGACGCCAAATCCACCAGAATACAGTCGTCGGGCAACGTTGGCAGGCGGCTTATCACCTGCTCTGTCACATGAATCGGCACGCTGACGATCACCATGCCGGCGTCGGCCAACAGCTGTTCCGCCTGCGGCCAATCTTCCTGATCCAATACCCTGACCTGATAACCCGACAGCGTCAGCAGACGGTTGAACAGCCGGCCCATCTGGCCGTTGCCGCCGATGATGACGATCGGCCGCAGCTGTGGGCACAGAGTTTTAAAGCCTTTATCGTTCTCGCTGACGTATGATTCGCGCATCACGCGGCGCAAGACGTCCTCAATCAAATCCGGCGGCACCCCGAGGTTTTCCGCCTCCTGACGGCGCGAGGCCAGCATCGCCGCCTCGCGCTCCGGCACATAAACCGGTAAACCGTGGCGGCTTTTCACCTCCCCCACTTCCGCTACCAGATGCAGGCGTTTTGCCAGCAGATCCAGCAACGCTTTGTCCACCTCGTCGATTTGATCGCGCAGCGCGGTCAGTTCTGCCACCATAACTTACTTTTCTCCCGTGCGTGCCGTCAGCGCAGCGCCGAGTTCCTGATGCATATGACGCAGCAGCGTTTCCGTGCTCTCCCAGTCGATGCAGGCGTCGGTGACGGACACACCGTAACGCATGTCTGCACGCGGCTGTTCGGAAGACTGATTGCCCTCATGCAGATGGCTCTCCAGCATAATGCCGGTGATCGAACGGTTGCCCGCTTTGATCTGCTCCACCACGGACTCGGCCACCGCCGGCTGACGGCGATAGTCTTTATTCGAGTTGCCATGGCTGCAATCTATCATCAAGGACGGATGGAGTCCCGCCTCGAGCATCTGTTTTTCACAGGCCGCAACGTGCTCGGCGCTGTAGTTCGGGGTTTTGCCGCCGCGCAGGATCACGTGCCCGTCCGGGTTGCCCTGCGTCTGCAGCAGGCAAACCTGGCCCGCCTGGTTGATGCCGACGAAGCGGTGCGGCATAGCGGCGGCGCGCATGGCGTTGATGGCGGTGCCCAGACTGCCGTCGGTGCCGTTTTTGAACCCGACCGGCATCGACAGGCCGGAAGCCATTTCGCGGTGGGTCTGCGATTCGGTGGTGCGCGCGCCGATCGCCGACCAGCTGAATAAGTCCCCCAGGTACTGCGGGCTGTTCGGATCCAACGCTTCGGTAGCCAACGGCAAGCCCATGCCCACCAGATCCAGCAACAGGCGACGCGCGATATGCAAGCCTGCTTCAACGTCAAACGAACCGTCCATGTACGGATCGTTGATCAAACCTTTCCAGCCGACAGTGGTTCTGGGTTTTTCAAAATAGACGCGCATAACGATATACAGCTGATCGCTCAAGTCAGCCGCCAGGGTTTTCAAACGACGGGCGTAGTCCAGCGCCGCATCCGGATCGTGGATCGAACAAGGCCCGCACACCACCAACAGGCGATGATCGCGCCCCTGCAAAATGTTGGCGATGGTGTTGCGCGCGGTGGCGATTTCATTTTCGTCGTCGGCGCTAAGCGGGAACTGGTTCTTCAGCTCCTCCGGCGTGATGAGAACCTGTTCTGCACTGATGTGTACGTTATTGAGCGCGTCTTTTTGCATGATGCTATTCCTGTCGTTTGGCGTTATGCGTTGAAATGGAACATTGAGCGTTTCAGGGCTCTACCTTATCACGCAATGTAAAGTTTTCAATCCAATTTCCGTAAATAAAAAATTACCGTGCTTTTGCTTATAAAAAAACATGTATAAAAACATCAGTAAAATACAATTAAATTCATTTAAATCAATAATATAATAAAATTACAGGATCATCAAAACGCGCCTAGGCACCCTGCGAACCAAAACACCCAATCGTAAACATATTTGTACAATTAGTTTTACAGGGAAGATACACCGCCCGTCTCGGCGCCCACGAACGGACAGTAGCGGATACCGTCAGGCTCAGCACGAAATGCCGCCGAAAGCGATGAATTTAAGTAGAAGAAAAGCGAATAAATGAGGAATAAAAATTAAAAACTTAAGCTAATGGCGGCTATTTTTGTCGCCGAAGTGAACCGATATAATGTGACCGTCATCAACAATAACCACCCTTAACAACTGGATCCAAGATGCTCTCTTCTCGCGCTCGTCGCGCTTTTCCGCTGTATATTTGTTGCTTAACGACTTTCACCAGTGTTTCAGCCCTTGCCGACAATACGCTTTTCACCGCGATGGACGATCCGGCCACCGCCAAGAAACCGTTCGAAGGCAACGTGCAGGCGGGCTACAACGCCCAGTCCGGCAACTCGCAAAGCTCCACCCTGTTGGCCAACACCAATATGACCTGGTTCAATACCGACGCGGCATATAGCCTGTGGGGGGCGGCCAACAACACCACCTCCTCCAACGTGCGCTCGTCCGAAAAGTACCAGGCCGGTGGCCGTACGCGCTATAACCTGACCGATCGCAACTACCTGTTCGGCCAGGCCAGCTGGCTGAGCGACCGTTTCAACGGTTATGACTCGCGCTCCACGCTGACCGGCGGTTACGGCCGCCAACTCCTCAACGGGCCGCTCAGCGATCTGCGGGTGGAATTTGGTCCCGGCGTACGCCATGACGAATACCACGGCGGCGGCCGCTCGACCAAAGGGCTGGCCTACGGTGCGGCCAACTATTCCTATCAGCTGACCGACAACACCAAGTTCATTCAGGGCGTTTCCGCGCTGGCGAACGAGGAAACCACGCTGAACTCGGAAAGCGCGTTGAACGTGGCGATCAACGATCGCTTCTCACTGCGCGTGGCCTACACCGTGACCTACAACAGCAAACCGCCGGCCTCCGCACCGAAGAACACCGATACCACCACCTCGGTCACGCTGGTCTACGGCCTGTAACCTCCCCCCGCCCAGAATCTCTCGAAGCCCATCATCGATGGGCTTTTTTTATACCCGACGCTCTCTCTTGCACAATCTGCTAAAAATATTCATCTCGCCCATTGACGACTTTAGCAAATAGCTTAATACTGTATGCATATACAGTAATTATTATACAGCCTCGTGGCATGATGGATTTCGATAGCGAGTGGCCAACAACGCATCGATAACCCCCAGCTCCGAGAGACTGTAAACAAAGTGAGCATAAGCTATGGAGAAAATCACCTCATTCATCACCTACGCCATGGCGCTGTTTCTCGCCTGGCTCGGCAGGCTCTCTCCGCAGGACATTGTCTTTTTAGTCGGTGCGGCGGTAGGCATCGGCACGTTTCTGGTGAACTGGTACTACCGACGTAAAAGCCTGCAGATCTTGAAGGCTATTGAGCGCAATGCGGCATCACGGAGGAAAATTTACGATGAGTGCAATCGTTAAGCGCTGCAGCGTCGCCGCCGTTTTGGCCATCGCCGTGCTGTTACCGTCATTTGGCGAGCTGCAAACCTCAGAAGCCGGCCTCAGGCTGATCGCCGATCTCGAAGGTTGCCGCCTGTCGCCTTACCAGTGCAGCGCCGGAGTGTGGACACAGGGCATTGGACACACCGCCGGCGTCATCCCGGGCCAGGCTATCGATGAGCGGCAAGCCGCTGTGGATTTGGTAGACGATGTTCGCCGCACCGAGCGTGGCATGGCCGCCTGCCTGCCGCAAACGCTCCCACAAGAAACCTATGACGCGGTGATCGCCTTCGCCTTCAACGTGGGCATCAGCGCCGCCTGCCACTCCACGCTGGTCACGCTGCTGCAACAGCGCCAGTGGCAACAGGCTTGCGATCAGTTGCCACGTTGGGTTTACGTAAACGGAAAGAAAAACAAGGGGCTGGAACAGCGACGCGCCACGGAACGCGCACTGTGCTTGCAAGGCATTGCCTCATCATGACGGGCTCGCTCGCCTAAGTGGTGATGCCACAACAATTTCACTTAATTTGTTCAAGGGGGGTTCTTATGATGCACTGTCCACTATGCGGTCACGTGGCCCACACTCGCTCCAGTCGCTATCTGAGCGAATCGACCAAAGAGCGTTACCATCAATGCCGCAACATCAACTGCAGCTGCACGTTCGCCACGCACGAATCCGTTGCACGGGTGATCGTCAAGCCCGGCGATGACATTGTCCCGGCGCAGCCGCACCCGCCGGAGAATCAGCATAAACAAAGCGCCGCCGCGCTGTAATGCAAAAAGCCTGCTGATGCAGGCTTTTTAATGTCGCTACAACGTGGCCAAATCTCGCAAATGCAAGGCAGCCGGATTTTCAGATAAAAAAAGGGGTTGGCATAGGCCAACCCCTGATAACTATTAACTTTTGGATGCAGCGTTAGTTAACGCGGTTCAGACGCTCTTTGATACGAGCAGCCTTACCAGTACGTTCACGCAGGTAGTACAGTTTAGCTTTACGAACGGCACCACGACGTTTAACAGTAATGCTGTCGATTACTGGGGAGTGAGTCTGGAATACGCGCTCAACACCTTCGCCGTTGGAAATCTTACGAACAGTGAATGCAGAGTGCAGACCGCGGTTACGGATAGCGATAACCACGCCCTCGAATGCCTGCAGACGTTTTTTGCTACCTTCAACGACCCATACCTTCACTTCCACGGAATCACCCGGACGGAATGCAGGTACGTCTTGTTTCATCTGCTCTTGTTCAAGTTGCTTAATAATGTTGCTCATAATATGTCTCTTACCCTAGGTAAACTGATATATCGGTCCCGTCTGATGTCAGACGTTTCCTTCATAGTCCTGTTGCCTGGCCTGATGTTCCCGTTGGAACTCAGCCAGCAACACCGCTTGCTCGTCAGTCAGAGCTAGGCTTTCTAGAAGTTCAGGTCTTCTAAGCCAGGTTCGGCCCAGCGACTGCTTTAAGCGCCAGCGACGTATCTCGGCATGGTTGCCCGACAGTAGAACCGGCGGTACTTCCATCCCTTCCAACACCTCTGGGCGGGTATAGTGCGGGCAGTCCAGCAATCCGTCGGCGAAGGAGTCTTCCTCCGCTGAGGCCTGATGGCCCAGCACACCCGGTATGAAACGGGCGACTGAATCAATCAGGGTCATCGCCGGCAGTTCCCCGCCGCTGAGAACGTAATCGCCGATTGACCACTCTTCGTCAATTTCGGTTTGGATTACGCGCTCGTCTATCCCTTCGTAACGGCCGCACACCAGAATCATCTTCTGATTGGCCGCCAGTTCGCACACGCCGGTTTGATCCAGCTTGCGCCCCTGAGGTGACAGATAAATCACCTTTGCTCCCTCGCCTGCCGCTGCTTTCGCCGCATGAATGGCTTCCCGTAAAGGTTGCACCATCATCAGCATTCCCGGGCCGCCGCCATAAGGGCGATCGTCCACGGTGCGATGCCGGTCGTAGGTGAAGTCGCGAGGACTCCAACACTGCACGCTCAGCAGGCCATTTTTTACTGCCCGGCCAGTCACCCCGTAATCGGTGATAGCGCGGAACATCTCAGGAAACAGGCTTACAATACCGATGAACACAAGCCAATCCCCTTACCGTTATTCCACTTGCTTCGACCGTTTGATCCGGGGGTCAAAAACCAGGATCCCAATCTGCCTCAATCACGCGGGCAGTGAGATCGACTTTCTTGATAACCTGCCCATGAAGAAACGGAATCAACCGCTCCTTCATGCCGAACGCATCTTTCAGGTTCGCTTTCACAACCATCACATCGTTCGAGCCGGTTTCCATCATATCGATGACTTTACCCAGCTCGTAGCCGGCGGTGGTGACTACCTGGCAGCCCATCAGGTCTTTCCAGTAGTAATCGTCACCCTCCAGCGGAGGAAGTTGCTCAGAATCCACCATAATCTCGCGATTAGTCAGCAGATTCGCCGCGTCCCGATCGTCAATGCCTTTGACCTTGATGATCAGATCCTGACTGTGGCGCTTCCAGTCTTCCAACTCGATATGCTGCCACTGACCCGCCTGCTGGATAAACCACGGCTGATAGTCAAAAATGCTTTCGGCGTTCTCGGTGGATGAAAACACTCTGAGCCAACCACGAATGCCGTAAGCGGACCCCATTTTACCGAGTACAATCGGCTGCTTAGGCGCTACCGGTTTGAGTTGCTTGCTCATTGCCACCACCGCGACAGATTAAGCTGCTTTCTTAGCGTCTTTGATCAGCGCGTGAACGCGATCAGAAACGGTTGCACCCAGACCAACCCAGTGCTCGATGCGGTCCAGGTCCAGACGCAGTGCTTCAGCCTGACCGGAAGCGATCGGGTTGAAGAAGCCTACGCGCTCGATGAAACGACCATCACGAGCGTTGCGGCTGTCGGTCACTACTACTTGATAGAACGGACGCTTTTTAGCGCCGCCACGTGCCAAACGAATTGTTACCATAACATCCTCTTTAGTTAATAAAACAGCCGGGCCCCATTGAGGGACGGGGCCCGGTTGCAATATAAAAAGCCCGAAAATTTTACTCATTTTGGCGCAAAAAGCAATCTAAAGCGTCGATCGCAGGGGACAACTTTTGCAGCCTGTCAAATTTCGGGCGGTTTTCACCGCGAACGGCGAATGCTGAAAGCGCCCACACTCGGCGTGCGGAGGCCCATCAGCGGCCTGGGAAGCCCGGCGGCATCATACCTTTCATGCCGCGCATCATCTTCGCCATACCGCCTTTCTTCATCTTCTTCATCATACGCTGCATTTCGTCGAACTGCTTCAGCAAGCGGTTGACGTCCTGCACCTGCATGCCGGCCCCCATCGCGATGCGGCGCTTGCGCGAGCCCTTGATGATTTCCGGTTTGGCGCGCTCTTTCAGCGTCATCGAGTTGATGATCGCCTCCATGCGCACCAGCACTTTATCGTCCATCTGCGACTTGACGTTGTCCGGCAGCTGGCCGGCGCCCGGCAGCTTGCTCAGCATGTTGGCCATGCCGCCCATGTTGCGCATCTGCTTGAGCTGCTCCAGGAAGTCGGTCAGATCGAAACCGTCACCCTTCTTCAGCTTGTTGGCCAACTTCTCCGCCTGCTCGCGGTCGACCTTGCTTTCGATATCTTCGATCAGCGACAGCACGTCGCCCATGCCCAGGATGCGCGATGCCACGCGATCCGGGTAGAACGGCTCCAGCGCTTCGGTCTTCTCGCCCACGCCGAGGAATTTGATCGGCTTGCCGGTGATATGACGGATGGACAGCGCGGCACCGCCGCGCGCGTCACCGTCGACCTTGGTCAGCACCACGCCGGTCAGCGGCAGCGCTTCGTTAAACGCCTTGGCGGTATTGGCGGCGTCCTGGCCGGTCATGGCGTCGACCACGAACAGGGTTTCTACCGGCTTGATCGCCGCGTGCACCTGTTTGATCTCGTCCATCATCGCTTCGTCAACGTGCAAACGGCCGGCGGTATCGACGATCAGTACGTCGTAGAACTTCAGCTTGGCCTGTTGCAGCGCGCGATTGACGATGTCGATCGGTTTTTCTTTGACGTCAGACGGGAAGAAATCGATGCCGACGCCTTCCGCCAGCGTTTCCAGCTGTTTGATCGCCGCCGGGCGATAAACGTCCGCGGAAACCACCAACACTTTCTTCTTCTGTTTTTCTTTCAGGAATTTGCCGAGTTTACCGACGCTGGTGGTTTTACCGGCACCCTGCAAGCCCGCCATCAGCACCACCGCCGGCGGCTGGGCCGCCAGATTCAGCTCGGTGTTGACTTCGCCCATCGCGGCGATCAGCTCGCCTTTGACGATCTTGACGAACTCCTGCCCCGGCGTCAGGCTCTTGTTGACTTCATGGCCGACCGCGCTCTCTTTGACGCGGTTGATGAAGTCGCGCACCACCGGCAGCGCAACGTCCGCTTCCAGCAATGCCATGCGCACTTCACGCAGGGTTTCCTTGATATTCTCTTCGGTCAGCCGCCCGCGGCCGCTGATATTGCGCAACGTGCGCGACAATCGATCGGTTAAATTTTCAAACATCGTCTCATGCTCAACGTGTAATGACAGGCCGCTCCGGCGACACAATTGCGCCGATGATAACACGAAGCGCGGCGGATCTCTGCCTCAGCGTTGGAGATAGGTTGGAGTGAAACGCGCGCAACGTTATACTGACACTCCAATTAACCACGCCGAAGCAAAATTAAACGCTATGCCAGTTTTCTCCATTGTGGCTTTGATGGCCTACCTGCTCAGCCTTGGACTGATCATTCCCAGCTTGTTGCGGAAGAACAGCGCATACCGTCGGCTTGCCCTCGTCTCGGCGGTGGTGGCGCTGATTTGCCATGCCATCGCGCTGCAGCAGCGCATCTTTGACGTCAGCGCCGGGCAGAATCTCAGCCTGCTGAACATTGGCTCCATCGTCAGCCTGATCATCTGCTCGGTGATGACCTTCGTCGCCTCGCGCGACCGCGGCTGGTTCCTGCTGCCGATCGTCTACAGCTTCGCGATGATCAACCTGGCCTTCGCCAGCTTCATGCCCGGCGAGTTCATCACTCACCTGGAAGCCAGCCCGGAACTGATGGTGCATATCGGCCTGGCGCTGTTCTCTTACGCTACCCTGATCATCGCCGCGCTCTACGCCTTGCAGCTCGCCTGGCTCGATTACCTTCTGAAAAACAAGAAGTTGACCTTTAGCGCCGACATGCCGCCGCTGATGAGCATCGAGCGCAAGATGTTCCATATCACCCAGATCGGCGTGGTGCTGCTGACGCTCACCCTGTGCACCGGCTTGCTGTACATGGATAATCTGTTCAGCAAAGAGAACGTGCATAAAGCCGTGCTGTCGATCATGGCCTGGTTCGTGTATATCGTGCTGTTGTGGGGCCATTACCATGAAGGCTGGCGCGGCCGCCGCGTCGTCTGGTTCAGCTTCGCCGGCGCTTTCCTGCTGACGCTCGCCTACTTCGGCAGCCGTCTGATTCAGCAGGTGATGGTGCGCTAAGCCAGCCCGGCTCAATTCTCCCTCTCTATAAGGAATACTGCATTGGAGCATGTGTCGACGGGGACCCTCATCATTATCCTGGTGATCATGATCGTGGTCTCCGCTTACTTCTCCGCTTCCGAAACCGGCATGATGACGCTCAACCGTTATCGCCTGCGTCACCTGTCCAAACAGGGCAACCGCTCGGCGCGTCGGGTGGAGAAGCTGCTGCAAAAACCGGATCGGCTGATCGGCCTGGTGCTGATCGGCAACAACCTGGTCAACATCCTCGCCTCGGCGCTGGCGACCATCGTCGGCATGCGGCTGTATGGCGATCTCGGCGTGGCGATCGCGACCGGCATACTGACCTTCGCCGTGCTGCTGTTCGCCGAAGTGCTGCCAAAGACCTTCGCCGCCCTCTATCCGGAACGTATTGCCTTCCCCAGCAGCGTCCTGCTGGCGCCATTGCAAAAGGTGATGTTCCCGCTGGTCTGGCTGCTCAACGGCATCACCAGCCTGACCTTGCGCCTGTTCGGCATCCGCACCAACGTGCGCATCAGCGACGCCGTCAGCAAGGATGAGCTGCGCACTATCGTGCGCGAATCCCAGTCGCAAATCTCCCGACGCAACCAGGACATGCTGATTTCGGTGCTGGATCTGGAAAAGGTGACGGTTAACGACATCATGGTGCCGCGCACCGAGATCGTCGGCATCGACGTCAACGACGACTGGAAGTCGATCATGCGCCAGCTGACCCACTCGCCGCACGGCCGCATCGTGCTGTATCGCAGCTCGCTGGACGACGCGATCGGCATGCTGCGCGTGCGCGAAGCCTACCGCCTGATGACCGAGAAAAAAGAGTTCAACAAAGAGAACCTGCTGCGCGCCGCCGATGAGATCTACTTCGTGCCTGAAGGCACGCCGCTCAACGTGCAGCTGGTGAAGTTCCAGCGCAACAAAGAGAAGGTCGGCATCGTGGTCGACGAGTACGGCGACATTCAGGGCCTGGTCACGGTAGAAGACATTCTCGAAGAGATCGTCGGCGACTTCACCACCTCGATGTCACCAACGTTGGCGGAAGAGGTCACGCCGCAGAGCGATGGCTCGGTCTTGATCGACGGTACCGCCAACGTGCGCGAACTGAACAAGGCCTTCAACTGGACCCTGCCGGCCAGCGAGGCCCGCACCGTCAACGGCATGCTGCTCGAAGAGCTGGAAGAGATCCCTGAAATTGGCACCCGGGTGCGTATCGGCCATTACGATATCGACATTCTCGACGTGCAGGGCAACATGATCAAACAGGTGCGGGTCACGCCGATCACCTCGCTGCAATCCAGCGTCGGCCACCACTGACCGCCGGCCTGAAAGTAAAAAAGACGCGAAATCGCGTCTTTTTTTATCTCTGCGGGAAACTCGCGGCTAGATATGCAGTTCCTGCAGCTTCTCTTTCGGCAGCGCCAGCTCGTCGTTGTGGTTAACCACCACGTCGTTATCCAGGATGTGCTTGGCGATCTCCTGCGCTTCTTCCAGCGAGTGCATATGGTAAGTGCCGCACTGGTATTCGTTCAGCTCAGGGATTTTGCGCTGGTCGGTCACTTTCAGCACGTCGGCCATCGCCGCTTTCCACGCATCGGCTACGCGCTGCTCTTCCGGCACGCCGATCAGGCTCATGTAGAAACCGGTACGACAGCCCATCGGGGAGATGTCGATAATCTCCACGCCCTGGCCGTTCAGGTGGTCACGCATAAAGCCGGCGAACAGGTGCTCCAGCGTGTGAATGCCGCGCTCGGGCATCACTTCCAGGTTCGGGCGGCAAAAGCGCAGATCAAACACCGTGATGGTATCGCCATGAGGCGTTTTCATGGTTTTCGCAACGCGGACAGCCGGAGCTGCCATACGGGTATGATCGACGGTAAAGCTATCCAGCAATGGCATTTCGCTACCTCCTCGTAAAAGAGCATTTATTTCGAAACTTTTTTTCCTAACCGGGAAACCTTTTCTAACCCTGCGAGTCTGAGTATGTGAAAGACGCGCATTTGTTATCATCATCCCTGTCATCAGAGATGCATATTTGGCCACATTGATGTGGCCTTTTTCTTTTTCAGCTTCCGCCGTTTTGCTTCAGGAACGCTTCAAAGCTTAGCGTATCATTGGCTTCTATGTCGCGTTGGCGCTGCCACGAGGCTTCCCGCTCTTTATCCAGCTCGGCTTCGTTCAGGATTTCCAACGGCTCTTCCAGCAACGTCTGACGATACTGCTCCGCCAGCTGCAACCCGACGCGCCCGGTGCCTTCCGCCTTCATCGCCTTCAGAATGCGCGCAGAGAAGGTCAACTCAGGATCGTCGAACGCGGCAACCAGCTCATCACACACCTGCTGGTATTGACGGTTGCCGGCTTCGCCGTCCAACACTTCCGCCACCCGACGCAGATCGGCGAACAGCGCCTTACCCACTTTTTCGAGCGGTTCATGGCTGGCGCCACAGCCGATGCCGATGGTCTGGCCCGGCTTACGCCCTTCCAGAATCACCCGGTTCCAGTTCTTGCGCGTGCACAGCAGTTCATCGCTGCTCATCTCCGGCGCATCGGCCAGCGCGCACCACACCAGGAACAGATCCAGGAAACGCGCCTGCACCGCGTCCACGCCGATTGGCGAGAACGGGTTGATATCCAGCGAACGCACTTCGATGTATTCGATGCCGCCGCGCAGCAGCGCGTCCGACGGCGTCTCGCCGCTTTGGGTCACGCGCTTCGGCCGGATCGGCGCATACAGCTCGTTCTCGATTTGCAGCACGTTGCTGTTCAGCTGCAGGTAGCGATCGCCCTCTTTCACGCCCAGCTTGGCGAACTCTTCAGAAGGCGTCGCAATTGCCCGCTTCAGACCGGCCACATAGCTGTGCAGATCGTTGAAGGTGATACCCAAATTGCTCTGCGACTTGTTGGTGTAACCCAGGTCGCTCAGACGCAGCGAGGTGGCGTACGGCAGGTAGCACATCCCCTGCTCGGTGCGCTCGAACGGCAGATTGGTCTCACGCCCTTTGAGGAACGAAGAACAAATGGCCGGCGATGCGCCGAACAGATACGGGATCACCCAACCGAAACGGTAATAGTTGCGGATCAGGCGGAAATACCCCGCCGAGATCTGCTCTTTACCGCTTTCTGCGTCCTGCACCCCGGCCCAGGCCTGCCAAAACTCCAGCGGCAGCGAGAAGTTGTAGTGCACGCCGGAAATGGTCTGCATCAGCGCGCCGTAGCGATTCTTCAGCCCTTCGCGGTACAGCGTCTTCATGCGGCCGATGTTCGACGAACCAAACTGCGCCAGCTCGATATCCTGCTCGGCTTCGATAAAGCACGGCATGCTGAGCGGCCACATGCGCTCATCGCCGATATTGCGCGCCACGTAACGATGAATATCGCGCAGGAACGTCAGCAGGTGATCGATGTTGTCATCAACCGGCGTAATGAACTCTAACAGCGCTTCGGCGAAATCCGTGGTGATCCAGTGGTGCGTCAATGCCGCGCCCAGCTTTTCCGGATGCCCGGTGGTCGCCAAGGTGCCGTTCGGCGTGACCCGCAGCGTTTCACGCTCGATGCCACGACGAATACCTTTTAATGCCTGGGGATGGGCTTCCAACCAAGAAAGCGCCTGTGATACGTCCGGGATCAAATTGACCTCCCGCTTCTAAAAACAATAACTCGTAAGCATACTGAATCCGCACCCGAGAGAATATTGAGTTATATTCACTTGGTTACTGCCACCAGGCGATGCCCTGTACCGTTATCATAGCCAAAACGATGTAACGCAGCGCCTTTCCGATACACAGAAACAGCGCGACAGAGCCCCAGGGCATGCGCAGCCAACCTGCCAACACGCACAACAAATCGCCCACCACCGGCACCCAGCTGAGCAGCAGCGCAGCCGGGCCGAAGCGTTGCAGCCACCCAAGCGCCGTTGCCAGCCCCCGCTGTGGTTTCAACGCCGGTAACAGGCGCCCGATAATGACATTGGTCAAGCCACCCAGCGTGTTGCCCAGAGTCGCGGCCAGCACCAGCAACTCCGGCGAGACGCGACTCTGGGTCAGCAAGGCGACCAGAACGATTTCTGAATTTCCCGGCAGCAGCGTCGCACTGAGGAAGCTACTGCCAAATAACGATATTACGGCTAGCGTACTACTCACAGCGTACGGACGTCTACCACAGCCATACCGGCACTTTTCGCCGCCTGAATGCCGAAATCGGCGTCTTCAAACACCAGGCATTTTTCCGGCGGCACGCCGATCAGTTCGGCACAGCGCAAGAAGGTGTCCGGCTCCGGTTTGTGGCGCTGCACGTCGTCCGCACCGACGATCGCGTCGAAGCAGTTGAACAGGCCGAGATGACGCAGCAGCATTTCCGCCATGCGGTGCTCGCTGCCGGTACCGACCGCCATCGGACGGCGGCCGTGATAGGACTTCACCACCTCGATCAGCGGCAATGGACGCACGCTGTCCAACAGCATCGCTTCCACCGCGCGGGTTTTCTCCGCGGCCAGGTGATGGGGATCGAGATCGGCCTGATGGCTGGCGATAATCGCCTGGGCGATGCGCCAGGTCGGTGAACCGCTCAGCGCCACCATGGCCGCTTCATCAAACGTCATGCCATAACGGGACAGCACTTCACGCCACGCTTTGCGGTGCGTTGGCTCGGTGTCCAGAATCGTGCCGTCCATGTCGAAAATAAGACCCTGATAGCGGTCGTACATCGTTACTCCATGATCGTTGAGGAAAGAAAACTACTTTAGCGTAAAGCCGTTGGGTTGTCGCTGACTGCGTCATAACGGAATGTGCTGTGCCCGATCGGGCGCAAAGGAGGACGGGGGAGAGAGAATGGCTAAATGCTGAAAAGCGAAAAACCCGCCGAAGCGGGTTTCTCTTAGATGGTGCATCCGGGAGGATTCGAACCTCCGACCGCTCGGTTCGTAGCCGAGTACTCTATCCAGCTGAGCTACGGATGCATTACTATTTTTACTGCTTGCCTGCTTCGCTAATGAAGCCAGACTTAAAGAATGGTGCATCCGGGAGGATTCGAACCTCCGACCGCTCGGTTCGTAGCCGAGTACTCTATCCAGCTGAGCTACGGATGCACAGTAATTCTTTGATACCCTATGGTACTTTGTTCCCAACTCTACCATACGGCTAATATGGTGCATCCGGGAGGATTCGAACCTCCGACCGCTCGGTTCGTAGCCGAGTACTCTATCCAGCTGAGCTACGGATGCAAATGGCGGTGAGGCGGGGATTCGAACCCCGGATGCAGCTTTTGACCGCATACTCCCTTAGCAGGGGAGCGCCTTCAGCCTCTCGGCCACCTCACCAAACGCTTCTTTCGAATTGCGCCTAACTTGCTTTAGAGAAGCTCATCGGCACTGCGTGGCGCACATATTACTTTCTCCGACTTTTAAGTCAAACAATTTTTCCCAACTCATGCGCGTTTGCACAATTCGCACCCAACATGGGCGATTTCACGGCAAAAAGGGCGTTTTATCAACAGGCAACCGCAGCATCTGTAGCAACAAAGCAGGGAACTAACCGGGAAAATAATCACGAAAAAGAGAGGGGAGAACGAAAGAAGTGGGTAAAACGATGCAGTAGCGTCTCGTCTGGCAACGAGACGCTGCTTCGGAATCAGTAAGTCGTCTGCTGAGACTTCTCTGCCTGAATGCGCTGATAGATTTCTTCACGGTGAACCGAAACCTCTTTGGGGGCGTTCACACCAATACGCACCTGGTTGCCTTTTACCCCTAGCACAGTGACCGTAACCTCATCGCCAATCATGAGGGTTTCACCAACTCGACGAGTCAGAATTAACATTCTTTGCTCCTTGAAAGATTAAAAGAGTCGGGTCTCTCAGTTTCCCCGTCATTATCCATCATATGTGGTGAAAACGTAAGCCGCGCAACCCACAATAAGTGTAAGCAGACTTGGTCCCACCTCAGATAATGGTAAGTTTAGCCGACCTGAAAAACTTTGTTCCCGCAATTGTAACTAAATTGTGTTAGCACAGTATGAAAACGCCATAATCAACAAAGTATTATGGCGTTTGTGCGTGCTATTTATTTATGTTCACAGCTTCGAGGCCACCCAGGCTTCTACGCTGTTTAACGCCGCTGGCAGGGCGTTGATATCCGTCCCCCCCGCCATCGCCATATCAGGGCGACCACCGCCCTTGCCGCCTACCTGCTGCGCCACGTTGCCAATCAACTCGCCGGCTTTCACGCGGTCAGTCAGATCCTTGGTCACGCCTGCAACCAGGCTGACTTTGTCATCAGCCGTCGTTGCCAACACGATGATGGCTGAACCCAATTGATTTTTCAGGTCATCCACCATGGTGCGCAGCATTTTGGCTTCGACATTGTCCAACTGGCTGACCAACAGCTTCACGCCGTTAACCACTTTTGCCTGGCTGGACAGCGACGCGCTTTCCTGCGCCGCCTGCTGATCTTTCAACTGCTGCAGTTCTTTTTCCAGCGCGCGGGTGCGATCGAGCACCGAGCGCACTTTATCGGTCAGGGTGTTGCTGTCGCCCTTAACCAGCTGCGCAACGTCTTGCAACAAATCGCTTTGCTGGTGCAGCGTGGCGATAGCGCCTGCGCCGGTCACCGCTTCAATACGACGAATGCCCGCCGCGGTGCCCGACTCGCTCAGAATGCGGAACAGGCCAATATCGCCGGTGCGGCTGGCATGAGTACCGCCACACAGCTCGGTGGAGAAGTCGCCCATGGTCAGTACGCGCACGTTGTCATCGTACTTCTCGCCGAACAGCGCCATCGCGCCCTTCTCTTTGGCATCTTCCAACGCCATCAGCTCGGTCTGTACCGGCAGGTTACGACGCACCTGCTGGTTCACCAGATCTTCCACCGCGCGGATTTGCTCCGGCTTCATCGCTTCGAAGTGCGAGAAGTCGAAACGCAGATATTTGTCGTTAACCAGCGAGCCTTTCTGCGCGACGTGGTCGCCCAGCGTTTGGCGCAGCGCGGCGTGCAGCAAGTGAGTCGCGGAGTGGTTCAGACGGATGCTGTTGCGGCGCTCAGCGTCGATCTGCGCATCCACGCGATCGTTCAGCTTCAGCGAGCCCTGCGCCAGTTTGCCCTGGTGGCCGATAGCCTGGCCGTATTTCTGGGTGTCGTTGACCACAAACTCTACGCCGGCGGCTTTCAGCACGCCTTTATCGCCGACCTGGCCGCCGGATTCACCGTAGAACGGCGTCTCATCCAGCACCACCACCGCCTCTTCGCCGGCGTTGATCCGATCGACCGGCTGGCCGTCGCGGAACAGCGCGATGACAGTTGCCTGCTGCTCGTCGTGATCGTAACCGCTGAACTGGCTGCTGCCGTCCACGCGGATCAGGCTGTTGTAATCGGCGCCGAAACCGCTGGATTCGCGCGCACGGCGGCGCTGCGCTTCCATCGCTTCTTCAAAGCCCGCTTCATCGACTTTCAGACCGCGCTCGCGGCAGACGTCAGCGGTCAGATCGACCGGGAAGCCGTAGGTATCGTACAAACGGAAAGCGGTTTCGCCGTCCAGGGTATCGCCCTGCAGCTTGGCCAGCTCTTCGTCCAACAGCGCCAGGCCACGCTCCAGCGTGCGGGCAAACTGCTCCTCTTCGGTTTTCAGCACCTGCTCCACCAACGATTGCTGGCGTTTCAGTTCGTCGGCCGCCGGGCCCATCACTTCGATCAGTGGCGCCACCAGCTTGTAGAAGAAGGTGTCTTTCGCGCCCAGCATGTTGCCATGGCGGATCGCGCGACGAATGATGCGGCGCAGCACGTAGCCGCGGTTTTCGTTAGACGGGATCACGCCATCCGACACCAGGAAGGCGCAGGAACGGATGTGGTCGGCGATAACGCGCAGGGATTTGTTGTCCAGATCGGTTGCACCGGTCACTTTTGCCACGGCGGCGATCAGGGTACGGAACAGATCGATTTCGTAGTTGGAGTTCACATGCTGCAACACCGCCGCGATGCGCTCCAGGCCCATACCGGTATCCACCGAAGGTTTCGGCAGCGGCAGCATGGTGCCGTCGGACTGGCGGTTGAACTGCATGAAAACGATGTTCCAGATCTCGATGTAGCGGTCGCCGTCTTCTTCCGGGCTGCCAGGAGGGCCGCCCCAGATGTGATCGCCGTGATCGTAGAAAATCTCGGTGCACGGGCCGCATGGGCCGGTGTCGCCCATCTGCCAGAAGTTGTCGGAAGCGAAAGGCGCGCCCTTGTTGTCGCCGATGCGAATAATGCGCTCGGCCGGTACGCCGATTTGCTTCTGCCAGATGTCGAACGCTTCGTCATCGGTTTCATACACGGTGACCCACAGTCGCTCTTTCGGCAGGTTGAACCAGTTTTCACCGGTCAGCAGTTCCCACGCGTAGCTGATCGCGTCATGCTTGAAGTAATCGCCGAAGCTGAAGTTGCCCAGCATTTCAAAGAAGGTGTGGTGACGGGCGGTATAGCCGACGTTTTCCAGGTCATTGTGCTTGCCGCCTGCGCGCACGCAGCGCTGCGAGGTGGTGGCACGGGAATAGGCGCGTTTGTCCAGCCCCAGGAAAACATCCTTAAATTGGTTCATGCCGGCATTGGTAAACAGCAATGTCGGATCATTGTTAGGCACCAGGGAGCTGCTCGCTACAACCTGGTGACCCTTACTATGAAAGAAATCGAGAAACGCTTGACGGATCTCAGCGGTGCTCTTGCTCATAATTTTCCTGGAAAGGCTAGAATAACGACACGTGAGCCGGTGACGCGTCATCCCGACGATGACAACCAGCTCACGAACAAAAAGTGGGGATAAGATAAATTTTCTTCAGAGGGAAGTAAAACCCCGTGTGCGCTCATTGCGCAAAATCACGGTAAATTGACTGAATTTCTTCCTGGAAGAAGCCGCGATAGAGCAGATAGCGCTGCACTTTGGCTTTCTCTTTCCAGTCGGTTGGCAACGCATCGCCAAATTTTCGCTGCGCCACCTGTTTCGCCTGTTCGCACCAGTCGATGTCGCATTCCGCCAACGCGTCCTGCACCAGCGCTTTGTCGACGCCCTTTTGCATCAGCTCACTGCGGATGCGCTGCGCACCGTAACCTTTGCGGCTGCGGCTGCCGATGTAGCTGTGAGCGAAACGCTTATCGTCTAGCCAATTATGCTGGTAACAGTAGGCAATAACCTGCTCGATCAGCGCAGGATCCACCGGCTCTTCAGCCACCGGCGGTGATGCCGGCGCATGTGGCCCCTTGCCGCCAAAACGGGCTTTCGCCACAAACGGCTGCGCCGCAAGTTTGCGGCGCAGTTCAGCTTCACTATGATCGCGTTGCGACAGCAGGCGCATGGCGCGGCTTAGCAAGTCATTCATCATTCAAGCCTGAATTTATGGGATATGCGCCACACGAACGGCGGCGCATATCTTCAGCGATTAGAACTGCTCGCTGGTTTCCGCTTCGTCGTCTTCGAAGTCGTCACCGGAAGCGGCCACCAGTTCACCGCCGCTGTGCAGCAGCAGGTCACGCAGCTTCTTATCCAGCTCAGCGGCGATAGCCGGGTTTTCTTTCAGGAAGTTACAGGCATTCGCCTTGCCCTGACCGATCTTCTCGCCATTATAGCTGTACCAGGCGCCGGCTTTTTCGATCATCTTATGCTTCACGCCCAGATCGACCAGCTCGCCACGGCTGTTGATGCCTTCGCCGTACATGATTTGGAACTCAGCCTGCTTGAACGGCGCAGCGATTTTGTTCTTCACCACTTTCACGCGGGTTTCGCTGCCCACCACTTCGTCGCCCTCTTTGATGGCGCCGATGCGGCGGATATCCAGACGCACCGAAGCGTAGAACTTCAGGGCGTTACCGCCGGTCGTGGTTTCCGGGTTGCCGAACATCACACCAATTTTCATACGGATCTGGTTGATGAAGATCAGCAGGGTATTGGCGTTTTTCAGGTTGCCGGCCAGCTTACGCATCGCCTGGCTCATCATGCGTGCCGCCAGGCCCATGTGCGAATCGCCGATTTCACCTTCGATTTCCGCCTTCGGCGTCAGCGCCGCCACGGAGTCGACGATGATGACGTCAACCGCGCCGGAGCGGGTCAGCGCATCACAGATTTCCAGCGCCTGCTCGCCGGTGTCCGGCTGGGAGCACAGCAGGTTGTCGATATCGACGCCCAGCTTTTTCGCATAGACAGGATCCAGCGCGTGCTCGGCATCGATGAACGCACAGGTTTTGCCTTCGCGCTGCGCAGCGGCGATCACCTGCAGCGTCAGGGTAGTTTTACCAGAGGATTCCGGGCCGTAGATTTCAACGATGCGGCCCATCGGCAGGCCGCCGGCGCCCAGAGCGATATCGAGTGACAGTGAGCCGGTGGAGATCGTTTCCACGTCCATGGAGCGGTCTTCACCCAGGCGCATGATGGAGCCTTTGCCGAACTGTTTCTCAATCTGGCCCAGTGCCGCAGCTAACGCCTTTTGCTTGTTCTCATCAATAGCCATTTTTGCTCCTTCGTTTCGCAATGCCGGTGTTACCCCACACTGCCACTGAATGTATGTTGTGCAGGAAATGTCACTAATTATACTGTATAGTCATACAGTATCAAGCCTAATTTACAAAAATTCGTCGATGGCGGTTTGCAGCGCGAAAATCGTCGCCTGCAGCCGCACCGCGTCGCGGTCGCCCTCGAATTGCATCATGCGCGACAGCCCCCGGCCATCGCTGCCGGCGAAGCCGAACCACACGGTACCGACCGGCTTTTCCGCGCTGCCGCCGTCCGGGCCGGCGATGCCGCTCACCGATAGCGCCAGATCGGCCTGCGCCGCCCGCAGCGCCCCTATCGCCATCTCACGCACCACCTCTTCGCTGACCGCGCCGTGCGCCGCCAACGTGGCTTCTCTCACCCCTAGCAGGTCATGCTTCGCCGCATTGCTGTAGGTGACGAAACCGCGATCGAAATAGGCGGAGCTGCCGGCGATATCGGTAATGGCCTTGGCAATACCGCCGCCGGTGCAGGATTCCGCACAGGTGATCCAGCGGCCCTGTGCCTTCAGTTTTTCCCCCACCAGCACGCTGAGCCGGCGCAGTTGGTTTTCACTCATAACCTCTCCCTCGCGAATTCAGGTATATGCGCCCGATAGTAGCATTTATCAAGGCGATGCGGCGGCCGACGCGTGGAAATGCGCAGCGCCTCGCAGGAGGTGCGGTTTTAAGCGCCCAGCCAAGCTGCTAGTATCAAAAGAAGCGCCCCAGCGAGCGGCGGCGCACCAGCACAAGGAACATCACGGAGGCGGCACGCTGCGGCGGCGGCCTCAGGGCGCACCAGAAGAGATTAGGATGATAGCGTGAAAAAAACGTTGGGCGTATTCTTGCCGTTGTACACCACCACCCTGCTGCTGCTGTTGGGCTCGGGCCTGCTCACCACCTACGTCTCGCTGCGGCTGGCCTCCATCCACGTCAGCAGCGCGCTGATCGGCGCCATCATCGCCGCCAACTACATCGGGTTGGTGATCGGTGGCAAGGTCGGCCACTTTCTCATCGCCCGCGTCGGGCATATCCGCGCCTACGTGGCCTGCGCCGGCATCATTACCGCTGCGGTGCTGGGGCACGGCCTAACGGAGTTCATTCCCGCCTGGGTCGCCCTGCGCCTGGTGATCGGGCTGTGCATGATGTGTCAGTACATGGTGCTGGAAAGCTGGCTGAACGACCAGGCGGAATCCAACCAGCGCGGCATGGTGTTCGGCTTCTATATGGCGGCGACCTATCTCGGCATGTCGCTGGGCCAGATCGTGCTGATGCTGCAAAGCAACCTGGGCATCACCACGCTGCTGGTGATCGCGCTGTGCTTCGCGCTCTGTCTGGTGCCCATCGCCCTCACCACCCGCACCAATGCGCGCCACATGTCGCCGGCGCCGATGGAGCTGCGCTACTTTGTCGGCGCCATTCCCAAGGTGCTGGCCACCACGTTGGTGATCGGCATGGTGGTGGGCTCGTTTTACGGCCTGGCGCCGGTCTATGCCAGCCTGCAGTCCTTAACCACTCAACAAACCGGCCTGTTCATGGCACTGGCCATCTTCGCCGGGCTGGTGGCGCAGTTCCCACTCAGCTGGCTGTCGGATCGCTATAGCCGCCCGTTGCTGATGCGACTCAACGCTATTTTCCTGATCGTGGCGGCGCTGCCGCTGGCGCTGCTGCCGCACATCGATTTCCCGCTGCTGCTGGCGGTGGGCTTTGTCGTCAGCATGCTGCAGTTTACGCTCTACCCGTTGGTAGTGGCGCTGGCCAACGATCTGATTGAGCCGGAGCGCCGCGTCTCACTGGCCGCCTGCCTGCTGATGGCGTTCGGCGTCGGCGCCAGCATCGGGCCCTTGGCGGTCGGCGCGCTGATCGAGCCGCTTGGCGGTAATATCCTGTACGCCTTCTTCGCCCTGTGCGGCGTGCTGCTGGCGGCCCTCAGCCGCACGGCGAAAGCGGAGGAACCTCAGCTGGCGCAGGACGCACCGGTGCCGCATATTCCGCTGCCGGACAGCCTCACCAGTTCGCCGCTGTCGCCGGCGCTCAATCCGACCTTCGATGAGCAGATCATTCACGACACCATGCCGCCGCCGGAAGCGGCGCCCGATGTCGACGAGCCGCAGCCCGAGGAACAGGAGGCGGAGCCCCTGCCTCAGGGGGCCGATCCGCAAGAGGATACCGGCCTGAAAAAGGCGCACGCCATGCTGTAAACGGCAGCGCTACAGATCCAGGAAGGAGCCCAACATGAAACCGCGTTCGGCGATCGCCGCTTTCAGCGTCGGCGCGGTCAACACCTCCAGCTCGACGAGGCGCGGGTGACAATATTTGCTCTGCAGGATCGTCGCGTCGAGGAACGCCGGGTGGCACATCATTTCCAATGACTCGGCGCCCTGCTCGTCGGCGCGCGTCAACCGCTGCAGGAACAAGGCTTCGGAAATCATTTCACCGTAGAATCCCGCGTCAAACGCGTCGGTGCTGCAGGGCGTCTGCAACGTAATATCGCGCCGCTTCGCCTCTTCGCGATCGAGACGCAGCGGCAGACCCTGCGCCTGCGCAAACGCCTCCACCAGCGGGTAAATCTGCGGCTGCATATGCACATGGTGGTGGCTGTCGATGTGCGTCGGCGGCCTGCCGAACAGCGTCACAAACCGCGCGAACTGGCGCTGCAGTTCCTCCTGAATCTCGTCCAGCTGCAGCTCGCCGGCCTCGGCGCGGCACCACAGCCATTTACCCAGTTCGCCATGCTCGTTGACCAGCGAAGGCATGGCGCCCAGCGGCCTGCCATGGGTCAAAACGAAATGCAGCCCGATCGGCAGCCCCGGATATTGCCGGCTGAGCGCCGCCGCGTGCTGGGCGCCGCCGCCGTTCACCATCGCCGTGGTAGAGGAAACCACGCCATGCTGATACGCCTCGATGACGCCGTAGTTTTGCCCCTTGCTCAGGCCGAAGTCGTCGGCATTCACGATCAGTAGTTTTTCCATAATGGCTCCCGCGAGATGGATTTTTGGCAAGGGAAGCCCGACCGACCGACGCGGCATTCCCCTTCGCTAAGGTAAAAATCGAATGATTAACCGGCCGGCGGCCTGAAGCTCATCGGCATATCGGCGTTGATACTGATCGGGAGCGGCCCTAAAGAGGGCCGTAGCACTTTTTTCGGTAGTTGCCTGGGGTCACGTCGGTGAGCCGCTTGAAGTTCTTAATGAACAGGCTGACATCGCCATAGCCGGAATCAAAGGCGATATCGGAAACCGAAGAGTTGGTGACCTCCAGCTGCGTCTTGGCGAAATTGATGCGGATCTCATTGATCACCTGCATCGGCGTCTTATGGTAGTAACGCCGCATCGCCCGGGTCAGATACTCCTGGGTCTTCCCCGACAGCGCCACCATGTTCGCCAACGCCCTTTCGCCGAACATCGCCTTGTCATGCATGCCGGCCAGGGTGTTCTTCAGCCACTGCGGGATATCATCGCCGCCGTCGTTTTCTTCCTTATAGTGACGAATGCGGCTGATCACATAGAAAGTCAGCGTTTCGAGAAATTCGGCGAAATCATCCTCGCGAAACTGCGGCGAACTCACCACCGATTCGATATAGGCCAAAAACTCGCTCCTCAGGCTGTAGGCCTGCGAGGCGACGAAGCAGCGCGGCAGCTGCTGCAAATAGTGCTCTTCAAAGAACGCTTTGCTGACCGCCACGTTGAAGATTTTCGTCGCGCCGAACTCGTAAAAGCTCTGGTGGTAGGAGCCGATAGGGATAAAGACGAAATCCCCGCGTTCCAGCAGCACCCGCTTGCCGTTGATCTCCTGGTAGCACTTGCCGCTCAGCACGATGGTAAACTCGTAATAGTCGTGCTGATGCAGCCCAGTGGCGCTTTCCACCTTGTTGTAGATAAACAGGTGAAAATCTTTGCAGTTAAAAAAATCCTGCTCGCGAATCAGCTTCACGTCGTTCGCACTCAGCGAAATTCGGTTGTCGGACACAGCGCCGGCCTCCCGTTAGTCAAATCCGTTGCGTCTGGCCGCCTCGGCAAACCAGTAGCCGCTTTTCTTGATGGTGCGGCGCTGATCCGCCCGATCCAGCCGCACCAGCCCATAACGATTCTTGTAGGCGTTCAGCCAGGACCAGCAGTCGATAAAGGTCCACAGATGATAGCCTTTGCACTGCGAGCCTTCCGCCAGCGCGCGGTGCAGCCATTTCAGGTGCTCGCGAATAAAGTCGATGCGGTAATCGTCCTCCACCCGCCCATCGGCGCCGATAAACGCCTCTTCGCCTTCAACGCCCATGCCGTTTTCCGAAATATAACAAGGCAGATTGCCGTAGTTCTCTTTCAGATCCATCAGGATGTCGTACAGCCCCTTTTCGTAGATCTCCCAGCCGCGGTGCGGATTGATTTTGCGGCCCGGCATTGCATAGTAACTGAACAAATCCTCCGGCGATGCGATCGGCCCCTCGGCACGGCGCCCCTCTTTCGCCTGCACCCTGCGCGGTTGGTAATAGTTGACGCCGAGGATGTCCACCACGCCGTCTTCAATCAGCTGCGCATCCTGCGGCTCGCAGTGGGGCATCAGCCCATGCCGCTCCAGCAGCTGCAGCAACGCCGCCGGATAACGCCCTTTGGCGACCGGATCGAGGAAACTGCGGTTGAGCAGCAGATCGGCGTCGTGCGCAGCCTGCCGATCCTCCGACGCATCGGAACGCGGATAGGTCGGGCTCAGGTTCAAAATAATGCCGATATTCCCCGGCAGCTCCCGCGCTCTGAAACGCTGCACCGCCATGGCATGCGCCAGTACGCTGTGATACGCCACGGTGACCGCCCGTTTGAAGTCCACTACGCAAGGATAGTGCAGGTCATTCAGGTAACCGGCCTCCACCGGCACGATCGGCTCGTTGAAGGTGAACCAGTGGGTGACCCGATCGCCAAACAGACCGAAGCAAATGTCGGCGTAACGCGCATAGGCTTCGACCACCGCCCGGCTTTCCCAACCGCCGCGCTGCTGCATGCACAGCGGCATATCGAAGTGGTAGAGATTGATAAACGGGGTGATGCCCTGCACCAGCAGTTCGTCGATCATCGCGTTATAGAAAGCCACCGCCTGCGGGTTCACCTCGCCGTCGCCGTCCGGGATCAGCCGCGACCACGAGATCGACGTTCTAAAGGTATTGTGGCCCAACGTTTTGAGCAGCCCGATATCGGTACGGAAATGGTCGTAAAAGGTTGAGGCCTCGCCCGGCCCCACCCGATCGTGAAAGCGCTCGGGCGCGATCTCGTACCAATAGTCGAAGATGTTGCGGCTCTTGCCGTCCCGTGCGGCCGCCCCTTCAGACTGCGGCGCGGAGGTGGCGCTGCCCCACCAGAACCCGTCGGCAAATTGATATTCCATACTCGCGTCCCTCGCGGGGCGGCCACGCCGCCCCGTTCCACTGTTAGAATTTCAGCGCCTTGGCGATGTCTTCTTCGCTTTCCGTCGCCGCGTCGATCTGGCTCTGCGCCTTGTTGGAGATCGCCACGAACGGCAGATAAATCACGGTGGCGACCGCCAGGTTGAACAGGCTCAGCAATAGGGCCATGATGCTGCCGTTGGTGTTGAAGAACGCCCCCAGGCCGACCGGCATGGTCCAGGGCGCGATGTTGGTGATAGGCGGGATCAGCCCGGAGTAATAAGCCAGCGAGGTGATGATGGTCAGTACCGGCTGCACCAGGATGAACGGAATGAACATCACCGGGTTCATGATCACCGGCAGGCCGAACAGAATCGGTTCGTTGATCTGGAAGATGCCGGACGGCGTCGCCAGCTTGGCGACCTGGCGGTAATCTTCGCGGCGCGAGGCGATGAAGATGGCGATGATCAGGCCCAGCGTCGAACCGGTGCCGCCGAGGTAAATGTAGGAGTCGACGAACGGCTTCGCCCACATGTGGAACTCTTTCCCCGCAGCCACCGCCGCTTCGACCGAACCGTATTTGTTATACAGCTCCACGTTTTCCAGCGCGAACGGCGTCATGATGCCGCTGTCCAGCGCCGCCAGCGCCATGGAGCCGTGCACCCCAAAGAACCACAGCAGCGAAGAGAACAGCACGTACACCCAGCCCACCACGCTGCCCATCTTGGCCAGCGGCGCCGAAATGCCGTCCATGATGATCTGGTGGAAGTTGGTGCCCCAGTGCGCCAGCGCGAACGCCACCAACCCCATGATGGAGAGGATGATGAAACCGGGGATCAGCGCCGAGAAGGAGCGCGACACCGAAGCCGGCACGCTGTCCGGCAGGCTGATCACCCAGTTGCGCCGCACGATGAAAGCAAACATCTCGGCCACCGCCAGCCCGATCACCATACCGGAAATGATGTTGGCGCCGCCCAGCCAGTTAGCGCCCACCGCATAGGCTTCGCCGACGTTGAACGGCGTGACGGTCATAAAGGCCGCCACCGCCAGCAGCGCCGAAGCCAGCGGATCGACCTTGCGCTCTTCGGCCAACGCCATGCTGATAAAGAACGGCGTCATCAGGGACATGATCCCCAGCGTACCGTTGTAAACGCTGCCGCCGATGCTCTTCAGCCCGTTCAGCGTCTCGATGGTGGAGGCATCCAGGCGCACGCCCAGCGAATAGAAGAACGATCCTTCGCCAAAGCTCAGGAACACGTTGTTGATCAACACGAACATCGCCCCGGTCAAGGTCAGCGGCATCAGGCGAATAAAGCCGTTCTTGATGGCGTTGACGTGGGGCTGCTTACCGATTTTTACGGCGAAAGGCAGGATAACCTTCTCGAGCGAGGCAATGAGGGTATTCACGGCGGCCTCCTGTTATTGATTGGCTTTCTTGATGGCGGCCACCGCGGCCTTCAGCACCCCCAGCCCATCGACCTTGCCGTACAGCAGCGGATCGATGACTTCAACAGGTTTGTTGGGCAGCTGTTTTTGCACTTCCGGCAAGGTGTAGGCGATCTGCGGCCCCAGCAGGATCAGATCCGCTTCAATGCCTTTCTCCGCGGCCAGCGCCTCCGGATAGGCGGCGATGATCACCGGTACTTCGTATTTCTCGGCCTGCGCCTTCATTTTTGATACCAACAGGGAAGTGGACATACCGGCAGAACAAAACAGATAGATTTTTTTCTTTTCCATACCAAGCACCTCAGATAATCAAAAAAACCCCGTGTTATTTGTATGCCAGATGCAATCACGATTGCTTCACGCACATTCCTTATGAAAATTTCCGTCACGTTGCCCTGGTTGCAGACAGTATACGGAGCATGAAAAACGGATCGGTAAGCCAGCGGGGATAATAACCGTCTCTCCTTGACCAGCCGGCTTGACCCCCTTCACATTTCACATAAAAAAATAGTGTGACCGGGCTCTCAAATAACCGATAAAAACTCGGAATATTCGCAATTAATACTCAAATAACAATTATAAACAGCCAGTTATAAACTCGCCGGGAATTTAAGGGATTATTTGCGCCCGAACAAACGAAGAGGGAATAAAAATAGTTCAAGCTTGATTCACTTACTTGCCATCCGAACGCGATGGCCGGTAAAGAAGATTAGGTGGGCAGACGCAGCAACTCGATCACCGTGGTCAGCGCCACGGAATGATTCCTGCGGTTGGGATAATAGAGGTAAAAACCGGGAAACGGCGCGCACCAGTCGGCCAACACCCGCCGCAGCCGCCCACTAGCGAGGTGTTCTTCCACCTCCTGTTCGATGGCGAAAGCGATGCCGACGTGCGCCAACGCCGCCTGCAGCAACAGCCTGGCGTCATCCACGATAAGCGGGCTGTTGACCGCCACGGAAAATCGCTGCTCGCCCTGCTGAAATGCCCATTTGTAGCGCTCGCCCGAAGAGGCCTTGCGCCAACCGATGCAGCGGTGCTGCAGCAAATCCTGTGGATGCGTCGGTTCGCCGTACCGTTGAAAATAGTCCGGCGTGGCGACGATGGCAAAACGCAGATCCGGCGTCAGGCGCACCGCACGCATATCGTTGTGCAGATCCTCGCCGAGCCGAATACCGGCGTCAAAGCCTTGCTCGACGATGTTGGCAAACCCTTCGTCCGCCACTACCTCCAGCGTAATGCCGGGGTACTCGCTGGCCAACCGCCCCAGATGCGGTACGATGGCGAGATCGATCGCCGAACGCGGCGCGTTGATGCGCACCAGGCCGCGTGGCCCTTCGCGAAACGCATTCAGGCTCTCCAGCGCGGCGTCGATGTCGGTAAAGGCCGGCACCAGCTGTGCCAACAGATGCTCACCGGCCTCCGTCGGCGAGACGTTGCGGGTGGTGCGGTTCAACAGGCGAATGCCCACCTGCGCTTCCAGTTCGCGCAGGGTGTGGGTCAGCGTCGGCGGCGTCACGCCCAGTCGGGCGGCGGCGCGGCGGAAGCTGCGTTCACTGGCGATAGCCACGAAGGCCGCCAGGCCGGACAATTCGGGTTTCTTCATGCTATTAATATAAATTATCTAATAGTGAGATGAATTTTTAGCGGATAGTTATCCGTCATCTAACAACATAGCATTGCGATCGAACCCATTACCAGGTATCGATGCGATGATTAATACTACAGCCCCAACTCATGAAACGCCGCGCCGTCTGGCTGACAAAGTCGTGCTGGTAAGCGGCGGCGGCACCGGTATCGGCCGCGCAGCCGCGCTGGCCTATGCCCGCGAAGGCGCAAAAGTGGCGCTGGCCGGCCGGCGTGCGGCGGAAATTGAAGCCACGGCGCGCGACATCGCGCTCGCCGGCGGCGACGCCCTGCCCATCGTGGCCGACGTCTCCCAGGAAAACGACATCCGCAGGCTGCTCGCCACGGTGACCGCCCACTACGGCCGGCTCGACGTCGCCTTCAACAACGCCGGCATCATCGGCAACTTCGCCCCCATCACCGAACAGAGCAGCGAGGATTTTGACCGCGTGATCGCCATTAACCTCCGTGGCGTCTGGCTGGCGATGAAATACGAGATTGAAACCTTCCTGGCGCAACATTCAGGCGGCGTGATCATTAACACCTCCTCCTGGCTGACCCACGGCGCGCTCGCCGGCTCATCCAGCTATTCCGCCAGCAAAGGCGCGCTCGATGCGATGATCCGCGCGGTGGCGCTCGAATACAGCGGCCAGGGCATCCGCGTCAACAACATCAACCCCGGCATCATCGACACGCCGATGGCGCGCGGCAGCGTGGCCGACAGCGCGGCGTTTGCGCCCTTTATCGCCCACACGCCCGCCGGCCGCCTGGGCGAATCGGAAGACATCGGCGATGTGGCACTGTGGCTGGCGACGGACGAAGCCCGCTTCATCACCGGCCAAAGCCTGCTGGTGGACGGCGGCTACACCATCGCCGGCATGCGCTGAGGGGGCGACGCCATGAACTACGTTCGGCTTGGCGACAGCGGCCTGCAGGTGTCCCGCCTTTGTCTGGGCGGCATGACCTACGGCGATCCGGCCTGGCGGCCCTGGGTGCTGAAAGAAGAGCAAGCGCGCCCCTTTATCCGCGAGGCGCTGGAGGCGGGCATCAACTTTTTCGATACCGCCAACATTTACTCCGGCGGAGAAAGCGAGCGCATTCTCGGCCGCGCGCTGAAGGCGTTCGCCCGTCGTGAAGACGTGGTGATCGCCACCAAAGCCTACTTTCCGATGGACGCGCAGCCGAACAGCCGCGGGCTGTCGCGCAAGCACCTGCTGCACAGCGTCGACGCCTCCTTGCAGCGGCTGGGAACGGATTACCTCGATTTGTTCGTCCTGCACCGCTTCGACACCGAAACGCCGATCGAAGAAACTGCCGACACCCTCGACGGCCTGGTGCGGGCGGGCAAGATCCGCTATCTCGGCGCGTCTTCACTGCACGCCTGGCGCCTGATGAAAATGCTGGCCTTTCAACGTCAGCACCGCCTGGCGCCGTTTATTTCGTTGCAAAGCCAATACAACCTGGTGACGCGTGAAGACGAAGAAGAATTGATCCCGCTGTGCCTGGAGGAAGGTCTTGGCCTGACGCCCTGGTCGCCGCTGGCCCGCGGCGTGTTGGCCGGCTCCGCCAGTGGCGGCACGCTGCGCGCCGCCACCGACGAACAGGCGCCCCGTTGGTACGGCGGCAGAAACGAGGTGGAATGCACCGTCGCTGCCGTAGCGGAGGTGGCGGCCGTGCACAGCGTTCCACCGGCGCAGATCGCGCTGGCTTGGCTGTTGGCCAAACCCGGCGTAGCGTCGCCGCTGGTGGGCATGTCCAAGCCACACCATCTGCAGGATGCGCTGGCGGCGCTCGACCTCAGGCTATCGCCGGAAGACGTGGCCGCGCTGGAGGCGCCAATGGCACACGCTGCCCGCCCCGAGCGCTGGTAGCCCCCTTTCCCTCATTCCCGGAGAGAAACATGTCATACGCTGTTACCGCGCGAGCGGCGTTGTTCACCCTCGCTGCCGCATTCACCCTTAGCGCGCCGGCGCAGGCCGCCGTCAGCGCAGACTGCACGGAAAGCAGCATAACGCTGCCGCCCGGCGCACGTTACCCCAACGGCATCGCCCGCGCGGCGGACGGTACGCTGTATGTCGGGCTGATCACCAGCGGCAACGTGCTGCGCAAACGGCCGGGGCAGGCGTGGGAAACCTTCTTCCCCGGTGCTGACACGGTGTTCGCCTCAAACGCGCTGCGGCTGGACGAACGGCGCGGGCTGCTGTGGGGGAACTCGCCAGACTTTCTCTCCGGCGGCAAAACGCGCGCCAACCGCATCTATGCGCTGAACGTCGCGGATGGCACCCTCAACCGCAGCCTGGCGCTGCCGGCGGGGGAAATGGGCAACGATATCGTGCTTGGCGCAGACGGCACGGTGTACGTGACGGAAACCCGCGGCGGCGGCATCCTGCGCCTGCGGCCGGGCGAAACGGCATTCAGTACGCTGTATCGGGATCCGCAATTGGCGGCTCCCAGCGGGTTGGGGGCCGCCGGGATCGTGCTGCTCGACGACCGGCTGATGGCAGTCGCCAATTTCGGCACCGGTAAGCTCTACGCCCTCAGCTATAACGATCCAAAGCCGCAGCTGACGGAAATGCAGCTGCCGCGCCTCATCGAAAACCCGGACGGGATGGGGTTGGCACCGGACGGCGCGCTGATCGTGCTGGAAAACGGGATCCAGAGCGGCCAGGGGCGGATCCTGCGGATCCCTTCCCCCAAGGCGGCAGGCATGCACCGGATTGAGATCTTGCGCGAAGGCATGGAATCGCCGGTCAACCTGACTATCACGCCACAAGGCTGCGCCTTCGTCAGCGAATCGCGCATCCGCCACCGCCTGCTGCCCGGCCATGAAACCGAAGTGCCCGACAGCTTCCGCCTCTATCAACTGCCTTTGCCTCTCACCGCCGCGCAATAACCTTTCCACCACCACTGCGGGCGGCGACTTGCGTTGTTGCCCGCAGGCGAACAACAATCTCGCTGCGTTACAAACCGGCCTTGCGCAGCGCTTCCCATTTTTACCTGTGACAGCCGATTGCCCGCTAGGCTAGTATAAGCGTCTGTGCAAACCTCGGGTTTGAGCGCGCCGTCTGGCGTTTTGATGATTTGATTTGCGCCGCCCGGCAAGCGCTAAATGGGGCGGCGCCTGCTGAAACAATGTGATAGCGAATGATGACAATGAAAATCACAGTGACCTTTACATTCAATGGATTGGAAAAATAATCGCATGAATAGCACCGATAAACTCGATTCGCACACGCCAATGATGCAGCAGTACCTGCGCCTCAAGGCCCAGCATCCTGAAATCCTGCTGTTCTACCGCATGGGCGATTTCTACGAGCTGTTTTACGACGACGCCAAGCGCGCTTCCCAACTGCTGGATATCTCGCTGACCAAACGCGGCGCCTCGGCGGGTGAACCGATCCCGATGGCCGGCGTGCCGCACCACGCGGTGGAGAACTACCTGGCCAAGCTGGTGCAGCTCGGCGAGTCCGTCGCCATCTGCGAGCAGATCGGCGATCCGGCCACCAGCAAAGGGCCGGTCGAACGCAAAGTGGTGCGTATCGTCACCCCCGGCACCATCACCGACGAAGCGCTGCTGCAAGAGCGCCAGGACAACCTGCTGGCGGCGATCTGGCAGGACGCGCGCGGCTTCGGCTACGCCACGCTGGACGTCAGCTCCGGCCGCTTCCGCGTCGCCGAGCCGCAGGATCTGGAAACCATGGCCGCCGAGCTGCAGCGCACCAATCCGGCCGAGTTGCTCTACCCGGAAACCTTCGAACAAATGGCGCTCATAGAACAGCGCCACGGCCTGCGCCGCCGCCCACTGTGGGAATTCGAGCTTGAGACCGCGCGTCAGCAGCTCAACCTGCAGTTCGGCACCCGCGATCTGACCGGCTTTGGCGTCGAGCAGGCGCACCAGGCGCTGCGCGCCGCCGGCTGCCTGCTGCAGTATGTCAAAGATACCCAGCGCACTTCGCTGCCGCACATTCGCGGCCTCACCATGGAGCGCCAGCAGGACGGCATCATCATGGACGCCGCGACCCGCCGCAATCTGGAGCTGACGCAAAGCCTGTCCGGCGGCAGCGACAACACGCTGGCGGCGATCCTCGATCGCACGGTCACGCCGATGGGCAGCCGCATGCTGAAACGCTGGCTGCACATGCCGACCCGCGATATCAAGGTTCTCACCGCCCGCCAACAGGCGATCGGCGCATTGCAGGACCTGTTCACCGATCTGCAGCCTTCTCTGCGTCAGGTGGGCGATCAGGAGCGAATTTTGGCGCGTCTGGCGCTGCGCACCGCGCGGCCGCGCGATCTGGCGCGCATGCGTCATGCTTTCCAGCAACTGCCGGACATCCGCGCGCTGCTGCAAGACGTGGACACCCCGCACGTGCAGCAGCTGCTGTCACAGGTGGGCCAGTTCGACGAGCTGCGTGAGCTGCTGGAACGCGCGGTCATTGAATCGCCGCCGGTGCTGGTGCGCGACGGCGGCGTGATCGCCCCCGGGTACAACAGCGAACTGGACGAGTGGCGCGCACTGGCCGACGGCGCCAGCGACTACCTCGATCGGCTGGAGATCCGCGAGCGTGAAAAACTGGGGCTGGATACGCTCAAGGTCGGTTTTAACGGCGTACACGGCTACTACATTCAGGTCAGTCGTGGCCAAAGCCACCTGGTGCCGATCCACTATGTGCGCCGCCAGACGCTGAAAAACGCCGAGCGCTACATCATCCCGGAATTGAAAGAGTACGAAGACAAAGTGCTCACCTCCAAGGGTAAGGCGCTGGCGATCGAGAAAAGCCTGTACGACGAGCTGTTTGATCTGCTGCTGCCGCACCTGGCGGAACTGCAGCAAAGCGCCGCCGCACTGGCCGAGCTGGACGTGCTGGCCAACCTGGCCGAGCGCGCCGATACCCTGAACTACGCTTGCCCAACCATGAGTGAACAGCCGGGGATCCGCATTACCGAAGGCCGCCACCCGGTGGTAGAGCAGGTGCTGAGTGAGCCGTTTATCTCCAACCCGCTCACCCTGTCGCCACAGCGCCGCATGCTGATCATCACCGGCCCGAACATGGGCGGTAAAAGCACTTATATGCGGCAAACGGCGCTGATCGTGCTGATGGCGCACATCGGCAGTTACGTGCCGGCCACCAAGGCCACTATCGGCCCGGTGGATCGCATCTTCACCCGCGTCGGCGCGGCGGACGATCTGGCTTCCGGCCGCTCTACCTTCATGGTGGAGATGACCGAAACCGCCAACATCCTGCACAACGCCACCGAGCACAGCCTGGTGTTGATGGATGAAATCGGCCGCGGCACCTCCACTTACGACGGCCTGTCGCTGGCCTGGGCCTGCGCCGAGAACCTGGCCAACCGCATCAAGGCGATGACGCTGTTCGCCACCCACTACTTCGAGCTGACGACGCTACCGGAGAAAATGGAAGGCGTGGTCAACGTGCATCTGGACGCGCTCGAACATGGCGATACCATCGCCTTCATGCACAGCGTGCAGGACGGGGCTGCCAGCAAAAGCTATGGCCTGGCGGTCGCCGCGCTGGCCGGCGTGCCGCGCGACGTCATCAAGCGCGCCCGTCAGAAGCTGCGCGAGCTGGAGTCTATCTCCAGCCACACCGCCTCGGGCAGCGTCGATGCCACCCAGATGACGCTGCTGCAGGAAGAGACCTCGCCGGCGGTAGAAGCCCTGGAGGCGCTGGATCCGGATTCCCTGTCGCCACGCCAGGCGCTGGAATGGATCTACCGGCTGAAAAATATGGTGTAGTCTGGCGCCAAACGCGGGCATAAAAAAACGGTGAGCATCATGCTCACCGTTTTTATTCGTTGTGCACCGAAAACCCCCAGCTAGGCTGGGGGTTCCGTAAAGCTTACAGCTTTGAGTATGCTTTTAAAGCCCCTTTT
>NZ_FCJA01000016.1:0-61227 GCF_001537385.1 Serratia sp. 2880STDY5682894 | reverse complement strand
CCAGAACAACCTGTGGGCCAGCCCGCTCGACCAGCAGCTGCAGCAAACGCTGGTCACCAACCTGAGCAGCGCGCTGCCGGGCTGGGTGGTCTCTTCGCAGCCGATGAGCAACGATCAGGATGTGCTGAACGTGACCATCAGCGGTTTCCATGGCCGCTTTGACGGCAAGGCGATCGTTCGCGGCGAGTGGGTGCTGAACCGCCAGGGGCGCTTGATCAAACGGCCTTTCAGCCTGGAGTTGAAACAGGGTGAGGACGGCTATGATGCCCTGGTGCGCACGCTGGCGCAGGGCTGGCAGCAGGAAGCCCAGGCTATCGCCAAGGTGTTGTCCCCCTGAAATGGCAATCAACAGCCATAATGCACCGGTGACGGCTTATGGTGATGGGATCAGATTCGGGATTAGGCCTGTTGACGACGCACCAGAATAAAAGAAAAAGTAAAAAAAAAGTTCCCACCTTACTTGGGAACTTTTTGATAAAAAATAACAGCATGACGACAGTCATTACCGCCGGCGCTCACAGCGTTGTCCATGCAAAAAAAAAGCTTTATGGCAGATAAGAGCATCCGAGCATTATCAGAACTGATATAGATATAAGATTTTAGATATTATTCTCGTCTGATATGCGCAACCCCATGCATATCAGCCTCTGAAGCGTTAGCGTTTATTGTATTGTGACGAGTTCAACGACGCCATTTATAACAAACTGAACCCCCATACAGACCAGCAGGAATCCCATCACTCGGGAAATAGCATCGATTCCCGATGTTCCTACAAGCTTCATAACACCCAGTGACGCCCGCAGAGACACCCATAAAATCAGAGAAATGGCTATCGCAATCAAGGGGGGCGCGGTGTAGGCGACCCACAAATCCAGATGCGATGTTTCAGCGCTGAATGTCGACGCGGCACTGATCAACATAGCAATGGTACCCGGGCCTGCCGTACTGGGCATTGCCAAGGGGATAAATGCTATATTTTTGGTTTTTCCCTTCTCGCCGCTTTGAGGCTTATTCACATCCTGCGGAAACAGCATGTTAAACCCAATAAAGGCAACGATCATTCCACCTGCAATTCGTAATCCCGGAATGGATATGCCAAAGGTATTAATAACAGCCTTACCGGCATACCATGCAACCATCATAATCACAAAGACATAGAAAGCCGCCATCGCTGACTGCTTCTTTTTTTCTTGTTCAGACATGTCGCCTGAAAGCCCAAGAAAAAGAGCGACAGTGGTCAATGGGTTTACCAGCGGCAGTAATAAAACCAACCCTAGCCCAATAAGTTTAAATAACTCAAACATCTTTCCACCTCCTTTTAAAGTGTCCCCCCGGAGCTATCTCCGGGGGGAAGTTCTATCGAGACTTCTCCCATTGCAGAACGGCGCTGATGGCAGCCGGCAATACCGTCAGGGTAAATAGGGTGGCAACGAATAGCCCACCAATAATGGCATAGGCCATAGGCCCCCAAAATACCTGATGCGCGATAGGTATCATCCCTAATATTGCTGCACAAGCCGTCAAGAGTATCGGTCTGGAACGATGCAGTGATGCCTCGACGATCGCCTCAGTATTATCCGCACCTTGCGCCCTGTTTATTTCCACTTCTTCAATAAGGATCACGGCATTGCGGATAATCATCCCCGCCAACGCAATCACGCCAAGAATCGCCACAAACCCCATTGGCGTTCCGGTGGGTAACATGGCGGCGACAACGCCAATCAAACCGAAGGGGGCAATCAACAGCGCCAGCATCATGCGTGAGAAACTACGCAACTGCACCATCAGCAAGATCAGCATCACCAATAAGGTCACTGGCAGAACCGCGAATACGGAACGGTTGCCTTTCATGGCTTCAATGACGCTTCCCCCCTCGGTAATGTGATATCCCGGTGGCAGACTTTTGCGTAATTCATCGACAACAGGCGCCAAACTCTTGGATACGCCGGACGCATTCAGCCCTGGCGCAATATCCGTTTGCACCGTAATGAAAGGCTCTCGTTGCCGCCGCCACTGAATAGGCTCAGCCAACGTATAGCCTATCGTTGCGATCTGCTTTAATGGCACAACGCGCCCATCGGCCGTCGTTAATTGCAAATCCGCGACGGTTTCAATGTCTCTCCGCGTATTTTCCGAAGCTCGCAGCACCACGTTAACCTGGCGGTTTCTGTCCCTGATCGTCGTTACAGCGGACCCCGAATACATTTCAGCAAGGGCGCTGGCGACATCCTGAGAGCTTAATCCCAAGGCCCTCGCTTCCGTCTGATTAAGCGTTATATAGAGTTCTCGTTGCGGTTCTCCCGCAGTAAGGTTGACCTCTCTTGTCTGCGGGTTGTCACCCAATTTCCCCGCCAACTCCATGGATATCTGACGAATTTTGGTCAGATCCGGGCCGGAAACGCGATATTTCAACGGCCAACCTACCGGGGGCCCCAGCTCCAACGGCGAAGCACGCGTTACAAGATGGCCGAAATCTTTTTGCAGAATTTTTTCAAGCCTGGACTTCACGGCGTCACGCTCTTCAAGTCCCTTGGTGACCACGACCAATTGAGCGATATTTTCGTTATCAAGCAACAGGTCCATCGGTAAATAAAACCGCACGGCACCCGATCCAACGTACGTCGTAAAATGATCAATATCGGGATCCTTCTTGAGGATTTCCTCCAAGCGAATGGCTTCCCTCGCCGTATCTTCCTGCACGGCATTTCTCGGCAGAGTCAGACTGACGAGTAACTCCGGCCTGTCAGAAGCGGGAAAGAACTCTTCTTCCATGTGCGAGGATCCGATAAAAGCAATGGCCAGCAACAGAACCGCCACGATGCCGGTCATCCCTCGGCGCTTAAGGATATATCGCAATGCACTTTCGTACTTTTGCATGACTTTACCTTTACCATGGGCGTGTTCCTTCATCACCTTAGGTAAAAGCCACACGCCTATCAGCGGTGAAAAAAGTACGGCAACAATCCAGGAGTTGATGAGTGAGATCAGCACCACCATGAACAGAGAATAACAGTACTCCCCCGCACTCGACGTTGCGAAACCGACCGGGATAAAACCGGCGATCATGACCAATGTGCCGGTCAGCATCGGGAAAGCCGTCGTCGTCCAGGCTTTTGTCGCCGCCTTTTTGACAGGGTCTCCTTTCTCCAGACGCGACATCATGATCTCTACAGTGATCATGGCATCATCGACCAGTAACCCCAGCGCAATAATTAATGCGCCAAGGGAGATACGCTGTATGCCTATACCGGCAATTTCCATGCCGATAAACGTCATGGCCAGCACCAGCGGAATGGATGCTGCAACCACTAACCCGGCACGAGTGCCTAATGACAAGAAAGACACAGCCAACACAATGACAACCGCCTCAAGGAGCACTTTCATAAAGCTCCCCACCGCGTCATGCACCACCGTCGACTGATCGGCCACTTTCAGCACGTTGATACCTGCAGGCAAGCGGCTGGATATATCATCCATCTTTTCGTTAAGCGCTTTGCCGAAATCCAGCATATTGCCGGTCGGGGCCATGGAGATGGCCAGGCCAATCGCCGACTCCCCGTTAACTCTGAAGGCCGGCGTCGGCGGATCGACCGCCTCGCGAGAGATGGTCGCAATATCCGTCAGAGGAACGAATTTATCCTGAATATGCAGTGTCAGCTGTTTGAGGCTTTCTTCCGATGCGAAAGCGCCGCTGACTCTCAACATGACTTTATCTTTGTCGGTTCTGATTTCTCCCGCCGGAGTCACGGCATTTTGCGCGCTGATGGCGCTCTTGATTTGGTCGAGCGTCAGCCCCATGCCCGCAATTTTCTGCGGTGAGAATGATAAGATGACCTGCTCTTCTTTCACGCCCAGCAGGTTCACTTTCCCAACATCCGGCAGCGTTAAGACGTCCGTGCGAACTTTATCAACCAGATCGCGCAGTTCACGCTCGCTGAATCCTTCACGCGTAAAGCCATAGATGGTGCCGTAGGTATCATCAAATTCATCGTTGACGGCAGGTGAACTGACGCCAGCAGGAAGCTGAGGGGAAACGTCCTTTATTTTTTTCCTGACCGTATACCACAGTTCTTTCACTTTCTCCGGCGGCGTATTATCACGCAGATAGATAAAAATAACCGACTCGCCGGGCCGGCTATAACTCTCCAAATAATCAAGGTAAGGAACTTCCTGAAGTTTCTTCTCCAACGGATCGGTCACGAAATTGACGGTATCCTCCACAGAGGCCCCAGGCCAACTCGCGGAAACCACCGCCGTTTTAATGGTAAACGCCGGATCCTCGTTGCGCGGCAAGTTGTAATAGCTCATCACCCCGGCAATGGTGATAACCAACATAAAAAAGGCAACCAGTTGCTGATTGGCAAGCGCCCAGGCAGACAGGTTAAACTTCTCGGGTTCAGAGGCATTCATCAGAATTTATCCTCCAAACTCACTTTCTCCCCAGGCCGTAACTTGCTCACGCCAGCGATCACCACCTTGTCGCCAGGTTTGAGGCCATCAGCAATAAACACGTCCTCGGAGCTATAGCGAGTAACGTTAACTTTGCGCAATGCCAAGGTTAATGTATCCGGTTGAACGATTAAAACGGCAGGATCCGCGCCATCACGGGTCATCGCAGACGCCGGCAGAACAAACGCTGCCTGCCCCGGGATCACGATACTTCCCTGCACCGTCGCGCCCAAAGCCATTTTCTCTGGAGGGTTCGGCAGCGAGACTCTGACTCGCCAGGTCCGCGTCTGCTTATCCGCCTGTGGATTCACATCTCGGATCACGCCCTCAGTCACGACGGAAGGATCGGAAAGCAGCGCAATCTTGACTTTATTATCGGACAGATTGCTGTACAAAATCGCTTCTGGAACGTCAAATACGGCATCCACTCCCTGATTGAGTGAGAGCGTAACGACCCCCTGCCCTGCGCTGACAGTTTGTCCAGGATTCAGATTAACCGAAGTCACTACGCCATCTGAAGGCGCAACCAGACGGGTGTAACCCAATTGCTCCTGAGCGATTTTCAAATTCGATTGAGCAGAGACGCGTTTTGCCGCCGCGACTTCAAGATTGACCCTCGCTTCATCAACCTGAGCCTGCGCGATAGCACCGGTTTTGATCAATGATTGCAGCCTCCTGAAATTGAGAGCAGCCAGGCGCTCTGAAGAAACGGCACCGGCCAGTTCGGCCTGCGCACTGCGCACCTGATTCTCGTTATTTCTGGGCTCCAACGTCGCGATCGTTTGCCCCGCCTTTAATTTGTCCCCCACATCGACTGGGCGGCTGAGGAGCCGGCCGTCAATGCGAAACGAGAGCTGAGACTCCTCATGGGGGCGAATTTCTCCAGTATGCTTTATTAAGACTCCGCCAACCGGATTATCGACGACAAGCGTTCGTACGGAACGTGTAGGCACCTCCTGTGTCTTTGCTTTATCATCACATCCCGCCAAAAACACGGCCAGGGGAATAATAAACAGTTTCCAATATTGAAATGAGAACACGCTCTTGACCGCACTTATTAACCTGAACAAACCTACTGACATAAGACATTCTCCTGATAGTCTGTCGAAGAATTAAACCTTTTTTATGTGTAGATTTAGTCCATGTTTTTTCAAGGAACCATCAAGACTCTATTTTCATTGGAAGAATGAGTTGAAATAGCATCCCACCGTCAGGATGATTCTGAGCACTGAGACTGCCGCCGTGCTCCCGACTTATCGCCATGGCGATAGAAAGCCCAAGCCCACTCCCCCCCAGATTTCTCGACCGTGAGCTCTCCTCCCGCGAAAAACGTTTGAACATCAAGGGCAAAAAGGCTTCACTGACCCCCGGCCCATAATCGCGAAAACCGACGACAACTCCATCATTAGAATGATTAACGGTGACTGTCAGTTTCTTGCCGGAATGCGCGTAGCGCATTGCATTTTTTATGATAATCGTAACAACTTGCCCAATTCGGAACGGATCGGCATAGACGAAGACAGGAGTAGTATATTCAAATTCAATCGTGAAGTTTTCCTGAGAAGCTTCCGCCTTTTGCCATTGCAAACGCTCCTGAATCAAATCGCAAAGATTCACATGGTATTTTTCTAATGATAACGCCCCGGCTTGCGACAACGACAGCATTTGAAGATCATCAATAAGGCGATTTAGGCTGGTCAATGGCTGCATGACCAGATTTAACTGATGCTTATCCGGCTCGAACACGCCATCCATAATGCCCTGAAGGCGTGCAATTGAAGCCGTTAACGGTGAACGTAATTCATGCGCCATGGCAATATGAGAAGCACGCAACTCTCCTTCATAATAAGTCAGCTTTTTAGTCATCTCATTGAAATCGTGAGTTAGAGTAAGAAGTTCTTCCGGCGCTTTCTCTTCTAATTTTGCTTGCACAGAGAAATCTCCCTCCGCGACTTTTCTCGCGGCAGTGACCAGGTAGGAAAATTGCTTCGCCAACGGCCGCGACATATAAAGCCCCTGTAAGACCATCAGAGGTATGGCGACAACCACCAAAATAGCCAGCATAATCCAATCCCCCGACGTGATCGACGGATTAGCAAAATCAATGCCATACCAATAGTGAAAAAGGCTATAAAACCTGTACAAATCTTCATTGGGATTTTCAAGCAACCGCAGGAACTCTTTTCGGACATCTGCCGGCATTTCATGATATAAAACCCAGGCGCTATAAATGGCATAGCGCAACCACATACAGAGTGCAATAATAACAATCACCCCGACAGATTGGGAAATTACCCTCACACAAATCCACTTCCAAAGTGAAACTCTTTTGTCTTTTTTATTCATTTATCCCAATACCTGTAGCCCATCGCTCTAACGGTCAGCAGTACATCATCCACCCCTACCGAGTTGAGTTTTTTTCGCAAGTTATAAATATGTGTATCGACAACTCGCTCAAATGCATCACTTTCCGGTAAACACATGTTTAATAATGTTTGGCGGGAAAACGCTCTTTTGGGCGCACGCATTAGCACAGATAACAATAAAAATTCAGTCGGCGTAAGATCCACTACAATTTTAATGTTTTCGGCGGGGCAGACGTGAACCAGCATCGCCTCTTCATCGAGTTGTACCGGGCCACAAATAATAAGATCAGATTTTATATTTAAAGCAGTCGCTCTTCTCAGCACAGCATGAACCCGAGCAACGACCTCTCCCGGGTTATAGGGTTTCACGATGTAATCATCAACGCCGTGCCTCAACGAGGAGATCTTATCCTGAATCTCGCCGATTGCCGTCACCATGATAACCGGCACATCGCTCTTTCTACGCACACGTGCCAATATTTCATTGCCATTTATTCCCGGCAGCATGACGTCTAATAAAACCAAGTCAGGTTGCCAGGAAAAAACCATCTCAAGCCCTTTAACACCATCGCCTACCTTGGCAACGGCAAAGCACTCTCTTTTTAGATAAGCTTCCAGGACTTCTGCAGCATGCATATCGTCCTCGATGATTAAAATTCTTTTTTCTTCCATATATTAACCTACTATTCAGTCACGCTAACCAAGTAAAAAATATAATAAAGTCTAGCACTTTTTTAATTAAAGAATAAACAAAAAACGAAGATAGTACATATCTGACGATTAAAAATAAAGTCAGCACGACTTCACTCAAAATCAGCCCGACAAAAAACACAATACAATAACATTAAAATTCAAATAGTTATCAACGGAACAGCATTAACCCAAAAATAAAAAAACAGAAATTGATAACATCTTGACAAAGTTAAGCAATAATCGATATTTCAGTAGCGCTAACAGGTGAAAATATCGGGAGCCGATGCAATGGAAATGAGCAAAGTTGAACAGTCAAGAATATTTATTAATAGCGTTATCAATCTGTTGGAAATGCATCTCAGGCAACCGATAAACATCATCAACCTGATTGATAAAACTGGATATTCCAGATGGTATGTTCAACGTAAGTTCTGTGCTTTGGCCGGCATATCGATGAAGTCTTACATCAGATCAAGAAAAATGACAGAGGCGGCGAAAATGATTTTATCTACAGACAGGAAGATCATAGATATTGCACTTGAATATGGTTATCTGGAACAGCAGGCCTTCTGTCGCATCTTTAAAAACCACTATGGCGTTTCCCCTACGATGTTTCGAAAAATGAATAAGCCACGTGAGGATATTTGGATATCGGCGAAAACAGTGCTTGTAAAACTCACAAACGATGGGAAATAAAATCGAGAACGTAACGAAGTTACAACATGTTGTCAACGATGAAGAAAAATAGGATATGATTAATCAGCGCATGTTTATGACAAAAGGCCAAATAACCCATTAATTTTTATTTAGAATACCTTTTCACGAACAATCAGCTCAATAAATTAGCAACATCTAGAGCCAATGAATAACTTTCCTTGATTATACAATCAACGACATTTTCTGTCGCCAGCCAAACGCGATCTTATTCGCTTAGTCCCAACCGGTGGCTTTCTCAAATACATAGTGATACGACTGTCTTTTAGAATTCTTTTGCTTTCTCGAATGTCTGGGATATTGAGGTGGTGCCGATAATAGGAGTCGAACCTACGACCTTCGCATTACGAATGCGCTGCTCTACCAACTGAGCTATATCGGCATTGAGCCGGGCCTGCGGGGCAAGCCGGAAGTGCGTTGAACAAGGTAGACCTGCGCGCGAAATGAGTCAATAGCCGCCGGGGCGTTTGGTTGTTTTGCAAGCAGCCACACTGCCGCGCGTTGGCCCTTCCAAAAAAATCAGGGCGCAGCCCGCTGCGCCCTGACCTCTTTATGATCGCAATGCGGCCTTAGCTGCGCACCAGATCGTCGCCGTAGCCGATCCACTTGTAGGTGGTCAGCGCATCCAGGCCCATCGGGCCGCGGGCGTGCAGTTTCTGGGTGCTTACCGCCACTTCCGCGCCCAGGCCGAACTGGCCGCCGTCGGTGAAGCGGGTGCTGGCGTTGACGTACACCGCCGAGGAGTCCACCGCGCGCACGAAGTGCTCGGCGCTGCTCAGCGAGCGGGTGAGGATCGCGTCGGAGTGGTTGGTGCCGTGGGTGCGGATGTGGTCGATGGCCTGATCGATATCGTCCACCAGCAGCACGTTCAGATCCAGCGACAGCCATTCATCGTCGTAATCTTCCGCGTTCACCGGCACCACCGTCGCCGGGCCGCCCTGCAGCAGCGGCAGCGCGTTTTCCGCCGCGTGCAGCGTCACGCCCGCCGCCGCCATTTTGGCGCTCAGCGCCGGCAGGAACTCGGTGGCGATGCTGCGGTTCACCAGCAGCGTCTCCAGCGAGTTACAGGCGCTCGGGCGCTGGATCTTGGCGTTTTCAATCACCGTCAGCGCCTTGTCGAAATCGACGTCGGCATCCACGTAGGTATGGCACACGCCGATGCCGCCGGTGATTACCGGGATGGTCGATTGCTCGCGGCACAGCTTGTGCAGGCCGGCGCCGCCGCGCGGGATCAGCATGTCGACATAGCGATCCAGGCGCAGCAGTTCGTTCACCAGCGCACGATCCGGACTGTCGATCGCCTGCACCGCCGCCGCCGGCAGGCCGCACTGTTCCAGCGCCTGCTGGATCACTTTCACCGTTGCCTGGTTGGTATTGTGCGTCTCTTTACCGCCGCGCAGGATCACCGCGTTGCCGGTTTTCAGGCACAGGCTGGCGACGTCGATGGTGACGTTCGGCCGCGCCTCGTAAATCACGCCGATCACGCCGAGCGGCACCCGGCGGCGCTCCAGCTTCAGCCCGCTGTCCAGCAGGTTGCCGTCCAGCACGTGGCCGACCGGATCGTTCAGGCGGCACACCTGGCGCACGTCGTTGGCGATCGCCGCCAGCCGCGCCGGAGTCAGCAGCAGGCGATCGAGCAGCGCTTCGCTCATGCCGGTGGCGCGCGCCTGCGCCATGTCTTGTTCGTTCGCCAGCAGGATCGCTTCGCTGTTGGCTTCCAGCCTGTCGGCCATCACCGACAGCACCTGATTCTTCTTCGCCGTGCTCAGCACCGCCAGCTGCCAGGAGGCCTGCTTGGCGGCCTTCCCCATCTGCTCCAGCATGCTCACTCCTTAACTGACAATCATATCGTCGCGGTGCACTGCCACCGGACCGTATTCATAACCGAGGATTTCGCTGATTTCCTGCGAGTGGTGCCCGGCGATCATGCGCATCGCGTCGCTGTTGTAGCGGCTGACGCCGTGCGCCAGATCGCGCCCCGCCAGGTTGCGGATGCGGATCACTTCGCCGCGCGAGAAGTCGCCCTTCACTTCGCGAATGCCCTTCGGCAGCAGCGAGCTGCCGCGCGCCATCATCGCTTCCACCGCGCCATCGTCGACGGTGATCTCACCGGCCGGCGGCGCGCCAAAGATCCAGCGCTTGCGGTTTTCCAGCGGGGTTTCCAGCGCGTGGAAACGGGTGCCCACCGGTTTGCCTTCGATCACGTCCGCCACCACGCCCGGCTTGCTGCCAGCGGCGATCACCACGTCGATGCCGGCGCGGCAGGCCACGTCGGCCGCCTGCAGCTTGGTGCCCATGCCGCCGGTGCCCAGGCCGGAGACGCTGTCGCCGGCGATGGCGCGCAGCGCGTCGTCGATGCCGTGCACTTCACGGATCAGTTCAGCCTGTGGGTTGTTACGCGGATCGGCGGTGTAGAGGCCCTGCTGATCGGTCAGCAGCAGCAGTTTGTCGGCCCCGGCCAGAATGGCCGCCAGCGCCGACAGGTTATCGTTGTCGCCCACCTTGATTTCGGCGGTGGCGACGGCGTCGTTCTCATTGATTACCGGCACGATGCGGTTGTCCAGCAGCGCCGTCATGGTGTCGCGCGCGTTGAGGAAGCGCTCGCGGTCTTCCAGATCGGCGCGCGTCAGCAGCATCTGCCCGACGTGGATGCCGTAAATGGAGAACAGCTGTTCCCACAGCTGGATCAGCCGGCTCTGCCCCACCGCCGCCAGCAGCTGCTTGGAAGCGATAGTGGCGGGCAGTTCGGGGTAGCCCAGGTGTTCGCGCCCGGCGGCGATGGCGCCGGAGGTGACGATGACGATGCGGTGGCCCGCGGCGTGTTGCTGCGCGCACTGGCGCACCAATTCGACGATGTGGGCGCGGTTCAGACGCAGCGATCCGCCGGTCAACACGCTGGTGCCCAATTTCACAACCAATGTCTGGCTGCCGTTCATAGTATTTCTGCCGTGTGTAATGATGAGAAGAAGAGTGCAAAGGTCTTTGTAACAGGAGAGACGCGTTATGCCAACAGGCACAACGCGAAATCAGCACAATACGTGGTCAAACGGGGTCAGGCGGAGAGTTTGATCAGTTTTTCTTTGAAATCGTCGGCGGGTTCCAGCCCCAGTTCCATGGTCGCCAGCAGCTCGCCCAGGCGGCGATGGAAGTCGCGCAGGGTGTCTTCCAGCTTGGCGCTCACTTCATCATCCTTAATGTTTTGCGCCGTCCAGTCGCCTTCTTTGTCGAACAGGCCGAATTGGTACGAATAGGTGAAGCGCGCCTCTTCCGCCTGCAGCTCCATCCACCAGCCCCAGAACTCGCGCTTCTCCGGAGCGGGCTTTACATTGACGCAGACGGCCAAACAATCAAAGAAAAAACGGTCGTTTTCACATTGCCCTTCACGCAGGTACGGCCCCAAGCTGGCAAAACGTTTCATTAGTCGGCTTTTAGGGTGACCACTCGGTAACGTCATTCTCTAACCTCCTCAATGTAGACCACTCTTTTTAACAAACTGTTAAAATTTAGCAACTAATTAACGCATTTTGTCCTTCAGCCAGCCGGACATCTGCAGCAGCGCCCGATGGAAGCTGTCGTAAACCGGGGTGCGCGGGATGGCGACCAGCTTGCCGCTCACCGAAGAGGTGACGATCAGCTGCGACTCTTCTTTCGGGCTGAGCGTATCGCGCTCCCAGTAGCCGGAGATCATCGGCGTCGGGCAGCGGCGCCCCAGCAGCCCCTGCATTTTCAGCGAGTAGCTGTTCAGCTCCACCTTCAGCACGTTGTCCGAGGCGTTAGCCATGCCCATGCGGCTGGCCAGCACGTCCATATACATGTCCGGCACGTTCAGCTGGGTGCTGCTGTCGCACAGCAGGCGATGCACCACCGGCCCCAGGCAGGCTACGCCGCGCATCCGCTGCGGCTCCAGGTAGGCCAATCGCACCGCCACGTTGGCGCCGAAGCGGAAGCCAAAGGCGCTCACCCGCTGATGGTCCACCCATGGCACCGAGGCCAGCTGGATCAGCACCTGTTGGTGCAGGTAGCTGGAGTCCTGCGTCAGCTTCCATTTGCAGGAGGAGCCGATCGACGGCATGTCGAGCGTCAGCATGGCGATGCCGTGCGGCGCCAGGTAGTCGCGGAACAGGCGGTGGTAGTCGGTCTGCAGCGTGTCGAGGCTGCCGCACATCAGCACCGTCGGGAACGGCGCTTCGCCGGTCTCCGGCATGTGCAGGAAACCGGTGACGCTGCCGCCGCCTTCGATGCGAAACTCCAGCTCTTTCAGCTGATACGGCAGCAGCAGCGCCGCCTCTTCATAAGCACGGTTGGCGAGCATCTCCGCCTGTTCAGCCAGCTCGTCGCCCTTCAGGTGCGGGTAACCGGCGATGCTGTACAGGCTCGCGGCCTTCAGCCAGTATTCGCCGCCGAGCAGCGGATCCTGCTGCTCCGTCGCCCGCTGCTGCCACTGCATGCCCTGATGGATCCACTCGTAGATCCAGTTGCCGTTGCGGTAGCCCACCACGGTATCCAGCCGCTGCGGATTGCTGCGCTCGGCGTCCGAGGCGGCGATGCGCGCCAGCACTTCGTGGATTTCGATCGGGCTGACGCCGCGCCAGGCCCACAGCAGTGGATTCAGCATGCGGTACCAGCTGCCGGTGGTGTCGCCTTCCAACGCGGAATGCATGGCGGCGCTCACTTTGTTGCGCGCGCGCAGCACCAGCGTCGAGGTTTCAGGGTGTTTGAATTTAGGCTTGAAAAGAATTTCAGAAAGGTTGGCCTGTGCCATGGTAACAACAGCCTCCGTAAATCTGGCGATAGGCCGCAAAAGGCCTACTTAACTGGAGGTAGTGTACCTAACTCTGGCGGGATAAACCAAGATAACGCAAACGCCCGGCATAACCGGGCGTTGACTTAGAACTGGCTAGGCTTAGCGGCCGCCGATCGGGGGAACGAAGCTGACGCCCATGTCCCACGGCTGTTCGATCCAGGTATCCTGCGGGATGTCGACCTCGTAGTCGTCCACCAGCGGACGGCCCGCCGGTTTGGCGAAGATGGTCACGAAATGCGCTTTCGGGTACATGTCGCGGATCGCTTTCGCGGTGCCGCCGGTATCCACCAGATCATCCACCACGATGAAGCCTTCACCGTCGCCTTCGGCGCGCTTGAGCACTTTCATTTCGCGTTGGTTGTCATGGTCATAGCTGGAAATGCAGACGGTATCCACATAGCGGATGCCCAGTTCGCGCGCCAGCAGGCCCGCCGGTACCAGACCGCCGCGGCTTACGGCAATGATGCCTGTCCATTTGTCGGCAGGCAGCAGGCGGTGCGCCAGCTTGCGTGCGTGCATTTGCAGCATATCCCAGGTAACAACGTATTTTTCGCTCATAGAATCGTGTCCCAGCCGGCGGTGAAGCGGCTTATTTTATAGTTCAGGGGAAAAAAGGTTGCGCGAGATTATAGAGACTGGCCGCATTGAATTCCAGCTGTACCGAGGAAAACCTCGCGATTTCCGCCGCGCGGCTTTCCGGTGATTGATGCTGAAAAAACGAACGTTCCCGCAGCGAAGCCGTGTGATCAAGCGCTTAAACCGCACAATACGGGGCGCGCACCGCCGGAAATAAAGTGATATTCTCTGATGATCGTGCCACGACGCACAGATGCCCACTCACCTTAACCGCGCGGCACGCCCGTCCTGTCGGAGCCTGCCGTCACAGGAGACTTATAGTGTCTGAATTGTCTCAGCTTTCGCCACAGCCGCTGTGGGATATTTTCGCCAAGATCTGTTCTATCCCACACCCTTCTTATCATGAAGAAGCGCTGGCGCAGCACATCCTCACCTGGGCCAAAGAAAAGAACCTGCACGCAGAGCGCGATCGGGTCGGCAATATCCTGCTGCGCAAGCCGGCCACCAAAGGCATGGAAAACCGCAAGCCGGTCGCGCTGCAGGCGCACCTGGACATGGTGCCGCAAAAGAATAACGACACCGTACACGACTTTGCCAAGGATCCGATCCAGCCTTATATCGCCGGCGAGTGGGTGAAAGCGCGCGGCACCACGCTGGGCGCCGACAACGGCATCGGCATGGCCTCCGCCCTGGCGGTGCTGGCCGACGACAGCGTAGAGCACGGCCCGCTGGAAGTGCTGCTGACCATGACCGAAGAAGCGGGTATGGACGGCGCCTTCGGGCTGCAGCCGAACTGGCTGCAGGCGGACATCCTGATCAATACCGATTCCGAAGAGGAAGGCGAAATCTATATGGGTTGCGCCGGCGGTATCGACTTCATCACTACCCTGCCGCTGCAGCGCGAAGCGGTACCGGCCGGTTACCAAACCCTGAAGCTGACGCTCAAGGGCCTGAAAGGCGGCCACTCCGGCGCCGAGATCCACGTCGGGCTGGGCAACGCCAACAAGCTGCTGGCGCGCTTCCTGTTCGCCCATGCGGCGGCGCTGAACCTGCGCGTGCTGGATCTGAACGGCGGCACCCTGCGCAACGCCATCCCGCGTGAAGCCTCCGCGGTGGTTGCGGTGCCGGCGGACAAGGCCGACGCGCTGAAAGCCCTGAGCCAGGAGTTCCTGGCGGTGCTGCAGAACGAACTCTCCGCCAAAGAGAAGAACATCACCGTACTGTTGGAGCCGACCACCAGCGCTTCGCAGGCGCTGAGCGCCGACAGCCAGCAGCGCTTCCTGGCGCTGCTGAACGGCACGCCGAACGGCGTGATCCGCATGAGCGACGCGGTAAAAGGCGTGGTGGAAACCTCACTGAACGTCGGCGTGGTCACCACCAGCGAAAACGAAGCGGAAATCATCTGCCTGATCCGCTCCCTGATCGACAGCGGCAAAGACTATGTGGTCGAGATGCTGACCGCGTTGGGCCAGCTGGCCGGTGCCAAGGTGGCGCCGAAGGGCGGCTACCCGGGCTGGCAGCCGGACGCCGACTCGCCGGTGATGCACCTGGTGCGCGAGCTGTATCAGGAGCTGTTCAACAAGACGCCGAACATCATGGTGATCCACGCCGGTCTGGAGTGCGGTCTGTTCAAAAAGCCGTATCCAAACATGGACATGGTATCGATCGGGCCAACCATCACCGGCCCGCACTCGCCGGATGAACAGGTGCATATCGAAAGCGTCGGTCTGTACTGGAAGCTGCTGACCTCGCTGCTGAAAGCGATCCCTGAGCGCGCGTAAGCTGCGCGCTTAACGCAAAAAGCCGGCGACTTGCCGGCTTTTTTATTCCCAAGGCAGCGCCAGCTGCCGCTCCAGCTGCGGATCGAGCAGCGTCACATGCAGCCCCACCAGCCGCACGCCGCGCCCTTCTCGCCGCTCGCGCCACGCCTGCCGCGCCACCTCCAGCAAATCCTGCCGGTTCAGCACCGGGAACACGTGTTCCTGAGTGGTTTGCTGAAAATCCTGAAACTTCAGCTTCACGCCTTGCCGGGCGATGTGCAGATCCGGCTTCACCTTGCGCAGCCGCATCTCCAGCTCGGGGTAGAGTTTGTCGATAATCAGCGTTTCGCAGTCTTCCCAATCGTGAATGTCTTCCGCCAACGTGCGCTCCACCCCCACCGATTTACGCAGCCGCTCCGCCGAGATTTCGCGCCGATCGATGCCCTGACACCGCTCCCACAGCACCCGGCCGAACTTGCCGAAACGCTTGAGCAACTGCGCCAAATCGTATTGCTGCACGTCAGCGCAGGTGATGAGCCCCACCTCTTCCAGCCGCTTGGCGGTCACCTTGCCGACGCCGGGGATCTTGCTGAGCGGCAGCTGCTGCAAAAACGCCGGTACCTGCGCCGGCGTGATCACGTATTGCCCGTTCGGCTTGTTCATCTCGGAGGCGATTTTAGCGAGAAACTTGATTGGCGCGATGCCGGCCGACGCGGTGAGGTTCAGCTCGTCGGCGATCGCCTGACGGATCTCCTGAGCGATCAGCGTCGCCGAACCGTTGCATTGCGGGCTGTCGGTCACGTCGAGATAGGCTTCATCGAGCGACAGCGGCTCGATCAACGGGGTGTAGCGGGCGAAGATTTCACGGATGTGTTGCGAAGCCTCTTTGTAGGCCGCCATGCGCCCCGGCAGCAGGGTGAGATGCGGACACAGCTTGAGCGCCATCGCCGTGGACATGGCGCTATGCACGCCGTAGCGCCGCGCCGGGTAGTTGGCGGTGCTGATCACCCCGCGCCGATCGGCGCTGCCGCCAATCGCCAGCGGGATATCGCGCAGGCTGGGATCGTCGCGCATTTCCACCGCCGCGAAGAAGCAGTCCATATCGACATGAATGATTTTACGCATCGCACCCTCCAGTAACACTGGATAAGTATACAGTCAGATACCGAAAGCTCAAGGCCGCAGGCTTCGATGAAAGCGCCGTTTCCGCCAGATATTTCCGCGTTGTTAAAAAAGCTTAATTTTTCAATAGTATGATTTCCGCCATCCCGTGCGGCTCACCACAACGATAACGACAAGGTACTCTACATGATCAGATTTTCTCATTGGCTGCTGGCTTCCGCACTGTCGCTGAGCGCGCTGGCGGCCAGCGCCGCCGCCGGTCACGCGCCGGCGATCGTCGCCCACCGCGGCGGCACCGCCGATGCGCCGGAGAACACCCGCATCGCCATCGAAACCGCGCTGAAAAACGGCGCCGACGCCGTTTGGATCACCCTGCAAGCATCCAAAGACGGCGTCATCGTGCTGTATCGCCCCTCAGATCTGAAGGCGCTGACCAACCGGCAGGGCCCGGTCTCTGCCTATACTGCCGCGCAGTTGGCCGAGACCGATGCCGGCTGGGCGTTCGCCAAAGGCGATGCGCATCCGTTCCGCGGCCAGGGCATCGGCATTCCGCGGCTGGATGAGGTGTTGAAGGCCTTTCCGCGCGTGACTTTCTATCTGGACATCAAATCCCCGGATGCCGATCCGGCGCAGTTTGGCCAGGCGCTGCTGGCGACGCTGGAAAGCACCGACAGCCTGAATCGCACCCGCGTCTACTCTACCGACGCCAAATACCTGCAGGCGCTGCCGCCGGCCGTCCCGCGCTTCGAAAGCCGCGACGAAACCCGCACGCTGCTGGCCAACGTCACCATGGCGCACCAGTGCGATGTCAAACCGGACAACCGGCAGCCGCGCTGGTACGGGCTGGAGCTGAAGCGCGAGGTGGAAGTGGTGGAGAAGTACACCCTCGGCGAAGGGCGGTCGAAGGCGTTTCTGACCTGGGATAAAGAGTCGATGGATTGTTTCCGCTCGCAGGGCCCGGCGCACATCATTCTGTTCGGCGTCAACACGCCGCAGGCGTATCAGCAGGCGCTGGCACTGGGCGCCGACGGCGTGATGGTCAACTCGCCGGCCGAGGCGAAAAGCTTCCGCAAGGCGAAATAAATCATCGGCCAAGGGCATAAGGCGGTTCGACAAACCCACCTTATGCCCCCCGGCTTTCAACATCCGTTAGTGAGCAGGAACCACCTGGATGATGCCATTTTCATTGCGTACGCTAAACCCTGCCCCAAATAGCCGGGCAGCAGGCTCAATACCTTTACTTCGTTTATCCCGCGACAACAGCGTTACCGAAACCCCGTAAGACCTCCCGCCCTCGAATTTATAGTTATCGTCAGAAATGCACGTAGCCGCGGTGACCGCAGGCATCTCGTTATCCGCGAAGTTCTTGCCGAAGATAGCGTTGGCGTTGCCGATTTCTTCGATAATGACGCCGGCCAACCGCTCGTCCCCTTCCGGTTGAACCCGCACGCAAACGTGGTTATCAACGACAGCGACGCTGGCCGCGTAGTTCTTTGGCCTCGGATCGTTCATGTGCATACAGCCGGCGAGCAGCAAAGTCAGCGTTCCAGCCAAAATAATGCGGTTCATCCTGTTACCTCTGCTTAAAAAACTGAGAAAGCGCATATTCGTATTTTCTGGCGATAGTTTTATCCGTTACACCCTGAAAATTCACGCCATTGTTAATCGCGCCTAGCCAGATAGTGTAACCATACTTCTTCAGGAACCAATAATCAGCGATGATTGAAGCCTGCTGTTCCATAGAGTAGTTATGCAACAGCTGTTTACCATCGAGTCGATATTTGTATTCAGCAGCCCAACTCAATAGCCCTCGGGTTCTCACCCACATGCCTTTTTGATGCTGCCAGACATGGCTCATTTCGTGGATAAATACATGCTGGAAACCTGCGGCGGCCGTGGAAAAATCAGCCTTATACAAAGCTTGTCTAAACCAGATTTCTCCGTTGGGCGCCATGGCCGTTCTGCTGGCTTGCAATCCAAACGGCAGATAGCTATCGCAGTGGACATACACCTTCTCATAGAAAACTGAACGGCCAAACACCGAACGAGCCAAATTAATTTCACCCACTGTTAACGCCCGTTTTATCCTTTCTTGTTGTTGTCCCATCCTGGAACTCCCTGAATCCAAAAGAAACCTAATAAGACGATATTTTAACCAACCGAGTCAATAGACTAACCTGCTGAGAATTATCAGGAAGATCCGAATGATTCTACAATGAGAGATGTATCAACCTTACGATTTAATCCTGAGCAAGATTAAAGATTACGATGGGCGTTTTAGCGATTTCTTTGAATCAAAAGAAGTCTGGTTCTGGCAGGTGATATGAAACGGATAGCAGCAATTATTTCCGGTGCGATAAGATAATAGGTATCAGTCTCATGCTCCTGGCTTTTTCCTTTCTCTCAGACTGGATTGTTGGCCGGATGTTGTGCTGTTTCGTGGGTGGTATACTCAGCAACCTGGCCTATTCAAAATCAAATACCTCCCCCAAATAAAAAAACCCGGCCAAGGCCGGGTTTTCGCTACAGCTACAGAATGCGGTGCTTGTCCAACTGCTCGCGCCGCTGCGCCGCTTTGGCTTCGCGCTTTTTGCGCGCATCGCAAGGTTCCGGGCAGTCGCAGACTTTCTCCATCCCCAATGCGGTGATGCCGCCGCAGCTGCCCTGCAGGCTTTTGCGTTTGAACACGTAGCCCAGCGACATCCCGCCGACGATCAGCAGGAACAACACGAAGGTGGCGGCGAATACCGTCAGCATAGCAACCTCACGAACTCTTTTTCAGGTAGGGTTTGAACGCGTCCGAATAACGCTCCTCAAACCCGTCGGCGGTTTTCACGATCATGAACACCGGGATACCGAGCAGATTGGCCAGCGCCAGGCCGCGCTCCGGCCCCATCACGTTCAGGCCGGTGGACAGGCCGTCAGCGGTCATACAGGTCGGGCTCAGTACGGTGATCGACACCAGGCGGTGGTTGATCGGCCGGCCGGTGATAGGATCGATGGTGTGCGAATAGCGCACCCCGTCCTGCTCGAAGTAGTTGCGATAGTCACCCGAGGTGGCGATCGACATCTCCCCTGGCTGGATCACCAACTGCGCCTGCTGCTGCGCACCGGCGGTCGGGCGCTCGATGGCGATGCGCCACGGCTTTTGCTCGCCGTTGCGCCCGCGCGTGCGCACCTCACCGCCGATATCCACCATGTAATTTTGCACGTGTTGCGATTGCAGATACTCCGCCACCACGTCCACGCCGTATCCTTTGGCGATCGACGACAGGTCGACATACAGTTCGGGGATGCTTTTCACCAGCGCGCTGCCCTGCACCGTCAGTTTATCGGCACCGGTCCAGGCGCGGCGGTGCGCCAGCTCCGCCTCGCTCGGCACTTTATCCGGCCGCCCTTCCGGGCCGAAGCCCCACAGATTGACCAGCGGCCCGACGGTCACGTCCAGCGCGCCATCGGTCACGCGGTTGATGCGCAGCGCTTCGCGCACCACCTCGGCGGTCGCCGGCGAAACCGGGAATGGCCGGTCAATGTCGCGGCTGGCGTTGAAGCGGCTCAGCTCGGAGTCCGGCCGGTAGGTGGACATCTGGTCGTTCACCTGCTCCAGCCGTTTATCGATCTCCGCCTGCATCTCGCGCGCCGACGGCGTATCGTCGCCGGTCACATAACGGATCGAATACGAGGTGCCCATGGTTTTACCCGTCAGGTCCACCTGTTCCGGCCCGCAGCCGGTCAGCAGCAGGGTGGCGCTCAGCGCCACGCCCGTCAGCCAGTTCTTCATCGCCAATGCGCGCATTTAGCCACCAAAGTCATCCAGCATGATGTTTTCGTCTTCGACGCCCAGATCTTTCAGCATCTTGATCACCGCAGCGTTCATCATCGGCGGCCCGCACATGTAAAACTCGCAGTCCTCCGGCGCCGGGTGATTCCTCAGGTAGTTCTCCAGCAGGACATTATGGATAAAGCCGGTGTAGCCGGTCCAGTTATCTTCCGGCTGCGGATCCGACAGCGCCACGTGCCAGGTGAAGTTGTCGTTCTCCGCCTGCAGCTGGTTGAAGTCGTCTTCATAGAACATCTCGCGCAGCGAACGCGCGCCGTACCAGAAGGTGATCTTGCGCTTCGAGTTCAGGCGCTTGAGCTGATCGAAGATGTGCGAACGCATCGGCGCCATGCCCGCGCCGCCGCCGATGAAGATCATTTCGGCGTCGGTTTCCTTGGCGAAGAACTCGCCGAACGGCCCGGAGATGGTCACCTTGTCACCCGCCTTCAGCGACCAGATATAGGAAGACATGATGCCCGGCGGCACGTCCGGGTTGTTTGGCGGCGGCGTGGCGATACGCACGTTGAGCATGATGATGCCCTTCTCTTCCGGGTAGTTGGCCATCGAGTAGGCGCGCACCGTGGTGTCGTTCACCGTCGAGCGGTAGCGGAACAGGTTGAACTTGTCCCAGTCGCCGCGATACTCCTGCGGCACGTCGAAGTCGGCGTAGCTGATGTCGTGCGCCGGGGCTTCGATCTGGATGAAACCGCCCGCGCGGAACGGCACGTCTTCGCCATCGGGGATCTTCAGCTTCAGCTCTTTGATAAAGGTGGCTTTGTTATCGTTGGAGATAACCTCGCACTCCCATTTCTTCACGCCGAAGATCTCTTCCGGCAGCTCGATCTTCAGGTTCTGCTTCACGTTCACCTGGCACGCCAGGCGGCAACCCTCTTTTGCTTCGCGCTTGTTGATGTGCGAGAGCTCGGTCGGCAGGATATCGCCGCCGCCCTCTTTGATCACCACCCGGCACTGGCCGCAGGAACCGCCGCCGCCGCAAGCCGAGGAGACGAAAATTCCCTGGCTGGAGAGCACGTTGAGCAGCTTGTCGCCCGCCGGCGCATGGAAGCTCTTATCCAAATCGCCGTTGATCTCCACCGCGATGTCGCCGGTGTTCACCAGCTTCGATTTGGCGAACAGGATCAGCAATACCAGCACCATCACGATGGTGGTGAACATTGCTACGCCTAAAATAATTTCCATAAATTCTTCCCGCCTTTACAACTGAACACCGGAGAAGGACATGAAGCCCAGCGCCATCAGTCCGGTGGTGATAAAGGTAATGCCCAAGCCGCGCAGTCCCGCCGGCACGTTGGCATACTTGAGTTTTTCGCGGATCCCCGCCATGGCGACGATCGCCAGCATCCAGCCGGTGCCGGAGCCGATGCCGTACACCACCGATTCGGCGAAGTTGTAGTCGCGCTGCACCATGAAGGACACGCCGCCGAAGATGGCGCAGTTCACGGTGATGAGCGGCAGGAAGATGCCGAGCGCGTTATACAGCGACGGGAAGAAGCGATCGAGGATCATCTCCAAAATCTGCACCAGCGCCGCGATCACGCCGATGAAGGTGATGAAGTTGAGGAAGCTCAGATCGACGCCTTCCACCAGCGCGCCGTCGCGCAGGATCAGGTTGTAGACCAGGTTGTTCACCGGCACCGAAATGCCGAGCACGATGGTCACCGCGATGCCCAGGCCAAAGGCGGTCGAGACCTTCTTCGACACCGCCAGGAAGGTACACATCCCGAGGAAGAACGCCAGCGCCATGTTCTCAACGAACACCGCGCGCACAAACAGGCTGATATAGTGTTCCATCGGCCTTTACTCCTTTTCGATCTGCGCCGGCTTCAGGGTGCGCAGCACCCAGATCAGCAGGCCGATGATGAAGAACGCGCTCGGCGCCAGCAGGAACAGGCCGTTCGGCTGATACCAGCCGCCGTTCTGCACCGTTTCCAGCACCGGGACGCCGAACAGCTTGCCGGAGCCAATAAGCTCGCGCAGGAAACCGACCAGCACCAGGATCACCCCGTAGCCCAGCCCGTTGCCGATGCCGTCCATAAAGCTCTCGATCGGCGGCGACTTCATGGCGTAAGCCTCGGCGCGCCCCATCACGATACAGTTGGTGATGATAAGGCCGACGAACACCGACAGCTGCTTGGAGATCTCGAACGCGTAGGCGCGCAACAGCTGATCGACCACGATCACCAGCGAGGCGATGATCGCCATCTGCACGATGATGCGCACGCTGTTGGGAATATGGTGACGGATCAGCGAGATGAAGAAGCTGGAGAACGCCGTGACCAGCGTCACCGCAATGGTCATCACCACCGCCGTCTCCAGCTTGGTGGTCACCGCCAACGCAGAACAAACGCCCAGCACCTGCAGGGCGATCGGGTTATTATCGAACAGCGGCCCCAGCAGGACCCGCTTTATCTCTTTGGAATCAGCCATTTTTCAGCGCTCCTTCACGAACTTTTTTCAGGAACGGGCCGAAGCCGTGCTCGCCCAACCAGAAATCAAACGTATGCTGCACGCCGTTGGAGGTCAGCGTGGCGCCGGACAGGCCGTCCACCCCGTGCACATCCCCCTGACGCGCGCCGCCTTTCACCACGCGGATCGCCGGCTGGCCGTTGTCGTCGAACAGCTGTTTGCCGACCCACTGCTGGCGCCAGGACGGGTTCTCGACCTCGCCACCCAGCCCCGGGGTTTCCCCCTGGTCGTAGTAGGTGATGCCCTTGACCGTGTTGCCGTCGTTATCCAGCGCCACGAAGGCGTACATCATCGACCACAGGCCGGTGCCGTATACCGGCAGCACAATCTTGTTCACCTGGCCGCTTTCATCGCGCACCAGGTAGATTTCCGCCTGATTGCTGCGGCGCTTGATGCCGGCCGGATCGTCGCCCGCCGCCAGCGCCACGCTTTTGGCGTCGTCGCGCAGCGCGGCGCCCAGATCGAACGCCGCCGCCTTGCCGGCGACAAACTCGCCGCTGTTCAGATCCACCAGGCGCGGCTCGATGCGCTCGCTGTACAGGCGCTTGACCTGCTCGCTCTCCATTTTCGGCTGCAACAGGCCGGCTACGTCGAGAATATTGCGCTGCTTATCGAGCAGCTTTTGCTCCTGCTGTTTGGACTTCAGGCCGACGGCGGAGCCCGCCACCACCACAGAACACACTAAACACAGCAGCAGCACTACCAGCAGCGTTTTACCGATGCCGTCGTTTTTCGCTTCATTCGCCACGGGCTTTTCTCCGCTTGATGTTGGCCTGCACCACCAGATAATCGAACAGCGGTGCGAACAGGTTGGCGAACAGGATCGCCAGCATCATGCCTTCCGGATAGGCGGGGTTGACCACCCGGATCAGCACGCACATCACGCCGATCAGAATGCCGTACCACCATTTCCCCTTGTTGGTGAAGGAGGCGGAAACCGGGTCGGTCGCCATAAAGATCATGCCGAAGGCGAAACCGCCCAGCACCAGATGCCAGTACCACGGCATGGCGAACATCGGGTTGGTATCGGAACCGATGGCGTTGAACAACAGGGCGGAAGCCACCATGCCGAGCATTACGCCGGCGACGATGCGCCAGGAGGCCACGCGGCCGAACAGGATAATCGCCCCGCCGATCAGGATCATCAGCGTGGAGACTTCACCGATGGAGCCGGGAATGTTGCCGAGGAAGGCGTCCATCCAGCTGATGGACTGGCCGGTGGCCACGTTGCTCAGGCTGTGCGCCCCGCCAGCGCTCCACTGCGCCAGCGGCGTCGCGCCGGAGAAACCGTCCGCAGAGGTCCACACCAGATCGCCGGAGATCTGCGCCGGATAGGCGAAGAACAGGAAGGCGCGGCCGGCCAACGCCGGGTTGAGGAAGTTGCGCCCGGTGCCGCCGAAGATCTCTTTGGCCACCACCACGCCGAAGGTGATGCCCAGCGCGGCCTGCCACAGCGGCAGGGTCGGCGGCACGATCAGCGCGAACAGGATAGAGGTGACGAAGAAGCCTTCGTTGACCTCATGCTTGCGGATAATGGCAAACAGCACTTCCCAGAAGCCGCCGACGACAAACACCACGGCGTAGATCGGCAGGAAGTAACAGGCGCCCAGCACCATCTTGCTGACCCAGCCGGCGTCGGCCGCCAGCGAGGCGCCGAGCCACTGCGCCAGGCGATAATGCCAGTCGCCCGCCAGCACCTGTTGCAGCTCGTCGCCGCTGTACAGATGGTGCAGCGCCGGGATTGCCTGCTGGCCGACGTTGTACATGCCCCAGAACATCGCCGGGAATACCGCCAGCCACACCAGGATCATCATACGTTTCAAATCGATGGCGTCGCGCACGTGCGAAGCGCCGCGCGTCACCGTGCCGGGGGTATAAAACACCGTGGTGGTCGCTTCATACAGCGGGTACCACTTTTCCAGTTTGCCGCCCGGCGTGAAGTGGTGCTCTATCTTCTCAAAATAATTCTTCAGGCCCATCGGTTATCCTTCCTGCTCAATCTTGGTCAGCACCTCGCGCAGCACCGGCGCGTACTCATACTTGCCGGGGCAAACGAAGGTGCACAGCGCCAGATCTTCCTCGTCCAGCTCCAGGCAGCCCAGCGCCTGCGCGCTGTCGCTGTCGCCCGCCAGCAGATCGCGCAGCAGCAGCGTCGGCAGAATATCCAGCGGCATCACCCGCTCGTAGTTGCCGATCGGCACCATGGCGCGCTCGCCGCCGTTAGTGGTAGTCGAGAAGGCGAACAGTTTGTTCTTCAGGAAGTGGCCCAGCGTGGTGCGGGTAATGGAGAACTTGTTCGGCGAAGGCACGATCCAACCGAACAGCTCTTTGTCGCGCCCTTCTTCCAGCACCGACACCTGCGAGTGGAAACGGCCGAGCCAGGCGTTCGGGCCTGCGGCGTGCATGCCGTTCAGCACCGAACCGGAGATCACCCGGTTCTCGCCGTCTTTCAGGCGGCCGGCGGTCAGCTCCTCGAGGCTGGCCCCCAGGCGGGTGCGCAGCAGCGCCGGCTGCGCCACCTGCGGCCCGGCCAGCGCCACGACCCGGCGGGTATCGAGCTTACCGGTGGTGAACAGCGTGCCGATGGCGATGACGTCCTGGTAGCCGATGTGCCAAACGGTTTTCTTCAGGCTGACCGGTTCCAGGAAGTGAATGTGCGTACCCACCAGCCCGGCGGGGTGCGGGCCGGCAAATTCGCTGTAGGCGATCTGCGGGCTGCTCTGCTGGCCAACGGAGGCACCGGCGGCGTGGCATACGTGTACCTTGCCCGTCGTCAGGCGCGCCAACACCAGCAGCCCGGCGTTGAACGCCGCCTGCTGTTCGGCGATGATCACCTGCGGATCGGCGGCCAGCGGCTGGGTATCCATCGCGGTGACGAAAATAGCGCGCGCTTCGCTGCCGGGGCTCGGCGTTTTGCTGAACGGACGGGTGCGCAGCGCGGTCCACAGGCCGCTGGCGATCAGTTCACTCTCGACCTGTTCGCGCGGTAGCTGGGCCAGCTCGCCCAGCGGGTAATGCGCAAACTCGAGCTGATCGTCACCGCCGTTTTCCAGCGCAATCACCACCGATTGCAATACGCGCCGTTCGCCGCGGTTAATCGCGGCGATGCGGCCGCTGGCGGGAGCCGTGAAGAAAACCCCGGGGTTTTTCTTATCTTCGAACAACGCCTGGCCTTTCTTAACGGTATCGCCTTCCTGCACCAGCATGGAGGGACGCATTCCGACATACTCTTCCCCAAGCAGGGCGACATGCTGAATGTTCGGGCCGTCTTGGATCGCCTGAACCGGAGCCCCGGCTATTGGCAGATCTAACCCTTTTCTGATCTTAATCATAGGATTTATACGATGTAGTTTGGTTTACACGTCTGCCCGGCCCCAGAGGCGGGTGCTGACGATGCCAGGATTGCCGGGCAGTGCGCATGGCGGCACGCCCAACATGAACTTTCTCGCAGTGAAAAATCGGGGTAACGCGCATTCCCTTGATTCCCCCTTTCCGTTGTTTGCTCGACAGTCGATGTGTTAACGGCCTGTAGCCAAATAACCATCAAAACGGCCGGGTTATATGCCATAACCCCTGCCGCTTCAATCGCCACAGCGCGTTAAATTGAAGAGGGAATATTAACATTGTTCGCAACATTGTTCTGCGTTCCGTCGTGACTTGGGTCAAGCAAACACAATTAAATTTCGCCTGTTTTTCACTACTTATCGTTAAAATCTGCCGGTCATTTCACTTTTATCGAGCTTTGTCGTTTTTTTATACATATCACGTATTGCTAAAAATAAACGCGCTGGTAATCTGGCGGTGTTTTGCAGCAGTAAAAACAATAATCAGTGGCATGCCGACCAACGTCATTGCGCCGGCAGATAAATATAAGCAGGAATAATAATGAGCAAAATCGCGCTGTTGTTTGCGATGCTTGTTTCTATGCCGATGATCACGGCCTGCAGCGCCAGCGAGCAGGTACCGGAAACGCCGGTAGTTAAACAGCAATTATTGGGTTCGCCGGTCTATATTCAGATCTTCAAAGAGGAACGCAAGCTGGAATTGTATGCCAAAATGGGCAATGAATTCCGCCTGGTCAACACGTTCCCGATCTGTAATTTCTCCGGCGGGCTGGGTCCTAAGCGTCGTGAAGGCGACTTTAAAAGTCCGGAAGGCTTTTATAGCGTTGACGCGCGCCATCTGAAACCCGACAGCAAGTATTATCGGGCGATCAATATCGGTTTCCCTAATGATTACGATAAATCGCAGGGCTATTCCGGTGCTTATCTGATGATCCACGGTGAATGTAAATCGATCGGCTGTTACGCGATGACCAACACCTATATGGATGAGATCTATCGCTATGTCGAAGCCGCCTTCGCCTATGGCCAAAGCCGCGTCGACATCAGCATCTACCCGTTCCGCATGACCGAGCAAAACCTCAAGCGCCATGCGTCATCCAGCTATATCGCCTTCTGGCGCCAGCTGAAGCCGGGCTACGATTACTTCGCGAAGAACCACCAGCCGCCGATGATGACCGTGGACAACGGCCAGTACGTGCTGGGTCAACCGTTGATGAGCAGCGGCCAGATGACGCAGTACGCGTCAGCCAGCCCGACGCCCAACACCAACCCCTTCGCTCAGAACAAGCCGCTCACCGAAGTGAAATAACGCGAACTCGCCTGGCTCAATCTTGTGCCAGGTTTCGTTGGCGGTCAGCGGTTGGGTGGCGATCACCGTGACCACATCGTTCGGTGTGGTCTGCTGCTGAAAATCGATTTCCACATCCTGATCGAGCAGCGTCGCCTTGCCGAACGGCGCGCGGCGCGTGATCCAATACAGGTTGGTGGAGCAATAGGCCATCACGAAGCGCCCGTCCGACAACAGCATGTTGAATACCCCTTTCTTGCGCAGCTGGCTCGCCAACAGGCCGATGTAGCGGAAAACCGCCGGCCACTGGCTCGGGGTGCGCGGGTATTTCAGCGCCAGCTGATGCAGCAGCCAGCAGAACGCGTATTCGCTGTCGGTCTGGCCGACCGGGCGAAACGTGCCGGTATCCAGCTGACGGTAGCCTTTCAACTGGCCGTTGTGCGCGTAGGTCCAGTTGCGGCCCCACAGTTCGCGGGTGAACGGGTGGGTGTTTTCCAGCGCCACTTCGCCGCGGTTGGCCTGGCGAATATGGGACACCACCGCACAGGACTTGATCGGGTAGTCCTGCACCAGGCGGGCGATCGGCGAGTTGAAGCTCGGCTGCGGATCCTTGAATGTGCGGCAGCCGTTCCCTTCATAGAAGGTAATGCCCCAGCCATCCTTATGCGGCCCGGTGCGGCCGCCGCGCTGTACCAGGCCGGTAAAGCTGAAGCAGATATCGGTCGGTACGTTTGCGCTCATCCCGAGCAGTTCACACATCGCCAGCACTCCTTAACCACACTGACACAGGCCGTGCGGGCGCAGCATGCGGCGCCCGCAGTCTTATTCTTGGGGAGCCGCAGCTCCCCGCAGGCTATCAAGCCTTAACCATCTCTTTTTCGATCAGCTGAATCAAGATGTGAATCGCTTTGATGTGGATTTCCTGAATGCGGTCGGCGTAGCCGAAGTGCGGCACGCGAATTTCCACATCGGCGGAACCCGCCATCTTGCCGCCGTCCTTGCCGGTCAGGGTGATCACTTTCATCCCCTTGGCGCGCGCCGCGTCGATGGCCTTGATGATGTTGCCGGAGTTGCCGGAGGTGGAAATGCCCAGCAGCACGTCGCCTTCGCGGCCTACCGCTTCCACATAGCGAGAGAAGACGTACTCATAGCCGAAGTCGTTGCTGACGCAGGACAGGTGGCTCACGTCCGAGATGGCAATCGCCGGGTAGCCCGGGCGGTTTTCACGGTAGCGGCCGGTCAGCTCTTCGGCGAAGTGCATCGCGTCGCAATGGGAACCGCCGTTGCCGCAGGAAATCACTTTACCGCCGGCTTTGAAGGAATCCGCCAGCAGCACCGCCGCACGTTGGATGGCGTCGATGTTGGCGTCGTCATTGATAAATTTCGCCAGGGTATCAGCCGCTTCGTTCAGTTCACTGCGAATAAGGTCGTGGTACATGAGGAACCTCTTGTTATCGTCAAATCTTCCGCTCCGCAGTGTACCGGATCGCGGAAACAGCGAGAAGCATTCTCAGCCAAACAGCGTGCCGGTTAAGGAAGCGGAGAGGTTTTTGATGATTGGTGCTGTCAGTTTGTGACCTGAGTTGTAATTAAACTGTAAACGCATTGATAAAAATTCTGCCTTGTACTAAAACCTATTACATACACACAACAGGTCAGACCTCTTACTACTTCGGAGCTTCTTATGATGGTTCTTAGTATTGTCGTTTTACTGGCTCTCCTCGGCGTGGTGTTCTACCACCGAGTGAACCTTACCCTCAGCAGCCTGATCCTGGTGGCGTACACCGCCGCCATGGGCGCGATTGGCCTGTGGAGCTTCTGGCTGTTGCTGCCGCTGGCGATCGTGCTGCTGCCGCTGAACCTTTCCTCCCTGCGCCGTTCCCTGCTCTCCGCACCGGCGTTGCGCGCCTTCCGCAAGGTGATGCCGCCGATGTCCACCACCGAGAAGGAGGCGATCGACGCCGGCACCACCTGGTGGGAAGGCGATCTGTTCCGCGGCGCGCCGGACTGGAACAAGCTGCACAGCTACCCGAAACCGCGCCTGACGGAAGAAGAGCAGGCGTTTATCGACGGCCCGGTGGAAGAAGCCTGCCGCATGGCCAACGACTTCCAGATCACCCACGAACTGGCCGATCTGCCGCCTGAACTCTGGGCGTACCTGAAAGAACACCGTTTCTTCGCGATGATCATCAAGAAAGAGTACGGCGGTCTGGAATTCTCTCCTTATGCTCAGGCGATGGTGCTGCAAAAACTGGCCGGCGTTTCCGGCATCCTGGCGATCACCGTCGGCGTGCCGAACTCCCTCGGCCCGGGCGAACTGCTGCAGCACTACGGCACCGAAGAACAGAAAAACCACTATCTGCCGGGCCTGGCGCGCGGCGACGAGATCCCTTGCTTCGCGCTGACCAGCCCGGAAGCGGGCTCCGATGCCGGCGCCATTCCGGACGTCGGCACCGTGTGCATGGGCGACTGGCAGGGCAAACAGGTGCTGGGCATGCGCCTGACCTGGAACAAGCGCTACATCACGCTGGCGCCGGTCGCCACCGTACTGGGCCTGGCGTTCAAATTGCATGACCCGAACCGCCTGCTGAGCGACAACGAATCCCCGGGCATCACCTGTGCGCTGATCCCGACCAGCACGCCGGGCGTGGAAATCGGCAACCGCCACTTCCCGCTGAACGTGCCGTTCCAAAACGGCCCGACCCGCGGCACCGACGTGTTCGTCCCGATCGATTACATCATCGGCGGCCCGAAAATGGCCGGCCAGGGCTGGCGCATGCTGGTTGAGTGTCTGTCGGTCGGTCGCGGCATCACCCTGCCGTCCAACTCTACCGGCAGCCTGAAATCCATCGCCCTGGCGACCGGTGCCTACGCGCACATTCGCCGTCAGTTCAAGATCTCCATCGGCAAGATGGAAGGGATCGAAGAGCCGTTGGCGCGCATCGCCGGCAACACCTATGTGATGGACGCCGCCGCTTCGCTGATCACCTATGCGCTGGTGCAGGGCGAGAAGCCGGCCGTGCTGTCTGCCATCGTCAAATACCACTGTACGCACCGCGGCCAGCAGTCGATCGTTGACGCCATGGACATCGCCGGCGGTAAAGGCATCATGCTCGGTGAATCCAACTTCCTGGCTCGCGCCTATCAGGGCGCACCGATCGCCATCACGGTGGAAGGCGCGAACATCCTGACCCGCACCATGATGATCTTCGGTCAAGGCGCGATCCGCTGCCATCCTTATGTGCTGGATGAAATGGCGGCGGCGCAGAGCAACGATCTGAACGCCTTCGATAAATCGCTGTTCGGCCATCTGGGCCACGTCGGCAGCAACAAGGTACGCAGCTTCTGGCTGGGCCTGACCAACGGCCGCACCAGCGCCACGCCGACCAAGGACGCGACCCGTCGTTACTATCAGCAATTGAACCGCCTGAGCGCCAACCTGGCGTTGCTGTCGGACGTTTCCATGGGCGTGCTGGGCGGTAGCCTGAAGCGCCGCGAGCGCATCTCCGCTCGCCTGGGGGACATCCTCAGCCAGATGTATTTGGCTTCCGCCGTGCTGAAACGCTTTGACGACGAAGGCCGTCAGAAAGAAGATCTGCCGCTGGTGCATTGGGGCGTGCAAGACAGCCTGCATAAAGCCGAACAGGCGCTGGATGACCTGCTGCGTAACTTCCCGAACCGCTTTATCGCCGGCGCGATGCGCTTCGTGGTCTTCCCGCTCGGCCGTGTGCATACCGCACCGTCTGATCGTCTGGATCACCAGTTGGCCAAGATCCTGCAGGTACCTTCCGCCACCCGCAGCCGTCTGGGGCGCGGCCAGTACCTGACGCCGAGCGAACATAACCCAATCGGCCTGCTGGAAGCGGCGCTGGCCGACGTGATGGCCGCCGAGCCGATTCACGAACGTCTGTGCAAGGCAGTCGGCAAAAACCTGCCGTTCACCCGTCTGGATCGTTTGGCGGAACGCGCGCTGGAAGAAGGCAAGATCAGCGCCGACGAAGCGAAAATTCTGGTGAAAGCCGAAGAGAGCCGTCTGCGCTCCATCAACGTGGACGACTTTGCGCCGGATGCGCTGGCGGCCGCCAAGCCGGAAAAGCCGGCGGCGCAGTCTAAGCGCCAACAGCAGACCGAAGCGGCTTAACGCCAATTCAAGCTTCACGCATCCAAGGGGCGATCATCATCGCCCCTTTTTCTTTTCTTGCATCACGAACTGCGCACCGCGCCGCAGGTTGGCGCAACGGCGGATTTCACGGGAAGGAAGTTCGAGTAGACTGCGCGGCGGGTGCTCTGGATCTTTCTGTCCGGTGCCTTGGCAAAGGAGAGAAAGAGAAAGGCCCCGAGTCGATATTATCAACCCGAGGCCACTCTGATGCCAAGCAACATCAGGTTAGCCTCTTACCCGCCGCAAGGCAAGGATAGGGAGGTCAAAAATGCAGCAAAAACGGGTCGTACTTAAACGGGTGATCGTCTGTATGACGCTGATCGCGTTCATCTGGCTAACCCGCGGTTCGCTGTGCGAACTGCGCATCAGGCTGGGAGACTCGGAGGTTGCGGCCACTTTGGCTTACGAATCCGAACGGTAAGGCAACCCAACGGCGGGGTTCGCCCCGCCCGTTGGCCGATGGTGTCAGGCAGGATCCACGAGCACCCGTCTTTTCAACCGCTGACCGTCAGTTTGTCGTAGCCGCGCAGGCGGTAATTCACCACCGACACCAACCAGCAGAAGATGAACACGGCGATCACCCAATAGCCCATCTCCCCCAGATGATCGTTGAGCCGTGCGACGGCGTCCCACAGCGGGCCGGACAGCGCCAGCTTGTCGGCGATAAGCCCGAGCGCTTCGATGCCGCCGATAAACACCGCGATGATCACCGACGCCGCCGTGATGGTCATGTTGTAGTACAACTTGCGGATCGGTTTGGAGAACGCCCAACCGTAAGCGCCAATCATCACGAAGTTGTCGATGGAGTCGATCAGCGCCATGCCGGCGGCGAACAGCGCCGGGAACAGCATGATGCTCCACAGATTCATGCCATGGCCCGCACCGGCGGCCGAAATCCCCAGCAGCCCGACCTCGGTGGCGGTGTCGAAGCCCAGGCCAAACAAGAAACCCACCAGGTACATGTGCCAGCTCTGGTTCACCAGCCTGAACAGCGGGCGGAAACAACGCGCCAGCACACCGCCGCCGCTCATCAGCAGATCCAGCGATTGATGCGCAGGCAGTTCGCCCGCCTTCACCTGCCGGAACGCTCGCCACACGGAGATCAGCACCAGCAGATTGATAAAGGCCACCGTCAGCAAAAACAACGAGGACACCAGCGTGCCGATCAGGCCGCCGGTTTCGTGAAACCAGCCCATCTGACGGCTGAACATCATCGCCGTCGCGGCAATCGCGGCCGAGGCCAGCACCACGATGGTCGAGTGGCCGAGCGAGAAGAAGGTACCGACCGCCACCGGCGTTTTGCCCTGCTGCATCAGCTTGCGGGTCACGTTGTCGATCGCGGCGATGTGATCGGCATCCACCGCATGGCGCAGACCAAAACTGTAGGCCAGCAAGGCGGTGCCCATCAGCGCGGCATTGTCTTTGAACACCGCCAGCGCCAGCAGCCAGACGATGACGTTGACCGCCACCAGCCCCAGCAACAGGGATACCGCCCGTCGCCGGGCCGCGCCATGCAATCCTTCGGAAACTACCGCCATACCCACACTCCTGTTTTATCGTTATGTTCAAATCAATGGATTAGCGCCGCGCCGCGATCACCGCCGGATTGGCGCTCAAAAACAGCCAGGACGCGATCACGAACGGCATGGTCAACGACGGCATGCCCAGCGGGGCCAGCAGGGTATTGAACGCGCCCTGTACCAGCACCGTAAAAATCACGCCGAGCAGCGTATAGATCAGCACTCGCCGGCCGGGCGGGTTGAAGACGGATCCCAGCGCCACCGCCGTCAGCACTGCGCTGAAGGCGTACAGCCCGGCGAAAACCGCCTGCGGATCGGCGCCGATCGCCAGCGATGTGGCCACCGCCAGCAACGCGCCGAAAAAACCCAGCAGCATCGCCCGCGGCGACGACACCGCCAGCCCGAGCAACAGCAGTACGCCACCGCTCACGCTGCTGCACAAAAAGACCTGAGAAACGCCATGCAGCGCGCCGCTCAGCATCTCTGCGACGCCGGGATGCGCGTAGAACACCGCCCCGTCGGCCGGGATGGCCGCCGCCGGCAACCGTACATGCCGCAGATGGCTGAACGGGTAGCTGGCCAACAGCACCGTCCAGGTGGTCAGCACGAAAGGCGCCGTCAGCGCCGCGATCTTCCAGGTGCGCAACAGCCGATTGAGGCCAACGGTGACGATCACCGAGATCGTGCTGCTGAACATCACGCCGATCCACAGCCAGGCCGAGGGCAGTAAAAAGGTCGGCAGCGCGGCGCCGACCAGGCAGCCGTTGTAGCCATACAGCCCAGAGCGCAACGCCGTGCGATCGTCCACCAGCCACGCCGCGCTCAGCGTCGCCGACGCAGTGCCCAGCAGACAGCCGAAGGCCACCTGCGGCAACCCTTCCTCATAGGCGCCCACGAAAATGGCGATAAAAAACAGTAATCCGGTCAACGGGTTATTTTGAAACATCACCTGCGAACAGCCGCGCAGCACCGCATCCGTCGCCACCGCTATCCGGCTGTGGGCACACAGACCGCCCCAACTCCACCTTGTCGTCATGACCGCTTCCCGCTGCAGATTAGCGCCAGATAAAGGGCTCCGGCAGCGTCACGCCCAGGATCTCTTCCCGGGCGACGCGCCAGAAAACGCGAATGGCCGCCTTCACCTGGCGCGCCTCTTTGCCCAGGGCCTTAAAGATCAGCCCGCACTCGTTGGGCAACCGGCTGACGCCGCTGGCGATCCCCTCAACCTCGTCATAATGGGGCGCGATGCGATCGAGGATCCGCTGATGGTGCTCGGGCGGCGTCAGCAGGATCACATTGCCGAACACGTCGAACGGCCCCATCACGCCGACCCCGTTCAGCGGGTGTTTATGCGGCTCCAGCACATAGCGTTCGACAAACAGCGTCTTGCCCTCGGGGCGGCAGGCGCTGATGCGCGAGGAGTACACGTCGAATCTGAACCCGCGATCCGCCTGATGGTGTTTGCGCCCCGACATCAGGATCTCGCCGTAGAGCAGCGTCGCCGTCGGGTGTAGCGTAATGCGGGTATCGGTAATGAAGCGCGAACCGCAGTGGGGGATCACCGGATCGGGCATCATCTCCAGATAGCTGCCCTCTTCGAGCGTCAGCGTCTGCATCTGCGCCGCGTAATTATTTTCCATGGCGTGGATCTTGGTCGCCGACTGGGTGGTGACATGCCCGCAGGCCTGGGGAGCGACCTGCACCTCGAGCGTCAGGCGATCGCCCTGCAAGATGCATCCCGAGGTGGAGATGACGAACACGCACGGCATCTGCGGCAGCGCTTCATCCCAATACAGCGCCCGCTGCACCAGAAACGGTACGCGCCGCTCCATCTGCCGCAGCACGCTGCGATGCCCGCTTAGCGCAAACCCCAGCCGCAGATAGCCGGTTTTGCCCACGCCGCCGCTGGCCATTTGCGGCGGCTCATCCTGATAATCGGCCAGCTCCGGCGCATCGGCGCCAAGCTGCGCGACGCGCCTCGCGGCTTCACTGACCGCCGTCATACCGCCGCCGACGGCGCATGGGTGAACAGGAAATCACGCATGATCATGTCCACCAGCTCGTCGATGCCTTCGCCGGTTTTGCAGTTGGTGAGAATATAAGGCCGCTCGCCGCGCACCACGCGGGTGTCGTGTTCCATCACCGCCAGGCTGGCGCCGACATAGGGGGCCAGATCGATTTTGTTGATCACCAGGATGTCGGCCTGCACCAGGCCCGGCCCGTTTTTACGCGGGATCTTTTCCCCTTCGGCGACGTCGATGACATAGATGTAAAAGTCCGCCAGCGCCGGGCTGAAGGTCAGCGTCAGGTTATCGCCGCCGCTCTCGATCATCACCACGTCGCTTTCCGGAAAGCGGGCCTCCATCTCCTCTACCGCCGCGATATTCATGCTCGGATCCTCCCGCACGGCGGTATGCGGGCAAGCGCCGGTTTCCACGCCCAGAATTTTCTCCTCGTCCAGGATCCCCTTGAGCGTGCGCTTGACCTGTTTGGCGTCTTCGGTGGTGACGATGTCGTTGGTGATGATCAGCGGGCTGATGCCCCGCTCGATCAAGCGCGGCGTGATGACTTCAATGATCGCGGTCTTGCCCGAGCCTACCGGGCCGCCGATACCGATGCGGGTAATTTTCTTCACTCTGCTCGTTCCTTATTATCAGTTGCTGAACAGTCGGGTAAATGCGCCGACGTGCAGTGCGGCCAGGACATCGGTCACCGGCGCGTAAGAGGCCATTTGTTCAACGCCGCCGCGTTCGGCTTCGTCACAAAAAACGTCGATGTCCCGGTTGAGTTGAAACAGGATGCGTTGGGTGTCGATATGGGTGACGCGCATCAGGCGCATGGCGGCGCTGAGAATGGTCATCGCCACGCCGTACTGATGCATCACCGCCACCTCGCGCGGGCCGGCGCCCAGCGCCGTCATCACCACCGCCTGCGTCACCGGATAGGTGCCGGCGGCGCGGCCGGTTTTGATCTGCTCAAGCCACCAGACCACCTGAGGTTCGTCGCAGATGGCCGCCGCCATTTCCGCCAGCTTTTTTCCCATCCGCACCACCATGTTGCGGCCCTCTTCGTTCAGCTTGCGGTTGAACAGTGCCCAGTCGTGGCCCATCGCCGCCTCGCGATCGCCGGCCTGCAGCGCCCGGCAGGCCGCCGTCACCGCTCGGCCGTCGCCGCCCGCCGCCTGTTGCAAGGCGGTGCGGGTGAACGACTGCAGCGTGTCGGCATCGCGCACGATGCCGGCCTGGATCGCCGACTCGACGCCGTTGGAAAAGGCGAACGCCCCCACCGGCAGCACCGAGTCGGCAAACTGCAGGATGCGAATCAACTGGACGGCGTTCATTTCAGTTTGATCACATGCTGGCCGAGGAAGGGGCTGTCGACATGCACATGGGTGGCGGAATCCTCCGCGCCGCCGAACAGCAAGCGCGCTTCGGGCTGGGTCAAATGCGGCAAAATGCTTTCGCCCTTCACGAACGAATAAGGCAACGCGTGGAAACCGTGGGTTTTCATCACCGAATCCATCACCTTGGTCGCCACCGTCAGCGGAATAAAGATGCGATTCCCTTTGATGACCGATTTCCAGTGCTGATTGCCCAGCGCATGCCCCAGTTCGAACGCAGTCTTCAGCACCGTCGCCATATCGGTCGCCAGCAACGACTCAAGATGGATGACCATCACGTCGCGCAGGTTCATCTGCACCACCACCGCGCTGCGGTTCGCTTCGTCCCAAAGCAACACGTCGCCGTCGGCCAGCACCTGATGACGATCGAGGGAGATGCCGAGATCCTGGCCGTCGCGGGTCGTCTTGCGGCAGCGGCTTTTCTGCGCCTCCCACTGCGAAAGCGCCAGCACGTCCAGCGAGGCGTGTTGCAAGCGTTCGCGCCAGTCGGCATCCCGTTTGATATTGCCGAGTATCTTTTCAATCACGATCATGAGCGGCGGTTCCTAGCTGAAGAAGTAGCGTTGATTAAGCACGGCGGTGGAGATGGGCTTCACCGTGGCGTGTTCGCCGTTGACCTTGACCGCGAAGGTTTCGGGATCCACCTCGATGTTCGGCGTTTCCGCATTGCGCACCATGTCCTGCTTGGAGATCGCCCGGCAGTTATGCACCGCCATCACCTGCCGCTCCAGCCCCAGTCTCTCTTTGATGCCGTCGTGCAACGCGGCGCCGGAGACGAAGGTGACGCAGGTTTCCTGCAGCGATTTGCCCATGGCACCGAACATCGGGCGGTAGAACGTGGGCTGCGGCGTCGGCAACGACGCGTTGGGATCGCCCATCACCGCCCAGTTGATCATCCCGCCCTTGATCACCAGCTTCGGCTTGGCGCCGAAGAAGCGCGGCTCCCACAGCACCAGATCGGCCATCTTGCCGACCTCGACCGAACCCAGCACGTGGCTGATGCCCTGCGCAATCGCCGGGTTGATGGTGATCTTCGCCACGTAGCGCAACACGCGGAAGTTGTCGTGCTCCGCCGCGTCTTCCGGCAGCTTGCCGCGCGCGACTTTCATCGCATGTGCCGTCTGCATCACCCGCAACCAGTTTTCGCCGACCCGCCCCATCGCCTGGGAATCGCTGGAAAACATCGACAGCACGCCCATGTCGTGCAGCACGTTTTCCGCCGCGATGGTTTCCGGCCGCACCCGGCTTTCGGAGAACGCCACGTCGGCCGGCACATTGGGATTGAGGTTGTGGCACACCATGATCATGTCGAACAATTCGGCCTGGCTGTTGATGCCGAACGGCAGCGTGGGGTTGGTGGAGCTCGGCAACACGTTCATCTGCGCGGCAACCTTGATGATATCCGGCGAGTGCCCGCCGCCGGCGCCTTCGGTGTGGAAGGTGTGGATGGTGCGCCCTTCAAAGGCGTCGATGGTGTCCTCGACGTAGCCGCCTTCATTCAGGCTGTCGGTGTGCACCGCCACCTGAATATCCATGTCGTCGGCCACGCGCAACGCGTGGCGCAGCGCGGAGTTGGTGGCGCCCCAGTCCTCATGCACTTTCAGCCCCGCCACGCCGGCGGCGATTTGTTCGACCAGCGGCGCAGCGTGCGAAGCGTGCCCCTTGCCGAGCATCCCCACGTTGACCGGCATAGTCTCGAAGGCGCGCAGCATGCGGTGGATATGCCAGGGCCCGGCGGTCACGGTGGTGCCGTTGGAGCCGTCGGTCGGCCCGACGCCACCGCCGAAGAACGTCGTCACGCCGTTGGAAAGCGCATGCGCCGCCTGCTGCGGCGAAATGAAGTGGATATGCGTATCGATGCCGGCGGCGGTCAGGATCAGGTGCTCGCCCGAGATAGCGTCGGTGCTGACGCCCACCACCATCCCGGGCGTGACGCCGTTCATCATCGCCGGGTTGCCGCTTTTGCCGATGCCGGCGATCAGGCCGTTTTTGATGCCGACGTCCGCCTTGATCACCCCTTGCCGGGCGTCCAAAATCGTTACGTTGGTAATCACCAGATCCAGCACGTTATCGCTGGTTAATCGGTTGTCGGCGCCCATGCCGTCACGCAGCGACTTGCCGCCGCCGTAGACCGATTCCTCGCCGTAGCCGCGCAGGTCTTTCTCTATTTCAATAAACAGTTGCGTATCGCCCAAACGAATTTTATCGCCGGTGGTTGGGCCGAACAGCCCGGCATATTCTTGCCTGGAGAGAGTTGGCATGCGTTATTCCTCGCTCGTTTTCGTCGGCGCCTGATCGAGGTTTTTATAACCCAGCTCAATAGCTCGCTTTACATCTATCGTTTTCTTTACTCTTTCACCGGCCGCAACCGGGCTGTCCCCCGCCCAACCGTCCACCAGATTATTAAAACCGTAGACCGTTTGTTTGCCGCCGATGGCAATAAGCGCCACCTCAATCTCGTCACCGGGTTCAAAACGGATCGCCGTCGTGGCAGTGATATTCAAACGCTTGCCAAAGGCGGCAGCGCGATCGAATTGCAAGGCTTTGTTGGCCTCAAAGAAATGAAAATGCGAACCGACCTGAATAGGCCTGTCGCCGGTGTTACGCACCGTTAAAATAAGGCTTTCGCGATCTTCATTGAAGGTAATGGGGGTTTCGGACAGGATATAGCCGCCGGGCGGCACGTGCTTTTCTGGGTCATGCTTTTTCATCGAAATACCTGTGCTGATAAGGTTTATCCGTGGCAATCAGGAACGCAAACCGCACTTACTGAATCGGATCGTGCACCGTCACCAGGCGGCTGCCGTCGCTGAATATCGCTTCGACCTGCACGTGCGGGATCAGATCCGCCACGCCGTCCATCACGTCATCGCGGCTCAATACCTGCCGCGTGTCGTTCATGACTTCTTCCAGCGTTTTTCCCTCGCGGGCGCCTTCCAGCGCTGCGGTGGTAATAATCGCCACCGCCTCGGGGTAATTCAGCTTTATCCCTCTGGACTTTCGCTTTAATGCGACGTCGGCCAGGGTATAGACCATCAACTTTTCAATTTCTCTTGGCGTTAATTGCATGGGGCACTCCGATCTCGATAGGAATAATCAGACAAAACGAGGCCAAAGGTGATTAATAGTTAATAACCTTGCGTTATTTATTTGCGTTTATCTGACCCTCGAACAATCTAGGAGGTAATATTGAGATGATCAACCCACAACTTTATTCACGTTAGAGCATGAGTTATCCCACGCCATAAAAAAGTAACGGTGACATGATAGTTTTTATCGATAAAATTTCTTTTTTTCTCTTTCTGTTTCCACAATAAAACGATCAAAAAAAGCACAGCCCGCCCGGCTTTGTTTTCACCACCTCAATAAAACCCAGAAAAATACCCTCCTCAGGCACCAAACCACCAATATTAAACACATGTAACCAACGGTCAGAAAATATAATTAAATTTACAAATAAGACACGAGCAAAAATACATTTTTAGTTAAAAACAATTTATCTATTCTATTGCTGATACCAATAAGTTCTTAAAAATAAAAAACCCGGCCGCAGCCGGGTTTGCCTCATTGCCGAGTTATTCAGCCTTGCTGACGAATGCGCGCCAACAGCGCGTCAATATGCTCGATCTGCGGCGCATTGACGATCAGCGTTCGCCCCAGTCCCAGCGCATGCCGCTGGCAGTCGAGGCGCATGTCGGCGTCGGCGATGCTGTCCAGATCGGCGACGTGCGCCAGGCCGATGGTGCGCCGAATCAGTTCGGTACCGCAGTACCCGACCGCATCGGCCCAGACCTGTTGCAGGAACTGCTCGGCGTAACCCGGCGTCGCCAGCGCCGCATCCCGGCTTTGCTGATGGCACAGCGCCAGGAAGCGATCGGCAAAGATCAGCCACAGCTCGCGCACATCCTGCAAGCGCTGCTCGCGCCCGGCGGCGGCTTCGCGCGGCCCGAACAGCCCTGGCAGCCCGCAATAGTTGAGCAGCAGATTGCCCAATGCGGTACCGATATCGAAACCGATCGGGCCGTAGAAACCGAATTCGGCGTCGATCGCTTTCAACCGTCCTTCCGCCACGAAGATCGAACCGCTGTGAATATCCCCGTGCAGCAGCGCCTCCGCCTTGCTGAGAAAGCGATGTTTCAGGCCGGCGACGGCCAGCTTCAGCGGCGTATCCTCACGCAGCGCCTGCACCTGCGGCAACAGCGCCGCCTCGAAGCGATTGCGCTCATGATCGATATAAGGATCGGTAAAGAACAGATCTTCGGTGATCTGGCACAGCTCGGGGTTGGTGAAACGGCTGACTTCCGCCTTCTTCTGCTGCGCCGACTGATAAAAATCGGAGGTGTGGAACAGCGTCTGCGCCAGGTATTCCGCCAGTTGCCCGGCCGCCAGCGGGTGATAGTTGCCCTGCACCAGCTCGCTGCGCCAGATGCGATGGTCGGAAAGGTCTTCCTGCACCATCACCGCCAATTCGGGATCGTGATGCAAGACTTTTACCGTATGTCGCGGGCAGAAGCCGCCGTGGACCAGCAGCGTTTCCGCTTCGATGCGCGCCCGATCCAGCGTCAACGGCCAGGATTCGCCCACGCAACGCACGTAGGGCAGCGCCTGCTTGACGATCACCCGGCTCACCCCTTCGCGATCGCGGATCTTGAACACCAGGTTCAGGTTGCCGTCACCGATCTCGTCGGCGCTGACCAGTGCCTGCGGTTCAGACACCCGACCGTATTGGCGGGCGTATTCAACGGCGTCGGTAGCCGTAAACGTACGATAAAGCGACATTCCCCAACCCCTCTGTTCTCTCTCACCGATCCCAGCGATTCTGTTTATTTAGACGTAAAAGCATTTGGACGTCTATACATCTGGAAGTCATGTTGGCAGAATAGCGTTTCAGATGCAATAACCACGCAACAAGGAATTAACCGCCGATGCAAGCGCTTAACACCACCAGTTTGACCCTGCAGGACAACCGCCTTTGGATCCTCGATCAGCAAGCCCTGCCGCAGGAAAAGCGGTGGCGCGCCTGCGACAGCGTGGAGGAATTGGTCGGGCACATTCACAGCCTGCGGGTGCGCGGCGCGCCGCTGATCGGGCTGTCTGCCAGCCTGCTGTTGGCGCTGCTCGCGGAACGCGGTCTGCCGCGTGCCGAGCTGGAGCAGGCGCTGCACACGCTGCGCGCCGCGCGCCCGACGGCGGTCAACCTGATGAATAATCTGGATCGCATGAAGCTGGCGCTGGCGGAGCCTGATTGGGTGCCGGCAATGGTGAACGAAGCGCTGCGGTTGGTGGAAGAAGATCGCCGATTGTGCGATCGCATTGCCGATCACGGCGCTGGGCTGGTCAAGCCCGGCAGCCGCCTGCTGACCCACTGCAATACCGGCGGGTTGGCCACCGCCGGCGTCGGCACCGCTATCGGCGTGCTGCTGCACGCTCACCGGCAAGGCAAGGTGCAACAGGTGTGGGTCGATGAAACCCGGCCGCTGCTGCAGGGCGGCCGCCTGACCGCCTGGGAACTGGGCGAGCTGGGCATTCCCTATCGCCTGATCTGCGATTCGATGGCCGCCAGCCTGATGGCGCAGGGCCAGGTCGATGCGGTGTGGGTCGGCGCGGATCGCATCGCCGCCAACGGCGACGTCGCCAACAAGATTGGCACTTACAGCCTGGCGGTGCTGGCGCACTACCATGGCATTCCATTCTACGTGGCTGCCCCGCATACCACCCACGATCCGCACTGCCCGGACGGCGCCGCCATTCCGATCGAGCAGCGCGCGGCGGCCGAAGTCACCGGCGTTTCAGGCAGCTTCGGCGCCTGTCAGTGGGCGCCGAACGAGGCACCGGTCTACAATCCGGCGTTCGACGTCACGCCGGCGAAGCTCATCAGCGGATGGGTATTCGACAGCGGCGTGATTACGCCGCAGCAGGTTGAAGCGGGGATCTTCCGACGGACGTTGGGTTAACGCCCGCGGGTTGACGATCAGTCCAGACGTGGATAGTCATCGGCGATCGTGTCGCCGGTGAAATGCGCCACCCAGCCTTCCGGGTTGTCGAACACCCGGATCGCGGTGAAATGCGGGGCCGATCCCATATCGAACCAGTGCCGGGTGTTGGCCGGCACCGAGATCAGATCGTTCTTTTCGCACAGGATCTGGAAGATCTTGCCGTCCAGATGCAGGCAAAACAGCCCTGCTCCTTCGACGAAAAAGCGTACTTCATCTTCGCCGTGCGTATGTTCGGACAGGAATTTTTCACGCAGCGCCTGACGCTGCTCATGGTCCGGCCGCATGCTGATCACATCCCAGCTCTGGTAACCCTTTTCCGCCACCAGCCGGTCTATCTCATGCTGGTAGGCGGCGATCACCGCCTCCGGCTGCGGGTTATCGCCCAGCTCGCGATCCGCTTGCCAGCGCTCAAAGCGCACGCCGATCTGCGCCAACTGGCGCTGGATCTCCTGCGCGTCGCGGCTCTGCCACAGCGGCTGCTGCGGCGCTTTATCGCTGAAAATGGTCAATCCACTCATGAGACGAACTCCCCTAAATCGATACGATCAAAACGGTTAACCTGCGGATGCCGGCTCTGCTCGTCCGCCTCATCGCGGATCAGCTGGCAGGTATGCCAGCCGGCGGCCTGCGCCGCATCCAGCTCCTGGCGGATGTCGGACAAAAACAGCAGCTCGTCGGGCGCGATGCCGATAGCCTGCGCGATGTTGCGGTACGACGCGGTTTCACGCTTGGCGCCGACGTGCGTATCGAAATAGCCGCTGAACAGCGGCTGCAGATCGCCCGCATCGCTGTGGCCGAACAGCAGTTTCTGCGCTTCCACCGAACCGGAAGAATAGACGTAAAGCTTCACCCCCAGCCGCTGCCAGGCGGCCAACTGCCCGGCGACCTCCGGATAAAGATGCCCGCGGAAGTCCCCTTCGCGGTAACCGCTGCGCCAGATGATGCCCTGCAACGCCTTGAGCGCGGTAGATTTACGGTCTTCATCCATAAAGCGGTACAGCGCGGCGATCAGCGTGTCGAGATCTGCCTGCGGCTGGTCAATTTCAGCGCGCAGCGCCGCCAGCGGCGCGGCGACTTCGCTCTCAGCGGCATGGCGGCGCACAAAATCCGCCAGCCGTTCGCGGGCGTAAGGAAACAGTACCTGATGCACAAAGCGAATATCGCTGGTGGTACCTTCAATATCGGTCACGATAGCGCGGATCATTTCGCCTCCAGTAAGCGGCGTTGCAGTTCACACTGGAACAGGAATTCCAGCCCTTCGAGATGGCGGCGGGCTTCCGCCACCTGGCTCCCCCAGCAATACAGGCCGTGGCCGCGTACCAGAAAGCCGTATTGCAGCGGCGTGGCCTCGGCATAGGCCGCCACGCGCGCCACCAGCCGAGGGATATCCTGATCGTTGTCGAAAATGGGGATCGCCACGCTGTCCAGGTGGCTGCGCTGGCCCGCCAGCGACTTCTGCATTTCGTACCCTTGCAGCACCAGCGCATCGCCGCGCTCCACCCGTGACAGGACGGTAGCGTTGACGGAATGGGTATGCAGCACCGCGCCGATGTGCGCGGACAGGCGGTAGAGCAGCGTATGCAGCCCAGTCTCCGCCGATGGCGTGCGGCCGCTCGGCACATGATTGTCGGCGATATCCACCCGCAGAAAATCGGTGGCGCTGAGGCTGCCCTTGTCTTTACCGGACTCGGTGACCAGGCACTGACGTTCATCCAGGCGCAGCGACATGTTGCCGCCGGTCGCCGGGCACCAGCCTTTGTCGCCAATCCAGTGGCAGGCCGCCAGCAATGCGGTAAGTTGCGGATTCTCCGTCATTATTATCGTTTCCCGTTCAGTAAGGCGGCCGGCAGATGAGGCGTGCCGCGTGGCGGGCTAAGCACTTTTTCGCATTTAGCCATCTAAGCGTCTTGATTGCCAAATACTAGCATCGTGTTATATTGACGGCAATATAAGCGCCTGGAGTATTCACCTGCTATGAGCACTTCCGCATTGGTTCCCAAAAGTAAACTGCCCTCACTGGGTACCACCATCTTTACCCAGATGAGCGCGCTGGCGCAGCAGCACCAGGCGATCAACCTGTCGCAGGGCTTCCCCGATTTCGACGGCCCGGACTACCTGAAAGAACGTCTGGCCTGGCACGTCGCCCAGGGCGCCAACCAGTATGCGCCAATGACCGGCGTGGCGCCGCTGCGCGAAGCCATCGCCGACAAAACCGCCGAGCTGTATGGCTGGCAACCGGACGCCACCGCCGAAGTGACCGTCACCGCCGGCGCCACCGAAGCGCTGTTCGCCGCCATCAGTGCGCTGGTGCGCCCCGGCGACGAAGTGGTCTGCTTCGATCCCAGCTATGACAGCTATGCGCCGGCGGTCACGTTGGCCGGCGGCATACTCAAACGCATCGCCCTGCAGCCGCCCGCGTTTGCCGTGGATTGGCCAGGGTTCGCCGCCGCGCTGTCGCCACGCACCCGCCTGGTGATCGTCAACACGCCGCACAACCCGTCCGCCACCGCCTGGCAGGCGGAAGACATGCAGCAGCTGTGGCACGCTATCGCCGAACGCGAAATCTACGTGCTCAGCGACGAGGTTTACGAACACATCTGCTTCGCCAAAGGCGGGCACGCCAGCGTGCTGGCCCACCCGCAGCTGCGCCAACGCGCGATCGCGGTGTCCTCTTTCGGCAAAACCTTCCACATGACCGGCTGGAAAGTGGGCTATTGCGTGGCATCCGCCGCGCTGAGCGCCGAGGTGCGCAAAGTGCATCAATACCTGACCTTTTCGGTCAATACCCCGGCCCAGCTGGCGCTGGCGGATAGCCTGCGCGCCGAGCCGGAGCACTGGCGACAGCTGCCGGCGTTCTATCGCGCCAAACGCGACCGCTTTGTGCAGGCGCTGACGAGCAGCCGACTGGAAATTTTACCCTGTGCAGGTACATACTTCTTGCTGGCGGACTACAGCGCCATCTCCGATCTGGACGATGTGGCATTCTGCCATTGGTTAACCGAGCACGTGGGCGTGGCGGCCATTCCGCTGTCGGTCTTCTGTGCCGATCCTTTCCCCCATAAATTGATCCGGCTGTGCTTCGCTAAACAGGACGCCACGCTGGATGCAGCTGCGGAGCGGTTATGTCGACTTTAAAAATTACCCTGTTGCAGCAACCGCTGGTCTGGCGCGACGGCCCCGCCAACCTGGCGGCTTTCGATGCGTTGCTGGCGCCGATCGTTGGCCGAGATCTCATCGTCTTGCCGGAGATGTTCACCACCGGTTTCGCCATGGATGCCGGCGAGAGCGCCCTGCCCGAACAGCAGGTGATCGACTGGCTGCACGGTTGGGCGGTGAAAAGCCACGCGTTAATCGGCGGCAGCGTGGCGCTGAAAACTGACGAGGGTGCGGTCAACCGCTTCCTGCTGGTTGAGCCGGGCGGCCAGGTGCACGCCTATGACAAACGCCACCTGTTCCGCATGGCCGGCGAACATCTGCACTACCAAGCCGGCAACCGGCGTGAAATCTTCGAATGGCGCGGCTGGCGCATCCTGCCGCAGATCTGCTACGACCTGCGTTTCCCGGTCTGGGCGCGCTATCAGCAGGATTACGATCTGGCGCTGTACGTCGCCAACTGGCCGGCGCCGCGCAGCAACCATTGGCAAACGCTGCTGGCGGCGCGGGCGATTGAAAACCAGGTGTACGTGGCGGGCTGCAACCGGGTGGGCGAAGATCCCAACGGCCTGAGCTACAGCGGAGACAGCCTGATCATCAGCCCTCAGGGCGAGATCCTGGCGAATGCGGAGCCCGGCGCGGCCACGCTGCTGGACGCCGAGCTGTCGCTGGAAACCCTGCAGAGTTACCGCAGCGCCTTCCCGGCCTGGCGCGATGCCGACAGCTTTCTGCGTTTAGACTGATTCCCCCTTCTCCCAGCCGGCGATCATCAGGCAATAGGCCTGGATCGCCAGCGCCACGTCCTCCTGCCGCACCGCTTCGTCCGGATGATGGCTGACGCCGCCGGCGCAACGCACGAACAGCATGCCGACCGGCCATTGCGCCGCCACGGCGATGGCGTCATGCCCAGCGCCGCTCGGCAACGCCAGGCTACGGCCCTGCACTTGTGCGACAGCCGCCTGCCAGCGGCGCTGCAGGTCCACGTCGCAGGCGGTGGCATCGATGCGATAAAACGCCTCGCTGGCGAAGCGCATTCCACGCCGCGCGCAGATCGCCTGCGCCTGCGCCAGCAACGCCGTCAATAGCGCCGCCAGCGGCGCATCCTGCGGGCCGCGCACATCGAGCGTCAATTTCACCTCACCGGGGATCACATTGACCGCGCCCGGCAGACTCTCGATGCAGCCGACGGTGGCCACCAGTGGCGAATCGGCGGCGCAGGTCAGCGTTTCGACCGCCGTGATCCATTCTGCTGCGGCCGCCAGCGCATCTTTGCGCTGCCCCATCGGCACCGTGCCAGCGTGGCCCGCCTCGCCGCTGAAAGTGCAGTTAAGCCGGCGCGCGCCATTGATCGCCGTCACCACGCCCAGCGCCAAATCGGCCGCCTCCAGACATGGGCCCTGTTCGATATGTAATTCGAGATAGGCGCGAATTTCGTTTGGTGCGCGACGCGCCTGCGCGATCGCCGCCGGATCCAGCCCAAAGTCGCGCATCGCCTGCGCTATGCTCACGCCGTCGGCATCAGTGCGCGCCAGCCACTCTGCGGGCCACTGGCCGGTCAGGCCGCGGCTGCCGAGCAGCGTGACGCCAAAGCGCGCGCCCTCCTCGTCGGCAAAGCCGATCACCTCCAGCGCCAGCGGTAATCGATGCCCCTGGCGGTGATAGTGCGCCACCGTTTCCAGCGCCGTGAGCACGCCGAGCATGCCGTCATAGCGCCCGGCGTTACGCACCGTGTCCAAATGCGAACCGAGCAGCAGCGCGGGGGCGCCGGGCGTGTGCCCTTCATAGCGGCCGCAGATATTGCCGACGCTGTCCTGCCAAACCTGCATGCCGCTCTCACGCATCCACTCCCCGACTCGGTGATTGGCGCGCCGATGTTCGGCGGAGAGATAAAGACGCGTCAGCCGATCGGGCTCTGCGCTGATCGCCGCCAGCTCGTCACAGCGCGCCATCACCCGTGCGGCGGCCTGCTGTGCCTCCAGCGGCGTCATCCACGCTTGCCTGTGTCATAAACGTTCCAGGCGGCCTGCAACGCCTCGCCCTGCTTGCTGGCGAAACCGAGGCGGTTCAGCACCGCCTCCAGCGCCGCCAGGGTTTGCAGCACGCAATCTTTGCGCGCGTTGTAACCCATGGTGCCAATGCGCCAGATCTTGCCCTGCAGCGGGCCAAACGAGGTGCCGATTTCAATGCCAAAGTCGTTCAGCATCATCTGCCGCACCTGTTCACCCTGTACTTGCGGCGGGATCATCACGCCAAGCACGTTGTTCATGCGGTGCTCAAGATCGCCGAACACTGCCAGCCCCATGCCCCGGATGCCCGCCAGCATTGCCGCGCCGTGCAGCCGGTGGCGGGCGATGGCGTGATCCAGCCCTTCTTCGAGGATCACCCGCGCGCATTCCCGCGCCGCGAACAGCATGCTGGTGGCTTCGGTGTGGTGATTGAGGCGCTCCGGCCCCCAATAATCCATGATCATGCCGATGTCGAAATAGTTGGAGTAGATCATCTCGTCGTCGCCATCGGCGTGCTCGGCGGTGCGGATCCCCTCCTCCACGCATTTACGGCGGCGCACAATCTCTTCAAACTGCGGGCTGAGAGTGACCGGCGAGCTGCCGGAGGGGCCGCCCAGGCACTTCTGCAGCCCGGCGGAGACCGCATCCAGCCCCCAGGCATCGGTCTCCAGCGGGTTACCGCCGAAGGAAGCCGTCGCGTCGGTATAGAACAGCACGCCGTGGCGGCGGCAGATATCGCCCAGCTCATACAGCGGCTGCAGCATGGTGGTGGACGTGTCGCCCTGCACCGTCAGCAGCAGGCGCGGGCGCACTCGCTTAATCGCGTCTTCGATGCGATCGGCGCTGAACACTTCGCCCCACGGTACCTCGATCGTGTGTACCTCGGCACGGCAGCGGCGGGCAATCTCGCACAGCAGATGCCCGAAACGGCCGAAGACCGGCACCAGCACCTTATCGCCCGGTCGAATGGCGGAAACCAGCAGTGCCTCGATGCCGGCGCGCGAGGTGCCGTCCACCAGCATCGTCCAGCGGTTTTCGGTGCGGAACAGCGCGCGGTACAGCGCCATGACCTGATTCATGTAACCGGTCATCGCCGGATCGTACTGGCCGATCAGCTGACTCGACATGGCGCGCAGCACGCGCGGATCGGCGTTGATCGGCCCCGGCCCCATCAGCAGGCGCGCCGGCGGGTTAATCTGATCGAATTGCGAAATATCCAACATGTTCATTCCCTGTCAGCTTAGTAAGTTATTGAGTTATGCCGTCAGCGTCGACATGACGTTTGTTTGCTGCCCAACAGCCTACTCCCGATAGGGATTCAGTTGAAACAAAAGATTCTTATAATCAATTTATGAAACAAAAGTAACACAATGAGGTGACCGATCCGCCTTAAACGGCGGAAGGTGAAAGAAGGGAAATGAACTGCCGTGCTTAACGCAGCTCCAGTTCGTCCAGCGCCTGGAACAGTTCGGCGACGTGATGAATGCGCTGCCGCCCCTGCGCCAGCCTCTCATGCAGCAACGCATTGCTGAGCAGGCTGGCCAGGCTCATGGCGGCAGCATAGCTGTCAAAGGCCGACACGCTGTCGAGCGGCACGGTCAAATGCCAGTTGGCCAACGGGAACAACGCCTGCGCCTGCGGTTCACAGATCAACAGCGTCGGTACCCCGCGGCTTTGCAACAGCGCCAGCACTGCCTTTATCTGGCGCGGCCGGCGACGGAACGCCACCACCACCGCCACGTCCTGTGGCGTCAGCCCCGCCAGATCTTCCGCCAGCGTCTGCCCCGGCTGCGGCGCCAGCAGCACCTGTTCACGCACCTGCATCAGCTGCTGGCGCAGGTGCATCGCCACCGGATAGCTGTTGCGCAGCCCCAGCAGCATTACGCCTCGCGCCTGCGCCAGTGCGGCGATCGCCGCGCTGAACTGCACCGCATCGATCTGCTTTACCCAGCGGGTGAGATTGGCCATTTCCTGCTTACAGTGCCGCGCCAGCAGCGTATCGCCCTGCACCGCATCGCGGCTGTCGGTCAGCGGCATGCCACTTTGGCGCAGGGTGCGCAGCTCATCGCGCATGGCGCGGTAGTTGGGGTAGCCCAGCCGTTTGAACAAGCGGCTGACCGTGGCTTTGGAAACGCCGCTCAGACGCGCCAGCTCGGCGCTGTTGTAACCGATCAAATCGTCATAGTGATCGAAAATGAAGTCGGCCACCCGCTGCTCCTGTGGCGTCAGCTGTGGGTAGTCGCGGCGCAGGCGTTCGTCGAACCGTTGCATTATCGTTCTCGCTGTAACATTCGTTTCAGCGGAACATAACACGGTCGAACTACCCGCTGGCAAGTGATTATTCGTTGGTAGGAAATGGCAGCGGCATGCCCTTCTCCCGCATCAATGCCGGAAAAGGGCCGCGCGTTCAGCACCAATAGGCCATGAAGTTGACGGTAGCGCGATCCAGATCGCGTTCGCCGATCAGATAACGCCGCAGCGTTTTCACCGTGGAAGACTCGGCCGCCACCCAGGCATAAAAAGCGTTACCGCCGGCCGCACGCTCCCACAACACCTCATCGCTCAGGCTGCTTTCCGCCAGGGACTGCGCCTGCGCACACGCCGACGCGGGGATATCGACCCGCTGGCGCACCGCCTCCACCAGCAGCGTGCCATGCGCCAGTTGGTGGCCCACGTCACGCGGCAGCCAGTAAACCTCGGCGAACGGGAAACGGGCCAAATCCAGGCAATCCCCCGCCACCGGCACCTCAAAAAATGCCTGCACTCGCGGCGGATTGGCCTGCTGCGCCAGCTGCTCCAGAATACCCATCGCCGCCGGCACCGCCGTCTCATCGGCGATCAACAGCGCCTGCTGCAACTGCGCCGGCGGCACCCATTCGTAGCCGCCGCTGTCGCCGTCGAAGTCAGCGTTGGGAGCGACCGTCTGAAGGGCGTCACCCGGCTCGGCGTGGGTCGCCCAAGCGGAGGCCGGGCCGTTCACGCCATGCAGCACGAATTCGACGTCCATCTGATTCTGCTCACAGCGCAGCGCACGCAGCGTATAGGTGCGCATCACCGGACGCTGTTCTTTGGGGATCGCCATGTAATCGCCGTACCAGTCCGGGCCGTTGACCAACTGCGGGATCTTGCCGTCCTCCGCCGGGAACAACAGTTTGATGCGCTGATCCGGCGCTTCCAGCTTCATCCGATGAATATCCGCACCTTCAAACACGCAGCGCACCAGCGAAGGTGAAATCAGCGTTTTGCTTTTCAAGGTGATATCAAAAATTCTGTAGCTGGCGGACATGTTCTCGATTCTCCGGCAACGGCTGTCGCTTATACGTATGGCCGATCGGCTACCGTTTGACGGCGTGGAGTGCGCGATCGTGCAGCGGGTAAAATGTTAATAAAACTAATTAATTACGTTAAGGTATCGCAAAAAATCATATCATGATTTTATTGATAACAAGAAACGTTATTGATAAAAGAATCATTCTCAAAAATAACGTAATAACAATATCACCTGGGAAATAACGATGAAACGCAAACACCTTTGGGTATTGAACCCTTGTCTGCTGGCAATGCTTGCGCCGGCGGCTTGGGCAGAGGATCAGAAAGCCGGCAACGAAGAGCAGTTGGTGGTCTCCGCCAGCCGTTCGCACCGTAGCGCGGCGGAAATGGCGCAAACGACCTGGATCATTGAAAGCCAGGAGATCGAACAGCAGGTTCAGGGCGGTAAAGAGATCAAGGACATGTTGGCGCAGCTGATCCCCGGCATGGACGTCAGCGGCCAGGGCCGCACCAACTATGGCATGAATATGCGCGGCCGTTCGATGATGGTGATGATCGACGGCGTACGCCTGAATTCATCGCGCAGCGACAGCCGCCAGTTGGATTCGATCGATCCGTTCAATATCGATCATATTGAGGTGATTTCCGGCGCGACCTCGCTGTACGGCGGCGGCAGCACCGGCGGCCTGATCAACATCGTCACCAAAAAAGGGCAACAGGAACAGCAGGTCGAGTTGCAGATCGGCGGTAAAACCGGCTTTGGCGGCCATAACGATCACGACGAAAACGTGGCGGCGGCGGTCAGCGGTGGCAACGACAACGCCTCGGGGCGCCTGTCCGTTTCTTACCAACGCTACGGTGGCTGGTACGACGGCAAAGGCAACGAGGTGCTGATCGACAATACCCAAACCGGCCTGCAGTATTCCGATCGCCTCGACGTCATGGGCACCGGCACCCTCAACATCGACGAACACCAACAGCTGCAGCTGACCACTCAATACTATAAAAGCCAATCCGACGGCGATCACGGCCTGTTCCTGGGAGAGAACTTTGCGGCGGTGACCGGCAATGCCAAGGCATACAACAGCGGCAACTTAAATTCCGACCGTATCCCCGGCACCGAACGCCATCTGATCAACCTGCAGTATTCCAACACCGATTTCCTCGGCCAGGATTTGGTGGCGCAGGTCTACTACCGTGACGAAACCCTGACCTTCTACCCGTTCCCGACGCTGGCGGGCAAAGCGCCGAACTATTACGTCAGCAGCATTGGCGCTTCGCAGCAAAAAACCGATTTCTACGGCGGCAAGCTGACGTTAAACAGCAAGCCTGTCGATGCGCTGACGCTGACTTACGGCCTCGACGCCGAGCATGAGAGCTTCAACGCCAATCAACAGTTCTTCAACCTGGCGAAGGCGCAACAGTCCGGCGGCATGACGCTGGAGAACGCCTACAATACCGGCCGCTACCCGAGCTATACCACCAGCAACCTGGCGTCGTTCCTGCAGGCCAGCTACGACATCAACCCGATCTTCACCCTGAGCGGTGGCGTGCGTTACCAGTACACCGAAAACAAGATTGACGACTTCGTCGGCTATAACCAACAGCAGGTGATCGCCACCGGCGCCGCGACGTCCGCCGACGCGATACCGGGAGGGAAAACCGACTACAACAACGCGCTGTTCAACGCCGGCCTGTTGGCGCACCTGACCGATCGCCAGCAAACCTGGTTCAACTTCTCTCAGGGCTTCGAGATCCCGGACCCGGGCAAGTATTACGGCAACGGCACCTACGCGTTGAACGGCGGCCATTACCGGCTGCTGAAGAGCGTTAACGTCGGCGATTCCAAGCTGGAAGGCATCAAGGTCAATGCCTTCGAGCTGGGTTGGCGCTATACCGGCGATAACCTGCGCACGCAAATCGCCGCCTACTATTCGCTGTCCGACAAGAGCATCGCCATCAACAAAACCGACATGACCATCAACGTCAATGCGGACAAGCGCCGCATCTACGGAGTGGAAGGCGCGGTGGATTATTTCTTTGAAGACAGCGACTGGAGCGCCGGCACCAACTTCAACGTTATCCGTTCCGAAACCAAGGTCAACGGCGAATGGAAGAAGCTGGTGGTGGATACCGCCAGCCCATCGAAAGTCACCGCTTATGTCGGCTGGGCGCCGGGCGACTGGAATCTGCGCTTACAGTCGCAGCAAACCTTCGACGTGTCGGACGACGGTGATTACACCAAGGCCAATTCCACCCAGGGCCGCAAGATCGATGGCTACAACACCCTCGACTTCCTCGGCAGCTATACCCTGCCGGTGGGGAAAATCAGCTTCAGCGTGGAAAACCTACTGGACAAAGAGTACACCACCGTTTGGGGCCAACGCGCGCCGATCCTGTACAGCCCGACCTACGGCTCGCCTGAGCTGTACAGTTATAAAGGCCGCGGACGCACCTTCGGCTTGAACTACTCGGTGTTGTTCTGAGGAATAAGGGGCCGGTCTGCCGGCCCCGTTTATTGGACCGCACCGTTTTGCAGAGAGCAGAAACGACGAAGCCCTGAGTTATCGCTAACTCAGGGCTTCTGAATAGTGGCGGAACGGACGGGGCTCGAACCCGCGACCCCCTGCGTGACAGGCAGGTATTCTAACCAACTGAACTACCGCTCCGCGCCATTCCCTCTTGCGGGGGAACGAGGCGCATATTACGGACGCCTCTCGGTTCCGTCAACGCCTTTTTCTCACCAAATGAACCGTTTGCACAGTTTTTCAACAAAGGTTCATCCGGTGCGTTTTTTCGTGCAACAATGCCGTTACTCGGCCGGCGCACCGCGCCACAGGCAGCTGCCGCCCTTTTTCGCCACCAGATCCAGACGCGCCTCGTGCGCCTTCACTTCTTCGTCGCTGGCGTAGACCACTTTCATCGCGGTCGCCGGGCGGACAATGCGCTGAATTTCTTGCGCGGCGTCGTTTTGCTGGGTATCACCCTCCATCTGGAACGCTATCGAGGTCTGACCGCCGGTCATCGCCAGATAGACTTCAGCCAGGATCTCGGCATCGAGCAATGCGCCGTGCAGCGTACGCTTGCTGTTGTCTATCTCATAGCGGCTGCACAAGGCATCGAGGTTGTTACGCTTGCCCGGGAACAGGCGGCGCGCCATCAGCAGGCTGTCGGTGATAGTGCAGAAGGTCTCGGTCTTCGGGATGCCCTGCTGCAACATGCGGAATTCGTGATCCATAAAGCCGATATCGAACGCCGCGTTATGGATCACCAACTCGCCGCCGCGGATAAAGTCGAGGAATTCGTCGGCAACCTGATCGAAGGTCGGCTTGTCGGCCAGGAAATCGTCGCTGATGCCGTGTACGCCGTAAGCTTCCGGATCCACCAGCCGATCCGGCTTGATGTAAACGTGGAAGTTACGCCCGGTCAGGCGGCGGTTAATCACCTCCACCGCACCGATTTCGATGATGCGGTGCCCTTCGTAGTGCACCCCAAGCTTGTTCATACCGGTGGTTTCGGTATCGAGGACAATCTGTCTGGTGGTTGTAGAGATCATATTGCAGTGCTCACAGCGCTCGTTTATGTCAGACTTGGCTTTTATAAAACTGATAGGAAGAGTCTACCAGAGATGCTCAAACAGGTAGAAATTTTCACCGATGGCTCCTGCCTTGGCAATCCCGGCCCCGGGGGTTACGGTGCGATATTACGCTATAAGCAGACGGAAAAAACTTTCAGCGAGGGTTTTCGTCTGACCACCAATAACCGCATGGAAATGATGGCGGCGATCGTGGCGCTGGAAGCGCTGACCGTACCCTGCGCCGTGACGCTCAGCACTGACAGCCAGTATGTACGCCAGGGCATCACCAGTTGGATCCATAACTGGAAGAAGCGCGGCTGGAAAACCGCCGACAAAAAGCCGGTCAAGAATGTCGATCTGTGGCAGCGGTTGGATCAGGCCATTCAGCGCCACGAGGTAAAATGGGAATGGGTCAAGGGCCACGCCGGCCACCCGGAGAACGAACGTTGTGACGTGCTGGCGCGCGAAGCGGCCGGCAAGCCGACGCAGGAAGACGTCGGTTATCAACCGGAAGCCTAAGGCAGTTTGCGGTAGCTCTTGGTCGCGCCCACCGCGCGGCTGAGAGACGGTTTTCTCGCCCCCAGTTTCATCGGCGTGGGCGTCAGCGGCAAGGTGCGTTTGCGCGCCACAATCACGCTCATGCAGCCCAGCGCCGGCAAATGGGTGCATAAAAATTTTCCACCCTGGCGATGCCACGGCAGCACGTGAAAACGCGCCTGGTGCAGCACCTCATAATTCAGCAGGCTAAGCCAATCCAGCAGCCGCATCTGGGTAAACATGCGGCTGACATAGGGCTGGCGATGACGCAATCCGGGCACCAGCTTGCCCAATCCCAACAGGCTGAACGGATTGAAGCTGCTGATAACCAACCAGCCGTCGTCGATCAATACCCTGTCCACCTCGCGCAACATGCGGTGCGGATCGTCCGCGTAGGACAGCGTATGCGCCAACAGGCAGGCATCCACCGACTTGGCGGCAAACGGCAGTTGATAAGCATCGGCGATCACCTGCAGCCCTTCGCCCTCCAGCCCTACGTTGACCTGATGGGAAATCGCGCATTTGTCCGTGGCCAACTCGGCGCTGAGCATGCCCATCTTCAGCAGATGGAAACCGAACAGCTTCGGCCACCAGGGTTGCAACTGCCGCTCGAGCGCTTCACGATAGTACTCCCCCCACGGCAGCGCCGCCCAGGACTGCGGGCCGGTGAGCTTTTGTAGAGTATGGGCTGGTTTCATGATTTATTATCTTCTTTCAAGCCGTTGCCAACGAGAGGTACACCATGAATCTTATCAGTATTCCCGCCTTCCAGGACAATTACATTTGGTTATTGGATGACCGGCAGGGACGCTGCATTATCGTCGATCCGGGTGAGGCGCAGCCGGTGCTCGAAGCGCTGCAGCGCCTGCAGCTGGTGCCGGCGGCGATCCTGCTGACCCACCACCATCACGATCACGTCGGCGGCGTGGCGCAGATCGTGGCCCAGTATCCCGGCCTGGCCGTCTATGGGCCGCAAGAAACCGCAGACAAAGGCGCCAATCACATCGTCCGCGACGGCGACACCTTTGACATCGATGGCCGCCATTACAGGACGTTCGCCGTCCCCGGCCATACGTTAGGCCATGTGGCATTCTATAGTGCCCCTTATCTGTTCTGCGGCGACACAATGTTCTCTGCCGGCTGCGGCAGGCTGTTTGAAGGCACCGCCAAACAAATGTACGACTCATTTCAACAACTCGCGCAACTTCCCGATAACACCTTAATTTGCTGCGCGCATGAATATACTCTTTCAAATCTTAAGTTTGCGCGGGCTATTTTGCCGGAAGATCGAGAGATTGAAACATATCAACAACATGTTGAAGCGTTAAGGGCAAAAGGCCAAGCCAGCGTGCCAACCACATTGCAATTAGAGCGCAAAATTAACCTGTTTTTACGTTGCCATGACGCTGATTTACAAAAGAAATTAGGCTTTAATTCACCACCGGAAAGCCTTCATTCAGTTTTTTCCGAATTACGCCTGCGGAAAGATAACTTCTAAGCTTTTAGTTGTGTTATTTGGCGAAGCAAAGTATTATTGCTCGTCTTTTAAGCAACTACATTGACACACACATGAAGGCTAAAGCGATATTTCTCGCCTCAGTCTTGCTAGTGGGTTGCCAGTCGTCCAGGCAGGACGCACCGGCGCCAGAACAGCATGCACAGAGTTTGTCTTCGGCTGGTCAAGATGGTGAAGCAGGAGAGTACACAGCAAATGGCCGAGCGAGCTCGGCGCGGTGGTTGGATAACAACAGTCCCGCCGCGCAACAGGACCTGTGGAACTTCATTAGCGACGAGCTGAAGATGGAGGTTCCGGAAAATTCCCGGATCCGTGATCAGAAAAGAAAGTACTTAAAAAGTAAGAGCTATCTCCACGATGTAACATTACGGGCAGAGCCGTACATGTACTGGATAGTCGGGCAGATTAAGAAACGTAATATGCCGATGGAACTGGTACTGCTACCCATAGTGGAGAGCGCTTTTGACCCACACGCCACGTCAAGTGCCAACGCCGCAGGGCTATGGCAAATCGTGCCGCAAACGGGTCGCAATTATGGTTTGAAAAACAATCAGTGGTATGACGGTCGACGCGATGTCGTCGCCTCGACAACCGCTGCGCTTAACATGATGCAACGCTTGAACCGCATGTTTAACGGCGACTGGTTATTGACCGTAGCCGCCTATAACAGTGGTGAAGGCCGCGTGATGCAAGCGGTGAAGGCAAACAAACGCCAGGGTAAGCCAACCAATTTCTGGGCACTGTCGCTTCCGCGTGAAACGTCAATCTATGTCCCGAAAATGCTGGCGCTGAGCGACATCATCAAGAACAGCAAGAAGTACGGCGTGAAACTCCCGAAAACGGATGAAACCCGTGCGCTGGCGCGTATCGATGTCGGACAGCAGATCCAGCTGACTCAGGCGGCTGAGATGGCAGGGCTTTCGGTCACCAAGATGAAAGCGTATAACCCAGGCTACAAAAAAGGCGTTACGGCACCTAACGGGCCCCATTACATCATGGTTCCCAAAGGGCATGCCGATCAGCTGAAAGACTCGCTGGCCGATGGCCAGATCGCCGTGACTCAGCCAACGACGCAGTTGGCGAAGAACAGCGGTTTGTCCGGTGGCAGTTCGTATAAAGTACGCTCCGGCGACACTTTATCGGGCATTGCCAAGCGGCTGAACGTTAAGACCAGCGATTTGCAGAGTTGGAACAACTTGCGCGCCAAGAGCGCCTTAAAAGTTGGGCAAACCCTGCAAGTGGCCAGCAATACGGGCAGTAACAGCAGTATCACCTATCAGGTTCGCAAAGGTGATTCGCTCGCCAGCATTGCACGTCGTCACGGCGTCGATATTAACGACGTGATGCGTTGGAATTCAACGCTCGGTAAAGGCAGTCTGCAACCCGGTCTGAAGTTGACCCTGTTTGTCGGCAACAAGCTAACGCCGGATACCTAAGTTTCCGGCACAAAAAAAGCACCCCTCGGGGTGCTTTTTTATTACCTGCGATTCACCAGACGGGGGAGTCTTTTTCCGGGTGGAACTCCACCAACAACGGATTGTGATCCGACGCGCTGGTCACCAGCACCGAGGCCTCAACAACACCCAGGTTACGGTAAAACACGAAGTCCAGCGGGCGACCAAAGGCCTTGCGACGATGATCGTCGGTGAAGCTAACCTCGCGCAGCGCCATTTCGCCGGCAAAGTCATACAGCGCGTTGATACGTTTACGGCTCCAGGCGTTGAAGTCCCCCGCCATGATCACTGGCCCCCGATGGCTGGCGATCTGCTCGCCAATCGGCCCCAGCTGCTTGCTATAGACGTCGACTCCCAGGCTGAAGTTCACCGCATGGATATTCACCACCATCAACAGCTCGCCATTGTACAGCGGGTAAACGGTGATCAAGGCCGATTTGGACAGCCGCAGCAGCGGCTCACGCTCACGCAGCGGGCAGCAGTAAACCGGATGAGCGGCTGCCAGCGTCATCACGCCGGAAGGATGTTGCGGCAACACAAAGGCCGGCACCTGATCGGCCGCCAGATAGTTGGCGGTAGCGTAGCTCACCAGCTCCGGCGTGGTTTGCGCCTCTTGCAACAACACCAGCTGCGCATCTTTGCCATGATTTTTCAGCACCGAAAGCCAGTCGGCTCGTTGCTGTTTGAAAATATTCCATACCATGACGCGCAGAGCGCCGGTCGTCGGCAGCGCAGCCCCTGGCGGCAACGGCTGGTTAACGGCGCCAGGAAAAATTCGCTCAACTGGCTGGCCTGCAACATACCTCATTGCATAAGTTCGTTTCGGCACGCGATTCGCCTATTACCCATTAGCATGAAACTGGCGATGAAGACTTCGCCAACGGTGAATTGATTATACGCCTGCCCCGCACAGAGGGCATGGCTTTTACAGGCATAATCTTTTCAGTTATAGGGGCCGTCTGCGGTGATTTCAATATTCTGAGGGTATAGCTGTGTAAAGGTGACGCATCAGAGGTGAAAAATGCGAAAAGGCCAGCAAAATGCGCACGGGATATCGGAATGTACAGGTTCGCGCTCAAGTGGGTGACGGCGATGCTCCGACGTGATTAAATGACGAAATCGCTCAAAATTTCAAACGATGTTTGCCTGTGGAGCAAAAATGAAAGCGAATTCGGACGAGCTTATCACCTTCGTCACCGTAGTGGAGAGCGGCAGCTTCAGCCGGGCGGCAGAGCGCCTGCAGCAGGCCAACTCCGTGGTTAGCCGTACGGTAAAAAAACTGGAGAGCAAGCTGGGCGTGACCCTGCTCAACCGTACGACACGCCAAATCAGCCTGACACAGGAAGGCGAAAACTACTTTCGGCAGGTGCAAAAGGTGTTGAGCGATATGGCCGCAGCGGAAAATGCGTTGCTGGAAAGCCGCCAACGCCCGCAGGGGCTGCTGCGCGTCGATGCCGCAACGCCGGTCGTCTTGCATCTGTTGACGCCGCTGGTCGCCGAGTTTCGTGAACGCTATCCGGAAATGTCGCTATCGTTAGTCTCTTCGGAAAACTTCATCAATTTGATCGAACGGAAAGTGGATATCGCAATCCGCGTCGGCGAGCTGACGGACTCTACGCTGAAAGCGCGCAAGCTAATGGCCAGCTATCGGCGCATCCTGGCCTCCCCCGCCTACCTGGCGCAGTATGGCGCGCCAAAGACGGTGGCCGATCTGGAACACCATTGCTGCATCGGCTTTAACGACCTGCCTAACCTAAACCGCTGGCCGCTGGCCTGTGCCGATGGTCGCCAACTGGAGATCGTTCCAGGGCTGACCACCAACAGCGGCGAAACCCAGCGCCACCTGTGCCTGCACGGCAACGGCATCGCCTGCCTGTCGGACTTTATGAGTGATGAAGACGTCAAACGCGGGGATCTGGTCCCCCTTCTGGTGGGGGACACGCTGCCACTCGAAATGCCGATCAACGCGGTGTACTACAGCGATAGCGCCGTCAGTAACCGCCTGCGCAGCTTTATCGATTTTATCAGCGAGCGGTTAAAGTGATAAAAAAGGCGCTCTCTCGAGCGCCTGAGGTCATCATATCTGAAGATTAGTCCCAGTCGGGTGCCAGACCTTCCGGGCTGACCAACCGGCCGTTGCTTTCCAGCGCGGCAATCTGTGCCATATCTTCATCACTCAGCTGCAGCTGCTGCGCTAGCAGGTTGCTTTCCAGGTTTTCACGCTTGGTCGAGGAAGGGATCACCGCATAGCCGAGCTTCAGCGCCCAGGCCAGGACCACCTGTGCCGGCGTCGCCTTGTGCCGCGCCGCGATACGCTTGATCGTCTCCTCCTGCAACGCTTTGCCATACGCCAGCGTCATATAAGAGGTGATGGCAATGCCATGCTGCCGTGCGAACGCCACCACTTTCTCATTCTGCAAGAACGGCGACAGTTCGATCTGGTTGGTTGCGATCTGATCGGCACCGACCGCGTCAATCGCCTGCTGCATCAGATCGACCGTGAAATTGGATACCCCTATCTGACGGGTTAGCCCCAATCGCTTGGCTTCCAGCAATTCAGCCATAAACTCGGCGACCGACACTTCATCATTTGGCGATGGCCAGTGAATCAATGTCAGATCGACATACGAGGTCTGCAGTTTGACCAAGCTGTCTCGCAGGCTGGGAATTAATGACCCCTTGGCCAGATTCGCGATCCAAATTTTGGTCGTGATGAACAGCTCGTCACGCGGCACACCGCTGGCTGCGATAGCCTGGCCGACGGCCGCTTCGTTTTCATAGATCTGTGCGGTATCGATAGCCCGATAGCCCAGTTCCAGCGCCGTACTCACCGAGTCGATAACGACCTGATCCTGAAGGCGGAAAGTACCTAAACCAAATGCAGGAATGCTCACAATGTTTACTCTCTCATTAGTGGATAAATAGCGATGCGAGAGAGTATGGCAATATTTTTAGTGAGCAAAAACGCCAGGTTCGGCATAAGACTTTTGATCAACAGGCAACAAGTGGGACCACCGCGCTATTGCCGCCAGGCAAATTCTGTTTCATTCCAATCGCTTCACTCTCGTAAAGCCATCAGAACCAATCTGTAAACAAGCTGAATATTGTCTCGGTCTCACCAAAACACCTTCGGTGTTGTAAGGTTAAGCCTCACGGATCATTAGTACTGGTTAGCTCAATGCATCGCTGCACTTACACACCCAGCCTATCAAC
>NZ_FCJA01000015.1:0-67659 GCF_001537385.1 Serratia sp. 2880STDY5682894 | reverse complement strand
AAGGCATTACCCACGGGCAGTAAAAAAGAAGCCGCAACGTTATACGTTGCGGCTTCCTCAAAAGCTTAACTGACAAGCATTACGGCAAATGCCGGCCCTTTTTGCTTTTCTTACCGCCTGAAACGTCAGGCGATCCCGACCGGGAAGGCCAATACGTCGCTCAGGCTCTCGGCGCCCAGCGCCAGCATCACCAGGCGATCCACGCCCAGCGCCACGCCGGAACACTCCGGCATGCCGTGCTGCAACGCCGCCAGCAGGTTATAGTCGATCGGCTGCTGCGGCAGGCCGCGCTCCGCGCGCTTACGGTTGTCCTGCTCGAAGCGCTGCTGCTGTTCACGGCCGTCGGTCAGCTCGCGGAAACCGTTCGCCAGCTCGATGCCCTTGAAGTACACCTCAAAACGCTCCGCCACGCGGTGGTCCTCGGTGCTGATCTCCGCCAACGCCGCCTGGCTGGCCGGGAAGTGGTAAACGAACGCCGGCTTTTCACGGCCGATATGCGGCTCCACGCCCACGGTGAACAGCAGCTGCAGCAGCGTATCGCGATCTTCTTCGGTATCGGCGATGTTGCTCAAGTCGAGTTTGGCCGCCGCTTCGCGCAGCTGCGCCTTCTCCGCCGACAGCGGATCGATGTCCAGATGGCGCAGGAAGGCCTGCTGATAAGACAGGGTCTCCGCACTCTCGCAGTCCAGCACCTGTTGCAGCAGATCGTCCACTTCGTTCATCAGGCGGTACATGTCGTAGTGCGGACGGTACCACTCCAGCATGGTGAATTCCGGGTTGTGATGCCGCCCGGCTTCTTCATTGCGGAAGCTGCGCCCCATTTGATAGATCGGGCCGCTGCCCGCCGCCAGCAGGCGCTTCATGTGATATTCCGGGCTGGTCATCATGTATAGCGTCAGGCCCTCTGCCGCCCCCGGCCCGACGAAACGCGTCTCGAACGGGAACAGGTGAACGTCGGTGACCGTCGCCTGGCTCATGGTGGGCGTCTCAACTTCCAGCACGCCACGATCGGCGAAGAAACGCCGGATCTCAGCCAGAATCGCTGCGCGTTTCAACAAATTGGCGATGGGTGCACTAGGCTGCCAGCTTGCCGTTTCGCTCATGGTAATTAACTCCGAAATCAAACAGGGGATGCAGTCTACTCGCATCCTTGCAGCCAAACAAATTCTTCACGATACACAACCGGCCATAACGCCAATTTCCGATAAATAGGCGGCAAAAGCGCGTTAAAAAGGGTAAAGCACGCCGAACACGCGAAAAGGCAGGCAAGCCTGTTGGTCGAGCGTTAATCGACAAAACAATCGATCACATCAAATTTCGACTACTTAACTTTAGGTATAGTTAATTCCCCATTATTGGTGGGAGATATCTATCCTTAACCTTTAAGCAACATTAATCGGTTCAATTAGTTAGCACCCGAAGAGTTCGCTAAATTTTAAGCATAGATATTTAACTTGCCGTTCTTAATAAGAACATTGGAGGAATGCAGTGCAAACCTTTAACGCCGATCTTGCCATTATTGGGGCCGGGGGCGCTGGTTTACGTGCAGCAATAGCCGCAGCGGAAGCCAATCCCCAACTGAAAATCGCGCTGATCTCTAAGGTCTACCCGATGCGCAGCCACACGGTCGCCGCCGAGGGGGGCTCCGCCGCCGTCACCCAGGATCACGATACCTTCGACTACCATTTCCACGACACCGTCGCCGGCGGCGACTGGCTGTGCGAACAGGACGTGGTCGATCACTTCGTGCATCAGTGCCCGCGCGAGATGACCCAGCTCGAGCAGTGGGGCTGCCCGTGGAGCCGCAAACCGGACGGGTCGGTCAACGTGCGGCGCTTCGGCGGCATGAAGATCGAACGCACCTGGTTCGCCGCCGACAAGACCGGCTTCCACATGCTGCATACCCTGTTCCAGACCTCGCTGAAATACCCGCAGATCCAACGCTTCGACGAGCACTTCGTGCTGGATATCCTGGTGGATGACGGCCAGGCACGTGGCCTGGTGGCGCTCAACATGATGGAAGGCACCCGCGTGCAGATCCGCGCCAACGCGGTGGTGATGGCCACCGGTGGCGCCGGGCGCGTCTACCGCTACAACACCAACGGCGGCATCGTTACCGGCGACGGTATGGGCATGGCGTTCCACCACGGCGTGCCGCTGCGCGACATGGAGTTCGTGCAGTATCACCCGACCGGCCTGCCCGGTTCCGGCATCCTGATGACCGAGGGCTGCCGCGGCGAAGGCGGCATCCTGGTGAACAAGGACGGCTACCGTTACCTGCAAGATTACGGCATGGGCCCGGAAACCCCGCTGGGCGAGCCGAAGAACAAATACATGGAGCTGGGCCCGCGCGACAAAGTGTCCCAGGCCTTCTGGCACGAATGGCGCGCCGGCCGCACCATCGCCACCCCGCGCGGCGACGTGGTCTACCTCGATCTGCGCCACCTGGGCGAGAAAAAGCTGCTGGAGCGGCTGCCGTTCATCTGTGAACTGGCCAAGGCCTACGTCGGCGTCGACCCGGTGAAAGATCCGATCCCGGTGCGCCCTACCGCGCACTACACCATGGGCGGCATTGAAACCGACCAGAACTGCGAAACCCGCATCAAGGGGCTGTTCGCAGTCGGCGAATGTTCCTCCGTCGGCCTGCACGGCGCCAACCGTCTCGGCTCCAACTCGCTGGCAGAACTGGTGGTGTTCGGCCGCGTCGCCGGTGAGCAAGCGGCCCGCCGCGCGCTGGAAACCGCGCCGGCCAACGGCAGCGCGCTGGATGCGCAAACCCGCGACGTCGAAACCCGCCTGAGCAACCTGATGAAGCAGGAAGGCAACGAAAACTGGGCGAAGATCCGCGACGAAATGGGGCTGTCGATGGAAGAAGGCTGCGGCATCTACCGCACGCCGGAGCTGATGCAAAAAACCATCGATAAGCTGGCGGAGCTGAAAGAGCGCTTCAAGCGCGTCAACATCACCGACAACTCCAGCGTGTTCAATACCGATCTGCTGTACACCATCGAGCTGGGCTACGGCCTGGACGTCGCCGAATGCATGGCGCACTCCGCGTTTAACCGCAAAGAGTCGCGCGGCGCTCACCAACGCCTGGACGAAGGCTGCACCGAGCGTGACGACGTCAACTTCCTCAAGCATACGCTGGCGTTCCATAACCCGCAGGGTGCACCACGCCTCGAATACAGCGACGTGAAAATCACCAAGCTGCCGCCGGCCAAACGCGTCTACGGCGCAGAAGCCGAAGCGCAGGAGAAAAAGAATAAGGAGCAGGCAAATGGCTGAGATGCAAACCCTGAAGATCGAAGTCATGCGCTATAACCCGGAACGCGACGCCGAGCCGCATTTCGTCACCTACGCCGTGCCTTACGACGAACAGACCTCGCTGCTCGACGCGCTGGGCTACATCAAGGACAACCTGGCGCCGGATCTCTCCTACCGCTGGTCCTGCCGCATGGCGATCTGCGGCTCCTGCGGCATGATGGTCAACCGCGTGCCGAAGCTGGCGTGCAAAACCTTCCTGCGCGATTACGTCGGCGGCATGAAGGTCGAAGCGCTGGGCAACTTCCCGATCGAGCGCGATCTGGTGGTCGACATGACCCACTTCATCGAAAGCCTGGAGGCAATCAAGCCGTACATCATCGGCAACAATCGCAAACCGGAAGACGGCCCGAACGTGCAGACCCCGGCGCAGATGGCCAAATACCACCAGTTCTCCGGCTGCATCAACTGCGGCCTGTGCTACGCCGCGTGCCCGCAGTTCGGCCTCAACCCCGAGTTTATCGGCCCGGCGGCGATCACGCTGGCGCACCGCTACAACCTGGACAACCGCGACCACGGCAAGAAACAGCGCATGCCGCAGCTCAACGGCCAAAACGGTGTCTGGAGCTGCACCTTCGTCGGCTATTGCTCCGAAGTCTGTCCGAAGCACGTCGATCCCGCCGCCGCTATCCAGCAGGGCAAGGTGGAGAGCGCCAAAGACTTCATGATCGCCATGCTGAAGCCGCAATAAGGGAGAAAAATTGCCATGACAACTCAACGTAAGCCCTATGTGCGCACCATGACGCCCACCTGGTGGCAAAAGCTCGGCTTCTACCGTTTCTACATGCTGCGCGAAGGCACCTCGGTGCTGGCGGTCTGGTTCAGCATCGTGCTGCTCTACGGCGTGTTCGCGCTGAAGGGCGGCGCCGAGAGCTGGGCCGGCTTCGTCGGCTTCTTGCAGAACCCGCTGGTGCTGTTGATCAACGTCGTCGCCCTGCTGGCGGCGGCGCTGCACACCAAAACCTGGTTCGATCTGGCGCCGAAGGCCGCCAATATCGTGGTCAACAGCGAGAAAATGGGGCCGGGCCCCATCGTGAAAGGGCTGTGGGCCGTCACGGTCGTCGTCAGCGTGGTCATCCTGGCCGTGGCCCTGATCTAATCCGGAGGAAACATGATAAATCAAGCACCTAAACGCTCCGACGAGCCGGTTTTCTGGGGATTGTTCGGCGCCGGCGGCATGTGGGGCGCGATCGTCGCACCGGCCATCGTGCTGCTGGTCGGCATTCTGCTGCCATTGGGGCTGTTCCCCGGTGAAGCACTGGGTTACGAGCGCGTGCTGGCGTTCTGCCAGAGCCTGATCGGCCGCCTGTTCCTGCTGCTGATGATCATTCTGCCGCTGTGGTGCGGCCTGCACCGCATCCACCATGCGATGCACGATCTGAAGATCCACGTACCGGCCGGCAAATGGGTGTTCTACGGTCTGGCGGCGATCCTCAGCGTGGTCACCGTTATCGGCGTCGTCACCCTGTAAACCGCTCAGGCGGCCAACGCCCGTTGGCCGCCCTTTTCTCATCGGCTACACTGTCTACTCGCCCCCGGTAAACAGGAGTCACCGATGCGTTTATGGTCAAAGCTTAGCGTCATGCTTTCTGCCCTGCTCTCCGTCGCTTGCAGCGTCTCCCCGCCCAAAGACATCAAGGTCGTGACCCCTTTCGACAGTCAGCGCTATCTCGGCACCTGGTACGAAATCGCGCGTCTGGATCATCGTTTTGAACGCGGTTTGCAGCAGGTGACCGCCCACTACAGCCCACGCGCCGACGGCGGGCTGAAAGTCATCAATCGCGGCTTCAATCCGCAGAAACAGCAATGGCAAGAAAGCGAAGGCAAAGCCTACTTTATCGGCTCACCGCAGGTCGCGGCGCTGAAAGTGTCGTTCTTCGGCCCCTTCTACGGCGGCTATAACGTGATTGCCCTGGACCCGGACTACCGCTACGCGCTGGTTTGCGGCCCAAACCGCGACTATCTGTGGATCCTGTCGCGCACCCCGACGCTTGACGCCGGCGTACGCGACAGCTTATTACAGACGGCCAAGGGCTACGGTTTCGCCACCGATGCGCTGATCTGGGTGCAACAGTCCGCCGATCAGTGACTGCTGAACTTCAGCCCCAGGATGCCGACCACGATCAGGCACAGGCTGATGATACGCGCGATATTGGTCGACTCGCCCAACAGCACCATGCCCATGATGGCCGCGCCCACCGCGCCGATGCCGGTCCACACCGCATAGGCGGTGCCGGCGGGCAGCGTTTTCATGGCGTTGGCCAACAGCAACATGCTGACCACCATCGCGGCGATGGTGATGATGCTCGGCGTCAGCCGGGTAAAACCGTGGGTGTATTTCAGACCGATAGCCCAAACCACTTCGAGCAAACCGGCGATAAGCAGAATAATCCAGGCCATGAGACGGCCTCCCTACCACTGGGGTCGTCCCCGATATAATGACGCGTAAACGGGTCGTCCCGTTCAGCGGGGTGATGAACGGCGGGTAACCTCACCCGCACTGCGGCAGGATAGCAGCAGCGTTAACGCTCAGGCAAGAGGAGGAATGCGGCGGCCCTCCGCGCGCGGAACGCCGCCGGGTGGAGAACGGATTATTCCGCGCTGCGCTGAATGGCCTTGCCGCCGGCCTGTATGTCCTCACCCACGCCGCGGGTGGTGTTACAGGCGGTCAACGAGGTCAAAATCATCAAAGAGAAGATCGCGATAATACTTTTCTTCAGCATAAGAAAGTCCTTATTTGTCGTTGATGAAAAAGTACGGCTTTCTAAGCTTAGTCAAAATTGGCGCAGAGAGTGGGATCGCCACCGGCTTTGTGGCGCAAATACATCGGGTTAAAGGGCGGGATCAGCCGGCCGTGCGGGAGATGGCGCCGCCGAGATGCTGAACGTCTTCGCCGAAACCGCGAAACGTATTGCAACCGCTAAGGGAGAAAAGGAACAACAGGGAGAGCACGGCCAACAACGTTTTCTTGAACATGCGGGTTTTCTGCCAACGAACGGGGATGGGATAAAACAGAGGAACCGCGGGGGTTCCTCTGTTTTGAAACTTATTTAACGCGAGAAACGTATTCGCCAGAGCGAGTGTCAACTTTGATCACTTCGCCGATCTGGACGAACAACGGCACTTTAACCACGGCGCCGGTGCTCAGGGTAGCCGGCTTGCCGCCAGTCCCTGCGGTATCGCCTTTCAGGCCCGGATCGGTATCGGTGATTTCCGCTTCGATGAAGTTCGGCGGCTGAACGGCGATTGGACGGCCATCCCACAGGGTGATGATGCACTCTGCGTTGTCCTGCAGCCATTTGGCCGCATCGCCTACGGTTTTGCCGTCAACCTGATGCTGTTCGAAAGACTCAGGGTGCATGAAGTGGTAGAACTCACCGTCGCTGTACAGGTAGTTCATGTTGGTGTCCATCACGTCTGCGCCTTCGCAAGAATCGGTAGACTTGAAGGTTTTTTCCACGCGGGTGCCGGTCAGCAGACGACGCATTTTCACGCGTGCAAACGCCTGGCCTTTGCCCGGCTTAACGAACTCACTGGCTTCGACGGCGTAAGGTTCGCCCTCGAACATGATTTTAAGACCCGGACGGAAATCGTTGCTAGAATAAGTCGCCATGATGGCCCTCTGAATATTTGAACTGGTAGCTTAGCCAAAAAAATGGCACACATTATAACCCAAAGTACGGCACATAGAGAAGATTGGTTGCATCAACTCGCCGATGTTATTACCGATCCTGATGAATTACTGCAGCTTTTGTCACTGAATACGCACCCGGAACTGCCGCAGGGGCGCGATGCCCGCCGGCTGTTCGCCCTGCGCGTGCCGCGCGCCTTCGCCGCACGCATGCGCCCCGGGGATGCCAACGACCCGCTGCTGCGCCAGGTGCTGACCGCCAGAGAGGAGTTCATCAACGCCCCAGGGTTCACCACCGATCCGCTCGATGAGCAGCGCAGCGTGGTGCCGGGCCTGCTGCACAAATACCGCAATCGCGCACTGCTGCTGGTCAAGGGCGGCTGTGCGGTCAACTGCCGTTACTGCTTCCGCCGCCACTTCCCCTATCAGGATAATCAGGGCAATAAGAACAACTGGCGGCAGGCACTGGATTATATCCGCCAACACCCGGAACTGGACGAGATCATTTTTTCCGGCGGCGATCCGCTGATGGCCAAAGACAGCGAGCTGGAATGGCTGGTTGGCGAACTGGAGGCCATCCCGCACCTGAAACGCCTGCGCATCCACACCCGTTTGCCGGTGGTGATCCCGGCGCGCATCACGCCGGCGCTGTGCCGCCTGCTGTCGGCCTCGCGCCTGCAGGTGCTGATGGTCACGCACATCAACCACGCCAACGAAATTGACCGCGATCTGCAAAGCGCCATGGCGCAGCTGCGCCTCGCCGGCGTCACGCTGCTCAACCAGAGCGTGCTGCTGCGCGACGTCAACGACGATGCCGACACGCTGGCGGCGCTCAGCAACACGCTGTTCGACGCCGGTATCCTGCCTTACTACATCCACGTGCTGGACAAGGTGCAGGGCGCGGCGCACTTCATGGTCAGCGACGATGAAGCGCGCGCCATCATGCAAGCGCTGCTGAGCAAGGTGTCCGGCTATCTGGTGCCGCGCCTGACGCGCGAAGTGGGCGGCGAACCGAGCAAAACGCCGATCGATCTGCGCCTGATGCAGGAGTGACGCGCGCCAAGTCCCCCAACGAAAAGAGGAATGCCGTGGCATTCCTCTTTTTTTATCTCTTTGCGGCTCCGGCCTCAGCGCCTTACGGGCACTTGTAAACCTGGCCGACCATTTTGCTGTCCAGCGGTGCGAAGCTGGAGAGCAGGTTCTGGCTCGGGCTGTTGGCGCCGTAGATTACGTTGCCGCCCATGGCCGCCGCCTTGTTGCGCAGATCGTTGGCCGCACCGCGCATGGAGCTGCCTTCACCGCCGTTGCCGGACAGCCAGTTGCTCTGGGTGCCGGTCACTTCCCCCAGCAGCTGGCATTCCGCCGCCGGCTTGCTGTCGGTGAACTTGATCTGCTGACCCGCAGCGGTCAGTTCATGAGTGGTGCTGCAACCCGCCAGCAGCATCGCTGCCGAGAGACCCAGTAAGGCTTTAATCCGCATCTTGTTCCCCATTCGATGTTGAGAATCACGCAAAAGCTTATCAGAAAGCGATGCCATCTCTTAAGCATCCGTTGCCACGCGAGCGGGCCAACGTCTTGAGCGACAGCTGATGACTTACCAGTTTACCAGCTAAATCGCCCCGGGCGGCAAAAATATCATCAAATACAGTGCGGCGGCGTTAGGCCCAAGCGGCAACGGCCGCCGATGCCTGCGCCTCCACGTCGCCCTGGTGCGGTTCCCCCTCCGCCAGTTGGAATACCGCCACCGCCTGCGCCAGCAGGGCCACCTGCTCCTCCACGCCGACGGCGGTGGTCGCCACCTCCTCCACCAGCGCGGCGTTCTGCTGGGTCACCTGATCCATCTGGGTCACCGCTACCCCGACCTGCTCGACGCCCTTGCTTTGCTCTTCCGACGCGTACGAGATGTTATCCATCAGCGACGTCACCTGGTTCACCGAGCCAACGATGGCATTCATCGTCTCGCCTGCCTGCTCCACCAAGCGCACGCCGGCGGCGATATCGCCGGTCACGCCGTCGACCAAACTGCTGATTTCCTTGGCCGAAGTCGCGCAGCGCTGCGCCAGATTGCGCACCTCGCCGGCCACCACCGCAAAACCCCGCCCCTGTTCACCGGCCCGCGCGGCCTCCACGGCGGCGTTCAGCGCCAGGATATTGGTCTGGAAGGCGATGCCGTCGATCACGCTGGTAATATCCCCCACCTGGCGCGCGCTGTCGTTGATCGCCCGCATCTTGTCGACCGCGCTGGCCATCAGCGTTTCGCCGTTGCGGGCAATGCCGGCGGTCTGATTGACCATCCCGGCGGCCTGGTTGGCGTTATCGGCGTTTTGCCGCACCGTCGCGGTGATCTGTTCCATGCTGGCGGCGGTTTCCGTCAGCGCGCTGGCCTGTTCTTCCGTGCGGCTGGAAAGATCGGCGTTGCCGACGGCGATCTCGTGCGTACCGTGGTTGATCGACTCCACGCCGTCACGCACCTGCTGCACGGTGGCGCTCAGTTCCTGCTGCATCGTTCGCAGGCTGGCAAACAGCATGCCGATCTCATTGTGGTTGCGTACCGCGATCTCGCAGCGCAGATCGCCGCGCCCAACCTTTTGCAAGTGTTCGGCGATCTGGCGCAGCGGCAGGATCAAGCGCCGGCGGAAATCACGTTGCACGGCGACCAGCAGCAGCAGGATCGCCGCCAGGGTGCCGCTCAGCAGGCGTGCAAAGACTTTTTGGGTCTGCTCCGCCTCTTCCACCGCCAGACGATGGGCGGCCACCGTGGCCCGCATGTAGTCGGCAAACTGGCTATCCAGCCGCTGGCGCACCTGGCGCTTCTCTGCCGCCATAGCGTGCAGCCGCTCGATCAGCGCCACCTGCGGCGTGTCGGCCAACAGCGTCAGCTCTTGCTTCAGCACCGCCTGCTGCGCCAGGTAGACCTTTTTCATCGCCTCGCCCAGATCCGGGCGCGATACCGTCAGGCCCGGCGTCTCCCAGAACAGGTTGAACGCGACGTCGGCGCTGCGCAGCTCGTTACGTGCCTCAATGATGCCCTGCCGGATATCGGCGGCGTCCGTCTGCGCCATGCGCTCGAACGCCATGTTGTCGATCAGCGTCTGCGTTTGCAGCAAAGCACGCCAACTGCGGTTCAGCGCGGCTTCCTCGTCGGAGAAAGTGCTCATCCTGCCGATGCTGTTGCCGTTTTGCTGCATGAAATAGAAGGCGATGGCGCCGGTTCCCATGGGCATCAAGCCCAACAGCAACAGCATCAACATCAGCCAGGTGGCTATTTTCATATTTTTCAGCATAAGTCGTCTCCGTTGACAGTCACACCGGCGAGGGAAAATTCCCCGCCTGGTAGGGGCTATATCGGTACGAAACGACAACGGTTTAGGGCAAAAGCAAAATAATGCAATAATTCATTCAGTGAACTAATAACAAGCTAAATAAACATTCTTTTTATTGATTTTTAAGATAAAAAAAACCCCGGTCGTTTGACCGGGGTTCTCAGCACACAAGCGTGTGGGGGATGATTACATCATGCCGCCCATGCCGCCCATGCCACCCATGCCGCCTGCTGCGCCCAGATCCGGTGCGTCAGCCTTCGGCAGGTCGGTGACCATGCATTCGGTGGTGATCATCAGGCCAGCCACGGAAGCCGCGTACTGCAGAGCAGAACGGGTCACTTTGGTTGGATCCAGGATACCCATCGCGATCATGTCGCCGTATTCTTCAGAGTAAGCGTTGTAGCCGTAGCTGCCTTCGCCCGCTTTCACCTGGTTGGCGATAACGGAAGCTTCTTCACCGGCGTTGACCACGATCTGACGCAGAGGGGCTTCCATTGCGCGCAGCGCAACTTTGATACCCACGTTCTGGTCTTCGTTGTCGCCTTTCAGCGCGGCGATTTTGCCTGCAACGCGGATCAGCGCTACGCCACCGCCGGCCACCACGCCTTCTTCCACTGCAGCGCGGGTCGCGTGCAGGGCGTCTTCAACGCGGGCTTTCTTCTCTTTCATTTCAACTTCAGTGGCTGCGCCAACCTTGATAACGGCAACGCCGCCGGCCAGTTTCGCTACGCGCTCCTGCAGTTTTTCACGATCGTAGTCAGAGGTCGCTTCTTCGATCTGCTGACGAATTTGAGCAACGCGGCCCTGGATGGTCGCTTCGTCGCCCACGCCATCGATGATGATGGTGGTGTCTTTGTTGATCACAACGCGTTTTGCCTGGCCCAGGTCTTCCAGGGTGGCTTTTTCCAGCTCCAGACCGATCTCTTCAGAGATAACGGTACCGGCAGTCAGGGTCGCGATGTCCTGCAGCATGGCTTTACGGCGGTCGCCGAAGCCAGGCGCCTTAACGGCAGCCACTTTCACGATGCCGCGCATGGTGTTGACCACCAGGGTCGCCAGCGCTTCGCCTTCTACGTCTTCAGCGATGATCAGCAGCGGTTTGCCTGCTTTGGCAACGGCTTCCAGCACCGGCAGCATTTCGCGGATGTTGGAGATCTTTTTGTCAGCCAGCAGGATGAACGGGCTTTCCAGCTCAACAGAACCGGTTTCCGGCTTGTTGATGAAGTATGGGGACAGGTAACCGCGGTCGAACTGCATACCTTCAACCACGTCCAGCTCGTCTTGCAGGCCGGTGCCTTCTTCAACGGTGATAACGCCTTCTTTGCCCACTTTCTCCATCGCTTCCGCGATCAGTTTACCCACGGTTTCGTCGGAGTTGGCGGAGATGGTGCCTACCTGAGCGATAGCTTTGGAATCGGAGCAAGGTACGGACAGTTTTTTCAGTTCTTCAACCGCAGCGACAACCGCTTTGTCGATGCCGCGCTTCAGGTCCATCGGGTTCATGCCTGCAGCAACCGCTTTCAGGCCTTCGGTGATGATGGATTGCGCCAGCACGGTTGCCGTGGTGGTGCCGTCGCCCGCCGCGTCGTTCGCTTTGGAGGCCACTTCTTTCACCATCTGTGCACCCATGTTCTCGAACTTGTCTTCCAGTTCGATTTCACGCGCAACGGAAACGCCGTCTTTGGTGATGGTCGGTGCGCCGAAAGATTTATCCAGCACTACGTTGCGGCCTTTCGGGCCCAGAGTCACTTTTACTGCATCAGCGAGAACATTCACGCCGCGGAGCATTTTCACGCGAGCGTCATTGCCGAATTTTACGTCTTTAGCTGCCATTGGTATTTCCCTTCAACTCGTTCAGTTCAGAAGATAAAGCGCAATTACGCTTCAACAATTGCCAGAATGTCGCTTTCGGACATGATCAACACTTCTTCATTGTCGATCTTCTCTGCTTTCACGCCGTAGCCGTCGTTGAAAATCACGATATCGCCAACTTTCACATCCAGCGGTTGGATGTTGCCGCTTTCCAGCACACGCCCTTTACCCACTGCAACCACTTCACCGCGAGTGGATTTACCCGCCGCAGAGCCAGTCAGGACGATGCCGCCAGCAGATTTTGATTCAACTTCTTTGCGCTTGACGATAACGCGGTCATGCAATGGACGAATACTCATTGAACGCTCTCCTGTAAGAAGGTCTCTATCAGATTTAGGGTTGTACACCGGATGGTTGTTATTACCGGCCTCGTGGGATTTGAGATGGGGGCGTTCCAGCCCCCTTCAAGGGGGCTAGCGAAAAAAATTTCGCATTTTTGGTCGCGCGGGTGCTACAGAGATGAAAAACGCGGCCTGAGCCGCGTTTGCTTAACGATCGTGAGGCTTGCGCTCCTCGTCCGGGCGGTGTTCCAGCACCGGGCGTTCGTCGTCCTTGCGCTGGAATTCGCCGTCGAAGGTGTTGCCGTTGGCGGCGTCGCCGCCCGTCCAACCGCCGGGGCGATAAACCGACAGGTGCGGCATCAGCTTCAGCGTCAACGATTTTTGCACCGGCGGCAGCAGCAGCAACAGGCCGAGGAAGTCGGTAAAGAAGCCCGGAATCAGCAGCAGGAAGCCCGCCAGCACCAGCGAAACGCTTTTCACCATTTCCGCCGCCGGGCTTTCGCCGGCCGCCAGTTTTTGCTGCATCTGCACGAAGGTTTTCATGCCCTGATTGCGCACCAGCGAGATGCCGACGCAGGAGCTGAACACCACCAGCAGCAGGGTGACAGCCACGCCGAGCACGGCGGCGACTTTGATAAAGATGGATATTTCTATGTATGCCAGCAGAAATATCAGCAGTAGCGGTAACCAGCGCACCTGGTTCTCCTATCGGTAGGTAAAGCGCGGCCGCCACGGGGCGACGGCGCGAAAAAAGAGGCCGTAAACGGCCGACACCATTACAATGAGGGCATCACCCCACCATTTCAACCGAGAGCCGGTTTTTATTGCTAAAGTTCACAAACGTGAAAGAAGTCACAGAACCGGAAAAGGGCATATTCTTAAACACCATAAGGTGATCTGGATTCAGTCATTTCTTACCAACCAGCATATGATCTGGGCAGCAACGGGCGATTTGGTTAATCGTTTCACGCCCCAAGCCTTCGGCAATATTAATTTAGGCTGTGCCCTTACTAGCCTTGACCTGACAAATTATTAATTCGGCAGCAACACATAGAGAAGGTTCTCATGTCAAACAACATTCGTATCGAAGAAGACCTGTTAGGAACACGTGAAGTCCCCGCAGACGCTTACTACGGAGTTCACACTCTGCGTGCGATTGAAAACTTCTACATCAGCAACAGCAAAATCAGCGATGTCCCCGAGTTCGTTCGCGGCATGGTGATGGTGAAAAAGGCCGCGGCGATGGCCAACAAAGAACTCAAAACCATCCCGCGCAAAATCGCCGACGTGATCATCCAGGCCTGCGACGAGGTGCTGGATAAAGGCAAATGCATGGATCAGTTCCCGGTGGACGTGTTCCAGGGCGGCGCAGGCACCTCGCTGAACATGAACACCAACGAAGTGCTGGCGAACATCGGCCTGGAGCTGATGGGCCATCAAAAAGGCGAATACCAGTACCTGAACCCGAACGATCACCTCAATAAGTGCCAGTCCACCAACGACGCCTACCCGACCGGGTTCCGCATCGCGGTGTACGCCTCCAACCAGAAACTGATCGACGCCATCAACCAGCTGCGTGAAGGCTTCGACCGCAAGGCGAAAGAGTTCGAAACCATCCTGAAAATGGGCCGCACCCAGCTGCAAGACGCAGTGCCGATGACCCTCGGCCAGGAGTTCCACGCCTTCAGCGTGCTGCTGAACGAAGAGACCCGCAACCTGCACCGCACCGCGGAGCTGCTGCTGGAAGTGAACCTGGGCGCCACCGCCATCGGCACCGCACTCAACACCCCGGAAGGCTATCAGCCGCTGGCGGTGCAAAAACTGGCGGAAGTCAGCGGCCTGCCGGTAGTGCCGGCGGAAGACCTGATCGAGGCCACCTCCGACTGCGGCGCCTACGTGATGGTGCACAGCGCGCTCAAACGCCTGGCGGTGAAACTGTCCAAAATCTGCAACGACCTGCGCCTGCTCTCCTCCGGCCCGCGCGCCGGCCTGAACGAAATCAACCTGCCTGAGCTGCAGGCGGGATCGTCCATCATGCCGGCCAAAGTGAACCCGGTCGTGCCGGAAGTGGTCAATCAGGTGTGTTTCAAGGTGATTGGCAACGACACTTGCGTTACCATGGCGGCCGAAGCGGGCCAGCTGCAGTTGAACGTGATGGAGCCGGTGATCGGCCAGGCGATGTTCGAGTCGATCCACATCCTGACCAACGCCTGCTACAACCTGCTGGAAAAATGCATTAACGGCATCACCGCGAATAAAGAAGTCTGCGAACACTACGTCTTCAACTCGATCGGTATCGTCACCTATCTGAACCCGTTCATCGGCCACCATAACGGTGACATCGTCGGGAAGATCTGCGCCGAAACCGGCAAGAGCGTGCGTGAAGTGGTGCTGGAACGCGGCCTGCTGACCGAAGCCGAGCTGGATGACATCTTCTCCGTGGAGAACCTGATGCACCCGGCCTATAAAGCCAAACGCTATACGGATGAAAATGAACAATAACAGACCTACCCGGTAGCCCTGAAAGGCACGCTAAATCCTCTGGATAGCGTGCCTTTTTACTTTCCGGCGCCCACAAAATTTTAACGTTTGATTTTCAATTTCTCTCATTTTAAGGAGTAAACACTATGCTAGCCTTGGAATTGGTTATCGTTCTGCTGGCCATCTTTTTAGGGGCCAGGTTGGGCGGTATCGGTATCGGGTTCGCGGGGGGATTGGGCGTTCTGGTCCTGGCGCTGATCGGCGTCAAGCCGGGCAGCATTCCCTTCGACGTGATTTCCATCATCATGGCGGTGATCGCGGCGATCTCCGCGATGCAGGTCGCCGGGGGGATGGACTATTTGGTGCAGCAGACCGAAAAGCTGCTGCGCAAGAACCCCAAGCACATCACCATTCTCGCCCCTATCGTCACCTACTTCCTGACCATCTTCGCCGGCACCGGCAACATCTCGCTCTCGGCGCTGCCGGTGATCGCCGAAGTGGCGAAAGAACAGGGCATCAAGCCTTGCCGGCCGCTGTCCACCGCCGTGGTGTCCGCCCAGATCGCCATCACCGCCTCGCCGATCTCCGCCGCGGTGGTGTACATGTCTTCGGTGATGGAAGGCCACGGCGTCAGCTACCTGCACCTGCTGATGGTGGTGATCCCGTCCACCTTCTGCGCCGTGCTGGTGATGTCGCTGCTGGTGACCTGGCTGTTCGACTCCAAGCTGTCTAACGATCCGGTGTACCTGAAACGCCTGGAAGAAGGCCTGATCACCCTGCGCGGCAACAACGCTCTGGCGATCAAACCGCGCGCCAAAGCCTCGGTGCTGCTGTTCCTGCTGGGCGTGCTGTGCGTTGTCGCCTATGCCATCATCAACAGCCCGGGCCTGGGCCTGGTGGCCAAGCCGCTGATGAACACCACCAACGCCATCCTGATCATCATGCTGAGCGTCGCCACGCTGACCACCCTGCTGTGCCGCGTCGACACCGACATGGTGCTGAACTCCAGCACCTTCAAGGCCGGCATGAGCGCCTGTATTTGTATCCTCGGCGTCGCCTGGCTGGGCGATACCTTCGTGCAGGCCAACATCGACTGGATCAAAGAGACGGCCGGCAGCGTCATTCAGGCGCACCCGTGGCTGCTGGCGGTGATCTTCTTCTTCTGCTCGGCGCTGCTGTACTCGCAGGCCGCTACCGCCAAGGCGCTGATGCCGATGGCGCTGGCGCTGAACGTATCGCCGCTGACCGCCGTCGCCTCCTTCGCCGCCGTCTCCGGCCTGTTCATCCTGCCGACCTACCCAACGCTGGTCGCCGCGGTGCAGATGGACGATACCGGCACCACGCGCATCGGCCGCTTCGTGTTCAACCATCCGTTCTTCATTCCCGGCACCATGGGCGTGATCTTCGCCGTGGTATTCGGCTTCCTGCTCGGCAGCATCATGCTGTAACGCTCCGACCGGGGCTGCGGCCCCGGTTTTCCTTCTGGCGATAAACTCGCCTTCTAGCCAATCCGCCTTCAGGGTATAGTGCCCATTCGAACCGATGAGAGGGCTGAAGATGTCTGATTGCGAAGCTGTCGTCATACTCTGTACCGCACCCGATGAAGCCAGCGCCCAGGAACTGGCGGCGCGGGTCCTGGGCGATAAGCTGGCGGCCTGCGCCACGCTGCTGCCCGGCGCTACCTCGCTGTATTACTGGGAAGGGAAACTGGAACAGGAATACGAAGTGCAGATGCTGTTCAAAAGCGATCGCCGCCGTCAGCAGGCCCTGCTCGACACCCTGAAACAACATCACCCTTACCAGACGCCCGAGCTGCTGGTGCTGCCGGTGATGGCCGGAGATAAAGACTACCTGTTATGGATCAACGCTTCCTTAAACTGATTTTGCTGCTGTGCAGCCTGTTCTTCCTGCCGCAGGCGGCGCAGGCTTCGCTGTTCGCGCCGAAGGGCGGCAGCCAGTTCGTGCCTGTCGATCAGGCCTTTGCCTTCGATTTCAAACAGCAAGGCAGCCAGGTAACGCTGAACTGGCAGATCCGCCCCGGCTACTACCTGTATCGCCAGCAGATCAAACTGGTGCCACAGCAGGCGACGCTCGGCGCCTTTACCCTGCCCGAAGGGTTGAGCCACAAGGACGAGTTCTTCGGCGAAGTGGCGATTTTCAAACAGCAGCTGAATCTGCAGGTGCCGCTGCAACAGGCGGCGGCCAACGCCAGCCTCAGCGTCACCTATCAGGGTTGCGCCGAGGCCGGCTTCTGCTATCCGCCGGAAACCCGGATCATCCCGCTGGATGCCGTCAGCGCCGGCGCGGCCGCCCCGCTCCCGGCTGCCGCCACAGCGCCAACCGAACAGCCCGCTGCGCCGGCCAGCCTGCCGTTCTCGCCGCTGTGGGCACTGCTGATCGGCATCGGTATCGCCTTCACGCCGTGCGTGCTGCCGATGTACCCGCTGATCTCCGGCATCATTCTCGGCCGCGACCGGCCGCAAAGCAGCGGCCGCATTCTGGCGCTGGCGGTGGTTTACGTGCAGGGCATGGCGCTCACCTACACCCTGCTCGGGTTGGTGGTGGCCGCCGCCGGGCTGCAGTTCCAGGCGGCGCTGCAACATCCTTATGTCTTGATCGGCCTGTCGGTGCTGTTCATCGCCCTGGCGCTGTCGATGTTCGGCCTCTATTCCCTGCAGCTGCCCTCGGCGCTGCAAACCCGGCTGGCGAGCTGGAGCAACACCCAACGCGGCGGCTCGCTGGCCGGCGTGTTCCTGATGGGCGCCCTGGCCGGGCTGATTTGCTCGCCCTGCACCACCGCGCCGCTCAGCGCCATCCTGCTGTATATCGCCCAGAGCGGTAACCTGTGGGCCGGCGGCGGTACGCTGTACCTGTACGCACTGGGGATGGGCATTCCGCTGGTGATCGTCACCCTGTTCGGCAACCGCCTGCTGCCGCGCAGCGGCCCGTGGATGCAGTACGTGAAAGAGGCCTTCGGCTTCGTCATTCTGGCGCTGCCGGTGTTCCTGCTGGAGCGGGTGATCGGCGATCTGTGGGGCCTGCGCCTGTGGAGCCTGCTCGGCCTGGCGTTCTTCGGTTGGGCCTTCGCCCTGAGCCTGAGAAGCGCGCGCGGCTGGGCACGCGCCCTGCAGCTGCTTCTGCTGGCGGCGGCGGTGATCGCCGCGCGGCCGCTGCAGGACTGGGCCTTCGGCGCCGATCAGGCGCAGCAGGCGGCTCAACCGCACCTGACTTTTACCCGCATCAACAACGTCGAACAGCTCGATCTCGCGCTGCAACAGGCGCGGGGCAAGCCGGTGATGCTGGACCTGTACGCCGACTGGTGCGTGGCCTGTAAAGAGTTCGAGAAATACACCTTCAGCGATGCGGCGGTGCAAGCGAGCCTGGCCAACGCGGTGCTGCTGCAGGCGGACGTCACCGCCAACGGTGCGGAACAGGCGGCGCTGCTGAAGCATCTGCAGGTGCTGGGGTTGCCGACGATCCTGTTCTTCGATCCGGCCGGCCAGGAGCTGACGGCCCAGCGGGTCACCGGTTTTATGAAGGCGGAAGCCTTCAACGCGCATTTGCAGAAAGTGATGCGATAAATGACACTGAAGATCGGAAGCGAATGGGAGGAAGCACAAGTGCAACGTGAACACGTCCTTGATACCGCGCTGGGCCTGTTGGAACAACAGGGCCTGGCGACCGCCACATTAGAGATGCTGGCGGAAAAACTCGACGTTCAGCCCGGCGATCTCAAACGGTTCTGGCCGGATCGCGAAGCGCTGCTGTACGACTGCCTGCGCTACCACGGCCAACAGATTGACACCTGGCGCCGCCAGCTGCTGCTGGATGAAAACCTGAGCCCGCAGCAAAAGCTGCTGGCGCGCTATGACGTGCTGGCGGAATACGTGCAGCAAGACCGCTACCCCGGCTGCCTGTTTATCGCCGCCTGCAGCTTCTTCCCGGAAACGGATCACCCGATCCACCAGCTGGCGGAGCAGCAAAAGCTGACCTCGCTGGAGCTGACCCGCGAACTGCTGCGCGACATGGACGCCGACGACGCCGACATGGTGGCGCAGCAAATGGAATTGATTCAGGAAGGCTGCCTGAGCAAACTGCTGGTAAAACGCCAGCTCCAGGACGTATCGGTCGCCAAACGACTGGCAGAAGACATCTTGCAGGTGGCACAGTGCCGCCGCAACGGGGCGCTGAGCTGAGCGAGCCGCGCTTACGGCGCCGCCAGCCCAAGGCGATAGCCGGAACAGGCACATTTTTTGCGCCCTTTGCCTGAAAAGCCAGCAACCGGAGGCATTTTAACGCCTTTCACGCATAAAGCCGTTGACGGCCATCGGCCAATACGGTTTAATGCTGCCCGTTGCCCGGATAGCTCAGTCGGTAGAGCAGGGGATTGAAAATCCCCGTGTCCTTGGTTCGATTCCGAGTCCGGGCACCATATTTAGAGAACCCAGCCTATGGCTGGGTTTTTGCTTTTCAGGGACAGGACTCTCCATCGAACTACGTTCGATTATTCGGCCAAAGGCCTCACCCTGCGGGCCAGCGCTAAAGCGCCGTTCAACGCGGCGCCAGCGCCGGTTGTCCGAGTCCGGTCGCCCTATTTAGAGAACCCAGCCTATGGCTGGGTTTTTGCTTTTCAGGGACAGGACTCTCCATCGAACTACGTTCGATTATTCGGCCAAAGGCCTCACCCTGCGGGCCAGCGCTAAAGCGCTGTTCAACGCGGCGCAGGCGCCGGTTGTCCGAGTCCGGTCGCCCTATTTAGAGAACCCAGCCTATGGCTGGGTTTTTGCTTTTCAGGAACAGGACTCTCCATCGAACTGCGTTCGATTATTCGGCCAGAAGGCCTCACCCTACGGGCCAGCGCTAAAGCGCTGTTCAACCCGGCGCCAGCGCCGGTTGTCCGAGTCCGGTCGCCCTATTTAGAAGAACCCGCCTATGGCGGGTTTTTGCTTTTCAGGGCAAGGACTCGTCATCACGCGACTCCTGATGATTGCAATTAGCCCCACAGCCACCGTCGCATCGTTCTATCGACCATCTCTCCTTGTAGCGTTAAACGCCTTTTTCTCATACGTTTCGCATGCATAAAAAATGAAAACACACTCAGGCAAAACAGTAATATCGCCAGAAAAAATAAACTCACTGCACCTTCCTTTGGTAACGCTTATTGACGCGCTTTATTTCTAAAAAACCACCTAACCAGATACCGGATCGGTATTATTCCCTAGGGTTATCTTTAGAATTGAATCCATAGCCCTCTCCGACCAGGATCACAAAAAAAGCAGGGAGGCATCCCTGCTTGTTAATATGAGCAATGACTACTGGCAAATAGCGGCATACTTTTTCATAAAGGGTGAAGAACAAATGGACTTCAACGTCTCGCTTTTGTCTTTTTCTTTCGGTTTGGCGGCGCCGTTGCTTTCTCCTGCACACTGCCCCGCATTTTGGCCATTGCCGTTAATACATACGCCGACATTGCTGTTGCCGGCGCCGCTCCCTTCGTTCCCCGACACACCTTGGTTACCGTTGAAACCGGCGTGCGCGTAAGTCACCAGCATCGAGCAGGCGAGAATCAATGAAACAACTGTTTTCCCCATGAGCAGCTCCTGGAATATTATTAATGAATTAATAACAAAAAAACATTCACAAAATGAATTTTATTGTTTATGTGAACTTAAAAAAGATATAGCAAAAATAATAAACGGAACATCCCTCATCGCGGTTAGGAATATTCTCCCTCATGTGAGAGCAACCAATAGATAAACTCATGATTTCTACTTAGCATCAGTTTCTTCATAACCGAGCGTTTATGGCTGTGCACAGTCTTAACACTGATCCCCAATAATCTGGCTGTTTGAGATTGGTCAAACCCAAACCTCAGATATTTCAATATCTGTTGTTCACGACGAGTCAGTGCCTGACGCTCAAACAATCCTGTATCTTGCGAATTTGATAGCGTTTCGGTAAGCAACTCAAATAATTTTTCTGGGCTATCGGTACGGTACAGAACACGAGGTAGCTTATTACCGGCAGCAGTCTGCCGTTCTTTTATAGTGACCACAGGCACCGCCGCAGCGCAATAATAATTTCTGCGCCAACGTCGATCGCGGCGCCGTGATGAAGCGATAACCACATCAGGCTGTACCTCCGCCTCTGGCGTCATAACACGGATAGCTTTGCTATGGGCCCGGGCATACTCAATAATGCTATGCCGTAACCCGGCGGCAAAATAGTGGTTTTCATCATCAACGATGATGTTTAAATACTCCATCCAATCTCCTTTTAAGTAAAATTCAGGATGAACGCCGGGGAATAAATGAAAGCTAATAACATTAAAACCAAACGAAGAACTGGAACTTCACTATTATCTTTTTTGATGAGTGCGAGCCATACAAATCAGAAAACACAAACAAAATCGATTAGTTAACCTAAAACATACATCATCATACGTTTGAAAAATAAAAAAAGAGCAAAAGAAAAAACTAAGGCACCGATACAATAATGCTCTTCGAACCGCGAAATTCTCCAATACTGCCATCATAACCATTCAGCGTAGATGTCAATATCACTCTCGTTCCAGCCGGGGTTGCGTTAACCGCCACCCCACGCCCCAAATCAGCGCCGTTGACTTTCAGATCACTGCGAAATTGTCTGTTCGCATTAAAAAAAATACTACCTGAACGATCGGAAGACATGATCTGTACTTTGTAATCGAATGTACAAGCCACTGTTAACTCCACCTGCGTTGTATTTCCATTAACCAATTCAGCCGTAATTTTTCCGTGATCAAGCTCCAACTTTGGCGCATAAATATCACAAATACCCGGGGTTACCTCCGGTACATAACACTGTTGTGTACCACCAGGAAATGGCGCGTGACCGGAAGATTGCCCACCATTTACTTCGTATCTATAGGAGAAGAAAATACAGTGTTTAGAGCTTGGTGATAACTGCCTGCTTCTATATTCCTTATTTAGATACCCCTTATCAATAAAATGCTGCGCTAACTCCCCCACTGTCTTGCTGGTTCTGATCTCGGGAAAGTAGATAACGACATCAAATGGCGAAGAGTCATATGAAAAATGAATACTGCAACTGTAATTACTCAATCTACAACCATACATCGGATTAGGGGTATTATCCTGCGTGTCCCAGCGGGTTAACTTGGCATAATAGTACCCATAATATACGCTCACTGGATCAATTCTGACCGCCATATCCCATCCAGCCACTGCTTTGGCTGTAAAAAAAGCGAGTGATATAAAAGACGTTATCTTTATCAAAAAAGCCACCTCGAATAATTTATGTTAACAATAATAAGCGCTGACTAATCGAGTAAACGCAGCCTCTCTGACCATGGTGCAGTTGGCTCCGCTGTCATTCACCCCCTCTACAAATTATTCATATTCAAGGCCAAACGTCGCCACAGCATTAAAATCGCCGTGAACTAAACCTTTATTAGCTATAGCAGCAGGTTCTGCGCGCACATAAGCCCGCAGGTTAATAACTGTCGTACCGGCAGATAGCCATATCCGGGCACTAGCATTATTTATCGGCAATGCTTCGCCTGCCGTCGTTTCCAACCCGATCGCGATGCCGGAGGATTTGCTACCCGGCGCTAGCGCCAATAAGCCAGGTAGCGGCATACTTTCATGACCATTGAAGGTCGCGATTACGGTCTTCCCGAGGCTAAGATCGCATTCGGCCAGATTGATTTCAAACGGCATGCCCGGCGTACGCTGGTTGGTATAGAGGTATTTGTCGACAACGCTGCCGAAGTTCAGCTCGATACTCTCCTGGCCGGGCGGGATCACACAGGGTTCCGCCACCAGCGCGCCGCTAAAGCGCAGGTTGTCTACCGCACCGGCCAAAGTTGACAGGCAACACAACCCGAGCGCCAATCCTAAACGTCGTTTCATCACTACTCCCTTACTGATAGTTCACCTGCAGCGTCGCCGTCGCCACAAAGGCGCCTTCCTTCAATTGCGCCCCCGGTTTAGCTACCGGCACCGCCTCCAGCCGCGGGGGATTGGCAGGATTGATTTTCAGGCTGCCGTTGAGCGTAAACGGCGTATCGTTCTGATAGATGCGAATCCCAAGGTTGGCATTGTCGGTTTGTACCGCCGCCTTATCAAAGGCGGTGGCGTTGCCCTTCAGCGTCAGCCACATCTCCCACGGCAGCGCCCCCGGTGAGTCGCAGCTGATTCGGTAATCCACCGCCTGGCGGTAGTTAACGCCATCAACCTTGTTGATACCCACGCGCTGGCCGAAATCCACCGCAACCGTGCCGCCGTCACTGATGGTGCAAGGCGGCGGTGCGCGCAACGTGCCGCGAAAACGTAAATCGGCTTCGACCGCCGCCCAAGACTGCGCGCTGAATACTGCAACACCGCACAACGCAATTACGGCAGAGACAATCTTCAACATCTTCGCCCCTTTCATTGGTAATCCGCGCGCAACGTGGCGGAAGCCGAAAACTCACCGGTCGGCAACTCCACGCCGGCCTGCCTGACCGGTACCGCTTCAAGCACCGGCAAAGTGGTGGAATAAGTAAAGCTTTGCCAGCTGTTCAGCGGAATACGCGTTCCATTACGCAGCAGCGCAATCCCCAATCCATTGACGTTGGTTTGCAACAGCTGGCTGTTGAAGCTTGCTCCATTGCCCGCAATTTGCAGCTTCATCGCGTTTTTTCCCTGTCCGGAGCAACTCAGTGAGTAGGCTATCGGCATGCGGTAATTGCCACCGTCAATGCGCGTGGTCAGTACCTCATCGCCGAAATTCACTTCGATCGGTTTGTTGCCGTCAAACACGCAAGGCAACGGTGCCAGCACGGTGACACTTACCGTGATATTGGTCGCTGACCGTGCCGGCAATATCAGGCAACCTGCCAATGTCAGCGCCAAGAGCCGTTGTATCCCGATTCCTTTATTCACGCCGCTCCCCATCCCCTTTGTCGCTTTTCAGGTTCCTGCACATCCCGCGCAGTCAGTCATAGCTCAGGCTAAAATCCACCATGGCACGATAAGCACCGGCTCTGAGCGACGCGGCGGTGCGCTCCGTCACTACCGTATAGCTCAGCACGTCATTACCCGACGTCAGCCACAGCGGCGTACCGCGGCTGCCCAGGCGCACATCGTTGCCGCGTCCATCGAGCATCCGCAGCCCCAGGCCGCTCACGCCCTGCGCCTTCACCAGCTGCGGGTTATCGGCGTCAGCCGGGGCGTGGAAAGCCACCCGCACCGCCGGTTGGTCATGCGCCCAGCTTAGCGCGCCAGTACGTTCATCCCGGCTGACCGCCGGACTACGCAGGCAATCACGCAGCCGCAGTTCAAATGCCACCGGCACGCCGCGATCGCCCACCTGCGCCAGCCGCCCGGTCGACACGTCCCCCAGGCGAATATCCTGGCGCGCGCTGTCCATCTCCAGCCGGCAGGCGCTTTCGGTCAGCGCCCCTTCGATGTACAGCACGCCGTTGGCACCATCCACTTCCCAGTTGTCTACCGCCTGCGCCGCCGGCAACAGCCATAGCAGGGCCGCCAGGCTGAGCGGCGCCATCAGCACCAGCCCCGCCAACAGGGCGTAGTAACGCAGTTCGCCCAACAGATATTCCCACTCGCGCAGTTTGGCGTTGGTGTTTGCCATTGTTTTGCTCCTTACCCGCCCAGCCGGTTACGACGCCTTCTTCTCCGGCACCACCGTGCAACTGTTGCCGCTGCAGCTGAAGGTCAGTTGCGGCCGGCCGCCGTAGTCGTTGATGTAGGTCAGCACCGGGCTGCCGCCGACGCTCCCCGCGCTGACCGTCAACGGCAGGCTGCCCTTCGGCGGCACCATAAACGGTTCAAAGTTCTGCGGGCTCACCGCGTCTTTACGGCTGGCGGCATCCACAATGGTGACGTAGTACGGCGTTGGGTTGTTCACCACATACTTATCGCCCTGTTTGGTCAGCGTCAGTTGCTCCTGCCACGGCGCCGCGTTGCGCTCGGGGGCGATCGCCGCCGGGCGGTAGAACAGCTTGATGCGCGTCTGCAGGGCGATCTGCAGCGAGTTCGGCTTGTTGCTCTTCGGCGGGATCTCGCGCAGATTGAAGTAGTACAGCGATTCCCGGTCCTGCGGCAGCAGCTTCGCGGCAGGCAGCGCCTGGATCTTCACCTGGCTCGGCTTGCCCGGCTCGATGCGTTGCACCGGCGGCAATACCGTCAGCGGGCTCTGGATCTTGTTGCCCTGCTCGTCCTCCAGCCAGCCTTGCGCCAGGTATGGCAGCTGCTTGTTCTGGTTGCTGACGCTCAGGCTCACCGACTGCACGCTGCCGTCGAAAATCACGCGGGTGCGATCCAGCGCGATAGCGGCATTCGCTACCGGGCTCAACGCGCTGGCCAGCAGAGAGGTGGTGGCCAACAGACTGAAAACGTGACGTGTGTTCATCATAAATACTCCTCAATTCAGTGTTCGTTGCCGCCGTCGCCCGCGCTCAGCGCATGGCACGGCAGCAGTAAATTCGTACTCAGCATCTCTTGCGGCAATGGCGTCGGCATCTGTATCCGGCACTGCGCCGTGCCGCTCCAGTGCACAGTCATAGTCTCCCCGGCGTTGATGCCGCTCAGGTAGACGCTGCCGCCGTCGTTGACGATGCCGGTCTCTTGTTTACGCGCATTCAGCACCGTGGCGCCGAACGGCGGTTCGCCGCCGTCCGCCAGTTTGATCACCGCCATCGCCTTCTCCCCGGCGATCACCGCAAACTTGCGGTAGCCGATGGCGCCTTCGGTCAACGTCGCCTGCACCACCGATTTGGTGGCCTCGGCGTTATCGCCCAGCGCGTTCAGATCGATGCTCGCCTTGTTGCGGTAGTAGCTGTTGACGTCCGCCACCACCGCCTTGCCCCAGCGGTTGGTTGCCACGGTGCTGCCGTAGCCGCGCACCGGCACCCCAGCTACCCCTTCGGTATCCAACAGCAACCGGGTGCCGCCCGGCATGCCGATACGGTGCAGCGCTCCGCCTTCCGCCGTCAGCGTCATACCGCCCTGCGCGGAGAACCCCATCGCGCGGTAGCGATCCTGCTGATAGCTGGCGTTGGCGCTCACGCGCGCCGCGTCGCCGTCGCGGTTGTAATAGCCGCTCATATTGACCCCGCTACGCGCATTGCCGGTGCTGATCTGATAGTTGCTGCGTTCATCAATCCGGTCGTAGTACCCTACCCGGTTGGTGATGTCGTTGCGGTTCAGCGCCGCGTTATAGCTCAGGGTGCCGCCGCCCCAAGGCACCGACAGCGACAGGTACATGCCGTCGTCGTTCACGCCGTTGTAGCGGTTGCGATAGGCCGACAGCGACAGGCTAAGGCTTTTAAACCGGCCGATATCGAAATAGCGCGCCATCGTCAGGTTGTAGCGGTCGTTGGCCGGGCGATCCCAATAGGTCTGGTGGTTATAGTTGAGGTACGCACTCAGCCCCAGCTCGCGCAGCTGCTGGTTATAGCTGATGGTGTACATCTCTTTGCTGTTGCCAAAGCGCCGCCCATATTCGCGTGCATCCAGGTATTCGCTCATGCTCATAAAGTTCTGCTCCGAGAAGCGGTAACCGGCGAAGGTCACCTGGCTGTCCAGCTCATCGAAGGTCTTCGAGTAGCTGACGCGGTACGAACCGCCGCTCAACGCCTCATCCTCTTGCGGCAATTTGGCGCGCGACTGGGTCACGTCGAACGACAGCGCCCCCAGCAGCATCAGGTCGCGGCCGATGCCGAGCGCCAGCGCGTTATAGTCGCCGCCCAGCAGCGCACCGCCATACAGCGACCAGCCGTTGCTCACCCCCCAGGAAAACTCGCCGGTGCCGAACATCGGCCCGCGATAGCGATGATCCATATCCGAAGGCTGGCCGAGCGCCAGTTTGTAACGCACCGAGCCGGGCCGCGTCAGATAAGGAATGCTGGCGGTGTTCATCTTGAACGCCTGCACGCTACCGTCCTGCTCTTCCACTCGCACATCCAGTTCGCCGGACACCGCATCGTTAATGTCCTGAATGCGGAACGGGCCCGCCGCCACCTGGGTCTCGTACAGCACCCGGCCCTGCTGGCTGATGGTCACCTTGGCGTTACTCTTCGCGACGCCCACCACCTCCGGCGCATAGCCGCGCAGGTTAGGCGGCAGCATGTTGTCGTCGGAGCGCAGGCTCATACCGCCGAAACGGAAGCTGTCGAACAGCCCGGAGTCCAGATAGTCCTCGCCCAACGTCAATTTTGAGCGCAGCGCCGGCAGCGCCCGGTAGGCGTAGTAACGGCTCCAGTCCAGACGCTGCGTGGTGCTGCCCTGCCCACCGCCCGAGACGCGGTTCAACTGCCCCTGCCAGTCGGCGCGCAGACGCCAGGCGCCGAGGTTGCCACCCACCGTGCCGTTACCGCCGAGGCTGGCGCTGTTGCCGCCGCCCTGCAGGTTTTTTTGCGTCTGGCCGTTAACGCTGTAGTCCAGCAGCAGGCCGGGCACGCCTTCGTCCCAGCGCGACGGCGGATCCCAGTCCTCCGAGGTATACTCCAGATACGCCTGTGGAATACTGAGATACAACGATGACGTCGCCAGATCGCCACGCACCTCCATCCCCTTCAGGCTGGCTTCGTCCAGGCATTCATTCTGGTGCCACCAGGTCAGCTGCTTCATCAGCCCCTCCTTCAGCCCCAGCAAAGCCACCAGCGGCGGCGACAGGCAGGCACGGCTGCCGTTCGGATCGTCGTCCGGGGCGTAGAACGGCACCTGCTGCTCCGGCAGATCGTTCTTGTTCAGGTGCACCACCATGCTGTAACGGCCAGGCATGATGTAACCACCGCGGGAAAACTGGCTCAAATCGATATTTTTACGGTCGTTCACATCCAGCACGTCGGTGTTGAACTGAATTTCTTCCACCGCGCTGGCGTCGACCATCAGGCCGCCCAGCACCAAAGCCACGCAGGCGCTCAAAATATGCAAACGAAACGGCTTATCCGCAGGAAGAAACATCATATCCATAACCTTCTATCGATTAACTTTCCCTAAAACATCGTTCGCCTCAGTAATAATCCATTTTGAAACGTACCGATGAAAAATAACTTCCCGCCTTCAACACTTGTTTATTGCTTACCAGCATCATTGAAAAATTCAGCCGATAATTTCCCGGTAAAATATCCAGCGCCGGTAACGGCATGCCCGGGCGTGCGATATTTCCCGTCGAGTCAGTTATTCTTATCGCCAGACCGGAAACATCGCCATTAACGCTAAACATCCCCCCGTCATTGTGACCATCGAACGTCACCTGGAATTGCCGCCAATCCGGCAAATTGTTGTCCGCACGCTCCAGCACGCAATTAATTAGTTCAATACTGAAGGGCACCTCTTTTCCTCTTCCGTCCCGAACAATGTCCGCTACCGGGGTTATGCCCATCGCGATAATTTGCTCACGGCTCTCCGTCGCGATGGCGCAGGCAGTATCGATAATGGCCCCTTGCATATTGACGCGCCCCTGCCCTTGCACGGCAGAAATAGCCTTTCCCGCAAAGCAAATCAGCAACAGCAATAGGCAAATCGCCTTTATTCCTTTAACCCGAAACTCCATTTCCATCCCTTGATAAATAACGGTTTTCGGTAAATGGCATGCGGGTTGCCCCACATGCCCGATAATCACACGCAGTTCGTCAGATAACGATTACTGGTAAGCCAGGGTAAAGTCGGCAACGGACTGGAATTCGCCCGGGACGATTGCCGTGGTAGAGGCAGTGGCACCCTGCAGATAAGCGGCAAAGCTCAAGGTGTTGCTGCCGTTTTGCAGTTCACGCGCATTGGAAGGCTTGCCTAGCTCGATGTTGTTGCCCGCGCCATCGGTGATCGCGATGCCCGCACCCTTGGCTGTGCCGGTAATGCCCAGCAGTTTTGCATCCACTGCAGAGGCTGAACCGGAGAAGGTCAGAGCAACGGTGTTATTCTTGGTCTTGCCGTCTTTGGTTTCAGTGATCAGATCGCAGTTCTCCAGTTTGATCTGGAAGTTGCGCGGAGTTGATTTACCGCCTTCTTTCAGCGCCACGTTAGAGATAGCGCCCAGCTCAACGGTTTGGTCCAGAGATTCTGGGGCGATCGAGCATGGTGCATCGATAATAGAACCGCTGAAGGTCACTTTACCGTGGCCCTGATCTGCTGCGTGCGCCACAGAGGAAACACCCAGAGCCATCACTGCGGCCAGCATAATTTTATTCAGTTTCATAGAAATCCCTTACATTCCTTAGTAAGCAGTGGAGTCAATTAAATCCATAAGAGTCACGTAATCAATGCTCCAGATATATTCGCGAGCATGATTTACGTGGCTAATACGCCGCGTTTTTGCGCTCCGTATCAGTGGGAACAAAGTTACACCGCAAAACCAAAAAATAAAATGTTATGTCGTTAAAATACAAAAACACAGGATTTTTATAAAAAATATAGGATACAAATAGATTTTAATACTGATAAATACCTTTTAATTATCGATATTTATTTTTAAAAACTTAGCAAGTAACAGACTAAATACCTCATTAATAGCGATATAGAGAAAAATCCGATTTACAAGCATTGCGAAGGATTGAAAAAAGCCCTTTCAAGTCTCAGAATAATCTCTCGACAGGAAAGTTGCAGGTTATAAAAATGATTTTTATCATCAACAACAGTATCCTCTACAATGAGGAAGAAGGTACGCTGGCGCATATTGATAATGCCAACAATAAAGTAGCTTTACTTAAACCGACCAGCCGACTGCTATCGTTATTCATCAGAAATAATCATCAGCTTCTGCTACGTGAGCGGCTGATTAATGATGTTTGGGTCGAGCATGGGCTAAAAGCTTCAAGTAATAACCTGAATAATTATGTGTCCGGCTTACGTAAATCGCTGGCACAGTTCGGCATAGAAGAAATTATCGTTACCTATCCTCGACAGGGGTTTAAATTTAGCGCGTTGAGTATTCATAGAACTGATGGAGAGAAAGAGACTGATAATAAAGAGAGTAATATTGCAGAATCAGCGACGGTTGCATCGTCAAATAATACGGCCGTCAATCTTCGCCGCTTATTACAACGTCTGCTGATGATCGCCGCCGCCTGCCTGGTGCCTTTTGCGATCGTTATCCTTTACCAAAACAGCACGCGTATCAACGTCTACCCATTAGGCAGCTATGAGAATTGCCAGATATACAGTATGAGGCTGGGCAGCGGCAATGTGGATTATATTAAGCAGGTGATACGGCGCGCCGGGTTCAGCTGCCAAAAACGAGCGGATGTCTATTACTACGACAACATTCGCAATGAAGGTACCGAGAACACTGAACAGTGGCTCACGTTTTGCCCGCGTTCGGGTAACAGCCCGTGCATCAACAATTATATCGACAATAAACAGCCTTAATACTTTTGCCATTTATCCCCAGGGTCCGCAGATAAACGGCCCCCGGTGTCACCGGGGGCTATCCGCCAGATGCCGTGGCGCAGACGAACATCGGCCCGTAGTTGTTCACGAAAAGAAAGTGGTGCTTATCCACCTGTTCAATGTGCAGATGATATCGCCGCCCTTCCAGCGGCAGGCGCAGATTTAACTCAGGGGATTTCAGCGTGTCTTGCGGCATCCGGGTATTACTGACCACATTGAATATATAGTTGCCCCCCTGCCGGCGATAATCCAGCTCAAGCGCCCGATCGATGTTATACCTCACCTCGTTATCAAACAAACTGCCGTTGATTCGCACCACCGCGCGCCGCGCGCCGTCGGGCAGCACGCTGATCAGCAGAGCGCGCCGCAGCGTCTTGTCGCCCTGCTGGTTGCTCATCCACAACACCGCCCGGCATTCCGGCACCTGAGGCTTTAAAAACAGCAGGTAGACGGAGACACCGCAGCAAACCAACGCCAGAGCGGCCAACAGGCCGTAGCAATAGGTACGGAAAAAACTACAGCCCCGTGCTTTCATAGAAGTTCTCGCATTGCACTTCGCCCGTCGCCATTTTTCCCGACGGACAATAATAGAAATAAGAGGCTCTGACCTGCCCTGTCGTGTTTGGCGTTATTGACGGGGTGTCGTAATAGAAGATGGTCGCCGGCTCACTGCATTTGATATGATTTTTTTGATCCAACATCTGTTGCAGATGCGCTAAATCCACCTGATTAGGGCCGACCTTGTGGTAGGAAGTGATAAATTTCACCTCACACTGGCCAATTTTCCCCACCGTGGTGGTGCTAATTGCCGGATAGCCGGAATCTTGCCAGGCCCAAATGCTCCCAATCATCGCCACGATCAACAGCACACTCAATGCGAGAACTTTCAATCTGTTCCACCGCCCCGGCACAGCGGAAGATGATGCCACTGGGGCCGGGGCAGGCTGTTCTTCGCTTGTCGGCAACGCTGTTGCCAAACTGTCCGCCGTCTTCAGCTCGCGAGCGGTAAACATAAACCCCTGCCGCGGCAGGGTGACGATGATCTCTTCCTCGCCGAGCGAAGAGAACGCTTTGCGCAGAATCGAGATGGTGTTGTTGAGGTTGTTGCCGGAAGCGACCTGGCCATGCGCCTCCCACACCTGCATCAGCAGCGTTTCGCGGGAAAGCACCAGATTATTGTTGCGCACCAGGGCGGAAAGCAGGCGGTTCAGCGTGGCCGTCAGCACAATCGGCGGAATGTCGTCATGCAGCGAGATCAGCTCCGATCTATCTTCATGATATTTAATATTATTATTAATTATATATCTCATAATTCCCTGCGCGATAAACTGGTTAACGCCCATTAGCCCCTATCAAACGTGGCAATATTAGCATAGCGCAAATGATAAGAAAATTCTTAACAAAAAGAATAAAATACAATAAAAACAAATACATATTCAATCACGCCATACAATTCACAGAGTGAATTTTGCAGCCTTTTTCTAATTCAATGCACGCATAAAGTGGATTAACAAACTGAGCATAAATAAAAAAACCCGCCATAAGGCGGGCCTGATCAACGTCGGAAAATACTCAGCGCAGGCGGCGAATTTGCCGGTCTTGCCAGCCGGCGAACAGCAGCAAACCGCATAGCGCCCCGAGCAGCGCGCAGAACATGTCGGACTGGGTATCCCACGGATCGCCCTGGGTGCCGAGAAACTCGTCGGCACCCTGGCCCAGCGCCAGCGCCGCCCACCACTCGATCAGCTCGTAAACGGCGCTGATGGCCAGCGCGATGCAGCAAACCACAAAGCCCAGCATCTTGCGCCCCTGCACATAGCCGCCGCGCAGCAGGATCTCGCGCGCCACCAGCGCCGGCACCAGCCCCTGGAAAAAATGCCCCAGTTTGTCGTACGGGTTGCGGCCAAGATCCAGCCACTGCTGCACCTCAAACCCCAGCGGCACGCGGGCGTAACTGTACATGCCGCCGAAAATCAGGATCAGCGCATGGAAGAAAATCAGCGTATAGAGCAGCGGCGTCAGCGGATAACGGCGATGGGTCAGCCACAGCAGCGGCAAGGCGATCAATACCGGCGCCACCTCCATCAGCCAGGTGGTGCGATCGTAAGGGCGGATGCCGCTGTGGATCAGCGCGGCCAGCAGCAGCAGGGTGATAATGGACAACAACAGCGGGGTGCGCGAGGCGGGCATAACCAACGTTCCTTCGGGTTAACGGATCAATGCACACTTTATACCGCAGATCCTGGGGCGAAAAAAAACAGGCGGAGCGTCGCCGCTTCGCCTGTTCGGTGTGCGCTTACCCTGAGCGGGATTATTTCAGCGCTACGCGGATCACGTCGTCCGGCGCGGTGGCTTCTTTCTCGCGGCTGGAAGCCTGCTTGACGCTGACGTACAGCGTCTGGCCGTCCGGCGACAGCGCCAGGCTGTTCGGATGGGTCGGCGTCTTGATGGTGTTCAGCACCTTGTAGCTCTTGGCGTCGATTACGCTCACTTCGCCCGCCTGGCGATGGGTGACGTAAACTTCATTGCGCGCCGGGTTGAACAGCACCGCCAGCGATTCCGGCACATCGATCTTGCTCAGGATGTTGCCGTTGCGGGTATCCACCACCAGCACCTGCGGCTGCTTGGAATCGGTGATGAACGCACGATGGGTAGCGGTATCCAGACTGATGTTCAGGAAGAAGTGCTCTTTGGACTCATCCAGCTTCTTGCGCGACAGCACCTTGTTGGATTGGGTGTCGATGGTCACCAGCTCGCCGTCGGCGTTGGTGACGTACAGGCGCTTGGCGGCGGCGTCCAGCGCCAGGCCGGTGCCGTATTTGCCGGTGTCTGTCACGGTGGCGCGCAGGGTCAGATCCTTGCCGTCCACCACCCACACCACGCTGGATTCACCCAGCCCGGTGATGTACAGGGTATCGCTGTCGGCATCCGCCACCAGTTCGCGCGGCGCCAGCGGCTTGACGGTCTCGGAACGCTTGCGCGCGTCCAGCACCAGGCGGCCTTTCACGTCGCCGGTCTTGGCGTCGATGGCGGTCACCGAGTTATTGACGGTGTTGCCGAAGAACAGCGTGCCGGTCTTGGCGTTGACGGCGGCGCCGAACGGTTTGATGTCGTTATGGATAATTTGGGTCACGTCCAGCGTGGTCGGATCCAGACGGTAAACGATGCCGCCCTTGTCCAGCTTACGGCTCTGCGACGTCGCCAGGTAGAGCGCGTTCTCGCTCGGGCTGTAGGCCATTTCATAGGCGCCCTTGCCAACCGGCTTGCGCAGCACTTCCGGCGCGGTCTGCGCCAGCAACGAGTTAGAGAACAACAGCGTGGACAGCAGCATCAGCGGAAATGCCGCACGTTTTCCCTTGGTTATCAAAGTATTCATCGTAATCTCCTTATATCCTTCATACTTGCAGCTACATCGGCGTTGGCTGCGCTCGCTCGCCCCAGTCACTTACCGGAGTAAGCTCCTGGGAACTCACGTTCTTGCCGCCTTGATGCAACTGCAATTATTTTGGATATGGCTCAAAAGAGCGGCGTTTTATGTCAAACCAGACGGCCGCCGCATTATCGTTATTAAAATCAGACTTTCTCTTCGGAAAGCAGCGCCCACCAGCTATCGATGGTCGGGTTGCGCGCCAGCGCGATAAAGTCGATGTCGCCGCGGATCTTGCGCCAACGGGTCGCCAGCTCCATGATGCGCACCGAATCCAGGCCGTAATCGATCAGGTTCTCATCGTTGCCCATGTCTTCGCTGTCCTCATCAAGCAGCGGCAGGATCTGCTGACGCAGCGCATCGATGCTGGCGATACCGGCAGCCGGCAACAGAGACGCGGTGGTCACCACCCGGCCGCATCGGCCGGCGGTGTAACGCAGCGCCATCAGGTGTTCGTCGCGCGAGAAGTCCGCCAGGCCATCGGCCACCATGAACGGCTGGATATTGCGCATGAAGGCGTCGATGGCGGTGGTCAGGCAGCCGATGTGCGCATACACGCCACAGATGATCAGCTGATCGCGGCCGGAATCCTGCAGGATCTCCTGCAGCGGCGAGCGGTGGAAGGCGCTGTAGCGCCATTTCACCAGCACCGTGTCGTCTTCGTCCGGCGCCAGCGCGGCGGTCACCGCCTGCTGCTCAGGGTGTTTGTTCAGGCCCGGCCCCCACATGTCGTTCAACAGCGCGCGATCTTCATCGCTCTGCTGGTTCGGCTGCGCGGTATAGAACACCGGAATGCCCTGCTGTTTGCAGTAGCGGCGCAGGTTGGCGATGTTCTCCACCACCTGTTTAATCAGCGCGCTGTCTTCGCCCCAGAAATTGAGGAAATACTGCTGCATATCGTGGATCAGCAGCGCGGCGCGCTGCGGTTCTACCTGCCAGGTGACTTTATTTTGCGGCAGTTCGTCCGCCGTCGGCAGCGCGTAGTCATTAAGTTTTGGAATGGCCATCGATTAATCTCCCTGAGCCTGAGTCTGTAGTTGCGCGTCGAGCTGCTGGCGCAGCCGTTTTTTGTCCACTTTGCCGACCGGGGTCAGCGGCAGGCTGTCCACCTGAATAAAGCGATCCGGCAGTTTGAAGTCCGCCACGCCCTGCTCGCGCAGGTGGCGACGCAGCACCACCGGCTTCAGCGGCGCGTTGGCGATGATATAGGCGCAGCTCTTCTCCCCCATCAGCGCGTCCGGCATCGACACCAGCGCGGCGTTGATCACGTCCGGATGACGCAGCAGCAGGTTCTCGATCTCCTCGGCGGCGATCTTTTCCCCGCCGCGGTTGATCTGGTCTTTCTGCCGCCCCTGCACGGTGATGTAGCCGTCTTCGCTGATGCTGATCAGATCGCCGGAGCAGTAGAAACCGTCGGCATCGAAGGCGTCGGCGTTGTGCGCCGGGCTCTGGTAGTAACCGCGGAAGGTATAAGGCCCGCGCGTCATCAACCGCCCGACCTCGCCCGCCGGCAACGGATTGCCGTCGTCATCCGCCACCCATACTTCGTCGTCCGGCGACATCGGCCGCCCTTGCGTCGTCAGGATGTGGCGTTCGTCGTCGTCCAGCCGGGTGTAGTTCACCAGCCCTTCCGCCATGCCGAACACCTGCTGCAGTTGGCAGCCGATTTCGTTCTGAATGCGTGCCGCCAGCGTTTCGCCCAGCTTGGCGCCGCCCACCTGCAGCAGTTTCAGGCTGGCGAGCTGGGCATTGCCGCCCCACTCTTCGATCGCCTGCAGCCACAGCGTGACCGCCGGCGGTACCAGCGCCGTCACGTTGATTTGGTGCTGTTCGATCAGGCGGAAGCACTGCCCGGCGTCCGGATCGGCGGCGAACACCACCAGCCCGGCGCCATAAAACACGCCCAGCACGCCCGGCGAACTCATCGGGTAGTTGTGCGCCACCGGCAGCGCGCACAGATAGCGGGTCTGCGCGTCGAAACGGCAGATCTCCACGCTGCGGCGAATGCTGTAGTAGTAATCATTGTGGGTGCGCGGGATCAGCTTCGGCGTACCGGTGCTGCCGCCGGAAAGCTGGAAGAACGCCACCTGATCGGCCGCGGAAGGCTGCGCGACGAAACCGTCGCTCGCTTCGTCCAGCCAGGCGGCTAGCGCCAGTTCACCCTCGGGCTGGCTGCGCAGCGCCACAACCCGCAGCGAAGGATGCGCATCGCGGAAGGCGTTCAGGAATTGATCGTCGGCAAACAGCCCGTGCTGGCGATCGGCGATCAGCAGCGCCGGTTTGATCTGCTCGGCATAGGCGTTCAGCTCGCTGCGCTGATGGCTGAACAGCGCGTTGACCGGCGCCACGCCAATTTTCAGCAGCGCGAAGAACACGATATAAAACTCCGCCACGTTGCCCAGCTGGACCAACGCGGTGTCGCCGGATTTCACGCCGCGGCGCAGCAGAGCGGCCGCCAGGCGATCGGCGCGCTGCTGCAGCTCGCGGTAGGTCAGGCTGCCCTGGGCGTCGATAATCGCCGGGGCGTCGTTGTTGGCCTGGCGATCGAGGATCTCGGTCAGCGGCTTGTCAGTCCAGTAGCCGCGTTCGCGATAGCGGCTGGCGAACTCCGCCGGCCAGGGGGTAAAGGCAATGCTCATCTTGTCGTTATCCTTGATTCATACCAAAGGCACGCAGAATGGTGCTGAGTTTGGTGCCTGTTTCATGCCATTCAGATTCGGGTGAAGAGTCTTCCACGATGCCGGCGCCGGCGAACAGCCGCACCCGGTTGCCGTCAACGGTGCCACAGCGGATAGTCACTACCCACTCGCCGTTGCCTTCGTCGTCGCACCAGCCGACGATGCCGCCGAACAGGCCGCGATCGAACGGCTCCAGCTTGCCGATCAGGGCGTGCGCCTCGGCCGTCGGCATGCCGCACAGCGCCGGCGTCGGGTGCAGCAGGCAGGCCAGCGACAGGGCATTTTCGTCTGGAGACGCCGCCTCGCCGTCGATCGGCGTAGAGAGATGCCACAGCGTCGTGGTGGTCAACAATTCAGGGGTGTGCGGCACGTTCAGGTAACGGCAGCGGCCGGCCAGCACGTCACGCATGCTTTCGGTGACGATGCGATGCTCGTGGCGATCCTTCGCCGAGGCCATCAGCCGCTCTCCCACTTCGCGATCGCGCTGCGGATCGGCCTCGCGCCGGGCGGAACCGGCCAGCGGATTGGAATAGAAACGGCCGCCGTCCTGGCGCAGCAGCAGCTCCGGGCTGGCGCCCAACAGCGCGCCCTGCTCCAGCGGCACATGGAAATGGAAACCGTGCGGGTTCTGGGCAATCACGCGCGCCATCAGCGCATGGCGATCCACCGGCTGGCGCGTTTCGATCTCCAGCAGGCGCGACAGCACCACTTTATCCAGTTCGCCGGCCTTCATCGCGTCGACGGCGTCGCTGACCATCTTCATAAACGGCTGCTGCGGCGGCAGCTCCGTCACGCCGGCCAGTTCAGGGCCGTTCGCCGCGGGCCGAACGCCGGCCATAAAGGCGGCGCGATCGAACCAGCGGCTCTGCTGCGGAATAAACAGCGCCGAAGGCTGCCGGGTATCGAACGGGATGGCGCCGCACAGCAGCGGCTTTTTGATGCCGGCCTGACGGGCCTCGGCAAACGCCTGCCGCACGCTGCGCTGGAACTCGCCGTTCAGGTCGGCGCCGTCTGCGGCCGGCAGGCGAATGCGGCTGAAACAACCGGTGGTGGTCAAGCTGCGGAAAGGAGAGGTAAAGAAGAAGCCCGACGCCGGAGAAAAATCAGCGGCGAACCGGTGTTCTTCGCGCTCCTGCATTTCCTTTCGATTGATGTCGTTCACGGCAGTATCCATCGCTTCGCCCTCAAGGATTTGAAGTGATAACCAATATAATAATGATTATCATTTGAGTTAATTCCGCGCTAAATTACTCGCCGATATTTGCTATGTCAATAAACGTAAGCACTTCTTTCATTTCGAAATCATGACATAAACGCTGTGGGTTTTACGCATGCCGATGATAAGCATTGCTATTTGATCCCACAGCGTTGTCTTAACGCGTTCGACTACTTTTCTGTGGCGGGCTGCGGCTCCGGTTTGTGCAGCGTGACCTGGCGCAAACCGGTCATGGCGAACAGCAACAGGATGCCGAGCACCGCCGCGCCGAAGCCGAAACCGCTGGCGCTCATCGCCGGCAGCATGAAGGCGCCCATCGCCCCCAGCAATAATGCGCCCAGCGCATCGCCCACCACGTTCTGCGCCGTCCACAGGCCGTTGATGCGGCCGAGGAAGTTGTCCGGCGTCAGGCTCTGGATCAGGCCGTATTGCAGCAGCGAGTTCAGCGCGCTCAGGTAGCCGAACGCCACCAGGCACAGCAACGCCAGGCTGTACCACGGCATCAGGCCGAACAGGCCAATGGCGGCGAACGCCGCGATCGCCGTCAGCAGCATCACCCAGCCGGGGCGCGCCACGTGCGCCACGCGCCCGCTGGTGAACGCACCGATGGCCGCGCCGAGCGGCACGGCGGCGTACATATAGCCGAGGTGGGCAGCGTCGATGTGCCAGCTCTCCGCCATCGCCGGGTACAGCACGCGCACCGCGCTGGCCATGGTCAGCAGCGCGCCGATCAGCGCCACCATGCCGATCACCTTGTTCTGGAACAGGAAGGCGAAGCCGCCCGCCAACGCGCGCAGCGGGTGTTCACGCGGCTGCGGCGGCGGTATCAGCTGCGGCAGGCTCAGCAGCGGCAGCAGCGTCAACAGGGTGCCAAACGCCGCCAGGCCGTAGTTCCAGGCAATGCCCATATGGGCAATCACCAGGCCGCCAATCGCCGGGGAAAGAATCGAGCCGAAGCGCACCGTCAGCATGCTGATGGCGCCTGCCTGCACGATGTTTTCGCGGCCCACCAGCGCCGGCGTGGCCGCCAGCAGCGCCGTCACCCCCACCGCGCCGAAGAAGCCGTCCCACACCGCCAGCAGATAAATGGCCGCCAGCGAAGGCGACGGCAATAGGGCGTTGAGGCACAGGCCGACGAAGCCGACGCCGCAGGTGGAACGCGCGAACAGGATCAGCCGGCGCCGCTCATAGCGATCGGCCAATACGCCTCCCATCAGCAGCCCGGCGAACATGCCGCCGCCGGCCAGCGTCACCGCCAGCCCGACCTGCAGGGTGGAACCGGTCAGCGCCTGGATCTGCACCGGGATGGCGATCGCCATCAGCCCCAGCGCCACAATGGAGATAAAGCGCGCGCAGAATACCGCGCGGAAAGCCCGGTTGGTTTTCAGCAGGCTAAAATCAAGCAGGATGGAGGGTTTGCTACTCATCGGTTGTTCACCACATCTTTAAACGGGGATTCTGCAGTTGCGGGGCGCTATGCTAGCACAGATGGCGAAATCAATAATGATAATAAAACTCATTGATATTCAACTGTGAGCAACCGCAAGAAACGCCGCCACACGCGGGGTAATCCCCGTGCCTGGCGGCGAGATGACGGGCGCGATTACAGCGTGCGCAAGATCCGGTTCAGCAGCGGCCCCAGCACTTTGAACGACGCCGGCGAAACGATATCGACATGCGCGCAGTCCAGCTCGTGCGCCTGCAGCGCATCGACGTACTGCGACCAGGTCTGCTGCACGTCCATCCCTTCCTGCAACGTGCGTTTGGCGACGAACAGCGTCGCCTGGCCGCGGAAGCGGGCGGTGCGCGTGTGCGACAGCAACCGCACCGAATCGGCGTAGTTGGCTTCGATGTTGTCGAACATCGCCGTGCGCGTCTCGCCCAGCGCCGGATCGAGCGTATCCTGCGACACCGCCAGGAACTGCTCGCGCTCGCGCTGCACTTCCTTCAACACGTTGTCGTCCAGCATCACGTCCCAGTTTTGGGTCTCCGGCGGATAGGTATCCAGCAGGCCGAGGAACGCCACCTGCTCGCCGCGCGCCTGCAGCCGGGCGGCGATGCCCTGCGCCAGCGTGCCGCCCAGCGAGTAGCCGATGAAGTGGTACGGCCCGTGCGGCTGTACCTGCAACACCGTCTGCAGGTGGGCATCCACCACCTGATCCATATCTTCGCTCAGCGCCAGCGGGCCGTCCGGCCGCGGCGACTGGATACCGACCAGCGACCAGTGCTGATCGAGATAGCGCGGCAATACGCTGAACTGCCAGGAGAAACCGGACGCCGGGTGCAGACAGAACAGCGTCGGCCCCTCGGTGACGCGCAGCGGCAATACGCTGTCGAAGCCGCTGCGATCGGCCTCTTCCTGCGTGCGATCTTCCGCCAGCAAGGCGGCCAGCTGCTCAACGCGCGACGCCACCATCACCTGGCCGACGGACACCGCCTTGCCCAGATCGCGGCGCAGCTCCGCCGCCAGACGCATCGCCAGCAGCGAATGGCCGCCGAGCGCGAAGAAATCGTCGTCGGCGAACACCTGCTCGCGCTGCAGCAAACGGGCGAACACCGCCGCGATCTCGCTTTCCAGCCCGGCCTGCGGCGGCCGTCCTGCCTTGCGCTCACCGCCCTGCGGCTGCGGCAAGGCCTTGCGATCCAGCTTGCCGTTGGCGCTCAGCGGCAAATCACTCATTTCCACCAGCGCCACCGGCACCATGTGCGGTGGCAGACGGTCGGCCAGCGCCGCACGCAGGGCTTCCGCATCCCAGTTCGCGCCGGGCTGCATCACCAGATAACCCACCAGCTGGCGCGCATCGCCGCCGGCGTCCACCGGCGTGCCCTGCAGCACCAGCGCGTGCGTCACCGCCTGGCGCACGCCCGGCAGCGACAGCAAGGCGTGGTCGATTTCGCTCAGCTCGATACGCTGCCCGCGGATCTTCAGCTGGTCGTCGCTGCGGCCCAAATATTCCACCGTGCCGTCCGGCAGCCAGCGCGCCACGTCGCCGGTGCGGTACATGCGCCCGCCCTCGCCGAACGGATCGGCGACAAAGCGGCTGGCGGTCAGATCCGGCCGGCCAAGGTAGCCGTGCGCCAGCTGCACGCCGGTCAGATACAGATCGCCCGCCACGCCCGGCGGCACCGGCCGCAGGCGCGCGTCAAGAATACGCAGCCCGGTGTTCCATACCGGCAGACCGATCGGCACGTTGGCGCCGGTCACTTTCGCCAGAGCGTCGCCGTAAGCCGGATGCCAGGTCACGTCCACCGCCGCTTCGGTCGGGCCGTAGAGGTTGTGCAACGGCACCGCCGTGCGGCTTTGCCACAGGCGGCACAGCTCCGCCGGCAGCGCTTCGCCGCTGCAGAACACCTGGCGCAGCGCGGCGCAGCTCGCCACTGCCGCGTCGTCGTCCAGGGCGGCCACGAAAGCCGCCAGCATCGACGGCACGAAGTGCAGCGTGGTAATGCGATGTTGTGCGATCAGCTGTTGCAGCTGCTGCGGGTCGCGATGCGCCTCCGGTGGCGCCATCACCAGCCGGGCGCCCACCATCAGCGGCCAGAAGAATTCCCACACCGAGACGTCGAAACTGCACGGCGTTTTCTGCAGCACCGCGTCGTTCGCCCCCAGCGGGTACTGGTGTTGCATCCACAGCAGGCGGTTGACGATCGCCTGATGGCCGACCAGCACGCCTTTCGGACGCCCGGTGGAGCCGGAGGTAAAGATGATATAGGCCGCATGGTCCGGCGTCGGGCCCGCGATCGCCACCCCGGCGGCGTGATCGGCCGCCAGTGGCGCGTCATACAGCAAGATTTCGCCCTTGTCGGCGAAACGCGCCTGCTGCGCCGGGTTGGTGATGACCAGCCGCGGCGCGGCGTCTTCCAGCATCATCGCCAGCCGTTCGTCCGGATAACCGGTGTCCAGCGGCAGATAGGCGGCGCCCGCTTCCACGATCGCCATCAACGCCAGCGACAGGAACACCGAACGCGGCAACGCCACTGCCACGATGTCGCCCGGCCGCACGCCCTGCGCCACCAGCTCGCGCGCCAGCGCCGTGACCTGCTCGCGCGTTTCGCGGTAGGTAAAGCTGAAATGCGCATCCGCCAGCGCCGGCGCGTCTGGCGTGGTTTGCGCCTGCTGCGCCAGCAGCTGGCTCAGCGTGGTCGCCGGTACCGGGTGCGTCGTGTCGTTGACCCGCGCCAGCAGCGCGTGATCGTCGGCGGTCAGCATATCGGCTTCGCCGATCGGCAACGTTGCCTGCGCGGCGAACTGCGCCAGCAGCAGCGGCAGCCGCTGCAGGTGCGCCTGCAGTTCCTGGCGGCTGTATCGCTCGGCGTTGGCCAGCAGTTCCACCTTCAGGTGATGGTGCTCGTCGATAAACAGCGCAATCTCCAGATCGCGCACCGGCCCGGAGGCCAGATCGTGGGTGATGCCTTCGATACCGGCGAAGTCCAGCTGGTAATCGAACATTTTGAAGTTGAAGACCGTGCCGTACAGCGGTTCGCCGTCGCCGATGCGCCCCAGATCGCGCTGCACCTGTTCGGCGTCGTAGCGCTGATGGCGGCGCACCGTTTTCAGCTCGCGGCTGATGCGGGCGGCGGCCTCATACAGCGTGGCCTGCGGCTCGAGGTGCATCTCCATCGGCAGCACGTTGATCACCGGGCCGGCGGCGCACAGGGCGGCCGATCCGGTACGGCGCATGAAGATAAAACCGGCGCTGAAGCTCGGTTGGCCACTCAGGCGCGATACCCACAGCGCCACCAGCGCCACCGCCATATCGGCGGCGTTCAGCTTCTGCTGCGCGCCGCACTGCACCAGTTCGGCGAAGGCCTGCGGATCGCAGCGCTGTTCCAGCCGGTGGATGCGCGGCGTGGGGGTTTGCCCGGCCAGCGGCTGCGGGCAAAGGGTCGCCGGCGGCGGCAGCTGCCGCGCTTTTTCGAGCCAGAAATCGGCGTCGCGCTGCCAGGCCGGCGCCTCCCGGTAAGCCTGGTATTCCGCCACCACGTCGCTGAACGCCGTGAAAGGCGTCGGTTCCAGCGCGTCGCCGCGGCAAAGATGGGTGTAAATCGCCGCCACGCGGCGAGCGATGGCGGTGAAGCTGAAACCGTCCACCAGCAGATGGTGATAGCGCTGATACCAGAACCAGCGGTCATCCGCGAGGCGCATCACCACATGGCGATACAGCGGCGCGCCGCTGCCGGCGCGCAGATCGCTCGCCAGATCGATATCCATCAGCGCGCGCGCGGCGGCTTCGGGGTCCGGCGACGTCGTCAGATCGACGAGTTCCGGCTCGTGCACCGCCAGCGCGTCGTCCAGCCATTGCACCGGCACGCCGTCGCGTTCCGCAAAACGCAGGCGCAGCATATCCACCTCGCCCAGGCCCTGGGTAATGGCCTGCAGCAGAGGCTCTACGGCAATGGGGCCGTTGAGTTCGATGGCGTGGGCCACCGCGTAGGCATTGCGATGCGGGGAAATTTGATCGGCGACCCAGATGCCGGGTTGCGCCGCGACCAGCGGCCATTCGCCCGCAAGCGCCGGGCCGCTGAGAGAGTTAGGGGTGTGTGACACTGCTTATTGCTCCCGTGATTACCTGGCGCCGGTCACGCCTCGCGTGCTGCGACCGGCAGAATGTCTTGCCAATGCTGTTCCAGCCATTCGGCGCACGCAGTGCGCGCCGCCGGGCCGAAGACGATCGTCCACTCGGACGGAATGGCGCGGAAATCCGGCCACAAACTGTATTGTTGTTGTACGTTGCGCAGCACCAGGCTGCGCTGCTGTTGATCATCGAACGGATTCAGGCTTTCCATCATGTGTTCCTCGAGCCGTTGCCGTCGCCGATGCCGGATAAGCGGTGGCGAAAGCGGAAGCCCAGACCGCCTGCAGCCCGTCGGTCAGGCCGCTGCGCCAGCACAGCGCGTCGTGCCCGCCCTCCACCACCCGGTAGTGCACCCGATGGCCGGCGTCGCTCAGGCGCGCCGCCATTTCGCCGCTGACCCGGTGCACCAGCTTTTCCTGCGAACCGGCTTCCATAAATACCTTCAGCGCGCCGTGGTTGCCCAGGCCGTGTCGTTCCACCTGCTGCATCAGCCAGCAGGCATCGTCGGGAATGCTCGGCAACTGCAGCATGTCGCGCCGCGGCCACCAGTAGGAACCAGACTGAGTGATCACCGCGCCGAAGCGCTGCGGCCAGCGCAGGCCGGCATACAGGGAAGCCAGGCCGCCAAAGCTTTGCCCCGCCACCACCGTATCGGCCGGTTTGTCGCTGTGCGGCGCCCAGTCGGCCAGCTGCGGCATCAGTTCTTCCTGCACCGCCAGCCAGAAATCGTCCTTGCAGGTCAGTTCGCGCGACCGGTGCGGCAGATCGATAATGTCGATCAGCACATACACCGCTTCCGGCAATGCCCCTTCACGGGTCAGCTGCATCAGCGGCTCCCAAACCGGCATCTGCTTTGCCCAGAACTGGCCGTCGAGCAGAATAGCCAACGGACGCTCGGCCGGCTTGCTGTCACCGGTGGTGTAGATCCAGACGTCGCGGCTGTTGCCCAGGCGCTCGCTTTGCCAGGTATGGCGCTGCAAACGCGCCGGCAGCGGTGGCGTACAGCGCCCGCTGGCGATCTCGTACTCGTCGAACGAGCGCCATACCGGCTGCGGCGGCGCATCCGGCATGTGCAGGCCGGAGACGCTGTGGCCGCTGGCGCTTTGCCAGGAGCGATACGGGTTGAGCAGATCGGGGGTGGCGCTGGCGAACACCTGGTGCCACCAGTGGCGCAGGTTGTGCATGTTGGTGTGCGCATCGTCGCCGCTGAACGCCGGCGGCCGCTCGTCAAAGCAGGGGATAAAGCAGTAGCTGCCGCGCCAGGCGCCGCTCAGCTCGGTCTGCCAGTACCACACGTCGGTGCCGGCCAAACGCTGCAGGCTTTGCGGCGGATTCGGCTGATGATGGTCGGTCAGGCAGTTGATGTTGATCCACACGCGACGGTAGGCGGAGGTCAATTCGCATCCCTGAGGATCGCGCCAGAAAAAGGTGGTTCGCCAACGGCCGTTACCCGCCGGTTCTACCCATGGCGTACCGCGTCGTGCCACCGTCAACCACCACCCTGGACTGCCCGCATTGCTGCTGGCCAATAATCTGCTGCTTTCTGACTGTAGTTCTGTATTCACAACGCCTACCCATTTTGTAGTTGGCGGCACCGGGAACATCGACTTTTCCCTATCGCCGGCCACCGCCCGAACGCACTGTACGCCAAATACTATTGATAATAATTTGCATTTGCAATAGTGTGTAAGGCTTGGAGATCGTGCTGGTATTGCGCGCAACGGACAGGGATCGGGGATACATCAATGGCATCCCTTGCCGCAGCCGATTTTCTATTTCCGACTACACAAAAACTACAACCGCCCTTCCCCCCGTTCGGCGAGGGATGGCAGCAAGGTAGGACACTCAGATGAAAAGCAAGCTATCACGTTATTCTTTAGCCACTCTTATCGGCTTGGGATTGGGCGCGTCCGCGTTCGCCAACGCCGCGCAGCAGACCGACACCACCACCACGGAAGAAAACAGCGGCACCACGGATAAAAAGCCGCGCGGCGAAGACACCATCGTCGTGACCGCCGCCCGGCAGAACCTGCAGGCGCCGGGGGTGTCCACCATCACCGCCGAAGAGATCAAAAAACGCCCGCCGGCGCGCGACATCAGCGAACTGATCCGCACCATGCCAGGGGTTAACCTGACCGGCAACTCCACCAGCGGCCAGCGCGGCAACAATCGCCAGATCGATATCCGCGGCATGGGCCCGGAAAACACCCTGATTCTGATCGACGGCAAACCGGCCTCCAGCCGCAACTCGGTGCGTCAGGGCTGGCGCGGCGAGCGCGACTCGCGCGGCGATACCGCCTGGGTGCCGCCGGAAATGATCGAACGCATCGAAGTGCTGCGCGGCCCGGCCGCCGCGCGCTACGGCAACGGCGCCGCGGGCGGCGTGGTCAACATCATCACCAAGAAGGCCGGCGATGCGCTGCACGGCTCGCTGAACGGCTACTTCAACGTGCCGCAGCACAAGCAGGAGGGCGCCACCAAGCGCACCGACTTCAGTCTGTCCGGCCCGCTGAGCGATTCCCTGAGCTTCCGCCTGTTCGGCGGCTACAGCAAAACGCAGGCCGACGCCTGGGACATTAACGAATCGCATAAATCCGAACGCGTAGGCGCCTACGCCAACAGCCTGCCCGCCGGGCGCGAAGGGGTGGTCGATAAAAACATCGACGCCCTGCTGCATTGGGACTTCGCCCATCTGCAGTCATTGGAATTCGAGTATGCCTACGGCCGTCAGGGCAACCTGTATTCCGGCGATACCCAGAACACCAATACCAATGCCCTGGTGCAGAGCAACTACGGCAAAGAGACTAACCGCATCTACCGTGAAACCTTCGGCCTGACCCACCGCGGCGCCTGGGACAACGGCGTGAGCACCAACAACTACGTGCAGTTCGAGCGCACCCGCAATACCCGCCTGAACGAAGGCCTGGCCGGCGGCACCGAAGGCATCTTCGACACCAAAAATACCGGTTTCGGCACCACCAAGCTGGACGACTTCCTGGCGCACAGCGAAGTCAGCGTGCCGTTTGAGCTGGGCGTTTCACAGACCGCCACCCTGGGTACCGAGTGGACCCAACAGCGGATGAAAGACGGCACCTCCACCAGCCAAACGCTGATGGGCGGCACTATTCCCGGCATGGGCAACGGCACGCGCAGCCCTTACGCTTCCGCGCATATCTTCTCGCTGTTCGCCGAAGACAACATTGAGCTGACCGACACCACCATGCTGACACCGGGTCTACGTTACGATCTGCATTCAGAATCCGGCAACAACTGGAGCCCGGCGCTGAACCTGTCGCAGGAACTGGGCGACTACTTCACGCTGAAAATGGGCATCGCCCGTTCTTACAAGGCACCGACCCTGTACCAGACCAACGGCAACTACCTGCTGTACAGCAAAGGTCAAGGGTGTGCGGGCAGCGATGTCAGAAACGGCTGCTACCTGCTCGGTAACGACGATCTGAAGGCGGAAACCAGCGTCAACAAAGAGATCGGGCTGGAGTTCCATAACGAAGGCTGGCTGGCCGGCGTGACCTACTTCCGCAACGATTACCACAACAAAATTGAAGCGGGTAACTCGCGCATCGCCACCAGCAGCACCGGCACGGCGGTCTACCAGTGGGAGAACGTACCGAAAGCGGTGGTGCAGGGGCTGGAAGGCTCGTTGAACGTGCCGGTCAGCGAGACCGTCACCTGGAGCAACAACGCCACCTACATGATCGAGAACAAGAACAAGACCACCGGCGATTACCTGTCGGTGATCCCGAAGTTCACCGTCAACTCGACCCTCAGCTGGCAGGCTACGCAGGATCTGTCGATGCAGTCCACCCTGACCTGGTACGGCCGTCAGAAGCCGAAGAAGTACAACTACCAGGGTAAACCGGCCACCGGCGGCGAAACCCGCGAGGTCAGCCCTTATGCCGTCGTCGGCGCCAGCGCGACCTATGACCTGACCAAAAACGTCAGCGTCACCGCCGGCATCGACAACCTGTTCGACAAACGCCAGTTCCGCGCCGGTAACGCGCAGAACGTGGGCGACCCGATTACCGGCGCGATCAACATCGCCGGCGCGGGCGCGGCCACCTACAACGAACCGGGCCGTACCTACTACATGAGCATCAACACCCACTTCTGATGACATGACCCAACGACAAAGGGCGCCGAGGCGCCCTTTTTTTATCTTTCCATTCCGTTACTTGGTATGCAGCTGAATGCGCACCACGCTTTCCGGCTTGCCGGCCTTGGTGGAAGCGCCGTCGTTTTTCACCGTCACGAACAGCGCGTCGCCTTTCGGATCCAACGCCAGGCTGTTAGGGTGCGGCGGCAGGTCTACGGTTTGCAGGCGCTTGAGCGTTTTGGCGTCGAACACCGTCAGCGTGCCGGCGCCATGATCCACGCGCACGCCTTTGCGGTTGGCGACATACAGCCGCTGGCTGCGCTCGTCGAGCAGCAGGCCGATCGGCACCTCATCCGTCAGCTCGCTGGCCAGCACCTTGCCGCTGTCCGCATCCAGCGCAAACACCCGATGGCCGCTGCTGCGCTTCACGTAGTCGTGCCCCAGATGATGGTTGCGGTAGTCGTCGCGATCGATGCCCTGATCGACGCCCAACAGGCGATTGCTTGCCGGGTCATACACCAGGTTCAGCAGCTGATCGGCCTGCACTTCATGCGTGGCGGTGATCGCCAGCGTGTCGGCGTTCAAGGTGATCACCTGCCCCTGCATGTTGGAGACGAACACCCGGCGGCCCTTCTCATCCAGCGTGATACCCACCGCGTTGTAGCCGAAGCCCGGGATCACTTTCTCCAGCTTGCCGGCCTTGGTATCGACCACGTACAGCACGCTGTCGACGCCGAAGCCCAGGCCCGGCAGGAACAGGCGGCCGCTTTGCGCGTCATACTTGAGCTCGCGGAGGCGGTACAGGTAGTCCTCGGTGATTTTAAACTTCTTCAGCTCCGCCAACAGGAAATCCAGACGCTTGCCGCTGATGCCCGCCTGCTTGTAAGCCTGCTCCAGCACCGCTTTGTCCAGCAGCTTGATGCTGCCCAGCGCGTGGTTGGTGGTGGTGTCCACCACCCCGACTTCGCCGTTGAAAGCCTGCGTCAGGTACAGGCGATTGCCCGCATCGTTCAGCGCCACGCCGAAGCCTTTCACCTGCAGCGGGATCTCCGCCTTGATCGCCAGGGTGTTGGGATCCAGCCGCAGCACGCGGGAGCGCGCCTCTTCCTTCCAGTCCGGCGCGCTGACGAACAGCGCCTGTTGCGAGGTGCTGTAGGCCATCTCCACCACCGTCGACGACAGCGCCTCGCGCTTGATGTCCTGCGGTTTGATGCCGACATCGTCCGCCTGCGCGGCGCCGGCGACCACCAGAGAGGCCGCCACCAGCAGCGACAGTAACGCGCGCGGGGTTGCTAGGGTTCCAGACATCCTTTTATCTCCTTGAAAATCATGCTTTCGGTTAGAGTGAAACAACGTCATGCCTGCGGCCCGGGCGGCAGCGCCGCCAGAGCGATATCGCCAGCGATGTGCTGCGCAAACTGGGTAAAGACGTGCTGAACGCCGTCGGCGATCAGATTGGCCTGCTCCCGGCTGTAGTGGTCCTGGCGGTAGGTCATCATCACCCGCAGGGATTTCTTCCCGGCCAAATCGTCTTCCATCACCTCAAACTGCAGGCCGAGCAGCGATTCGGCTTTCTCCGGCTCCACCTGACGGTAGGCGATCGCGCTGCCGTCCTGCAGCCGGAACTCGCCGTTCAGCTTGATGCGGCTGTGGATCTGGATAAACACTTCAAACATGTGGTTCTTGCGGTCGGCATCCACGCCGAACAGCCCTTCCTCCACCAGATCGATCGGAATATCGGTGTACGGCAGCGAGCCATTGATGGTGTTTTTCACCTGGCTGACCAACCCGGCCACCGTCAGCCCCTCGTCGAAGCGCACTCGGTGCACCACTACGGTGGTGAAGTAGCCGACGGTATCGAAGAACTCGGCGTCGTTACGGCCGGAGGTCGAGGTGCCCACCAGCAGATCCGCCGGGCCGCCGAGCAGGCGCAGCGCCGAGGTAATCCCGGCATACACCACGTTGAACAGCGAAGCGTTGTTGCGGCGGGCGAGCTGATACAGGCCTTCCGCCACGGCAGGATCGACCTCGAACTCCAGCCAGCCGCCGTTGACGTCCGCCGGTGCCGGCACCGCCGGATGGGTGGACGCTTCTTGCCGGAAGATCGGCTGGCCGACCGGCGCACCGCGCAGCGCGTCGAGCCAGTAGTCCAGATGCTGCTGCTGCACCCCGGAGGCCCGCTGCTGCCGGGCGAAGGTGTGGAACTGCGGCGGTTGCCCGCTCCACTGCGGCGCCTGGCCGACGACGCGATGGCGATAGGCGACGCCCAGCTCATCCATCATCAGGTTGAGCGACCATTCATCCAGCACCACATGGTGGAACAGCAGCGACAGCAGCTGTTGGCCGTTGTCCGCATCGCGCAGCAGCGTGACGCGCAGCGGCAGCTCGGCGGCCAGATCGAACCGGTGCTGGCCTGCATCGGCCAACAGGGCGGCGGCGTTGCCCGCCGGCGTCTCGTGGGAGAAGCGGAACCACGAGTAGTCCGCAAGTTCGGCAGTCGGCACCACCACCTGCACCACCTCGCCCTGCTGCTCGACGAAGCGTGAACGCAGCACGGTATGGCGAGTCATGACGTCGATAAACGCCTGACGCAGCGCCGTTTCATCCACCGCATCGAAGAAGCGCAGAGAGAACGGCAGGTTGAAAATCTCGTCATGGCCGAAGGCTTCATACACCTTCCACAGCGATTCCTGCGCCAGCGACAGCGGCGCCTGCGCGCGATCATGATCGTCGGCGGTGGCCACCGCGGCATTCGGCTGCGCGACGTTCAGGCGTTTGGCGTAGCCCGCCAACCCGCGCGCCGTCGGATGGCTGAACAGATCGTTAATGTTGATTTCGATCTGATGCAGGCTGAGCAAACGGCCGATCACCCGGGTGGCGACCAGCGAATGGCCGCCGCGATCGAAGAAGTCTTCATCCAGGGTCATTTCCGGCGCCACCAGCGCCTCACGGAACTCCTGCAAAATCAGCGGTGCAACGCTTTCGTCCGCGTCGCCGTTCGTCGCCGGCGCGGCCATCGACGGGGAAGCGGCCTCAGCCGCCGGCAAGGCGACGGCAATCCGCTGCCCGGCCAGGAACGCGCTGAACTGCTCCAGCAGGAAAGGCGCCACATGGGGAGACAGGCGCGGGTCGGTGACCAGCTCCAGCGTCAGCGTTTCTGCCTCCGGCAACCCCAGCAGCAGCGCCAGTTCAAACGGCGTATGCAGCGGCGGCAGCAACAGGCGTTCGGCGTGAACGCCTTCCAGCCGCCACTCTGCGGCCAGATCGTCGCGCCAGGCCACCAGCAGCTGCGCCCGTTGCGAGTCCGGCTGTTCAGCCACGGCCTGCGCCAGCAGCTGCTGCCCGATGTCGCCCTCGCCATGCTGCACGGTCAGGCGCATCAGCGGCGCCGCCGTCAGGCCAAGCTCCAGGCCGACGAACTCCGCCGTTTCTGCGGCCGGCACGCACAGCTGCACCGCTTGGCCGCCGGCCTGCGCGGCGACGAACTCGGCAAACCGTGCCGCCACCGCCGCCAGCAAGGCCCGCGGCGTGTCGTTGGCGGGCAACAGCGAGCGATCAATGCGCGTGACCACGCGCGAGCCCACCGGCGGCAACGCTTCAGCGCGCTGCGCCGGGCTGCGGTAATCCTGCAGCGAGACGGCCTGGCGCACCCACGGCAGCTGCGGCTCCGGGGTTTCCGCCAGCTCGACCGGCGCCACCGCGAAAGGCAGAGGCATCACATCCCCGTTATAACGGGCGGACAGCATCGCCGGCAGGTGGCGCCACGGCAGCGTTTCCGCCAGGATGTCATGCAAGACCACGCCCAAAATCACGTCATCGCCCGGCATGAGCAACAGCAGGCAGCGCAGCGGCGCTTCGTTTTCCAGTTCAAACGGCACCGCCTGCGCCTGCAGCAGGCAACCCATGGCGTGTTGTTCGTCCGCCACCTGACGAAGGCTCACCGGCAACGGCGCCGAGCCGGCGGGGCGTTTCACCAGACCGTTTTCGTCATCAAAAACGTAGCGCACGTCCACGCCAGGCGTTTCCCGCACCAGCGCCTGCAGCGCCGCCGTCACCCGGGCGATATCCACGTCCCCCGTCAGGCGCCAGGCCAACGCCCGCTGCCCGCGTGCGTCACCCTGCTGCAGATGGGCGAACCACGCCCGCTCTTCGGCTTCGCTTACCGGCCGTTCGCCGTCCGCCGACGCCGCGCCCAGCGCCTGAAACGCGCTCTCCAGCCGCTGGGCCTCTTCATCGCTCAGAATGCTGTCAAAATCACCGATCACTGCGTTATCTCCTTTGCCCGGCCGTGCCGGGATAGCGCATAAAAAGGGGGACATTCGTCCCCCGTCATCGCGATAGCGTTAGAAATTCAGCTCAACTGCTGCGCCGACCAAGCGGCCTCGCTGAAGAGTCGCCGTGTAGATGTCGTTGCTTCTGACCATCTCGCGGCGGTCTGAATCAAACAGGTTTTTCGCATACAGCGTGGCGCGACCGTAGTCGAAGGTGTAAGCCAGCTGGGCGTTGGCCGTCCAATAGGAGCCGATGCGCCCGCGCGAGTCGTTGTCGTATTGCGAATAGTAGGAGTCGGTAAATGCCACGTTGCTACTCAGCTCCCACCCTTTCAGGAACTGATATTTAGCACCCATGTTGGCGGTGTAAGCCGGTGCGCGCGCCAGCTCATGCCCTTCCACGCCGCTGCCCGAGAACTTCTTGATGTCGGTTTTCAGCAGGCCGAGGTTGCCGAACAGCTCGAAGTCCCAACGCGGCTGCCAGGTGGCACCGATTTCCGCGCCGTAGGTTTCCACCTTGTCGGCGTTACGGATCACGCTGGAGTTCTCACCCAACGAATAAGGCAGCTGCATATCCTTGTAATCGTTGTAGAAGATGTTACCCGTCAGCACCACGTTGGCGTCTTTCAGGTGATGGCGGGTGTACAGCTCGTAGTTCCAGACATACTCGGAACCATAGGTATAGCTGACCACCGGCGTACCGATCGTGATGCCGCCGCCGCCGGCGTTATAGCCGCGGGCGATCTTGGCGCCGTAGGTTTGGGTATCCGTCGGTTTCCAGGCCACGTCCAGCTTCGGCAAGAACACCGTGTAGGTTTCGTCGAAGTCGATGCGCACCGCCTGGCTGCCGCCGTCGCGGCGACGGTGTTCGCGTTCCAGACGGCTGGCGGCGGTCACGTCCACCTGCGGCGTCAGCGCATAGGTCAGCTCGGCGAACGCCGAATGGGTATCGGTTTTATCTTTGAAGGTCGATCCGCCGAAGATGTTGACGAACTCATCCTGCGTGCCGTGGAAATAACGCAGCCCCGCCAGCCCGTGCAGGCGGCTGTCCGCGCCGCCGAAGCGCACCACCGGTTCTACGTGAACTTCCTGGCCGTCGATCTCGGCGTATTGGATGTTGTAAGCGGTCGGCCGATTGATATTGAAATCGGTATAGATAACGCGGTTTTCAAACGTCAGCGCATCGGAGGCCTCCCAGGCCAGATCCCAGATGGTGCTGTTCATGTTGCTTTTGAACACAGCGCGGCGCGGATCGTGACGCGGATTGGTCGGGTGCGGCTGCGGGTTGAGGCTTTCGTTCTGTGGCGCGGTGCTGCCAAAGTGGTTAAAGGTCAGCTTGGTGGTCAGATCGCGCAGGCCGGCCGGATTGAACAACAGCTTGGCACGGGCAGTGGTGGCTTCCACTTCGCGCGGGTCGCCCACTGGCGCATAGGCCGGCAGATCGGCCTCGCTGCGGCGGCGCTGGCGATCGACGCTGACGCGGAACGCCAGTTGATCTTCCACCAGCGGGCCAGACGCCATGGCCGCCAGCTGTGAAGAGTGCTGGTTACCGGCCCCACCCTTGAAGGCGCTTTCCCACTCGAAGGTCGGATCTTTACTGGCCATGACGATGGCGCCGGCGATGGCGTTGCGCCCCTGGATGTAGCTTTGCGGGCCGAGGAACACTTCGACGCGATCCAGATCCCACAGCGACTGCGGGCCGAACGCCTGTTCGTTATAGGTCAGCGAACGGCCGTCCAACGACAGATTGAGGCGCGGGCGGGTGCCGCTGAGGAAGGCGTTGGCGCCGACGTTCGGGCCGGAGCCGTCGATGCCGCGCACGGTCGGCAGTTCGTTGCCGATGCCCAGATCCACCACGTTGGGGGTCATGCGCAGCAGATCGGGGATCTGCACCGCGTCGGGCATCGAGGCGATGCGGTTGCTGTCGAACACCTGCACGCTGGAACCGGTGTCGAAAATGGAACGTTTGATCTTCTCACCGGTGACCAGCAGCGTTTCCGCGTCCTGGTAGGTTTCGTTGCTCTTGGTTTCCGCCGCGTTGACGTTACCGATCGCCAGTGAACATACCCCTAAAAATACGGAGGAAAACGCCCCAATGGCTTTCAACCCCGCTTTTTCCCCGTTTCCTACGCTTTCATGCCGTTGAGCCGCAAAATGCTTGCCCATAGATGTCTTCTCCTTTCATCCCAGAGGTGCACAAAATTTGATTTTTTTTTACACAACCTACATCGACACTCACACAGACCATGACGCTACGGCCTTCCCGGCCTTTCTGTTGCTTATCCCTGCGGCAAACCCATGCCTTGCGCGGCCGAACGGGCGCGGCCCCGTCCACGGCCAAGCCGCCGGCGGAGCGGCCGGCGGCTTGTATAAAAACGTAAAATAATGTTAAGAATGATAATATTTTGCATTTTCTAATGCAAATCATTATCAACAAAGGTGTGAGGAAAGCCGCGATAACAGACAGAAAACCTTATACTTTCGCAGGTAAAACAGGCGCTGCAATAACAAGCAATCATTACAATGCTAAGAATAATATAGATAAATTATTCACACCCAACGATACGCCCGTCCGCCCTCGCTAAAACCCCTTATAGATAGCACCCTCGCGTCAAATGGATTAAATAATAATAATTTTCATTCCTATTAACATTTGGATATATTCTTGCAGTCTCGTTGGCTGAATCAAAATGGATACCCGATGAAAGCTTTGACCACGATGCAGGCCGCCTATTGGGTAGGCCGACAGTCCGCTCCTCCCCTCGGCGGCATGGCCGCCCACCTGTATGCGGAATTCGACGGCGGCGAGCTGGATCTCGCCCGACTGCGCCAGGCCGTCGATGCGCTGTACCTGCGTCATCCGCTGTTACGCCTGCGCATTACCGATGATGGCCGGCAGACGATCGCGCCTCCCGGCCCCCGGCACACCTTGCATCTCGACGACTGGCGGCACGCCGATACAGCGACGCTGGCAGCCGCGCTCGCCGCCAAACGCCAGGCAAAAAGTACCCAGCTGCTGCCGCTGGAACAGGGCGTGCCCTGCGATATCAGCCTGAGCCTGTTGCCGGAAGGGCGCAGCCGCCTGCATGTCGATCTCGATATGATCGCCGGCGATGCCATGAGCTTTCGCCTGTTGATGGAAGATCTGACGGCGTTTTATCACCAGTGCCCACCGGTACCCTCCCATGACGCGCCGCCGGCCTACTTCGATCACCTCGCACAACGTGACGCCGACGAGGCGCTGCGCCAGCGGCGCGAACGCGGCCAGCGTTGGTGGCGTGAGCGCCTGGCGCAGGTGCCACCGGCGCCGCGCCTGCTGCGCACGCCGGACCGCTGCCGCAGCGATCGCCTGGCCATACAGCTGGACGCAGAGGAAAGCCGCGCGCTGGAGAACGTCGCCAAACGGCACCACACCTCGCTCTCGACGCTGTTTCTCGCACTGTTCGCCCTGGCCGTCGGCCAGGGGTGGAACATGACGCGCTTCCGGCTCAACGTGCCGCTGTTCCACCGCGAGAGCGAACGGGAGGACGCGCATCGCCTCATCGGCGATTTCTCTAACCTGGTGCTGCTCGGCGTGGAGCTGAACCCGACGGAAAACCTGAGCGCCTTCTGCCGGCGCCTGATGACCCAGCTGGCGGAGCTGATCGAGCATGCGGATTACCCCGGCGTGAGCGTGATGCGCGATCTGTCGCGCCTGCACGGCAGCCTGCAGCCTTCGCCGGTGGTGTTTACCGCCGGTTTCGGCATCCGCGGCAAGACGCTGTTTTCCGAACGGGTCACTGACACCTTCGGCCGTCTCGGCTGGGTCATCTCTCAGGGGCCGCAGGTGGCGCTGGATGCACAGGTCGCCCACGTCGACGACGGCATTCTGATCAACTGGGACGTGCGGCTCGACGCGTTCCCCGAGCAGGTGCTGCCACGCCTGCTGGCCTGTTACCGGGCGCTGCTGCACCTGGCCGCGCGGCAAACGGCGGCGTTCGATCGCCCGCTGTCGCAGCTGCTGGCGCAATGCACGCCCGACGCGCTGGCGCAGCAGGCGCCGGTGCGCCAGGTGCTGCATCGGCTGCTGGCGCGGGTGGCCCCCGAGGCCGGCTTGCGCGACCACGACGATATCCGCCGCTTGGCCTTGCCGGATGCCGGGGTGAACGCGCTGCTGACGGTGCTCAACAAGTATCTGGCGGCGGGGCTGACGGCGCAGGATCTGGCGGCGCATTCCTCCCCTGCGGCGCTGGCGGCATTGATCTGCCAACGCTCGCCCGAGGCAGGAAGGCATGCGAAAACGCTGCTCGCCGCGCTGGCGCCGCAGCACTGAGATCGGTTTCCGGGCGCGCGGCGCCCGGCTCGTTTTAATCGGTTAGCGACTATAGGGAAGTACCATGGAGACACCATTAACCGCACTGCAGCAGGCCTATCTTCTGGGCCGCAGCGATCGATGGCCGCTGGGCGGCGTGGCGATGCACGACTTTCGCGAATACCGCGCCCGGCAGCTGGACGTACCGCGCCTTGAAGCGCGCCTGACCGAGCTGGTACAGCATTACCCGGCGTTGCGCACCTGCATCGATGTGCAGCGCGGCACGCAGCACGTACGCCCGGAGGTGACGCTGCATCTGGATCGCCACGATCTGCGCGCCCTTGATGGCGAAGCGGCGCAGCGCCAGGTTGAACAGCTGCGCGCGCGTTACTCCCACCAGCGCCACGATCCGAGCCAACCGCTGTGGCGCATCGCCGTGATCCAACTTGCCGAACAGCAGGATCCGACGGGATCGCCGTACGATACGCTGATCCTCACCAGCTTCGATGCGTTGATCCTCGACGGCCAGGGGATCTCCACCGTGATCGCGCGCCTGTTTGACGATCGCCCTCTGGCGCCGACCGCCGCTGCGCTGCCGCCCCCTGCTGCACCTGCGGCGCAGCGCCAGGCCGATGCCGCCTACTGGCGCGACAAGCTGCAGGATGTCACCACCCCGTCAGCGTTACCGTGGCGCGCCCCGCTCGCCAATCTCACTTCGTCGCGCTATCGCCGCGCCACCCTGACGCTGCCGCGCGATACGATAAAACAGCTCGGCCGCCTGGGATCGCCACATGCGCTGCTGCGTAACAGCCTGCTGTCGGCGCTGATCCTCGATACGCTGGCCCACTGGACCACCGACGGCGAGCTGTGCGTCGGCGTGCCGGTGGCATTCCCCGCCGCCGACGGTGCACTGGGCAACGCCTCCAGCTTCGTAGCGGTACGCTATTCGCGCCACGGCGAAGATTTTATCCAGCGCGCACAAGCCTTGCAGGACGACGTGCTCGGCGCACTCGACCACCTGACGTTTTCCGGCGTCGATCTGGCGCGGCAGTTGCTCGGCCAAAGCCAGGGCGGCCCGGCGCTGCCGGTGATCCTGACCAACTGTCTGGGCTGGGAGACGCTGCCGGCCGAGGCGCCGGTGCGCTTCCACGACGGCCTGACCCAAACGCCGCAGGTCGCCATCGACATTCGCCTGACGCTGGACAGCGAAAAAAACCTGCAGCTGTGCGTGGACTACGCCGAGCAGGCGCTGCACGGTGAACAGGTAGAAGCCATGCTGGCGGCATTGCAGCGACGCATCCTGCACAGCTGCCAACGGGCCGACCTGGCGATCGCGCCGCGGGACTTCATCGATCTGGCGCATTATCGCCACAACGACAGCGAAGCGAATTACGCACCTTATCCTTATCTGGCACAGCTGGCCGAGCGGCTGTTCGGCGCGCAAGGCGGCGGCAACGCGCTGATCTGCGGCGAACAGACGCTGACCTACCGCGAGCTGGGCCAGCGGATCGCCACGGCGATCGCCAATCTGCAGAGCCGCGGCGTGCAGCCGGGCAACGTGGTCGCGCTGTATCTGCCGCGCAGCCCGGAACAGATCATCTTCAGCCTCGCCTGCGCCCTGCAGGGCGTGATCTGGGTGCCTGTCGATATCAACTCGCCGCCGGAACGCACCGCCTATCTGCTGGAGAACTGCCGACCGACGCTGGTGGTGCACGGCGGCGATCTGGAGACGCCGATCGGCGTGACGCCGGCGACCCTGCTGGCGCCGACGGATCGCGCGCCTGCGCTGCCGAATGAGCAGACGCTGGTTGAACGCAGCGCCAGCCAGGCCGCGAGCTACTACCTGTATACCTCCGGCACCACCGGTAAGCCCAAATGCGTGGTGCTCAACAACCGCGCCACCGCCAACGTCGTCCACCAGACCCAGCAGCGCTGGGCGGTCACCGCCGACGACGTCTTCATTTCCGTCACGCCGCCGCACCATGACATGTCAATGTTCGATCTGTTCGGTTCGCTGTGCGCCGGCGCCACGCTGGTGCTGCCGGCGCCGCATCAGGAAAAGGACGCCATCAGCTGGAACCAGCTGGTGGAAAAGCACCGGGTTAGTCTGTGGTGTTCGGTGCCCGCGATTCTGGAGATGCTGCTCACCTGCAAAACGGCCGACAGCCTGCGTTCGCTGCGCCTGGTGGCGCAAGGCGGCGACTACATCAAGCCGGCGACGGTACAAACCCTGCGTACCCTGCGCCCGGATCTCGCGCTGTTCTCGCTCGGCGGGCCAACCGAAACCACCATCTGGAGCATCTGGCACCCGATCGCCCCGCAGGAAAACGGCACCGTGCCTTACGGCCGCCCGCTGCCGGCCAACCGCTACTTCATCTGCCATGACGACGGCAGCCACTGCCCGGCCGGCGTGGTCGGCCGCATCCATACCGCCGGGATCAACCTGGCGTTGGGCTACCTGGAGCAGGGGGAGCTGAAGCAGCACGATTTCGTTACCCTCGAAGGGCCGGATGGGCAACCGCTGCGCGCTTTTCGCACCGGCGATCAGGGCTACTACCGGGCGGACGGCAACATCATGTTCGCCACCCGGGTGAACGGCTATGTGAAGATCCGCGGCGTGCGCGTCTCGTTGCCGGAAATCGAAGACGTGCTGCGCCGCCATCCGGCGATCCAGGACATGGTGGTGGTGGATTACCCCAGCGGAGAGAACAACGAGGCGGCGCTCGGTGCCCTGTATCTGACCCGCGACGGCAAACCGCTGCCGCTGTCCGAGATCCGCGCCTTCGCCACCGGCTATCTGCCCTGTACCCATATTCCGACACGCTTTATCCATGCCGAGGCGCTGCCGCTGTCCGCCAACGGCAAAACCGACCGCCATCGCATCCGTGCCGACCTGAGCCACCAGCAAACCGCGCCGGCGCTGAACGCCTGTGCGGCCCCGCCGCCGAACGCGCCTTTGGCGCGCAGCGCAGAGATCCTGACCATTTACTGGCAGGCGATCGGCGTGGCACCGCGCCCGGAATGGGGAGAAGAGACGGCATTTATCGCCATGGGGCTGAAGCTGCCGCATATCAAACAGGTGGCGGAACGCCTCAATGACGCTTTCGGTACCCGGCTGGTGAGCAGTTCGCTCCTGCCGTGCAAGAACGCGCGCGAAGTGGCGGCGTTGTTGGCCAACTGAAACCACACCACTCGGGCGGGGACATCCCCCGCCCGCATTTTATCAGACGGGCAACGCCGTCAGGGCCGCCAGCGGCTGCTCCCAGGCTTCCCGCTGCAGCGCGCGCAACAGGAATTCCTGCAGCGCCTCGCCATAGTCCAGCGCATCCTCCGTCGGGAACTGCTCCAGATAAATATCGATATCCACCTGCAGATCGCGGGCGTCGGTGCGGCCGCGATAAGTCAGGTTAAAACCGTCGCCCGAGCCGCCGGCCAATACGCGGCGGGTGCCGCTACAGCCGACAAAACGAGGCGCATCGAAGGGTTGCACGTTGATGAAGGGGGAAATAAAGAAGCGCGAGTCAGGATCCACACCGCGATCGGCGGCCAGTTGGCGCAGGCGGTAGCCGGCGTGGCTGCGCAGCTCGCGCAGCTGCTGCGTCAGAGTGGTGAGAAAGCCCCCCAGCGTCTCCGCTTGCGGCGGTGACACCAGCAGCGGCAGGGTGTTGACCGCCAACGAAGGCACGTTGGTGGCGGCCTGCCCTCGGCGATTCATCGCCGGCATCCACATCGGCAACGCCTCGCCCTGCCGGGTGTCGCGGGGCATCACCTGAAATAGCCAGGCCGCCGACAGCGCCACCAGCAAGTCGGGCCAATTGATGCCGCTGCGCTCCGCCAGCTGCGCCAGTCGTTGCGATACCGCCGCCGGCAGCCGGTGGTGGGTGCTCAGACGCCGCACGCCATAGGCCTCACCGCCCTTGCGCACCGTCGGCAGCGCCTGCGACGGCGGCAGATAGCTCTGCCAAAAGCGCCGATCGCGCTCGCATCGCTCAGAACCCGCGTAGGCCAGCTCAGCCTGTTGAAAGGCGTCGAAGGCGCCCAGAGGCATGCCCGCGCTACCTTCACCCAGATAGTGTGCATACAACGCGGCGCAGCGGTGTTCAATTAGCGCCATACCGAAACCATCAACCAGAATATGGTGCGCACGTACGTACCAGAGGTAGCGCTCCGGCCCCAGCTTGATCAGCCAGGCGGCGGCTAACGGCTCGCAGTGCAGCGCCCGGCGCTGCGCGATATCTTCGCGCATCAGGTTTTGCGCCGCCTGCCAGGGATCGCCGTGCGTTTGCAGATCGATGCGTTGCAATGGCGGTATACGCTGTGGATCGTGCCGTAACGGCGGAGGAGAGTCGCCATGCCGCTCGCCAAAGCGCAGGGCAAACGCCTGCGTCTCGGCGAGGGTGGCGGCGATCGCCCGGCAGAGCGTCTCTTCCTCTACCGCGCCGCACAGTTCGGTGCAGTGTGCGACGGTGGACAGGGTCTGCCCGGGGTGCAAGGTGTGTTCTTCCCAGAAATCAAGCTGCGCTGGCGCCAGCGGCAACCATTCAGAGGCCAAAGCGGTGTCCGACATGTTACCTACCTTTGATAAGCCCGAATAAAGACGCCGAACGGGCGTAACCCGCCGTTCAACGGCTTTTGCGTGTCTCCATACATCATCAAATGAAAATGATAATAACATCTATTATCATTTCTATTAATTTGGTAACACTTTAGATTCTGTTAAGCGGGGATGCAAGTCGCGCAGTGGGGACGGAGAAAAGAAAGTGGCGGAGAGAAGACGGCTAAAAACAAAACGCCCCGGCACAGCTGCCCGGGGCGTTTTTAACGTCGGCGACGCTCGGTGATTAGGCCTGATTGGCCGGCTTCACCTTCTGCGCCAGAAACTCCGTTTCGTAGGCCAGCGCCTTCTTGCGATCGAACTGGTGCTCCCACTTGGCGATCACCAGCACCGCCAGCGCGTTACCCACGACGTTCAGCGCGGTGCGCGCCATATCCAGGATACGGTCCACGCCGGCGATGAACGCCAGGCCTTCCAACGGAATACCGACGCTGCCCAGCGTGGCCAGCAGCACCACGAACGAGACGCCCGGCACGCCGGCGATCCCTTTCGAGGTGACCATCAGCGTCAGCACCAGCACGATCTCCTGCCCCAACGACAGCTCGATGCCGTACAGCTGGGCGATAAAGATAGCGGCAATGCTCTGGTACAGCGTCGAGCCATCCAGGTTAAAGGAGTAGCCGGTCGGCACCACGAAGCTGGTGATCGACTTGGGCGCGCCGTAGGCCTCCATCTTTTCGATGATGCGCGGCAGCACCGTTTCCGAGCTGGCGGTGGAATAAGCCAGGATCAGTTCGTCTTTCAGGATACGGATCAACGTCCAGATGCGCAGGTTGCACAGCCGGGCGACAGCCCCCAGCACCACCAGGGCGAAGAACGCGATGGCGAAGTACACCAGCACCACCAGCTTGGCCAGCGGCAGCAGCGAGGCGAAACCGAAGTTGGCTACCGTGACCGCAATCAGGCCAAACACCCCGATCGGCGCATAGCGCATGATCATGTGGGTGACTTTGAACATGCTCTCGGACACCGCCTTGAACACCTTCAGCAGCGGCTCTTTGGTCTCTTTCGGCAACGACGACAGCCCCAGACCGAACAGCACCGAGAAGAAGATAATCGGCAGCATGTCGCCCTTGGCCATCGACGAGAAGACGTTCGACGGGATCAGCGACAGAATGGTCGCCACCAGACTGTGCGAACCGCTTTGCACCTGTTCGGTGGTTTTCTCATACTGCGAAATGTCCACCGTGGTCAGCGTCGACATATCGATGCCGTGGCCGGGTTGGAATACGTTGGCCAGCGTCAACCCCACCACGATGGCAACGGTGGTGATCACTTCGAAGTAAATAATGGTTTTCAATCCGATGCGGCCCAGCTTTTTCGCATCGCCCACGCCGGCAATACCGACGATCAGCGTGGAAATAACGATCGGTACCACAATCATCTTGATCAGGCGAATAAAGATATCACCCGCCGGGCTGAGAATATTGCTGACCAGCCACTCACGAGATTCTGTCTGGTTGTGCAATACCGCGCCAACAATAATACCCAGCACCAACGCGATCAGGATTTGCCAAGCCAGGCTAATTTTTACACTTTTCATACCCAAAAAGTCCTCAAAGACTCTTTTCGCCGTACAAAGTCGCAACACGGAGAAAAGAATACTTAATCATTTATTACAGGCTTATGTTAATTCAGTGGAAGCGTTCACCTGCCCTGGGTGCGACGCAGTATAAATCTGTATCATCCGGGCGGCATGCTCTGCAAGCCTTGATTTGTCAGGGTTGAGCGCTGAATCGAATAACAAAAATTTCGCGTTACTATTTCAAATGGCATAATTGCTTGTTATTAAAAACATAATTTCTCATGCAATGAAGCACATAACCGCGCCGACGACGTTTTTTTGAACGCCATTAAAATGCGTTATTTTTCGCCCATTCTGCATATTTAATCCGCATCAAATGTTTATATTTTGTTACGTAAAAGTCAAATAAATGAGAATTGACCGAGTGACATTTTCGACCATAAATGCAGCACCGCTTTATATTTAGCTTAAAAATCGAGCGATGGCGCAGAGTGAATCCCCTAGGATATCACCCGACCTTTCATCAGGAATTAAAGGTTAATAAAACGTTATTTCACGGCGTGCCGTCCATCGTTATATCGCGTTAATATCAACTTCGAATATTAATAGCGAAAAATAATCCAAAAAGATTTATAGCGTGAAATAACGCAGGCCTTTCCCACGCGATTAATCACGAGGCAAACAGTCTCGTCTTTTTTTATTCTTTTTTGTTCTTTAGATAAGTGTTTTTGGCTAAAAACGCGGGTTTATGATGAATTAAACGCCAAAGAGATAGATACGTCCTGCAAATGCGACAGAACTATTACAAATCAATATCTTTGTTGCGTGATCTGCCGCGCAAAAAAGAAACAAAGAATCGTAGCAAACTATACTTAACCTTCAGTTGACATATCATTAACAACTTCAAGGAGAAAAGCTATGAGCCAACTGCATAAACACGCTATTCCTTCTGCAATTGCAGAGCGCGCCCTGATTAATCCGGCACAATACCAACAGTATTATCAACAGTCGGTTCAAGACCCAGAGGCTTTCTGGGGTGAGCATGGCAAAATCCTGGACTGGATCAAACCCTATACCAAAGTTAAAAACACGTCGTTCGATCCCGGCCACGTCAGCATTCGTTGGTTTGAAGACGGCACGCTGAACCTGTCTGCCAACTGTCTGGACCGCCATCTGGCTGAGCGCGGCGACCAGACCGCCATTATCTGGGAAGGCGATGACCCGACCCAATCCAAGAACGTGACTTACAAACAGCTGCACCATGACGTCTGCCAGTTCGCCAACGTGCTGAAAAAGCTCGGCGTGAAAAAAGGCGACGTGGTGGCTATCTATATGCCGATGGTGCCGGAAGCGGCGGTCGCGATGCTGGCCTGTGCGCGCATCGGCGCCGTACATTCGGTGATCTTCGGCGGCTTCTCGCCGGAAGCGGTCGCCGGACGCATTATCGACTCCAACGCCAAACTGGTCATTACCGCCGATGAAGGCCTGCGCGCCGGCCGCGCCGTGCCGCTGAAAAAGAACGTCGACGATGCGCTGAAAAATCCCGGCGTGGTCAGCGTGGACAACGTGGTGGTATTCCAACGCACCGGCAAACCGGGTTACTGGCAGGAAGGGCGCGATCTGTGGTGGCATGAACTTACCCAGGGCGTCTCCGCCGACTGCCCGCCGGAAGAAGTGAACGCCGAGGACCCGCTGTTTATCCTGTATACCTCCGGCTCGACCGGCAAGCCGAAAGGCGTGCTGCACACCACCGGCGGCTACCTGGTGTACGCTGCGATGACCTTTAAGTATGTGTTCGACTACCACGACGGCGACATTTATTGGTGCACCGCCGACGTGGGCTGGGTCACCGGCCACAGCTATCTGCTGTACGGCCCGCTGGCCTGCGGCGCCACCACGCTGATGTTCGAAGGCGTGCCTAACTATCCAGGCGTCAATCGCCTGTCGCAGGTGATCGACAAACACCAGGTCAACATTCTGTATACCGCGCCGACCGCCATTCGCGCCCTGATGGCCGAAGGCGACAAGGCGATCGAGGGCACCCGACGCGATTCGCTGCGCATCATGGGCTCGGTCGGCGAGCCGATCAACCCGGAAGCCTGGGAGTGGTATTACAACAAGATAGGCAACGCAAAGTGCCCGATCGTCGATACCTGGTGGCAAACCGAAACCGGCGGCTTCATGATTACCCCGCTGCCGGGCGCTACCGAGCTGAAGGCCGGTTCCGCCACGCGGCCTTTCTTCGGCGTACAGCCGGCGCTGGTCGATAACGTCGGCACACCGCAGGAAGGCGCCTGCGAAGGCAACCTGGTGATCGTCGACTCCTGGCCGGGCCAGGCGCGTACCCTGTTTGGCGATCATGACCGCTTCGAGCAAACCTACTTCTCGACCTTCAAAGGCATGTACTTCAGCGGTGACGGCGCCCGCCGCGACGAGGACGGTTACTACTGGATCACCGGCCGCGTCGACGACGTGCTGAACGTCTCCGGCCACCGTCTGGGCACCGCCGAGATCGAGTCTGCGCTGGTATCGCACCCGAAAATCGCCGAAGCGGCGGTGGTCGGCATTCCTCACAACATCAAAGGCCAGGCGATCTACGCCTACATCACGCTGAATCACGGCGAAGAACCGACGCCGGAGCTCTATACCGAAGTGCGCAACTGGGTGCGTAAAGAGATAGGGCCGATCGCCACGCCGGACGTGCTGCACTGGACAGATTCGCTGCCCAAAACGCGCTCCGGCAAGATCATGCGGCGTATCCTGCGCAAAATTGCCGCCGGCGACACCAGCAACCTGGGGGATACCTCCACGCTGGCGGATCCGGCCGTAGTCGACAAGCTGTTGGAAGAAAAACAATCAATGAAAGTGCCGTCATAATTTACGCCGCTTCAGGCCGCTCATTCGGATAACGCGCCGTTGAGCGGCCCTGGCGCGGCGTACTCTATCAATACCTACTGGAGACACTCTGATGAATGACACCATTTATCAAGGGATTGAAGAAAACCCGCGCTTTAAAGAGCTGGTGAGAAAACGCGGCCGGTTCGCCTGGCTGCTTTCGCTGATTACGCTGGCGCTGTACGTCGGCTTTATTCTGTTGATCGCCTTCGATCCGCAATGGCTCGGCACGCCGATCGCCGCCGGATCGACCATCACCCGCGGGATCCCGGTCGGCGTCGGGCTGATCGTGATCTCTTTCGTCTTGACCGGGATCTACGTGTTTCGCGCCAACGGCGAGTTCGATCGCCTCACCGCAGAAATCCTGCGTGAGGTGAAACAATGAAGCGTTTATGCTCCGCCCTTTCCGCCGCCGCGTTGCTGTTGCTGCCCGGTCTGGCTCATGCCGACGCCATCGGCGGCGAAGTGCATCGTCAACCGCTGAACATCCAGGCGATCGTGATGTTTATCCTGTTTGTCGGCGCCACCCTGTACATCACCTACTGGGCGTCCAAACGCACCCGTTCCCGCCAGGACTACTACACCGCGGGTGGGCGCATCACCGGCCTGCAAAACGGCCTGGCGATCGCCGGCGACTTCATGTCCGCCGCCTCGTTCCTCGGCATCTCCGCCCTGGTTTACACCTCGGGTTATGATGGCCTGATCTATTCCATCGGCTTCCTCATCGGCTGGCCGATCATTCTGTTCCTGATCGCGGAGCGCCTGCGCAACCTCGGCCGTTATACCTTTGCCGATGTTGCCTCTTACCGTCTGCAGCAGAAACCGATCCGCACCCTGTCGGCCTGCGGCTCATTGGTGGTAGTCGCGCTGTATCTGATCGCGCAGATGGTCGGCGCCGGCAAGCTGATCCAGCTGCTGTTCGGGCTCAACTACCACGTGGCGGTGATCCTGGTCGGTATCCTGATGGTGTTGTACGTGCTGTTCGGCGGCATGCTGGCCACCACCTGGGTGCAAATCATCAAGGCGGTGCTGCTGCTGGCCGGCGCCAGCTTTATGGCGCTGATGGTGATGAAGTCGGTCAACTTCGACTTCAATACCCTGTTCGCCGAAGCGGTGAAGGTGCATCCGAAAGGCATCGCCATCATGAGCCCTGGCGGCCTGGTCTCCGATCCGATTTCTGCGCTGTCGCTCGGCCTGGCGCTGATGTTCGGCACCGCCGGTCTGCCGCACATCCTGATGCGCTTCTTCACCGTGAGTGACGCCAAAGAAGCGCGCAAGAGCGTGTTCTACGCCACCGGTTTTATCGGTTACTTCTATATCCTGACCTTTATCATCGGCTTCGGCGCCATCTTGCTGGTCAGCGCCAATCCGGCGTTCAAAGACGCCACCGGCGCGCTGCTGGGCGGCACCAACATGGCGGCGGTGCACCTGGCCAATGCCGTTGGCGGCAACTTCTTCCTCGGCTTTATCTCGGCGGTGGCCTTCGCCACCATTCTGGCGGTCGTTGCAGGCCTGACGCTGGCCGGCGCCTCGGCCGTTTCCCACGACCTGTACGCCAGCGTGATGAAAAACGGCAAGGCGACCGAGCGCGATGAGCTGAAGGTCTCCAAGATCACCGTCGTGGTGCTCGGCCTGGTCGCTATCGCGCTGGGGATTTTGTTCGAGAAGCAGAACATCGCCTTTATGGTCGGATTGGCGTTCTCGATCGCCGCCAGCTGTAACTTCCCTATCATCATCCTGTCGATGTACTGGTCGCGTTTGACCACTCGCGGCGCAATGATTGGCGGCTGGCTGGGCCTGCTGACGGCGGTGATTCTGATGATCCTCGGCCCGACGATCTGGGTGCAGATCCTCGGCCATGAAAAGCCGATTTACCCGTATGAATATCCGGCGCTGTTCTCGATGATCGTGGCCTTTGTCGGTACCTGGCTATTCTCGATCACCGACGGCTCGCTGGCCGGGCAGCAGGAGCGGGAACGCTTCCGGGCTCAGTTTGTCCGTTCGCAAACCGGGCTGGGCATCTCTCAAGGCAGCTCGCATTAACCGAATAATAAGTGAAAAAAGCAAACACACCCTAATCAAAGGCCCTTCGGGGCCTTTTCTCTGGCTGTTTATCGGAGAGAAGCAGGGAAAAGCAGCGCAGCGTAGCTGCGCTTTTTTGCATTTTACGCATAGCAAAAAGCCCTGAACGTCAGTTCAGGGCTTTCGGCTTGGTTTGATGCCTGGCAGTTTATGGCGGGCGTCCTGCCCGCCCCCCTTCGGGCCGTTGCTTCGCAACGTTCAAATCCGCTCCCGGCGGATTTGTCCTACACAATTCGTCTCATCCTGAGACTCTCCCCTCCGGGGCCGCCGCACGCGGCGTTAAGGCCCGTTCCCGACGGGCCTTTCGCATGCCCATGCTCGTGCAGAACGCCAGATAACAGACAAAACAAAAAGCCCCATGCTTTCGCATGAGGCTTGTTGTTTTATTTGATGCCTGGCAGTGTCCTACTCTCGCATGGGGAGACCCCACACTACCATCGGCGCTACGGCGTTTCACTTCTGAGTTCGGCATGGGGTCAGGTGGGACCACCGCGCTATTGCCGCCAGGCAAATTCGTTTTATTCCAACCGCGCCACTCTCGTGTCGCCATCAGAACCAATCTCGGAACTTCGCTGAAAATCTCTCTAAAAACACCTTCGGTGTTGTAAGGTTAAGCCTCACGGATCATTAGTACTGGTTAGCTCAATGCATCGCTGCACTTACAC
>NZ_FCJA01000014.1:0-91392 GCF_001537385.1 Serratia sp. 2880STDY5682894 | reverse complement strand
AGACTGCACCGTCGGACGCGGCCGGTCGGTCGGCAGCGTCAGCAGCGCCGGCGCACCGCTCAGCGTTTCGCGCCAGTATTGCGCCTGCGCCGCCAGCCGCTCCGGCGTCAGATAGCGACGCTGCCAGGCGGCGTAATCCGGGTATTGCAGCGTCGGCAGCGGCAGCGGATCGGCATCGCCGCGACGGAAAGCGCCGTACAACGCCCCCAGTTCACGCAGCAGAATGCCGGTCGACCAACCGTCGGAGACGATGTGATGACAGGTGAGCAGGAACAGGTGCTCCTCATCCGCCAGGCGGATCAGCGCGGTGCGCACCAGCGGCCCCTGCGTCAAATCGAACGGTTGAGTGGCCGCCTGACGGCACAGCGTGTCGGCTTGCGCGGGGTGACGTCGCAGATCGTGGAACGCAAGCGGCAGCCCGTTTGCCGGCAAAATCTGCACCTGTGGCCGATCTTCCCGGGTGATGAACCGGCTACGCAGCGATTCGTGACGCGCATAGAGCGCATCCAGACTATGTTGCAGCGCCTGCCGATCCAACCGGCCGTGCAACCGCAGCGCCAGGGGGATATGGTAGGTTTCGCTCATCCCCTCCAACTGGGTCAGGAACCACAGGCGTTGCTGGGCGAACGACAGGGGCAATTCGCCGTCGCGCGCCACCGGCAGTATCGGCAGCGGTTCCTGAGCCGGCGCAACTTCCAGCGCCTGCGCCAGCACGTGCAGTACCGGGCTGGCGAACAGCGCCTGCAACGGTAACAGCCATCCGGCCTGTTGCACGCGGTTAGCCAGGCGCACCGCCATCAGCGAATGCCCGCCCAGTTCGAAGAAGTGGTCATAGCGACCGACGCGCTCTACGCCCAGCAGCTCGCGCCAGATTGCCGCCAGCAGGTTTTCCGCCTCGCCCTGCGGCGGCGCATAGGCTTCACGCACATAGGCGTCGACCTGCGGCACCGGCAGAGCCCGCTTGTCCAATTTGCCGTTGCCGGTCAGCGGCAACGCCTCCAGCCAAACGTAAGCCACCGGCACCATATAATCCGGCAGCCGCGCCTGCAGATGCTGACGCAGCCCGGTCGCCAGCGTAGCGCGTTCGGCTTCCGGTGCCGGTACCACCCACGCCACCAGTCGCTTGCCCCCGTCGCCATCGTCAATCGCGTCCACGGCTACGCTGCGCACGCGCGGATCGGTACTCAGCTGTGCCTCCACCTCGCCGCATTCGATACGGAAACCGCGGATTTTTACCTGCTGGTCATTGCGCCCCAGGTATTCGATATCGCCACCCGGCAGATAGCGCGCCAGATCGCCGGTACGATACATGCGCGCACCCGGCGCCCGGTTGAAAGGATCATCGAGAAAACGTTCCGCCGTCAATTCGGGCCGGTTCAGGTAACCCCGCGCCACCCCTTCGCCGCCGACGTAAAGTTCGCCAATCGCCCCCATCGGCACCGGTTCGCCGTCGGCGCCCAGCAGATACAAGCGCAAATCCGGGATGCGGCTGCCGATCGGACTGGTGGTGATCGCCGTATCCTGCGCCGACAGCGGCCGATAAGTCACATGCACCGTGGTCTCGGTGATACCGTACATGTTGATCAACCGCGTCTGCCGGTTCTCTGGACGAGCAAACCACGGCGCAAGATCGGAAGGCTTCAGCATTTCGCCACCAAACACGATCTCGCGTAGCTGCTGGCGCGCTTCGCTGTGCGCCTGAGCCTGGATAAAGGCTTTGAAGGCGCTCGGCGTCTGGTTCAATACCGTGATGCCGCTGCGGCAGACGAAATGATAAAAATCCGGCGCCGAGCGGGCGATCGCCTGCGGTACGATGAACAGCTGGCCGCCATACAGCCAGGCGCCCCAGATCTCCCAGACGGAGAAGTCGAAGGCGAATGAGTGGAACAGGCACCACCTGTCGGCGGCGCTGAAGTTGAACCAGGCGTTCGTCGCGCTGAACAACCGCGCGACCTGCCGGTGCTCCACCATCACCCCTTTGGGTTTGCCGGTCGAGCCGGAGGTATAAATCACATACGCCAGGTGTGCCGGGCGCACCCCGACGTCCTGCAGATCGTCGCTTTCCCCCGTCAGTGGCTGTTCCAGCGCCAGCACCGGCACCTCGCAGTCACCCAGCGCTTGTCGGCCGAGCTCATCCGCCAACAGCAGCACCGGCGCTGAGTCCGCCAGGATGTACTGTAGCCGCTCGCCGCTATAGGCGGGATCCAGCGGCACATAGGCGCCGCCGGCTTTGAGGATCCCCAGCAGCCCGACCAGCATCGGCAGCCCGCGCCCGGCGCACAGCGCCACCAGGCTGTCCGGCTGCACGCCAAGCTGTACCAGCCGATGGGCCCAACGGTTCGCCTGGGTATTCAATTCCGCGTAGGTCAGGCTGTCATCGCCATACGTCACCGCGATCGCCTCCGGCGTCCGTCTGACCTGTGCTTCGAACAACCGGTGCAGACAAGCCGCCGGCGAGTGTGAAGCGACGGTATGGTTGAGGCCCTGCAGCAACTGCGCGCGCTCTTCCTCGGAAACCAGACTGAGTTCGCCGACGGTGCGACGATGAGAACCCGCCCTCACCGCATCGTTGAGCAGCATCAGCAGATGTTGCGTCGCACGCAACATCTGTTCGTCAGCCACGGAGGCGGCGTCGTAGACCCAACGGAAAGCGCCGTCAGCCTTGCAGATTTGCAATACCGCGCGCGAGCCGGAAGCCATGATGGCGGCAACCCCCTCGTCTTCACGCTGCAACCCCTGCGCCGAGCGCCGGCTGACGATCGATACCGCCGTCGGCCAAGTCTGAGGCGCTCGCAGGTCCGCATCGCGCGTCAGCAACGCGGGATGATAATCGGCATGAGCGCGCAGCTGGCTATATTCCTGTTCCAGCGCGGCCAACGCCTGCTGGAAATTGCCGGTGTGATCAACAGAGACCTGCAGCGGCAGCACGCGCGCGCTCAGGTGAGCCCAACGTCCCCAATTCCGATCGTCCGGGGTGATCCACCCCAGCTGAAAATCGGTTTCATTGCACATGCGCGCCAGATAAAGGGTTGCTGCCGCCAGCACCTGCTCGCCGGCAATTTTTTCTAGGCGCTGCCAGGCTGTCGCCTGCCAGCGTGCGGGAAGATCCGCCTGGCGGCCAGGCCCCGGCGGGAACGGCGCCGGATAATAACGCGTCAGACGCGGTTGCCAAAAAGCGGCGCTATCGGCGCTGGCGCCATACGCCGCGCCTAACAGCGAGGCTTCGGCAGCGTTAATCGTCGGCAAGACCGAGCCGACAGACAAGCCGCAGGCCTGCGCCAGCGCATCGCCTGGCTGAACCGATCCGTCGGCGCGCAAGAACGGCCCGACGCGCACCACGCCGGGGTTCGCGGCAATCACCCAGCCGTCGGCCTCGACGTGCAGCAGGGTACCGGGCTCGGCCTGCCGCTCATCGCTCACCGCCTGCAGCGCCGTCACGCCCAACACGCGCTCCGCCAGCAGTATCTTCGCCGCGCATCCCGCGCCATGGCTCAGCGAGCTCACCAGGCGCTGCAGCGCCTCAGCCGGGCGATCCCAACGAATGATGCCGCCGGCAGGCGGTTGCCGACGGTTGGTGTAAAAGCTGCCGCCGGCCTCGGCATCCGCCAGCGCCGCCACTTGCCGATCCAACGCCTCGATCGTCCCCGCCGTTGATGCGTTCAGCGCCCGTAAAATAAACTGGAAACGGCGCTGCAAAACATCCAGATCGCCTAATGAATTTGCATAAGCGGCGTCAGAAAAAGTGACGTCCAGCTCATTCGCCTGCTGGTCTTCATACAGCATAATCTGTAGATCGCCGGACGGAATATTCCCGCCATAATACCAACGGGTGCGGCATCCCCAGAAAGGATCGCCGTGGTCGAAAGAAACAATGTTAATTGAAGGGCCAAACCAGGCGGAATCCGTCGCGCCATTGTCACGCCGAATGTCCTCCCCACGATATAATTGATGGCGAACCACTTTTGCTATTTCGGCCGCAACCTTTTGGATAAATTCGGCCAGGCTCAGCTGGGGTTCAACCTTGATAATCAAAGGGACAACGTTAGAGGTCATACCAATACTGTTTCGTTCTCTCGTCCCGGTCACCGGCATGCTGAAATTAAGATATTCACTGCCGGTCAGGCTGTAGAAACATAATGCTACGGCGGCGGCCAATATATGTGCGCGGTGTACGCCGATATTGTCGGCTTGTTGCTGCAGCTGATCCAATGCCTCTTTTTCCAGCAGCTGCGTGTTGCGGTTCATCGCGGCGTCCGGGGTCAATATGGCTCTACGCGACAAACTCTGCGGCGCAGCGGCAGTATATTCCCGCCAAAAAGCCTGATCGGAAGAAAAGCGTGAGGAGTCGCGGTATTTGATGTCGTTTTCATAAAGCAGAGAGAAATTGCAGTTGGCGAATTCAGGGATGACGCCGCCGGACGCCAGCGCGTTATAGTAGGCCGCGATGCGCCGCATCACTTCCTCGGCACTGCGGCCGTCGGTGATCATATGGTGGAAACGCCGATAGAGGACATAGCGCTGCGGGGCGAGCGTAATCACATAAAAACTAAAAGGTTCCTCTCCCGTGGCGCGGCGCGGCAGCGCCGCATCCGCCACCATCCAGCGTCTGGCCGCCTGCAGGGGATCGGGTTCCTTACTGAGATCGAGAGTGAACAGCGGCTCATGGGTGCGTGGCGCGCGGTATTGATAAAGCTCACCGTCTTTTTCCACAAAATGCGCTTGCAGAGCCGGCGTTTCTTCCACGATTGCATCGATGGCTTGCCGCAGCAGCTTAACGTCGAGAGGCCCGTCAACCTGCCCATAGCCCCAGATATTGAACGACAACTCTTTGGAAATGTTTTCCCCCAGCCAGAGTTCACGCTGGGCGATAGTCATTTCATGCAGTTCGACTTTCTCCGCCGCAGCCTGAGCACCGGTACGGAATTCCCCACTCTTCACATCAGTTTGTTTGTTCATAATATTCTCTAGCACGTTTTCATTACGTTAATGAAAGGGACCGTCCGGATTTAGGCAAAGCCTGGCCGTCCGACAGTTCAAGTCAGAATAAAAAACCGTAGAAAAGCTGGGTCTCCCCCCAACTAAGAAAGAATGAAATGGTTAATCCAGAGGTTCCCCCCTGTGCCTCAATTTGTAGAGCTGTGAAGTATAGGAGAGGATATTTTTTTTGGCGAAATGTGCGAAAGGGAATAAATGACCATTTTATTTCCCCGATATTACTCAGGGATGACGAGCGTATTCCTCTTGTATTAATCCGATATAATTAGAGAGAAATTCATATTCTTTTGTATTATTCACCACAGTTAATGTGCAACAATACTTACGATAAGAGCCTCTCCATATCAATAAGTTATACTTTATTGTTTTAATGATAATAATTTATTGATTAATTAATTCATTACCATTAAAAATGAACGGCAATTTTGCCCGCGGCGCATCTATCGTTTTTTGTTATAACGATGGGAAAAATTATGCTGAAAAATTTCTTCGTTTTTTGGGGCGCTCATCGACGGCACCGTTCCCAACGACAGACAATGTAAAATGGGGCGGCAGAGCCCGCCCCGAGAGGTCTTACCACATCAGCCGGCCGATCAGCGGCGCGGCCACCACCGTGATAATGCCGGCCAGCATCATCACCAGGCTCGACACCACGCCCTCCTGCGGCCCCAGTTCATAAGCGCGGGCGGTGCCGGCGCCGTGCGACGAGGCGCCAAACCCGGCTCCCTTGGCCAGGCGGCTGCGCACCGCCAGCCGCAGAAACAGAATGTCGCCCACCGCCATGCCGAACACCCCGGTGATCACCACGAACAGCGCCACCAGATCCGGCTGCCCGCCCATCTGTTTGGCGGCCTCCAGCGCGAACGGCGTGGTAATCGAACGCACCGCCAGGCTGCGCTGCACCTCTTCCGGCAGCGTCAGCAGGCGCGCCAGCCACACCGAGCTGTACACCGCCACCAGCACCGCCGTCGTTACCCCGGCGGTCAGCGACAGCCAGTGGCGGCGGATGATGTGCAGATTCTCGTACACCGGCACCGCAAAGGCGATGGTCGCCGGCCCCAGCAGCCACAGCAGCCAGTGGGTTTCACCGATATAGTCCTGATAGGAGATGTGGGTGACCACCAGCAGCAGCACCAGGATCATCGGCGTCAGTACCAGCGGCATCAGCAGTAACGTGCGGCGGCGGCGGTACAGCTTTTTGTTGGCGAAGTAGAGCGCCAGCGTCGCCAGAAAGCAGGCCAGGCTGAGGATAAAATCATTCATGGCGCTGCTTCCGTCGCTGCAGCCAAATCTCCAGCCGATACACCCTGTCCACCACCAGCCCGGTGGCGCCCAGCGTCAGCATGGTGCTGACCGCGATCACCAGAAAGATCTTCCAGCCCTCGACCATCAGCAGCTGGGCATAGTTGACCACCGCCACCACCGCCGGCACGAAGAACAGCAGCATTTCCGCCAGCAGCCAGCGGGAGCCGGCCTTGACCCAGCTCAGCGGCAGAATGCGCAGCAGGATCAGCGCCAGCAGCATCAGCATGCCGACGATATTGGCGGGGAGCGGCAGGTGGAATTGTTGCACCAGGCGATCGGCGATCAGGAACAGCGCCGCATACAACGCCACCTGAATCGGCACCTGCAAACGGGTCAGCAGGGAGGGGGCAACGCGGCGTAACGCCAGAGACATGGAAGATGACCTCAAACAATAAATTGACGGCCTACAGTATACGCAGCCGGGAAACCACGCCTGAAATGAATTAAAATTATCGACATCATGCCGTCCGGGAATAGTTTCCCGCCGGTAGCGCCCTCAAGGAGAACCCTAACGTGGATGTCCGCACCCTGCGCTACTTCGTTGAAGTGGTGCGCCAGCAAAGCTTCACCCGCGCGGCGGAAAAACTGTTCGTCACCCAGCCCACCATCAGCAAGATGCTGCGGCATCTGGAAGAGGAGCTGGAATGCACGCTGCTGATCCGCGAAGGCCGCAAGCTGCGCCTGACCGACAGCGGCCAGGCGGTGTATCAGCGCGGCCTGACGATCCTCGACGAATTCCGCCAGCTGGAGGCGGAGCTGGAAGACATCAGCTCGGTGAAAAAGGGCGTGCTGCGGCTGGGCATTCCGCCGATGGTGGGCAGGCAGATCGCCGATCTGATCCGCCGCTTTCGCCAGACCTACCCCGGCATCGAATTAAAAATTTCCGAGCTGGGCGGGCTGTCGGTCGAACAGGCGGTGATGTCCGGCGAACTGGATCTGGCGATGACGGTGCTGCCCTTCGATTCGGAACAGCCGCTGACCTTTCTGCCGCTGCTGGGCCATCCGATGTGCGTGGTGGCGCCGCGCACGCCGCAGTGGCTCAACCGCACCCGCATCAATATCGCCGAATTGGCCGACAGCCCGATCCTGATTTATAACGAAGACTTTGCGCTGTACAAGATGCTGATGAAGGCGTTTCGCCAGGCCGGTTTTGAACCGCAAATCGCGGTGCGCAGCGGCCAATGGGATTTCCTCGCCTCAATGGTGCAGGCCGGCGTGGGCATCGCCATGCTGCCGGAGCCGGTCTGCCGCTGGCTGGACAAGGAAAACCTGGTCTGGCTGCCGCTGGAGCCGCGCATGGAGTGGAAAATCGGGCTGATCTGGCGCCAGGGCAGCTACCTGTCGCACAGCGCGCAGGCCTGGATCGCCTGCTGCCGCGACTACTGGCCGCCGCTCAAGTAGCCAAAAAACAAGGGCCGCACAGGCGGCCCTTCGGGAAGAAATAAAGAGGAAAACATGATTCCTCTTCTGAGGTTTACCCTTCGCGCTCGATCAGCAGCGCTTCGAGCAGGTCGAGATCGTGCAGCAGTTTTTGCAGCGTCTCGTTGCTGATTTTCTGCGTGGCGCGCAGGTGGTACAGCTCGCCGCGCTCGGCGCGCAGCGCCGTCAGGCGGAAACGCCGCTCGAGGTTTTCCATCGCCAGCGCATTCTCGATATCGTCTTTCGACGCGATGCGCCGCCGCAGCATGCCCGTCACCCGCGAGCTGACCTCTTTCAACACCTGCGGATCGAGGTTCTCTTCGGTATCGGCGACCAGACGCTCTTCCATTTTATTCACGCTCTCGATCGCCACTTCGGCCGCCATGGCGATCGCCATGCGCTCTTCGTGCTTGCTGGCGCTCTTGTCGGCCACCTGAACGCCGCGCAGCAGCAGCGGCAATGCCAGCACGCCGACGATCAACGACAGCAGGATCACCCCGGCGGCGATAAACACCAGCTGATAGCGCGCCGGGAAGGCGGTGCCGTCGCTCAGCAACAGCGGTATCGACAGCACACCGGCCAGGGTAATCGCCCCGCGCACCCCGGCGAACGACGCCACCCACAGCTCACGCGTGCTGTAGTCGCCGAACTGCAGCGGGCGCTTTTTCATAAAGCGGTTGCTGGCCTTCTTCATCACCCACAGCCAGGTGAAACGCAGCACCAGCAGCGCGGCGTAGATGGTGGCCACGTCGGCGAACAGGTACCAGGTCTGGATGGTCGGATCCAGCTCCGCCTGCAGGATAGAGGTTTCAAGAATGCCCGGCAGCTGCAGGCCCAACATGATGAACACCATGCCGTTGAACACGAACTCCAGCATCGCCCATACGCTGTTGGCGCGCAGGCGCATCGCCAGCGGCGCGTTGCGGATCACGCCGGATTGGCTGATGGTCATCCCCGCCGCCACCGCCGCCAGGATGCCGGAAACGCCGATATGTTCGGCGATCAGGTAGGAGGCGAACGGCAGCAGCAGCAGGAATACGATCTGGGTCGCCGGATCGTCGCCGCTCCAGCGGCTCATCACCCGCAGCGATTTACTGTAGGTCCAGGTGACCGCCACGCCGGCCAGCAGGCCACCGATCGCCACTTTGAGGAACTCGAGGGTTGCGCCGCCCACGGTGAACACCATGGTGCCCATCGCCACCGCGATGGCAAACTTGAGCGACACCAGGCCGGATGCGTCGTTCATCAGCGCCTCGCCTTCGAGCACGCCCATGATCGGCTTAGGAATGCGCCCTTTGCCGACGATGCCGGACAGCGCCACGGCATCGGTCGGCGACAGCACCGCCGCCAACGCGAAGGCCGCCACCAGCGGAATGCCCGGCACCATGGCGTAGATCAGATAGCCGACGCCGACCACGGTGATCAGCACCAGCACCAGCGCCAGGCCGAGAATTTCACGCCCGTGGTGCAGGAATTCGCGCGTTGGCGTTTTCCAACCGTCGGCGAACAGCAGCGGCGGGATGAACAGCACCAGGAACAGTTCGGGATCAAAGTCGACGTGCAGCCCGAAATGCGGCCAGGCCAACAGGGCCCCGATGGCGATTTGCATCAGCGGCAGCGGCACCTGGAACGGCAACATGCGCGTCACTACCCCGGACAGGGAGACCACCAGGATCAAAATGAGGATTGTAAAAAAGATTTCCATGCTTTCCTTAGACTCTACGATTCAGACGACATCGGCTCAGGGCCTGCGTTGGTCCCGATAGTAGATCACTTTTTTTACAGCCGTTAAAGCTTGTTGTGCCTTTCAAAACGCGGTGCAGAGCAGAAGAAGACTTATCTTAAGAAGGGAAATGCCGTGACAGTTTCCCTCGCCCGCCGGGCGAGGGAAGCTGAGGGTCTTAAATCGCCCAGCCGCCGGCGTAGAACGCCACCAGCGCCACGGCGATCAGCACGGTGCCGATGTTCAGCTTACGCCATTCGCCGGAGAAGATGCGGCCGATGACCAGCGAGCTGAAGCCCAGCATGATGCCGGTAACGATGTTGCAGGTCAGTACGATGAACACCGCACACAGCAGGCCGGCCATCGCGTCGACGAAGTCGTTGAAGTCCAGCTTGGTGACGTTGCTCAGCATCAGCAGGCCGACGTACATCAGCGCCGGTGCGGTGGCATAGACCGGCACCAGATAGGCCAGCGGCGACAGGAACAGGATCAGCAGGAACAGAATGCCGACCACGGTGGCGGTCAGGCCGGTCTTGCCGCCCGCGGCGGTGCCGGCGGCGGATTCGATGTAGACCGCGGCGGGCGCGGCGCCCACCAGGCCGGAGAAGATGCTGCTCAGGGAATCCGAGGTCAGCGCCTTGCCGCCGTTGATGATCTGCCCGTCTTTATCCAGCAGGTTGGCCTGCCCGGCCACCGCGCGGATGGTGCCGGTGGCGTCGAACACCGCGGTCATCACCAGCGCCAGCACGCTCGGCAACACCACCGGCTGCAATGCGCCCATGATATCCAGGCTGAAGATCAACGATTTGCCGTCAGCGTCCGCCAGGTTCGGCATGGCGAACAGCCCCTGGTATTTCACCGCCGGGTCGAAGATCAGGCCGATGATGGAAATGGCGATGATCACCAGCAAAATGCCGCCGGGCACGCGCAGTTTTTCCAGGCCGAAGATCACCGCCAGGCCGACCAGCGTCATCACCACCGGGAAGGAGGTGAACGCGCCGAGCGCCACCGGCAGGCCATCCAGCGGGTTCTTCACCACCAGGCCGACGCCGTTGGCGGCGATCAGCAGCAGGAACAGACCGATACCGATGCCGGTGCCGTGCGCCACGCCCATCGGCAGGTTGCGCAGGATCCAGGCGCGGATGCCGGTGACCGAGATAATGGTAAACAGTACGCCCATCAGGAACACCGCACCCAGCGCCACCGGAATGCTGATGTGCTGGCCCAGCACCAGGCTGAAGGCGGTGAAGGCGGTCAACGAGATCGCACAGCCGATCGCCATCGGCAGGTTAGCCCACAGCCCCATCAGCAGCGAGCCCAGCCCGGCCACCAGGCAGGTGGAGACAAACACCGCCGCCGGCGGGAAGCCCGCTTTGCCCAGCATGCTCGGCACCACGATCACCGAGTACACCATCGCCAGGAAGGTGGTTAGCCCCGCCACCACCTCCTGGCGCACGCTGCTGCCGCGCGCGGAAATTTTAAAATAGCCATCAAGCCCGCCGGTTGGTTTTGCGGCGTGGTTCGCTTGAGAGTTCGACATAGGTTACTTCCCCTGTGTTTCATGAATCGGCCCGTCGCAGCAGGCCTGTAATCTCGCCCGCGCCCGATCGTCACGTAATCGTTTACGTCACGTTCCGCATCCTTGCCCTTCTGTCGCAGCGCCAACGGCGATGCGCACCAAGGCAAACGTTTAACTCGCAGCGCGCGGTACGGGTGATTTATGGTGGTTTATTCAAGGCAAACGATTATCCTGCCTTCCATAGCGTCTAATCAACTAAAGATCGCGGCAATTTATGCAGAAAGCGGCGGGAATGACGCCTGTACGATAAAACCGGGGCGACGGGCGCCCCGGCGAACGCCGTCGCGGCAGGGTTATTGCGTCTGCACCGCAGCGGGATCCATATACATCAATTCCCAGATATGGCCATCCAGATCCTGAAAACCGTGGCCGTACATCACGCCGTAGTCCCGCGGCGGGTGGTAGGTGTTGCCGCCGCCGGCGACCGCCTTACGCACCAGTTCGTCCACCGCCGCCCGGCTGGGTTGCGACAGGCATACCAGCACTTCGGTGGCCTGCTTGGCGTCGCCGATCGGGTTCGGGGTAAACATTCTGAATTTGTCGTGGGTCAGCAACATCACGTAAATCGTGTCGCTGACCACCATGCACGCGGCGGTGTCATCGGTGAATTGCGGATTGAAAGTGAAACCCAGGTGGGTGAAGAACGCCATCGAGGCGGGCAGATCGCTGACGGGCAGGTTAACGAAGATTTGCGTAGCCATGGGCTACCTCCGATGAAGAATGACCCCATCGAGTATAGCCCATCCGGTTAGCTCAGCAGGTCGTAAGGGCCGCCCTGCTCCAACGCCCGCTGGTAGGCGGGCCGGGCGTGAATGCGCTGCAGAAAACCGCGCAGTTTCGGGCAATCATCCAACGCGCCGCGCGCCGCCATCGCCTCCAGCGGGAAGCTCATCTGAATGTCCGCCGCGCTGAAGTCGTTGCCGACAAACCAGCTGCCCTTGTTCAGGTGCTGTTCGAGGAATTCGCAGTGCGGCGCGATCTGCTTGTCGAGATATTCGCGCTGCACGCCCTTGCCGATCGCGCCGGCCACCGGCCGCAGCAGCCAGGGGATCGGCGGCTGGCCGAGCCGGCTGAACACCAGTTTCATCACCAACAGCGGCATCAGCGATCCTTCGGCGTAGTGCAGCCAGTAGCGGTATTGCTGGCGCGCGTGGAAGTCGGTCGGCATGAACATCCCTTGCGCGTCATAGGCTTCTTGCAGGTATTCGATGATGGCGCCGGATTCCGCCAGCGTCAGATCGCCGTCGACGATCACCGGCGATTTGCCCAGCGGATGGATCTTTTTCAGCGCCGCCGGCGCCAGCATAGTCTGCGGATCGCGTTCGTAGCGTTGCACCTGATAGGGCACGCCCAGCTCTTCCAGAAACCACAGAATGCGCTGCGACCGCGAGTGATTGAGATGATGAACAATGATCATAAAGAAGCTCCTGTCCGCTGCCACACCAGTTCGCCCACCTGCACGCCGTTGCCGAGCTGCAAGGGCACCGTGCGCAACGTCAGCCGATCGCCGCTGAAAGCGTAAAAACGCACCTGACGGCTGCCTACCCAGTTGGGGAACGAACAGCCTTCGACCTGATGCACCACCCGCTGTTCGCTTTCCTCCACCTGATAGCGGCCGAAGTAGCAAATCATATTGATGAAGGCCGCGCGGATCTCCCGCTCGGACCCCTGCGCCAAATCGTCGGCGGCGAAACGCGGCCGCACGGCACTGTACAGCTGCGCCGCCATCGTGCCGTTGGCCTCATAGTGGATTCGCCCCAACACCTGCTCGCCCAGCGGGTAATTCAGCTCGCCGTTCTGGTTTTTGAACACCGACGACACCAGCGCCCAACTGCCGATAAACGCGTTTACCGTCATTACGCTTCTCCGGTTAAGGATCGTCTGTATAGGGTAGTGGCGATTTTTACCGCACGCCAGCGGATGAAAAAACAATCAATTTATTTGACAGAGATACTCAAAACTCTCCGATTTTTTATTCCGCCCCGTCGCACTATTATTTAACACATCGAGAGACAACGGGCTCTCATCCAATCAATACGCTGAGGAACACATCATGAAAAACGTCAAAATTTTTGCTACCGCTGCACTGCTGGCTACCGCTTCTTTTGCTACCTTCGCCGCTGACCTGCCATCCAGCCAACCCGCTGCAGACGCCCAGAAAATCGGCGTAGTCTCCGTTAGCGGCGCCACCAACCTGAGCGCGCTGGAAAGCGAACTGGCCAGCAAAGCCGCCGCGTCGGGCGCCAGCTCATACCGCATCGTCGCCGCCGGCGGCCAGAACAAACTGTACGGCACCGCAGAAATCTTCAACTGATCGTCGAACAGCCAACCGACGGAAGAAAGAAGCCCCGCAAGGGGCTTTTCTCGTTTTAGCGGGCGTCGAAGCGTGTCGCCAGCTTCTGCAGGCGAAACTGCTCGGTGATGAAATCGACAAAAACCCGGGTTTTGGTCGGTAAGAATTTGGTGGTGGGAAAATAAAGGTGCATGCTGCCGCGATCGACATACCAACCCGGCAACACCCGCACCAGGCGGCCGTTTTCCAGATAGGGCACCGCATTCGGCATGGCGATCAAGGCAATGCCCAAGCCCATTTCCGCCGCCCGCGCCGCCGCCTCCGGCTCGTTTACCGTCATGCCGATCGCCATCGCCGGCGCATGCTGCTCGTTTTCCGCATTGCGCAGCGGCTGATGGCGGATGCGCCCGGTCTGCGGCGAACGGATGAAAATCCCGGTGTGTTGCGCCAGCTGTTCCGGCTGCCGCAGCGGCGGCCGTTGCCGCAGATAATCCGCCGAAGCCACCAACACGCCGTGTGCGGGCGCCAGCTCGCGCGCAATCATCCCCTGAGCCAGTTCGATGCCGCCGCCCAACGCGGCGTCGAAGTGCTCGCCGATCAGATCCACCTGGCGATTATCGAAATGCCAGTCCGGCACGATCGCCGGATAACGCGCCAGAAAATCCGGCAACATCGGCAACACGAAATTCAGACCGAAAGCGGTGCCCATGCTGATCCTCAGGCTGCCGGCCGCCACGCCGCCGCTGCTGCTCAGGCCCTTCAACGCGCACTGAATCGACTGCAGACCACCGCTGACTTCCTGCAAAAAACGCTCGCCCTCTTCGGTCAGGATCAGCTGGCGAGTGTTGCGCTGAAACAGGCGCACGCCAACCAGCGTCTCCAGCCGGGTGACGTTTTTGCCCACCGCCGCCGGGCTGAGGCCCAGCTTGCGGCCGGCGGCGGAAAAGCTGCCGTTTTCCGCGCTGCTGACGAAGCATTCCAGGTGTCCCAGCATACTTTTCCTCTATGGATTTCAAACTAATGGTTTGAACTGATTATAGCTCTTTGTGGCTAGTGGCCGTGCCGGCGATCTCCGATACTGAATGCCGGCACTTTACTTTACCCTCACCCACTTTGGAGAAATAACATGACCACAGCACACCCTCTGCAAGGCAAAGTCGCGTTCGTTCAAGGCGGTTCACGCGGCATCGGCGCCGCCATCGTTAAACGGTTGGCGAGTGAAGGCGCCGCCGTCGCCTTTACCTACGCCGCCTCGGCCGATCGCGCCGAAGCGGTGGCAAGCGCCATCACCGCCGCCGGCGGCAAAGCCCTCGCCATCAAGGCCGACAGCGCCGATGCGGCGGCGCTGCAGCAGGCGGTGCGCCAGGCGGTCAGCCAGTTCGGCAATCTGGATATTCTGGTGAACAACGCCGGGGTGTTTACGCTGGGCAGCACCGAGGAACTGGCGTTGGAAGACCTGGATCGCATGCTGGCGGTCAACGTGCGCAGCGTGTTCGTCGCCAGCCAGGAGGCGGCGCGCCACATGAACGACGGTGGCCGCATCATCCACATCGGCAGCACCAACGCCGAGCGCGTGCCGTTCGGCGGCGCGGCGGTGTATGCGATGAGCAAATCGGCGCTGGTCGGCCTGACCAAAGGCATGGCGCGCGATCTCGGCCCGCGCGGCATCACCGTCAATAACGTGCAGCCCGGCCCGGTGGACACCGAAATGAACCCGGATGCCGGCGAGTTCGCCGATCGGCTCAAGCAGCTGATGGCGATCGGCCGCTACGGCAAAGATGAAGAGATCGCCGGCTTCGTCGCCTACCTCGCCGGCCCGCAGGCGGGTTATATCACCGGCGCCAGCCTGAGCATCGACGGCGGCTTCTCGGCGTAACCGCCCCTGAAATGCAAAAAGCCCCTTTCGGGGCTTTTCTGTTGGCTGCAAACGGCCGGATATCAGAACGGGATATCGTCGTCGAAATCCATTGGCGGTTCGTTGCTGCTGGCCGCCGGAGCGCTGTTCTGCGCTGGGCGAGACTGCTGCTGGCCACCGCTGAACTGGTTGCCACCCTGTGGCTGCTGAGGCTGGCCCCAACCGCCCTGGCCGCCGGCAGATTGACCGGCCGGTGCGCCGCCGCCCTGACGGCCGCCCAGCATCTGCATGGTGCCGCCGACGTTAACCACGATCTCGGTGGTGTAGCGATCCTGGCCGCTCTGATCCTGCCATTTACGGGTCTGCAGGGAGCCTTCGATGTAGACCTGAGAGCCTTTACGCAGGTATTCGCCCGCCACTTCGGCCAGTTTGCCGAACAGCACGACGCGGTGCCACTCGGTCTTCTCTTTCTGTTCGCCGGTCGCCTTGTCACGCCAGCTTTCGGAGGTCGCCAGGGTAATGTTGGCCACTGCGCCGCCGTTCGGCATGTAACGGACTTCTGGATCCTGACCCAGATTCCCGACCAGAATTACTTTGTTTACGCCTCTGCTGGCCATGAGCACTTCTCCCGATGATTGATTTCTACACAGTATAAACGCGTCAGTTTACCACGCTGAGTGCGAAACCACACCCGTGTTGATAAGTGCGAATTGCATTCCAGAATTGTCTTTTCGATCGACCTTGTTGCATTCGCATACTGGATATTCATTCAGGTTTTTTTGTGTCATAATTATGCGTTTCGACCAGGCTGTGCCGGTTTTTTGCGAGATCCATCACAAAATCCCCCGCAAAAATCGCGACAGGCGCGGTGTATCATCAAGACGGGAAGTGTAAATGGACAATATCGAAGTTCGTGGTGCTCGAACCCATAATCTGAAAAACATCAACCTGATCATCCCGCGTGACAAACTGATCGTCGTCACCGGCCTGTCCGGTTCCGGCAAGTCATCGCTGGCTTTCGATACGCTGTATGCCGAAGGGCAACGCCGCTACGTCGAATCGCTCTCCGCCTATGCGCGCCAGTTCCTGTCGCTGATGGAAAAACCCGACGTCGACCATATCGAAGGCCTGTCGCCGGCGATCTCCATCGAGCAGAAATCCACCTCGCACAACCCGCGATCCACGGTCGGCACCATCACCGAGATCCACGACTACCTGCGCCTGCTGTTCGCCCGCGTTGGCGAGCCGCGCTGCCCGGATCACCATGTGCCGCTGGCGGCACAAACCGTCAGCCAGATGGTCGATAACGTGCTGAGCCAGCCGGAAGGCAAACGCCTGATGCTGCTGGCGCCGGTGGTGAAAGACCGCAAGGGCGAGCACACCAAAACGCTGGAAAACCTGGCCGCCCAGGGCTACATCCGCGCGCGCATCGACGGCGAAGTGTGCGATCTGTCCGATCCGCCGAAGCTGGAGCTGCAGAAGAAACACACCATCGAAGTGGTGGTCGATCGCTTCAAGGTGCGCGACGACATGGCGCAGCGCCTGGCCGAATCGTTCGAAACCGCGCTGGAATTGTCCGGTGGCACCGCGGTGGTGGCGGACATGGACGACGAGAAAGCGGACGAGCTGCTGTTTTCCGCCAACTTCGCCTGCCCGATCTGCGGCTACAGCATGCGCGAGCTGGAACCGCGCTTGTTTTCCTTCAACAACCCGGCCGGCGCCTGCCCGACCTGCGACGGCCTGGGCGTGCAGCAGTTCTTCGATCCGGATCGCGTGGTGCAAAACCCCGAGCTGTCGCTGGCCGGCGGCGCGATCCGCGGCTGGGATCGCCGCAACTTCTATTACTTCCAGATGCTGCGCTCGCTGGCGGAGCACTATGAGTTCGACGTAGAGGCGCCGTTCAACACCCTGAGCGCCAACGTGCAGAAGGCAGTGCTGAGCGGCTCCGGCAAAGAGTCGATCGAATTCAAATACATCAACGATCGCGGTGACACCACCGTGCGCCGCCATCCGTTCGAAGGCGTGCTGCACAACATGGAGCGCCGCTACAAAGAGACCGAATCCAGCGCGGTGCGCGAAGAGCTGGCGAAGTTCATCAGCAACCGCCCTTGCGCCTCGTGCCACGGCACCCGCCTGCGCGAAGAAGCGCGCAACGTGTTCGTAGAAGACACCACGCTGCCGGAGATCTCCGATTTGAGCATCGGCCATGCGATGACCTTCTTCCAGAACATGAAGCTCAGCGGCCAACGCGCCAAAATCGCCGAAAAAGTGCTGAAAGAGATCGGCGATCGCCTGAAATTCCTGGTGAACGTCGGCCTGAACTACCTGTCACTGTCCCGCTCGGCGGAGACGCTCTCCGGCGGCGAAGCGCAGCGTATCCGTTTGGCCAGCCAGATCGGCGCCGGCCTGGTGGGCGTGATGTACGTGCTGGATGAGCCGTCGATCGGCCTGCACCAGCGCGACAACGAGCGCCTGCTGGAAACGCTGATCCACCTGCGCAACCTCGGCAACACGGTGATCGTGGTGGAGCATGACGAAGACGCCATCCGCGCCGCCGACCACGTGATCGACATCGGCCCCGGCGCCGGCGTGCACGGCGGCCAGGTGGTGGCGGAAGGCACCGTCGACGACATCATGGCGCAGCCGGAGTCGCTGACCGGCCAGTTCCTCAGCGGCAAGCGCGAGATCGCCATTCCGGCGCAGCGCGTGCAGGCCGATCCGACCAAGGTGCTGAAGCTGAGCGGCGCGCGCGGCAACAACCTGAAGGACGTGACGCTGACGCTGCCGGTCGGGCTGTTTACCTGCATCACCGGCGTTTCCGGCTCCGGCAAATCGACGCTGATCAACGATACGCTGTTCCCGATCGCTCAGCGCCAGCTCAACGGCGCCACCATCGCCGAACCGGCGCCGTTCCGCGAAGTGACCGGCCTGGAACATTTCGACAAGGTGATCGACATCGATCAAAGCCCGATCGGCCGCACGCCGCGCTCCAACCCGGCCACCTACACCGGCATTTTTACCCCGGTGCGCGAGCTGTTCGCCGGCGTGCCGGAATCGCGCAGCCGCGGTTATACGCCGGGCCGTTTCAGCTTCAACGTCAAGGGCGGGCGCTGTGAAGCCTGCCAGGGCGACGGGGTGATCAAGGTCGAGATGCACTTCCTGCCGGACATCTACGTGCCGTGCGACCAGTGCAAGGGCAAGCGCTATAACCGCGAAACGCTGGAAGTGAAGTACAAGGGCAAGAGCATCCACGAAGTGCTGGAGATGACCATCGAAGAAGCGCGTGAGTTCTTCGACGCGGTGCCGGCGCTGGCGCGCAAGCTGCAGACCCTGATGGATGTCGGCCTGTCGTACATCCGTCTCGGCCAGTCGGCCACCACGCTCTCCGGCGGTGAGGCGCAGCGCGTCAAGCTGGCGCGCGAGCTGTCGAAACGCGGCACCGGCCAGACGCTGTATATCCTCGACGAGCCGACCACCGGTCTGCACTTCGCCGATATCCAGCAGCTGTTGGCGGTGCTGCATCAGCTGCGCGATCAGGGCAACACCATCGTGGTCATCGAGCATAACCTGGACGTGATCAAGACCGCCGACTGGATCGTCGATCTGGGGCCGGAAGGCGGCAGCGGCGGCGGCGAAATCCTGGTCGCCGGCACGCCGGAAACCGTGGCCGAGTGTGAAAAATCGCACACCGCACGCTTCCTGAAACCGCTGCTGGAAAAATAACGGCGGGTTATCCCTCTCAACGAGGCGGAATAGGCCGCCTCGTTGAGCAATCAACATATCCCTTTCTGAAAAACATTAAATCATCTTCTCTGCATCATGCCTTTAAAAACAGGCGCTTTGAGCCCTGCCAATAATAAACTCGCCCAATCATGCCACTCGTTTGGCTGTTGTTTATTCCCCATGCGTTTCACTGTTGCGGTGAAATAACGCCAATGACGCGCCGTCGTCTGTCAATTAATCAATATAAACCTGGCGTTTATAAATAAGCTGCAATTAATCGCCGGCCTGCGGGCCGTATATTCAATGGGATGATATAAAAGGTGTTTAACGTGGATACTAAACTGGGAACCTCTGTCGCCGCGCTGTTATTTCTGTTTCCTTTCGCCGCTCAGGCGCAGGACGGCGAGGCCTCTTTAACGCTCGCCGGCGGCCTTGCCGTCGCCCCCGCCTATGAAGGCTCTTCTTTTTACAGCATTGAACCCTTGTATCAGGTGAATGCCGGCTATCAAAACGCCAGCTGGGGGGAGCTCAGCGCAGGCAGCGAGGGGGCACGCTGGCAATTCCCGCTTGCCGGCCCCGTCGGCATCGCGTTATTGCTCAACTATGACGCCGGCCGTGACGAGGAAATCAGAACCTTGCGCGGGCGCAACACACGACTCAAGGGCATGGGCAAGCTGGGTGGCGCACTGGAGGCCGGCGCCGAACTGAGCTACCAACTCGATCCCTTCCGCGCCTACGTAAAAGGCATGCAGGCAACGCGCAAGCGCAGCTACGGCGGGGAAGAACTGGGCCACACGGCCTATGTGGAAACCGGGCTCACCGGGCAATATCCACTCAGCGAACAGCTGACATTGATCGGCAACCTCTCCACCACCTGGGCCAACAGCGGCTATCAGCGCGGCTATTTCGGCGTGACGTCGCAGCAGGCACAGCGCAGCGCTTTCAGCGCTTATCGGCCGGGCAGCGGCTTCAAGGACGCGACCCTCACCGCCGCGCTCAATTACCAATGGCGACCGAACGTGGCCTTCCAGGCCGGGGTCGGCGTGACCCGTCTGCTGGGCGACGCGGCCGACAGCCCTATCGTCGAAAAAACCACGTCGGGTATGGCCTTCACCAGCGCCAGCTACAGCTTCTGACGTTTTACCCAATGAGAGCGAGCGCGTACGCCCGTCAGATAACGCCATAACGCGACGGTGAAAAAATAAACTATAGTTTAACGAATTGTGAGGTAAACAGGCGGATAATTAAACCATGCCATATTTACCTGACAATATCTGGCGTTGCTCTCCCTTATTAAGGATATTTTATGTGCCAACATCATTCGACAGAATGTCGTAACTTCACGGCATTTCGCCACCGCTGGGAAATGCCCATGATCTGGCTATCGGCGATAATAACACTTCTCGGTTTTTTATTTGGCATCGCCGCTATCGTCGCGTCCTCGGACGAGACGATTCTGGGATTAGGCACGGAAGCCAAAGAAACATTGGATACGCTCAGCCTGTTCGCCTTATTACCGCTGATCCCTATCGCTTTCTATATTTATCGTTTCTATCTCGCCGCCCAGGCGAAATCCAACGCCTTGCGCGTCGGGCCGGCACAATTTCCCGAGCTGTTCGCGCTGTATCAGGATATTGGCCGCCGCCTGGAGCTCAAGACGCTGCCGAAGCTCTACCTGACCAACGGCAACGGCGTGGTCAACGCCTTTGCGCTGGAATGCAACCGCCGTCAGCGCTATGTGGTGATCCACGCTGAAATCGCCATGCTGATGCCCACCGCGCCGGAGATCGTGGAGTTCGTGCTGGCGCACGAGCTGGCCCACCACAAGCTGCGCCACGTGTCGCTGTGGCGCCTGGCGATCGGCGTCGTACCGCAATCGCTGGTGCTGCCCGGCCTGGCGACCACCCGCGCACAGGAGTATTCCGCAGACCGCGTGGCGCTCGCCCTCTGCCCGAATTACGCCGACACGGTGCGGCTGCTGGCCGTCGGCCCCTGGATGCAGCACGGCGTGAACCCGCAGGCCTGGCTGGAACAGTGCGAAGAAGAGAACAAGGAGCTGTTTGTCCGCATCAGCAACCTGCTGTCGGATCATGCGGTGATGGTCAAACGCTTCAAGGCGCTCAAAGACATTGAGATGCACGGCTTCGAGCGCCACGGCAGCATGTTTTAATCCGCCCCGCCGGGCCTACAGCGTTTTCAGCACCCGCGCGGGGTTGCCGCCCACCACGCAGTTGGCCGGCACGTCTTTGGTCACCACCGCGCCGGAGGCCACGACCGCATTGTCGCCGATGGTCACGCCCGGATTGATCACCGCGCGTCCGCCAATCCATACGTTGTCGCCAATCTTGACCGGCTTACCGAGCTCCGCACCACCGACGCGGGTCTCAGCGTCCAGCGGATGGGTCGCGGTGTAAATATGCACGCCCGGTGCCAGCAGGCAGTTGTCGCCGATATGCACCTCGCACACGTCGAGGATCACGCAGTCGAAATTGGCGTAGAAGTTCTTGCCGAGATAAATGTTATAGCCATAGTCGCAGCGGAAGGTCGGCTCGATGGTGCCGCCCTGATAGCCGCCCAGCAGCTCACCCAGCCACTGTTTGCGCAGCTCGCCCTCTTCCGGCGAGGAGTGGTTATAGCGATGCGTCAGCTGGCGCGCGCGCCGACGCTCGCTGCGCAGCAGGTCATCGCCGGCGTCGTACAGCTCCCCGGCGATCATCTTGCGCTTTTCTTCGCTGATGGCCATGTCGGCCTCCTTATGTTATCCGCGTTTCTTGAATGCCCAAGCGTAGCCGCTTTTGCCTGACGACAAAAAGGGAACGTTCCCAATTTAAAATCACGATCACGCTTTGACGCGAAAAAACAGGAGAAAAACGGGCGGCGCCGCCGCCCGGCAATCAGGCGCGCAGTTCCTGGCGCACGTGTTCGGGCAGGCCTTCCACCACCAGCTGATAGGAGCTGTCGATCAGCGTGTAAAACTGCGAGTTCGGCAGGTTGCCGTCGAGAAACACCGTGTTCCAGTGCGCCTTGTTCAGGCCGGCGCAGGCGACGATCTCAGGATGGTGTTCACGCAGGCTTTCCGCCAGCTCCGGGCTGGACTTGACCGCCAGCGCCGGCCGCCCTTCGACCTCGCACACCATGGCGAACATCACGTCGCCTACCTTGATCTGACTGGCCTGCCACTGGTTTTGGTCGCTTTGCTCCGCGCCCGGCTTCGCCATGCAGTACTCCAGCAATGCGCTGTTATTCATTGGGTTACTCCCCCTGTAATGTGGCCACAATACGGCGTGCTCCGCCGTGGATGCGGTGCTCCCCCAGCCAGATGCCCTGCCATGTGCCCAACATCAGCCGCCCGTGCCTGACGGGCAGCGTCAAGGACGCGCCCAGCAGCGAGGATTTGATGTGCGCCGGCATGTCGTCCGGCCCTTCGTAGTCATGCTGATAGGGTGCGTTTTCCGGCACCTGACGCAGGAAATGCTGCTCCATATCGGCTCGCACCGTGGGATCGCAGTTCTCGTTGAGCGTCAGCGAGGCCGAGGTATGCTGCAGCAACAGATGCAGCAGGCCGGTTTGCAGGCGGTGTAAGTGGGTTAACTGGTTGACGATCTCGTCGGTAACCAGATGAAAGCCACGCGCTTTTGCGCTGAGGATTAGCGTTTGCTGATGCCACATGAGTGAGCGCCCCTCAATCAGTATATTCTCTCTCCGGTTTGCGGCAACTTCGGCGGCGCGCCGGCAATAAAAAAGGAGCGATATCGCTATCGCTCCCCGATGAACGTCCGTTCAGGCTAACAGACGTTACTGCACCGCGGCAAACGCCTCGGCCACCTGACGCACGTTGTTGTGGTTCAGGCCGGCCACGCACATGCGGCCGCTGTGGATCAGGTAGACGCCGAACTCTTCACGCAGGCGATCGACCTGCGCCGCGCTGAAGCCGGTATAGCTGAACATGCCGCGCTGCGCCAGCAGGTAATCGAAGTTGCGCTGCGGCAGCGCGCTCTTCAGGGTGTCCACCAGCGCGTGACGCATCTCGAGAATGCGGGTGCGCATGCTCTCCACTTCGTCCAGCCATTGGGTTTTCAGCTGGGCGTCGTTCAGCACCTTGGCCACCAGCTGCGCTCCGAAATTCGGCGGGCTCGAGTAGTTGCGGCGCACGGTGGCCTTCAGCTGGCCCAGCACGCGCCCGGCCGCCTCTTCGCTTTCGCACACCACCGACAGGCCGCCGACGCGCTCGCCGTACAGCGAGAAGATCTTCGAGAACGAGTTGCTCACCAGGCACGGCAGGCCGGCCGCCGCGATGGCGCGAATGGCGTAGGCGTCCTGCTCCATGCCGCCGCCGAAGCCCTGGTAGGCGATGTCGAGGAACGGAATGATTTCACGCTCGGCGATCACCTTGACCACCTCATCCCACTGGGCAGGGGTCAGGTCGGAACCGGTCGGGTTGTGGCAGCACGGGTGCAGCAGCGCGATGCTGTGCTTCGGCAGCTGTTTCAGCGCCGCGAGCATGGCGTCGAACTTCACGCCCAGACTTTCGCTGTCGAAATAAGGGTAGGTATTCACCTTGAAACCAGCGCCGCTGAAAATGGCGACGTGGTTTTCCCAGGTCGGATCGCTGACCCACACCTGCGAATCCGGGAAGTAGCTTTTCAGGAAGTCGGCGCCCACTTTCAACGCGCCGGAACCGCCGACGGTCTGAATGGTGGCGATACGCCCCTGCTGCAGCATCGGGTGCTGCGCGCCGAACAGCAGATGCTGGATGGCGGAACGGTAGGGTTGCAGCCCTTCCATCGGCAGGTATACCGAGGCGCCGTGCTCGACGCTGTTCAACTGCGATTCCGCCGCGGCGACCGCCCGCATCTGCGGAATGATGCCCTGCGCATCGTAGTACAGGCCGATACTCAGGTTCACCTTGTGTGCGCGCGGGTCTTGTTTGAATTTTTCCATCAGCGACAGAATGGGATCGCCGGCATAGGCGTCAACGTTCTGGAACACGGGGTTTTTCTCCTGGTTTATTTATTGTGGTTTGGGCACAGCGTTACGTTCCTAATATAGACGGAAAACCGCGTTAGGTTTTAGCTTTCTCGCGCCACCGGCAATAAACCGTTTTCCTTGATGCGATTGAGCACCACCGCCGTTTTGATATGCGCCACGCTTTTGTGCGGCGACAGCGTCTGGCTGATGAATTCGCTCAGCGCCGGCAGGTCCGCCACCGCCACTTTCAGCAGGTAATCGGCGTCGCCGGTGGTCTTGTAAGCGTCGAGGATCGCATCCACCTCCTCCAGCATCTGATGAAAGCTGTCGATCTGCTCTTGGGCGTGCGTGATCAGGCTGACTTCGATCAGCCCCACCAGCCCCAGGCCGACCGCCTCCGGCGCCAGCCGCGCGTGGTAGCCGCGGATCAGCTGCGCCTGCTCCAGGCTGATGCGCCGCCGCGAACACTGGGAGGCGGAGAGCCCCACCAGCTCGCTCAGCTCCTGATTGGTCAGCCGGCCGTTGGCCTGTAACAGCGTCAGGATTTTCATATCAAAATCGTCAATGTTGTACATAGCCACCTGTAAACTGTGTTAATAAATGTTGACGTTACAGCCTACCAGTTTTTTTACCGTTGCCGGCGTCACACCCTGGCGCTTAAATCGCGTACAGCAGCAAAGCCCGGCGTTTTCGCCGGTAAGCGGCATAAAAAACGGCTAACTCATGCAGGCAAACGACAATTAACGGCGAAGTAACGCATAAAACCACGAATGTATAAAAAGGACGCCAGATGAAAAAGTTACTCCCTCTCGCGCTGCTGCTCGCCGCCGGCAGCGCCGGCGCGCAATCCCACCTGGATAAGGTGCTGCAGCAAAAGACCCTGGAGGTCTGCACCACCGGCGACTACAAGCCCTATACCTTCCTCAAGGAAGACGGCAGCTATGAAGGCATCGATATCGACATGGCGGAATCGCTGGCCAAGAGCCTGGGCGCGAAAGTGAAGTGGGTGAAGACCAGCTGGAAAACCCTGACGCCGGACTTCACCTCCGGCAAGTGCGACATTGCGATGGGCGGTATCTCCGTCACGCTGGAACGGCAAAAGCAGGTGTTCTTCGCCGACAAGCTGGATACCGACGGCAAAATCCCGCTGGTGCGCTGCACCGACGTGAAGAAATACCGCACTCTCGAGCAGATCAACAAACCGTCGGTGCGTCTGTTGGAACCGGCGGGCGGCACCAACGAAGCCTTCGTGCACGCCTATCTGCCAAAGGCCAAACTGACGCTCACGCACGACAACATGAGCATTTTCCAGCAGTTGGTGGACCGCAAGGCAGACGTGATGATCACCGACGCCTCCGAGGCGCTGTACCAGCAGAAGCGCTATCCGAAGCTGTGCGCGGTGAATCCGACCAAACCGATGCAGTACGGCGAGAAGGCTTACATGCTGCCGCGCGACGATCTGAGCTGGAAACTGTATGTGGATCAGTGGCTGCACCTGGCCAAGGCGACCGGCGAATATCAGAAGATTATCGATAAGTGGTTGGCGGTAAAGAAGTAACCCGCTGAGAAACGGGGCCGACGCGCGTCGGCCCCTGCGGCGTTTCAGTCGCCGATGTATTCCATCGCCACGCGCTGCGTGAGCTTGGTGATCAGCTCGTAGGCACTGATGCCGGTGCAGACGGCGATGCGCTCGACCGGCAGCGCCGGCCCCCACAGCACCGCTTCATCCCCCACCTTATCGGCGGCGGCCGGCCCGAGATCGACCGAAATCATGTCCATCGACACCCGGCCGACGATCGGCACTTCGCGGCCGTTGATCAGGATCGGCGTACCGGTCGGCGCGCTGCGCGGGTAGCCGTCGCCGTACCCCATCGCCACCACGCCCAGCCGGGTATCGCGCGGGCTGACCCAGGTGCCGCCGTAGCCGACCGCTTCGCCGGCCTTGTGCTCGCGCACCGCGATCAGGCTGGACTTCAGCGTCATCGCCGGCTGCAGCCCATGCTCGGCGCCGCTGCCGTTATCCAGCGGCGACACGCCGTACAAAATAATACCGGGGCGTACCCACTCGTTGTGGGCGTCCGGCCACAGCAGCGTGCCGCCGGAGGCGGCGACCGAGCGCTGGCCCGGTTTGCCGCGCGCGAACTGCTCGAAGCAGGCGATCTGTTTCAACGTGGTGTCGGATTCCGGCTCGTCGGCGCGGCTGAAGTGACTCATGATATTGACCGGCTGCGCCACGTTGCGGCAGGCGCACAGGCGCTGATAAAACGCCTCCGCGTGTTCGGGGCGCACCCCCAGCCGATGCATGCCGGTATCGAGCTTCATCCACACCGGCACCGGACGCGCCAGCTCGGCCTGCTCCAGCGCTTCGAGCTGTTCGATGCTGTGCACCGCGGTTTCGATGTTGTTCGCCACCAGCACCGGCAGATCTTCGGCACTGAAGAAGCCTTCCAGCAGCAGGATCGGTTTGACGATGCCGCCGGAACGCAGCATCAGCGCTTCGCCGATGCGCGCCACGCCGTAGCAGTCGGCGTCTTGCAGGGTGTGTGCTGTTTCCAGCAGGCCATGTCCATAAGCGTTTGCTTTCACAACGGCAATCAGGCGGCTTTGCGGCGCCTGGCGGCGCACCTGTTGCAGATTATGTCGCAGAGCGCGGCGGTCGATTACAGCGGTTGCCGCTTTCATTTCAGTTCCTTAGCTGATTATTCGTCATCGTATTGTGGCCCCGCGTAGTTGTCGAAACGCGACCACTGGCCGTTAAAGGTAAGGCGCACGGTACCGATCGGGCCGTTACGCTGCTTACCGATAATAATTTCCGCGATCCCTTTCAGATCGCTGTTCTCGTGATACACCTCATCACGATAGATGAACATAATCAGGTCGGCATCCTGCTCGATAGAGCCGGATTCACGCAGGTCGGAGTTGACCGGGCGCTTATCGGCGCGCTGCTCCAGGCTTCGGTTCAGCTGCGACAACGCCACTACCGGCACCTGCAGCTCTTTCGCCAGCGCCTTCAGCGAGCGCGAAATCTCAGCGATCTCCAGCGTACGGTTGTCGGACAGGGCCGGCACGCGCATCAGCTGCAGGTAGTCGATCATGATGAGGCTAAGCCCGTCGTGCTCGCGGAAAATGCGCCGCGCGCGCGAGCGCACTTCGGTCGGCGTCAGGCCGGAGGAGTCGTCGATGTACATGTTGCGCTTCTCCAGCAGGATACCCATGGTGCTGGAAATGCGCGCCCAGTCCTCGTCGTCGAGCTGGCCGGTACGGATGCGCGTCTGATCCACGCGCGACAGCGACGCCAGCATACGCATCATGATCTGTTCGCCGGGCATCTCCAGGCTGAAGATCAGCACCGGTTTTTCCTGGGTCATCGCGGCGTTTTCGCACAGGTTCATGGCGAAGGTGGTTTTCCCCATCGATGGACGGGCGGCGACGATGATCAGATCGGACTTTTGCATGCCCGCAGTTTTCTTGTTGAGGTCCTGATAGCCGGTATCGACCCCGGTCACGCCGTCGTGCGGCTGCTGATACAGCTGCTCGATACGCGATACGGTGTCTTCCAGGATGCGCTCGATGCCCTTCGGGCCTTCGTCTTTGCTGGCGCGGTTCTCGGCGATTTGGAATACGCGAGATTCCGCCAGATCGAGCAGGTCTTCGCTGCTGCGCCCCTGCGGATCGTAGCCGGCGTCGGCGATCTCGTTAGCCACCGAGATCATCTCGCGCACCACCGCGCGCTCGCGCACGATGTCGGCGTAGGCGCCGATGTTGGCGGCGCTCGGGGTGTTTTTCGACAGCTCGGCCAGGTAGGCGAAGCCGCCGACCGAGTCCAGCTCGCCTTTCTGCTCCAGCGATTCGGACAGGGTGATGAGATCGATAGGCTTGCTCATCTCCAGCAGACGCTGCATCTCGGTAAAGATCAGGCGATGCGGGCGGCTGAAGAAGTCGTTGGCGACCACGCGCTCCGCCACGTTGTCCCAGCGCTCGTTATCCAGCATCAAACCGCCCAACACCGACTGCTCGGCCTCCAGCGAGTGCGGCGGCATCTTCAGCCCTTCCATCTGACGATCTCTGGAACGCTCTCTGGTTTCGTCCGCGTTTGTTTTGTTGGTTGGTTTTTTTCCTGCCATGAAACGTAGTCTTTATCCGGTTGCGAATGAAGGATCTTGACGCGAGAGTATACGTGATTTTTGCGTCATAACCGATGCAAAAAAGGTATTGAATCCCGCACGGGTGAACTGGATCTCCGATACTAAAAAGAATAGGGTGAAATCAGACACTCAAACGAGGTAACGATATGGCCAAGCGCATTCAGTTTTCCGCCACCGGCGGGCCGGAAGTCTTGCAATACGTTGATTTTACACCGCTCGATCCCGCCGCCGGCGAAGTGCAGATCGAGAACAAGGCGATCGGCATCAACTACATCGACACCTATGTGCGCAGCGGGCTGTACGCCCCGGCGAGCCTGCCGAGCGGCCTCGGCACCGAGGCGGCCGGCGTGGTGGTCAAGGTTGGCGCCGGCGTCAGCGCGATCAAACCGGGCGACCGGGTGGTGTATGCGCAGTCATCGCTCGGCGCCTACAGCGAAGTCCACAACGTGCCGGAAGAAAAAGTGGCGCTGCTGCCGCACAACCTCAGCTTTGAGCAGGGCGCCGCTTCTTTCCTCAAAGGGTTGACGGTGCACTACCTGCTGCGCCAGACCCACGACGTGCAGCCGGGTGAAGTGTTCCTGTTCCATGCCGCCGCCGGCGGGGTTGGGCTGATCGCCTGCCAATGGGCCAAAGCGCTGGGCGCGCGCCTGATCGGCAGCGTCGGCTCCGACGAAAAGGCCGCGCTGGCGAAACAGGCCGGCGCCTGGGCCACCATCAACTACCACAAAGAGGATATCGCCCAGCGGGTGGCCGAGCTGACGCACGGCGAGAAGGTCGGCGTGGTGTACGATTCGGTGGGGCAAAGCACCTGGCAGGCCTCGCTCAACAGCCTGAAACGGCGCGGCCTGATGGTCAGCTTCGGCAACGCCTCCGGCCCGGTGACCGGCGTCGATCTGGCACTGCTGAATCAGAAGGGCTCACTGTACGTCACCCGCCCTTCCCTTAACGGCTACATCACCAACCGCGCCGAGCTGCAGTACGCCAGCAACGAGCTGTTCTCGCTGATCGGCAGCGGCGCCATTCGGGTGGAGGTGAAAGACGAGCAGAAATTTGCGCTGGCCGACGCCCAGCGGGCGCACCAAGTGCTGGAAAGCCGCGGCACCAGCGGCTCCAGCCTGCTGATCCCCTAATTGCCGCAAAAGAAAAGGGCTCCTTACGGAGCCCTTTCTGTTACTGCGTTTTGTAGGGGTAGAGCAGAGTCCGCCAGAGACAGGGGGTTGCTTCAGCAACACGAATTTTGGTTGTCTCTCACGGTGATGAAATCGGTCGCATCACTGCATCGACAAACATCCTAACAGCCCCGTCCGGCAAAAAACACGCTTTATGTGCCACATCGCGCGGCAAAACTGCCAAGCTGTGATCGCTGCCGCATTAGCGGGGCGGCAAGTTGTGCAAGTTTCATCGCGACTGACTGATTATTCAGCAAAAAATCAGTAACGTCTGGCCTGCGGTTTCTGCATCGACCGGTAAATCCATACCCCGACGACCGCCAAAATCAGCCACGGCAGCAGCTTGATGACCACCGCGAACAACCCGCCCAACAGCATGAACGCCGCCGCCACCAACAGCGCAGCGAAGATCCCCAGCAGCGAGATGCCGGTCACCATCAGCATCACCACAAAGCCAATGAGAAAGAAGATTTCCAACATGATTGCTCCTTTGCAATACAACGTATCTGCTGAGGGAATTACAAGAAGCGTGCCAGAATGGCGGAAGGGCTAACCTATTGAAAAGATGGGGCAGGCATCCGGCAACGCGCCGAATGCCTGGCGAAAAAGACTAACTGTTAGTCAAAATTTTTGTGGGTTACGCCATTTCCACACGCGGCTGACGCACCAGCGCCAGCGCCTGCTCCACCACCCGCGCATCGGCGCCCGGTTTGTGGGCGTTCTCGCTCAGGTGGCGACGCCACTGGCGCGCGCCCGGCACGCCCTGGAACAAACCGAGGATGTGGCGGGTGATGTGGCCGAGATAGGTGCCGTTGGACAGCTCGCGCTCGATGTACGGATACAGCGCTTCGACGATCGCCACGCTGTCCGGCACTGCGGTCTGCGCGCCGAACAGTTCGCTGTCGACCCGTGCCAGAATGCCCGGATTCTGGTACGCCTCGCGCCCCATCATCACGCCGTCCAGATGCTGCAGATGCTGCTGCGCCTCTTCCAGCGTTTTCACCCCGCCGTTGATGGCGATGGTCAGCGCCGGGAAATCCCGCTTCAGCTGATAAACGCGCGGGTAGTCCAGCGGCGGCACTTCGCGGTTCTCTTTCGGGCTGAGGCCGGAGAGCCAGGCCTTGCGCGCGTGGATGGTGAACATGTCGCACTCGCCGCGCCCGGCGACGGTTTGGATAAAGTCGCACAGGAAGGCGTAGCTGTCCTGATCGTCGATGCCGATGCGGGTCTTCACCGTCACCGGGATCGACACCACGTCGCGCATCGCCTTGATGCAGTCGGCGACCAGCGTCGCCTGCCCCATCAAACAGGCACCGAACATGCCGTTTTGCACGCGATCGGACGGGCAGCCGACGTTGAGGTTAATCTCGTCGTAACCGCGCTGCTCCGCCAGTTTGGCGCAGTGCGCCAACGCGGCCGGATCGCTGCCGCCCAGCTGCAGCGCCACCGGATGCTCTTCTTCGCTGTAGGCCAGGTAGTCGCCCTTGCCGTGAATGATCGCGCCGGTGGTCACCATTTCGGTGTACAGCAGCGTTTCCTTGGTCAGCAGGCGGTGGAAGTAACGGCAATGACGATCGGTCCAGTCGAGCATCGGCGCGATGGAGAAACGATTGGCGGCGTAGGTTGGGGCGTGGTTGTCTTTCGTCATGCTGAGTTACTGGCTACCTGAGTCTGTCTGGGTTTAACGAACGGCGCGCGGCCGCAAACGGCTATTATAACGACAATCGGCGCCGTTGGGAAAATCGCCTTCGTTTCCCCCCTATTCCAACGTGCGGATAACCCGGCACGGCTGCCCCAGCGCCAGCACATTGGCCGGGATGTCGCCGGTCACGATGCTGCCCGCGCCGATAGTCGTGCCGTCGCCGATGGTCACGCCCGGCAAGATCACCACGTTACCGCCGATCCATACGTTGCTGCCGATGGACACCGGCTGCGCCGAGGTGCGGAAAGGAAAGGCCGGGTCGCCGGTAAAGCGTTTGCCGGCCTTCAGCGGGTGGCTCGGCGTGTAGATTTGCACGTTGGGGCCGATCAGCGTGTTGTCGCCGATGGTGATGGTATTGCAGTCGAGGAACACCGCATTGACGTTGATAAAACAGTTTTTACCGATGCGGACATGTTGCCCGTAGTCGCACCAGAACGGCGTTTCGATCCAGCTCGCCTCGCCCCAGGCGCCGAACAGTTCGCCGAGCAGGCGGTTTTTCTCGTCCGCCTGATGCGAATCCAGCGTCCCCAGGCTTTTGGTCAACGCCCTGGCCCGATGGTACATCGCAATCAGTTCTTCATCGCGGCTGTTGTACTCCAGGCCGCTTAACAGCTTCTCTCTTTCCGTCATCACACAAGGCTCCTGTTCGTCACGCGGGTGAAGCGCGTTATACCGCTCTCGCCAGCGGCTCTCCAGCGCTAAAATCGGCAACGTTGATTTGCCGCCCGGTGGAGGGAAAAAGTTGTGATGCATCTCTCTTTTAGCGCACTCAGCGCGCCTTTCCCTGCGCAATCCTCAGGGGAAAAGGGGGCAACTCTCGGCGATTCGCCGTAATCATGGTAAAATCGGCTTTTTTACGTACCGGGATATTTGCGATGAACTCAACCACCCAGGAAAAGCTGCTGGCGCAGGCGGAACGCCTCTGCCAACAACGCAATGTGCGATTGACGCCGCAACGGCTGGAAGTGCTGCGTCTGATGACTCAGCAACCCGGTGCAATCAGCGCTTATGACCTGCTCGATCTGCTGCGCGTCGCCGAACCGCAAGCCAAGCCGCCGACGGTCTATCGCGCGCTGGATTTTCTGCTGGAGCAAGGGTTTATCCATAGAGTGGAATCCGCCAACAGCTACGTGCTGTGCCACCACTTCGAACAGCCGATGCACACGTCCGCACTGTTTATCTGCGACCGCTGCGGCCAGGTGACCGAACGCACTACCGAAGGCGTAGAGGAAACGCTGCAGAAGCTGGCGCAGGAGGCCGGATTTGCGCTGCGTCACAGCGTGGTGGAAGCGCACGGCCTGTGCGCCGGCTGCGTGGAGGTTGAGGCATGCGACAGCAAGCATGACTGCGCCGAACACGATCACAGCATCGCCATCAAGAAGAAGTAACACGAAGTCAGGTACCTCCCTGTACCTGCGGCCGGGGCGCCAGAGGATGAGAGCGACGCCGGCCTGCGCTGGGCAAGCCGCCTTCAATGGCGGCCCTGCAAATTACCAGCGGTGTTTGGTGTGATCTTCCCAGGCTTTCACCTCTTTCTCGGCCGCCTCTTTCTGGTAACCGTAGCGCTCCTGGATTTTACCGACCAGCTGTTCGCGTTTCCCTTCGATGACCGTCAGATCGTCATCGGTCAGCTTGCCCCATTTTTCCTTCACTTTGCCTTTAAGCTGCTTCCAGTTACCGTCGGCTTGATCTTTATTCATAGTCTCTCCGTTAACCTGTGGTGAATCAGTGATCCCTGTCGCCGGCTGGGGTTAACCAGAAATTTTTCTGGCCGATACGCCCTTCACCTTAAGGAATATCGCTCCCCTTCATTCGCCAGCCACATGATTCATTCTAGTTAAACATGGAAATAAAAAAGCCATATGACAGAATAAAAAACCATTAATAAATGAAATAAACATAAAAAACGCCAACAAACAACGAGCTAAGCCGGGCAGAACCAGGCTGGAAACATGTAAGCAAACATGAACAAAAACATAAGACAAATTAATAATTAACCCAACAAAGCGCACGGTTTAGCGTGCGGCAAACCAGCTGCCGCGCACCTGATGGCGGTGCCAAATCCAGCCCAGTGCCAGACCGCGCAGCGCCAGAAACACCGCCAGCGCCAGCCAGAGTCCGTGGTTGCCAAGCAGCGGCACGCTGAACAGCGCCAGACCGTATCCCGCCGCAGCCACCGCCATGCTGTTGCGCATCTCGGCACCGCGCGTGGCACCGATAAACATGCCGTCCAGCAAATAGCACCACACCCCGACCAGCGGCAGGATGACCTGCCACGGTAAATAGTGGGCGGCCAACGCACGCAGCTCCGGCAAGGAGGTCAACGCCGCCACGATCTGCTGGCCGGTAACGGCATACGCCAGGGCGAAGGCCAGCGCGACCAGCCCTGCCTGCCTGCAGGCCGCGTGCCACACCTTTCGCAGCTGGCTGTCGTCCCGGGCACCGTAGGCGTGGCCCGAATGGGCTTCCACCGCATAAGCGAAGCCGTCGAGCGCATAGGCGGTAAACGTCAGCAGATTCATCAATACCGCGTTGACCGCCACCACGTCGCTCCCCAGACGAGCGCCGAAGATGGTCAGCGATGCAAAGCACAGCTGCAGCAGCAATGAACGCAACATGATGTCGCGGTTAAGCGCCAGCAGCCGACGCAGATCGCCACGCCAGGCCTGGCGCAGCATCGGCAGGGTGATACCGCGCAGGCGCATCACCCGCCACGCCAGCCACAGGCCGAGCAGCAGCGTGGCGTATTCGGCGATGGCGGTTGCCGCCGCCGCCCCTCGCACGTTCCAGCCCAGGCCCATCACCAGCCAGATATCCAGCACGATGTTCAGCAGGTTGCCGACAATCAGCAGGATCACCGGCGCACGCACATACTGCACGCCGAGCAGCCAGCCCAGCAGCACCAGATTAGCCAGCGCCGCCGGCGCGCTCAGCCAACGGATCTCAAGAAAACGCCGCGCCTGTTCCAGCACCTCGCCATTGCCACCGACGATCCGCAGCGCCAGTTCGATCAGCGGATAGCGCAACAGGACGATCGCCACCCCGGCCAGCAGCGCCAGCAGAAGCGGCTGCATAAAGGCGCGCGCCAGCGCCTGCGGGTTCTGTGCCCCCAGCGCCTGCGCCGCCAGGCCGGTGGTGCTCATGCGCAGGAACAACAGCAGCATGAACAGGAAGCTGGTCGCCACCGCGCCGATCGCGACGCCCCCCAGGTAGATCGGGCTGTCGAGGTGGCCGATCACCGCGGTGTCCACCAGCCCGAGCAGCGGTACGGTGATATTGGAGAAAATCATCGGCAGAGCCAGGCGCCACAGGGCTTTATCGGTGTCGCTGGTGAAGGCGGAAATCAAGCGCATGATGAGATGTTCCCGTAGCAGTGGCGAAGGGCAAGGTCAGAAACAAAAACGCCCCAGAACAGGGGCGATTGATACAAGAGGCGGCACTGAGAGTGCGACGATTAAATCCAGTCACCGTTGCGGATCACGCCGACCGCCAGCCCTTCGATAGTGAAATTCTGCTGGCGCAGATCGACCACGATCGGTTGGAATTCGTTGTTCTCCGGCAGCAGCTCGACCACGTTGCCGTGTTTTTTCAGGCGCTTGACCGTCACTTCGTCTTCGATGCGCGCCACCACGACCTGGCCGTTGCGCACGTCTTGCGTTTTGTGCACCGCCAGCAGATCGCCGTCCAGAATGCCGATGTCACGCATCGACATGCCGTTCACCCGCAGCAGGAAATCGGCGCTCGGTTTAAACAGGGAAGGATCCACCTGGTAGTGCCCTTCGATGTGCTGCTGCGCCAGCAGCGGCTCGCCGGCGGCGACGCGGCCGATCAGCGGCAGCCCTTCTTCTTCTTCCATCAACAGGCGGATACCGCGCGAGGCACCGGAGACGATTTCGATCACGCCTTTGCGTGCCAGCGCCTTCAGGTGTTCTTCGGCGGCGTTAGGCGAGCGGAACCCCAGACGCATCGCGATCTCGGCACGCGTTGGCGGCATGCCCGTTTGCGAAATATGATCGCGAATCAGATCGTAGACCTCTTGCTGTCTGGTAGTTAGTGCTTTCATTCCGCCCCCTGTTTGTTTATACAGTCTTGCTGTGAGTATATACAGGTAAGCGCGGATTGGGAACCGAAGAATAAATAAAAATCAGTCAGTAGGCGCCTTTCGTCAGCCAAAATGCTGCCATAAGACCGTGCCCCAAACGAACAGCGCCAGCACGATCGCCAGCGACACCGCCGCCGATCCCATGTCCTTGGCCCGGCCGGACAGTTCGTGATGTTCGCTGCCGATGCGATCCACTACCGCCTCGATCGCGCTGTTCAGGATCTCGACGATCATCACCAGCGCTACCGATCCGATCAATAAAATGCGCGCTATCGCACCCACATCCAGCCAGACAGCCAGTATGATAGCCAGCAGGGTGACCACCAGTTCCTGGCGGAAAGCCGCTTCGTGCTGCCAGGCGGCGGAAAGCCCTTTATAGGAATAGCCGGCGGCCTTGATGATGCGGGTCAGTCCGGTTGCTTGGTTTGCCATGTTTTCGTGCCTTTCTCAGAGGTCGGTCATAATAAAAAGAGTCTAGAACAGTCCGCGCTGACGGCTCTCGGTTTTCGAACACCACAGATCTGCTACCCGGTTTCTGGTATGCTTGCGGCGCATTGCTAACAAGAGGCTTCACGTTGTTTATGTCAGGTTGGCGTAAAATTTATTATAAAATATTGAATTTACCACTTAAATTGTTGGTAAGAAGTAAGGTCATCCCTTCAGATCCGGTTACCGAGCTAGGGTTGGATCCCTCACGGCCGATTTTGTATGTTTTACCTTACAATTCCAAGGCGGATTTGCTGACGCTGCGCACCCAGTGCCTGGCGCAGGATCTGCCCGATCCGCTCAACTCGCTGGAGATCGACGGCACCGTGCTGCCGAGCTACGTGTTCATTCACGACGGCCCGCGCGTGTTCCGCTACTACACCCCGAAAGAAGAGTCGGTAAAGCTGTTCCACGACTATCTGGATCTGCACCGCAGCAATCCGGATCTCGACATTCAGATGCTGCCGGTTTCGGTGATGTTCGGCCGCTCGCCGGGCCGCGAAGGCCACGGCACGCCGCACCTGCGTCTGTTGAACGGCGTGCAGAAATTCTTCGCCGTGCTGTGGCTCGGCCGCGACAGCTTCGTGCGTTTCTCCAACACCGTTTCGCTGCGCCGCATGGCCACCGAGCACGGCACGGATAAAACCATCGCGCAGAAACTGGCGCGCGTGGCGCGCATGCACTTCTCGCGTCAGCGCCTGGCCGCGGTAGGCCCGAGCCTGCCGGCCCGCCAGGATCTGTTCAACAAGCTGTTGGCGTCCAAAGCGATCGAAAAAGCGGTCGAGGACGAAGCGCGCAGCAAGAAGATCTCGCACGAGAAAGCCCAGCAGAACGCCATCGCGCTGATGGAAGAGATCGCCGCCGATTTCTCCTACGAAACCGTGCGCCTGTCCGACCGCGTGCTGAGCTGGACCTGGAACCGGCTGTATCAGGGCATCAACGTCACCAACGCCGAGCGCGTGCGCCAGCTGGCGCAGGACGGCCACGAGATCGTCTACGTGCCCTGCCACCGCAGCCACATGGACTACCTGCTGCTGTCCTACGTGCTGTATCACCAGGGCCTGGTGCCGCCGCACATCGCCGCCGGCATCAACCTCAACTTCTGGCCGGCCGGCCCGATCTTCCGCCGCCTGGGCGCGTTCTTCATCCGCCGCACCTTCAAGGGCAACAAGCTGTACTCGACGGTGTTCCGCGAATACCTCGGCGAGCTGTTCACCCGCGGCTACTCGGTGGAATACTTCGTGGAAGGTGGCCGTTCCCGCACCGGGCGTCTGCTGGAGCCGAAGACCGGCACCCTGTCGATGACCATCCAGGCGATGCTGCGCGGCGGCACCCGTCCGATCACGCTGGTGCCGATTTACATCGGTTACGAACACGTGATGGAAGTGGGCACCTACGCCAAAGAGCTGCGCGGCGCCACCAAGGAAAAAGAGAGCCTGCCGCAGATGCTGCGCGGCCTGCGCAAGCTGCGCAATCTGGGCCAGGGTTATGTCAACTTCGGCGAGCCGCTGCCGTTGACCGCTTACCTCAACCAGCACGTGCCGCAGTGGCGCGAGTCTATCGATCCGATCGAGGCTCAGCGCCCAAGCTGGCTGACGCCGACGGTCAACGATCTGGCCGGCCAGATCATGGTGCGCATCAACAACGCCGCCGCGGCCAACGCCATGAACCTGTGTTCCACCGCGCTGCTGGCTTCGCGCCAGCGTTCGCTGACCCGCGAACAGCTGGTCGAACAGCTCGAGTGTTACCTGCAGCTGATGCGCAACGCGCCTTACGCGCATGACGTCACCGTGCCGACGCAAACGCCGGACGAGCTGCTGGATCACGCGCTGAACATGAACAAGTTCGAGGTGGAGAAGGACAACATCGGCGACATCATCATCCTGCCGCGCGAGCAGGCGGTGCTGATGACCTATTACCGCAACAACATCCACCACCTGCTGGTGCTGCCGTCGCTGATCGCCAGCATCGTGATGCATCATCGCCGGGTATCGCGCGCCGAGCTGCTGCGTCAAATCGGCATGATCTACCCGATGCTGAAAGCCGAGCTGTTCCTGCATAACGACAAGGAACAGCTGCCGGAGGTGCTGCAGCCGGTGATCGACGAGCTGATCCGCCAACAGCTGATCTGCGACAAAGGCGACGAGCTGGTGCTGAACCCGGCGCGCATTCGCCCGCTGCAGCTGCTGGCCGCCGGGGTGCGCGAAACCCTGCAACGCTACGCCATCACCATGTCGATCCTCAGCGCCAACCCGAGCATCAACCGCGGCGCGCTGGAGAAAGAGAGCCGCATCATGGCGCAGCGTCTGTCGGTGCTGCACGGCATCAACGCGCCGGAGTTCTTCGACAAGGCGGTGTTCTCCACCCTGGTGGCGACGCTGCGCGAAGAAGGCTATATCAACGATAGCGGGGATGCGATCCGCGAGCACACCCTTGAGGTGTACAACATGCTGAGCGATCTGATCACGCCGGAAATCAAGCTGACCATCGAAAGCGTCAACATGCCGGCAGAGACCAACGCCCTGCCGCAAGCCGACGCGGAAGAAGAGCAGGACGAGTGATGTCGTCCGGCACCGAAACACAAAAGGCACCCCCTGGGGTGCCTTTTTTCTTGCTTTGCGAAACCGTTACGCCGGCAGATAGCTCAGCGCGATGCCGATAAATACCACCAAGCCGACATAGTTGTTCTGCAGGAAGGCCTTGAAGCAGGCTTCGCGCTCGCGGCCGGCGATCTGTTTCTGCTGGTGAATGAACAGCGCGCCCGCCAGCAACAGCGACCAGTAAAACGCCCCGCCGAGCTGCGCCAGATAACCGACCCACACCAGCAGCAGCAGCGTCGCGAACTGCAGCAGCCCGACGATCAGCTTGTCATAACGGCCGAACAGGATAGCGGTGGATTTGATGCCGATCTTCAAGTCATCGTCGCGATCGACCATCGCATACAGCGTGTCGTAGGCCACCGTCCAGCAGATGTTGGCCAGCAGCAGCAGCCAGCAGCTGAGCGGCAGCGATTCGCTGACCGCCGCATACCCCATCGGAATGCCCCAGCCGAACGCGGCGCCCAGCACGAACTGCGGCAGGTTGGTCACCCGCTTCATGAACGGATACACCCAGGCCAGCGCCAGCGCCGCCAGCGACAGCCAGATGGTCATCGCATTGAGCGTCAACACCAGGCAGAACGAGATCAGCACCAGCACCGCAAACAGCACCTTGGCCTCTTTCGCGCTCACCCGACCGCTCGGCATCGGCCGCCCGGCGGTGCGTTTCACGTAGCCGTCCACCGCGCGATCGGCATAGTCATTCACCACGCAGCCGGCGGCGCGCATCAGGAACACGCCGAGCACGAACACCAGCAAAATCGACAGCGGCGGCACGCCTTTCCCGGCCAGCCACAGCGCCCACAGCGTCGGCCACAGCAGCAACAGCGTGCCGATCGGTTTATCAATGCGCATCAAATGGCTGTAAGCCCGCCATTTACTTTGAGTCACGCTTCCCTCCAAGGTCTTGCTCTCCTCTCTTATGCAGGAACCGCTGAATACAGCGGCGAAGCCGGTAAAAACAATTCGGTCAGCAACAGCGGTTTGCCCGCCAGCCGCAGCCGTGAACGGCGCGCCCACAGCGCATCCTGTCGGCCGATATGGATATAGTCGCGGGTCAGATCGCCGCTGCTGAACAGGTAGCGCCCCAGCGGCAGCGTGCCCAGATCCACCAGCGCCTGGTCGGGGCCGGTCAGCGTATTTTCCGGGATCACCGTGCGCCCCAGCAGCCAGGGCTGGTCGTCGCCCAGCAGCACCACTTCGCGCAGCCAGTAGCGCGGGCTGTCGGGCAGGTGATTCGCCTCGTCGCCCAGCGCCTCGCGCGTGACGAAGCATTCGCGCTGCGGTTCGACGCGCACCTGGGCGCAATGGCGTTCAAATCGGCGGGTCATGGAGCCTAACTCCATCAGCCAGTCGCTGACGGCGGCGGGCGCCGGAGGATCCTGTTCGGACAACCACTCCAGCGGCGGCAGGATGGAATCCCTGATGCCAGACATTGCTTTACTCCTCGCCTGAACCGCGGCCGGTACGGCGCGCCAGACGATACAAACTGTTAACAGGCCCCCATTGTAGCGCAGAAATACGAAAGCGGCAGGCTGATTCGTGGCGAAAACGGCGGTGGCTTCCGCCGGAAAAACCGGGTTCCTGTCATCTTTTTGCCATCCGCGTTCTCTATCTTCGTTCCCCGGCACGATGACGATTCTGTGATCGCCTGCAAAGTTTCATCTTTGTCGCGTTGTTTTATCTACGCGCGTAGATACTCTGACACCGCAGCGTTGAATCGCCATGCGTCCGACATCATTTGTCGGCACACCTTTGTTGCCGGCACCAGGGAAACCATCTTTAACCGCGCCCCTCCAGGCGCAGAACAAAAGAGGATAGCACTGCCATGAGCGAAACAACGCTTGCCACTCCACAGACCGCCGACGCCGCGCTGGCGGCCGATGAACGCCTGGCAACCAAAGAGGGGCGCAGCCAATTTTGGCGCGCCACCTTCTCCTGCTGGCTCGGCACCGCCATGGAATACGTCGATTTCGCGCTGTACGGCCTGGCGGCCGGCATGGTGTTCGGCGACGTGTTCTTCCCCGAGGCCACGCCGCTGGTCGCCCTGCTGGCCAGCTTCGCCACCTACTCCGTCGGCTTCGTCGCGCGGCCGATCGGCGCGCTGGTGTTCGGTTGGATCGGCGATCGCAAAGGCCGCCGCGTGGTGCTGATCACCACCGTGGCGCTGATGGGCCTCTCCACCACGCTGATCGGCCTGATCCCGTCCTATGCGCAAATCGGCGTCTGGGCACCCACCTGCCTGGTGATCCTGCGCTTCGCGCAGGGGTTCGGCGCCGGCGCGGAGCTGTCCGGCGGCGCGGTGATGCTGGCGGAATACGCGCCGGCCAAACGGCGCGGGCTGGTGGCGTCGATCATCGCCATCGGCTCCAACAGCGGCACCCTGCTGGCGTCGCTGGTGTGGCTGCTGGTACTGCAGCTCGACAAGGAAGACCTGATGAGCTGGGGCTGGCGCATTCCGTTCCTCGCCAGCATTCTGATCGCCGGCGTGGCGCTGTACCTGCGCCGCCACGTGCGGGAAACGCCGGTCTTCGAGCGCGAGCTGCAGCAAAACCACCAGCGCATGCTGGACGCCGCCCAGGCCGCACCGGATACGCGCAGCTACCTGCAGCGCACCAAGGCGTTCTGGGTGATGCTCGGCCTGCGCATCGGCGAAAACGGCCCTTCCTACCTGTGCCAGGGCTTTATCGTCGGCTACGTCGCCAAGGTGCTGATGGTCGATAAATCGGTGCCGGCGCTGGCGGTTCTGATCGCCTCGCTGTGCGGTTTTCTGGTGATCCCGCTGGCCGGCTGGCTGTCCGATCGCTTCGGCCGCCGCGTCACCTACCGGTGGTTCTGCCTGCTGCTGGTGCTGTACGCCTTCCCGGCGTTCTGGCTGCTCGACAGCCGTGAGCCGGCGATCGTCATCTCGGTGATCGTGGTCGGCATGTGCATCGCGTCGCTGGGGATCTTCGGCGTGCAGGCGGCCTATGGCGTCGAACTGTTCGGCGTGAAGAACCGCTACTCCAAAATGGCGTTCGCCAAGGAGCTCGGCTCGATCCTCTCCGGCGGCACCGCGCCGCTGATCGCCACCGCACTGCTGTCCGGTTTCGGTCACTGGTGGCCTGTCGCCTGCTATTTTGTTGTAATGGCGGGCATCGGCTTAATCACCACCTTCTTTGCTCCCGAAACCCGCGGCCGCGATCTCAACCTGCCGCAGGATGCCGCGTAGCGAGAAGGCGAACAGGACCTCAATGTGGATAATCACTCCGCGCGACGCGTTACCCGCGCCGACGTGGCTCGCGTAGCGGGCACCTCCGTCGCCGTAGTCAGCTATGTGATCAACAACGGCCCGCGCCCGGTGGCGGAAGCCACCCGGCTGCGCGTGCTGGCGGCGATCGAGCAGACCGGCTACCGGCCGAACGACATCGCGCGGGCGCTGGCCTCCGGCAGCACACAAACCTACGGGCTGGTGGTGCCGGATATTTCCAACCCGTTCTTCGCCACCCTGGCGCGGGCACTGCAGCAGGAAGCCTTCAGCCGCGGCCGTGTGCTGCTGCTAGGCGACGCCGGCGACGATCGTCAGCGCGAGTATGAACTTATCAACAACCTGCTGCGCCGCCAGGTCGACGGCCTGCTGTACACCAGCGTCGATCGCCATCCGTGGTTCGATCTGATCCGCGCTTCCGGCACGCCCTGCGTAATGATAGACACCATCGACAGCCAGGCCGGCGTCTGCGCCATTCGCGTCGACGAGCGCGACGCCGCCTGCCAGGCAACCCGCCATCTGCTGCAACACGGCTATCGCGACATCGGCATTTTTATCGGCCCGCTGACCATGCTCAACGCGCAGGATCGCCTGAACGGCTGGCGCGATGCGCTGCTGGAGGCGGGTATCGCGCCGCGCGACGAGTGGATTTTCGAAGTGCCCTACACCCGCCAGGGCGGTTACCAGGCCACCCAGCGCCTGGTGCAAGGCCCACGCCCGCGCGCCGTTTTCACCTCTAACGAGCAACAGGCGCTCGGCTGCCTGTCGGCGTTGGCGGAGCATGGGCTGCGCGCGCCGGACGATCTGGCGCTGATCTGTTTTAACGGCACGCAGCAATCCGAATTCAGCGTGCCGCCGCTCAGTGCGGTCGAGCAGCCGATCGACGCCATGGCCAAGCGGGCCATCGCCATGCTGGCCGCCGGTGCCGCGCCCGCCGAGCTGCATGAATTCGCTTTTCAACTGCGCATCCGCCGCTCCTGCGGCTGTTAGCGGTTTTTCAGGACACCTTATATGCGTTTAATCATTGATTGCGATCCCGGCAACGGCGTGCCCGGCGCCAACGTCGACGACGGCCTGGCGCTGGCCCTGGCGCTGGCGGCCAAACCGCAGCTGCAGCTGGAGCTGATCAGCATCGTGGCCGGCAACACCCCTCGAGAAGTGGGATTCGCCGTCGCCACCGATCTGCTGGCGCAGAGCGGCTATCAGGTGCCGGTCGCCCTCGGCGCGGCGCGCGCCCTGAGCGAGCCGCCGGAGCCGTGGCGCGCACATCTGGACCGCCCGATCGCCGATCCGAAGCTGGCGGCGCTGTGGCGTGACCTGCCCGCGCCCTCGCTGGCCAACGCGCCCGCACCGGACGCCGCCATCGCCATCGGCGAGCTGATCTGCCGGCATCCCGGCGAGATCACGCTGGCGGCGATCGGCCCGCTGACCAACGTTGCGCACGCCATGCAGCTTTACCCGCAGATGGCGCAGGCGGTGAAAGAGATTGTGATCATGGGGGGCGTATTCAACGTCGACGGGTACATCAAGGACACCAATTTCGGTTTGGATCCGGAAGCGGCGCGGCTGGTGTTGAACAGCGGCGCCACCATCACGCTGGCACCGCTGGATGTCACCACCCAGACCATGCTGACCCAGGCGGATCTGGCCGCGTTGACCCAGCCGGACACCCCGCTGTGCCGCTATTTACGCGCCACCACGCGGCCGTGGATCGACTATTCGCGCCATACGCGGCACCTGCCGGGCTGCTGGATCCATGATGCGTTGGTGATCGCCTGGCTGCTGGCGCCGCAGCTGGTCACCACCGAGATGTTCCATGTGGATGTGGCGCTGGAAGGGGCGTTGACGCGCGGCAGCTCACGCCGCTGGCGGCCGGACAGCCTGCGTCTGACGGTCGGCATGCCGGCGCCGCAGGGCAGGCCGGTACGTGTCATGCAGCAGGTAGACAACGCTCGTCTGTTGGCGTTGATCGGCGCAACGCTGGCCCGCGGATGAAAAAAGGTGCGCCAAAGCGCACCAATCATCGAGCCAGCATCGGCAGCGCCGGGTGTTACCCCTTGCCTTTAACGCTGCTGATAAACGTTTTACGCGCGGTGGTCGAGCCCAGTTTCTCGGCCTCATTCATCAGTTTCAGCGCCTTGTCGATATCGCCCGCCTTCACCGCCTGTTTGATGCCGTTATTGAAGTAGCTTTCGGTATCGTTGAGCATCGGCTCCGCCGGTTTCTCCGGCGCCGGTGCCGGTGCCGCCACGGCGGCAGGGGCGGTCGAGCCCACCACCACCGGCGCCACGGTCGGCGCAGGCTGCAGCATGCCGATCATCACGTTGCCGGTGCCCTGTTCAGCGGTGACCTTAAGCTTCAGCGTGCCGGTCGTCGCGTGGCCGGCGATCGGATCCGGGATATCCGGTACCGCGTTGCCCACGCCCTGCGCATAGGCCTTGGCCGGGTTGGTCAACTGAGTGGTTTTCGCCAAGTCCTGGCGGGTGGTGTACACCAGCAGGTAAATCTGTTTTTGGCCGAGCGCCGGCGTCAGTTTCAGCGTGCCTTCGAGGCGATCGGAGGACATAGCCCCCGGTGGCTGATACGGGAAGTAGCTGCTCGGGTAATACGCCGCCGGGCGCAGATGCTCGTCCAGCACCAGCACGCTCGGCGCATAAAGCGAATTGTTTTTGGCAAGGCTGCTCAGCGTCACTTCCAGCGAACCGCGATCGGCCGGCAGCGTATAGGCGGCGATCGCCCCCTGAATCTCGCCCTGATTGAGCTGCGGGCTGACGGCGTCCAGCTTCACCTCTTGCGACACCGGCGGCTGCAGCGGCTGCCACGGCAGGCTTTGCAGCGTGGCGGCGCTGATGGCCGGCGCGACGGAAACGTTGGCCGGCGTCTCGGCGTTGGCCGCCAAAGGCGCGCCGACGGTCAGCGCCAGCGACAGGCAGAGTGACAGCAGATTCTTTTTCATCGTTATATCCTCTTTCAGCGCTGCGGCGGATCAGGCAAGAGATCCGGCCGCGGCGAATGCGGTTGGGGGAGAGCCGCTGGCCCTCCCCGCCCTGTCGTCGTTACCACCAAATTTCCATCTGGGCGCCGAAGGTGACTTCGTCATCCTTGCCGCGGCTGAAGGTATGCATGCTGGTGTCGTTGTAAGCGGTGCCGGCGTTATACCCGGTGTCGTCACCGGTGGCGTAGCCCCACTTCTCATCCCACTTGGCGTAGGTGGCGAACAGACGGATGGCCGGGCGCGACCAGATGCTGTTGCCGGCCTGCCATTGCTGCGCCAGGGTCACTTTATACTGGCCGTTGCGATCGCCGGTGCGCTGGGATTTGACGTTGTCGTAGCCCGCTTCCAGCAGGGTGCTCATGATCGGCGTCCATTTGTACATCGGGCGCACGCCCACGGTGTACCAGGTGGTGCCGTTGTTGTTGTCGCGGTCGATGTCCTGGAACATGGCGACGTACATCAACGCCCATTGATCGTTGAAGTCGATGGCGCCGTGATCCAGCACGCGGATCATCTTGCCGTTGTTATCGATGGTGGCGCCTTCGTTGCGGCCGTTGTTCTGCGAGGTCATCGAGTCGGTGGCGTACTGCACCACAAACTTGTTGTAACCGTTCAGGATGCTTTGGGTGTGTTCCGCGGTGAACATCCAGCCGTCTTTGCTCGCGCCGTCGGCCAGGTGGTAGTGGTCCTGCGCATTGGCGCGGCCGTAGTCCACGCCCAGCTCCAGGGTGCCGCCCGGGTTCAGCTCCAGGCCGGCCAAGCGCACGTCGAAGGTGTCGTTGACGGTCGGACGCTGTTTCCATTCGTTATCCAGGTAGCCGTAAGAGCCGCCGGACTCCGAGTTGCGGGTCACGGCAGCGGAAAGCTTGCCGAAGCCCAGATCGATGTTTTCCAGACCGGCGCCCGGGCCGGAGATATCCCAGTAGTAGAAGTCGATCATGTGAACGTCATGACGCTGATAGAAGCGCTTACCGGCCCACAGCGTGGAGCCCGGCAGCCAGTCGATCAGGTTTTTACCCTGCACGTTGACTTCGCGGAAGCCCGGGGTCACGTCTTCCCAGTCGGAACGTTGCGAGACCGAATAGGCCAGGTTGGTGTCGAAGTAGAAGCTCTTGTCGCCTTCTTTCCACACTTCCTGCCCCAGTTTCAGCTCGGCGTAGGTTTCGCATTCGTTGCCGAGACGGTATTTGCTCGCGGCGCCGGTGGCCTTGAAGCACTGTTGCTCACCGCCGCTGCCGGTCCAGCCGATGCCGGAACGGGCGTAACCGTGGAAATCCACGGCCAGCGCCTGGGTAGAGAGAACACCGGCGGCGACAGCCAGTGCCAGAGGAAGTTTGCGCAGAGTAGTCATCATTATTCTCCTGTTATACCGACTTTGATGCTTTAAACGCCCGGCTCCTGGTGCAGCCGTTTACATGCCGTACCGTCTTCACGGAACAGGTGGCAGCGGTGAGGCGGCAGGCCGATGGCGAATGTGGCACCTTCTTCTACCAGCACCACGTCATTCTGGCGGTACACCAGGTTTTGACGGATAGCCGGGATTTGGATGTGGATTTGCGTCTCGTTGCCGAGTTGCTCCACCACCTGTACGTCGCCGGTAAGCCGCACTTCAGAGGCTTCGCCGGGCAGCAGATGTTCAGGGCGAATGCCCAGTGACAGGTTGGCGCCGGGCTGAACGCCCGCGCCTTCCACCGGCAGCCAGACCAGCTGGCGGTTGGGCAGCTCGACCTGCACCTGTTGCGGCTGCGCCGCGGTCACCTTGACCGGCAGGAAGTTCATCTTCGGCGAGCCGATAAACCCGGCGACGAAGCGGTTGGCCGGGTAGTGGTACAGTTCCAGCGGCTTGCCAACCTGCGCCACGCGACCGGCGTCGAGCACCACGATCTTGTCGGCCAGCGTCATCGCTTCGACCTGATCGTGGGTGACGTAAATCATGGTGCGCTGCAGGCGCTTGTGCAGACGGGAGATCTCGATGCGCATCTGCACCCGCAGCGCGGCGTCGAGGTTGGACAGCGGTTCGTCGAGCAGGAACACGTCTGGCTCAGCCACCAGCGTGCGGCCGATCGCCACGCGCTGACGCTGCCCGCCGGACAGCGCCTTCGGCCGCCGATCGAGCAGGTGCGCCAGCTGCAGCACCTCGGAGACCTGGTTCACCCGTTGATTGATTTCCGCTTTCCTGGCGCCGGCCAGCTTCAGGCCGAACGACATGTTGTCCGCCACTGACAGGTGCGGATACAGCGCATAGGATTGGAACACCATGCCGATGCCGCGCTCGGAAGGCGGCACCTCATTCATACGTTTCTCGCCGATCAGCAGCTCGCCGGAGGTGATGTCCTCCAGCCCGGCGATCATGCGCAGCAGCGTCGATTTACCGCAGCCCGACGGCCCGACAAACACCACAAACTCGCCGTCTTCGATGGTCAGATTGACGTCTTTGGAAATCACGGCCTCACCGAAGGCCTTATAAACGCTGCGCAGTGTGACGCTAGCCATGCGTTACTCCCCTGCTTTCGCAGTTAACATGTCGTGTGAAAATGGCGGAGGCAAAGCCCGCCAAAACCCATTGATGACCCTCTTGCTGCGCGCCGTGCTGCCATGCCAACGGCAAGGTCGCCTCAGACGGCGCGGCCGCCTGAGTATAAGGCTGCAGGTTTATCAGCGCTTCAAGGCATTGATCCTGATGGGTAATAAGTAAGCGCACCACGCCGTCTCGCTGGCTGACCGCGCTCAGCTCGCCGCGCTGGATGAGCGGCGAACGGCGCAGGGCCAACAGCGCCTGGCAGTAACGTAAGGTGGAGTGGCTGTCGTGCTGTTGGCGGCTGATGGCCAACGCGCGGTGTTCGATCGCCACCTGCTGATACCAGCTGATTTCGCCGGCGGTGACCTGTTCGGGGGCCTCATGCCACGGCATCGGCGTTTGCGCGCCGCGCGGATCCTGCAGGCCGGCGGCGTGCGGCAGCCCCAGCTCTTCGCCCTGATACAGGCAGATCGGCGCCGGCAACATCGCCAGCAGCGTCAGAAAGGCGGCGGCGGAGCGCAAATCGCCCTGCCCCCAGCGGCTGACCACTCGGGGCTGATCCGCGTCGCCGGTGCTCCACAGGCTGTCCGCCAACGAGGCGCGGCGGGCATGCAGCACCGCCACCAGCTTCTCCGCGCTGAACGGCATCACGTCCAGCGCCAATGCGCCGTGGGCGAACCGCTGCGGCGCGGCCGCATTGCGAACGCGGTTGGCTTCATCGGCGTACCACAGCGTCAGCCCTTCGCCCGTCACCGTCGCCTCGGTCTCCGGCGCCAGCGTCTGCGGCAGCAACAGGCCGTCGATCGACAGCGCTTTCAGGTACGGCAGCGCCGCCAGCATGCCGTGCGCGTCGCCCACGCCGTCCCCGTTTCCGTCACGGAAACTGGCCGGATGGATCCGGTACAGGGTGGGCTGGGTGGCGATAGGCATTGACGACATAAATCCGGTATCCCTGCTGCGCGTGGCGTTGAAAATCAATGGGCCGATAGTGCGGGAGTCGCCGGAAAGGGTAATCATCCGTAACAGGATTTTTCATGGGGGAGGAGACGGGAGGATGAGAGAACGACCACAGCGATGAGAAGTTCCGCGCTTAAGGCAAATCTGTGATCCGGCTGGCAAAAATCGCCCCCCTATTTTGTGCCTGACGCCACAGAATAGAGCGCAACGTTAACTGGATCACACTCCTCATCACAGGGGCGTAGAGGGGGGGAGGATGAGAATATGTCGCGTTGTGACCCACTATTACCGCGAAACGTCTCTCCTTGATTTATGTGCCCACAAAAAGAAGGACTGGATTATGACTCGCAGCATTACCCTCGCCCGCACGCTGGCGCTCTCGGCACTGGCCACCCTGGTGCTCTCTTCTTCCGCCTTCGCCAAGATCGAGGAAGGCAAACTGGTTATCTGGATCAACGGCGACAAGGGCTATAACGGCCTGGCCGAAGTCGGCAAGAAATTCGAAAAAGACACCGGCATCAAGGTCACCGTCGAGCACCCGGACAAGCTGGAAGAAAAATACCCGCAGGTGGCCGCCACCGGCGACGGCCCGGACATCATCTTCTGGGCCCACGACCGCTTCGGCGGCTATGCGCAGTCCGGCCTGCTGGCCGAAATCCACCCGTCCAAAGCCTTCCAGGACAAGCTGTTCCCGTTCACCTGGGACGCCGTGCGCTATGACGGCAAGCTAATCGGCTACCCGATCGCCGTCGAAGCGCTGTCGCTGATTTACAACAAAGACCTGGTCAAACAGCCGCCGAAGACCTGGGAAGAGATCCCGGCGCTGGACAAGCAGCTGCGCGCCAGCGGCAAAAGCGCCATCATGTGGAACCTGCAGGAACCCTACTTCACCTGGCCTATCATCGCCGCCGACGGCGGTTATGCCTTCAAGTATGAAAACGGCAAATACAACATCAAGGATGTCGGCGTCGCCAATGCCGGTTCGCAGGCCGGTCTGCAGTTCATCGTCGATCTGGTGAAAAACAAGCACATCAACGCCGATACCGACTACTCGATCGCCGAAGCCGCGTTCAACAAAGGCCAGACCGCGATGACCATCAACGGGCCGTGGGCCTGGAACAACATCGAGCAGAGCAAAATCAACTACGGCGTGACGCTGCTGCCAACCTTCAAAGGCAAACCGTCCAAGCCGTTCGTCGGCGTGCTAACCGCCGGCATCAACGCCGCCAGCCCGAATAAAGAGCTGGCGACCGAGTTCCTCGAGAACTACCTGCTGACCAACGAAGGGCTGGCGGACGTCAACAAAGACAAGCCGCTGGGCGCGGTGGCGCTGAAGTCCTATCAGGAAGCGCTGGCCAAAGATCCGAAGATAGCGGCCACCATGCAGAACTCGCAAAACGGGGAAATCATGCCGAACATCCCGCAGATGAGCGCCTTCTGGTACGCCGAACGCAGCGCGGTGATCAACGCCGTCAGCGGCCGTCAGACGGTGAAAGCCGCGCTGGACGACGTGCAGACCCGTATCACCAAGTAAAGACGTCGTGCGGGATTAACATCCCCGAAATAATTGGAGTTACACCGCGACGGCAAGTACGCACATCCCCGGGAGCATAGATAACTATGTGACCGGGGTGAGCGGACGCAGCCAACAAAGGTGTAGCTTCAAGTATGAAGGGGACAAGTGCCCCGCCGTTGCTTCACAGAAAGGAACGCCCTATGCAATTCGCTCACGCCGGGACGCCTGCGCGTAAAAAATCGAAGTGGTGGCAAAGCGACGCGCTGAAATGGCTGGTGGTCGGTCTGTTCAGCCTGGTGACCTGCTACCTGATTGTGTTGATGTATGCACAGGGTGAATACCTGTTCGCCATCCTGACGCTGATCCTGGTCAGCGCCGGGCTTTACGTCTTCGCCAACCGCCGCGCCTATGCCTGGCGCTATGTGTATCCCGGCGTCGCCGGCATGGGGCTGTTCGTCCTGTTCCCGCTGATCTGCACCATCGCCATCGCCTTTACCAACTACAGCAGCACCAACCAGCTGACTTTTGAACGCGCGCAATCGGTGCTGATGCAGCGCCAATTCCAGAGCGGCAAAACCTTTACCTTCGGCCTCTACCCGGCGGAAAACCAACAGTGGCGCCTGCAGCTGACGCCACCGGACAGCGAACAGCCGCTGATCTCCGAACCTTTCCGCCTCGACGCCGCCGCGCCGCAAACCCTGAAGCTGACGGCGCAGAGCGCCGCGCCGCAGGGCGAACGCGCCACGCTGCGGGCGATCACCCAGAACCGGCAGGCGCTGAGCCAGCTGGTGGCGCAACTGCCCGACGGCGGGGAATTGCGCATGAGCTCCCTGCGCCAGTTCTCCGGCACCCGCCCGCTGTATGCGCTGGACAAAGACGGCAGCACGCTGACCAATAACCAGACTCAGGTGCGCTACCGGCCGAACGGCGACACCGGCTTCTATCAGGCGATCAACGCCGACGGCGGCTGGGCGCAGGAAACACTGAGCCCAGGCTATACCGTCACCACCGGCTGGAAAAACTTCCTGCGGGTGCTGCAGGACGAGGGCATCAAGAAACCGTTCGTGTCGATCTTCATCTGGACCATCGTGTTCTCGGTGATGACGGTGATCCTCACCGTGGCGGTCGGCATGGTGTTGGCCTGCGTGGTGCAGTGGGAGGCGCTGAAAGGCAAGGCGATCTACCGCGTGCTGCTGATCCTGCCCTATGCGGTGCCGTCATTCATCTCGATCCTGATCTTCAAAGGTTTGTTCAACCAGAGCTTCGGCGAGATCAACATGATGCTCAGCCATCTGTTCGGCATCAAACCGGCCTGGTTCAGCGATCCGCTCACCGCCAAGAGCATGATCCTGATCGTCAACACCTGGCTCGGCTACCCGTACATGATGATCCTGTGCATGGGGCTGCTGAAGGCCATCCCGGACGATCTGTACGAGGCCTCGGCGATGGACGGCGCCAACCCGTGGCAAAACTTCTTCCGCATCACCTTACCGCTGCTGATCAAGCCGCTGACGCCGCTGATGATCGCCAGCTTCGCCTTCAACTTTAACAACTTCGTGCTGATCCAGCTGCTGACCAACGGCGGCCCGGACATGATCGGCACCACTACGCCGGCCGGCTATACCGATCTGCTGGTCAGCTACACCTACCGCATCGCCTTCGAAGGCGGCGGCGGGCAAGACTTCGGGCTGGCGGCCGCCATCGCCACGCTGATCTTCCTGTTGGTGGGCGCGCTGGCGATCCTGAATTTGAAAGCCAGCAAGATGAACTTCGATTAGGGAGAATAACGATGGCCATGGTTCAACCCAAGTCCCAGCGCCTGCGCCTGTGGATCACCCATATTTTGATGCTGTGCTTTATCGCCCTGATCATGTTCCCGCTGCTGATGGTAGTGGCCATCTCGCTGCGCTCCGGCAACTTCGCCACCGGTAGCCTGATACCGGAAACCCTCTCCTGGGATCACTGGCGGCTGGCGCTCGGCTTCAGCGTCACCCACGCCGACGGCAGCGTGACGCCGCCGCCGTTCCCGGTGCTGCTGTGGCTGTGGAACTCCATCAAGATCGCGGCGATCACCGCCATCGGCATCGTGACGCTATCCACCACCTGCGCCTACGCCTTCGCCCGCATGCGTTTTCGCGGCAAGAGCACGCTGCTGAAGAGCATGCTGATATTCCAGATGTTCCCGGCGGTGCTGTCGCTGGTGGCGCTGTATGCGCTGTTCGATCGCCTGGGCCAGTACATTCCGTTTATCGGCCTGAACACCCACGGCGGCGTGATCTTCGCCTACATGGGCGGCATCGCGCTGCACGTCTGGACCATCAAGGGCTATTTCGAAACCATCGACAACTCGCTGGAAGAGGCGGCGGCGCTGGACGGCGCCACGCCGTGGCAGGCATTCCGTCTGGTGCTGCTGCCGCTGTCGGTGCCGATTCTGGCGGTGGTGTTCATTCTGTCGTTTATCGCCGCCATCACCGAAGTGCCAGTAGCGTCGCTGCTGCTGCGCGATGTGAACAGCTACACGCTGGCGGTGGGGATGCAGCAATATCTCAACCCGCAGAACTACCTGTGGGGCGACTTCGCCGCCGCCGCGGTGCTGTCGGCGATACCGATTACCGCCGTGTTCCTGCTGGCGCAGCGCTGGCTGGTGGGCGGCCTGACGGCCGGCGGCGTGAAGGGGTAATTTGTGCCACTGCAGTGCGTTTGATGTCTTTCCTTATCTTTTACCCTATGGATTTCAAGTTACAGCGAGTGCAGTCAACAACGCTGTAGCTTGAAAGACGACAGGTAATGATATCCTGTGTCTTTGGCGGCCATTGGCCGCCATTTTTATCTCCGCTATTCCCGTTTCAGCCGATCGGTGTTGGCCAGATAGAGCGTCACCACCAGCACCAATATCGCCGCGGCGTAGATCAGGGTATCGATGGGATTCTTGTGGTCCACGATAATCAAACGAATAATCGCGGTAATGCCAATATAAATAAAATAGCGCAGCGGGAAATGATAACCCGACTCAAAATACTTGACGATCAAGGCGATAAATTCAAAGTACAAGAAATAAATCACGATGCCTTCAATCAACAGGTATGAAGAAGACTCTTCGTTGTTGATAAATAACACCTTCGCCAGGTGGAGGGTCTCCTTGACCAGAAACACCACCAGAATTGCCGCCAGCAGCAGCAAACCTACGTTCAGTACCCGCTGCAGCCCTTTCGCTATCATGATCGAACGCGACGTTTTTGCCATAAAACCTCTCTCTGAATACCGCTAATATGATTCAACCGTGCCAATATAGGCATTGTCTTAAAAATTATGCCCCGCGCGAAAGCACTTTAAACCCCATTTAATTCATAAAGTTATAATAAGATGTTTCTGGCTTATAGATTTGTAGCAAATCGAAATGTCAACTATCATGGGTCACAGAGATCTTTACATAAAACTAATAACCTCGAATTAACAAGGGAATTCTTTATGCGCGCTAAACTTAACGGACTGGTCGCTGCGGGCCTGTTTACCTGTGCATTGTCCGGCCACGCCGCCGGCCTGGTAACCCCTGACAACGATCTGCGTAACGATCTCGCCTGGTTGTCTGACCGCGGCGTCATCAACGTCAGCCTGTCCACCTGGCCGCTGAGCCAGGAAGAGATCAGTTCCGTTATCGCGCAGGCCAAACCGGTGACCAATACCGAGAAAAACGTCATCGACCGCGTGCAGCGCCGTGTCGATGCCTTGAAAGCCAACATCCGCGTCAGCGGTTACGCGTCGACGGATAAACCCGGTACCCCGCAGGGCTTCGGCCAAAATGAGTACGCCGACGATCGCCTGACCATCGGCGCCGGCGCCAACGGCGAGTTCTGGGACGTACGTCTGCAGGGCTCGGTGGAAGGCGATCAGCGTGTCAGCGACGGCTCCAAATTCAATATGAACGGCTCCTACGGCGCGGTGAAAATCTGGAACCAGTGGCTCTCCTTCGGCGAAGTTTCCCAATGGTGGGGCCCTGGCTACGACGGCAGCCTGATCCGCTCCGATGCCGCACGCCCGGTGGCGGGCTTCATGCTGCAGCGAGCCGACCAATCGCCGTTTGAAACCCCGTGGCTGTCGTGGATCGGCCGCTGGCAATACCAGCTGACCGCCGGCCAGCTATCGCAGTACAGTTCAGTACCGCACACCAAACTGATCGGCGGTCGTTTCACCATGATGCCGACCGATTTCCTGGAATTAGGCGCCTCACGCATCATGCAGTGGGGTGGTGAGGGCCGTCCGCAATCCTGGAGTTCGTTCTGGAAAGGCGTTAGCGGCCGTGATAATGATGATTCCGGCAAGGGCAACGATCCGGGCAACCAGCTCGCCGGCTTCGACTTCAAACTGAAGATGCAGCCGCTGATCGGCCTGCCGGTCAGCCTGTACGGTCAGCTGGTGGGGGAAGATGAAGCGGGCTATCTGCCTTCGCAAAATACCTATCTGCTCGGCCTGGAAGGCCACCCGGAATGGGGCCCGACGACCATCAACTGGTATATCGAAGGGGCGGATACCCGTTCCGATATGAGTCGGGAACGTTATGTCTACACCCACTATATCTATAAGGGTGGGTATTATCAGCAAGGTTACCCGCTGGGCCACGCCATGGGCGGCGACGGCCAGATGCTGTCCGGTCGCGTAGAGCTGGTGCTGGACGACAGCCAGCGCTGGAGTACCCGCCTGGTATACGCCAAAGTGAACCCGAACAATCAGGCGATCAACCAGGCGTTCCCGAAATCCGATACGCTGAAGGGCATTCAGGTCGGTTGGGGTTACACCTTCCCGTCTCAGGTTAAGTTCGATACCAGCCTGTGGTACACCGATAACGATCACAGCACCGCCGATGACGTGGGCGCGGGCGTCAGCTTCGAAGTACCGATCAATCTGTAATTTGTTGCAGACGTAAAAAAACCCGCCGCGGCGGGTTTTTTATTGGCTTCAGCTCAGGCGATTAGCGCCATTCCTTGAAGCGGTTGATCAGCGCATTGGTCGAGCTGTCGTGGCTGCTGATTTTCTCGCTGCCCGCCAGCTCAGGCAGGATGCGGTTAGCCAGCTGTTTGCCCAGCTCCACGCCCCACTGATCGAAGGTGAAGATGTTCAGGATCGCGCCCTGAGTGAAGATTTTGTGCTCGTACAGCGCGATCAGGCTGCCCAGGCTGAACGGGGTGATTTCGCGCAGCAGGATCGAGTTGGTCGGACGGTTGCCTTCAAACACTTTGAACGGCGCCACGTGCTTGACCTGCTCAGGAGTTTTACCCTGCGCCGCGAACTCGGCCTCCACCACTTCCAGCGACTTGCCGAACGCCAGCGCTTCGGTCTGGGCGAAGAAGTTGGACAGCAGTTTGGCGTGGTGATCGCCCAGCGGGTTATGGCTGATGGCCGGCGCGATGAAGTCGCACGGCACCAGCTTGGTGCCCTGGTGGATCAGCTGGTAGAACGCGTGCTGGCCGTTGGTGCCCGGCTCACCCCAGATGATCGGCCCGGTCTGGTAATCCACCGGATTGCCGTTGCGATCGACGTACTTGCCGTTGGACTCCATGTTGCCCTGCTGGAAGTAAGCGGCAAAACGGTGCATGTACTGATCGTACGGCAGAATGGCTTCGGTTTCGGCGCCGAAGAAGTTGTTGTACCAGATACCGATCAGCGCCAGCAGCACCGGCAGGTTTTTCTCCGCCGGCGTTTCGGCGAAGTGCTTATCCATGGCGTGCGCGCCGCTCAGCAGCTGCTCGAAGTTGTCATAACCGATGGACAGCGCGATCGACAGACCAATCGCCGACCACAGGGAGTAACGGCCCCCTACCCAGTCCCAGAACTCGAACATGTTGTCGGTATCGATGCCGAATTCGGCCACCGCTTTGCCGTTGGTAGACAGCGCGGCGAAGTGCTTGGCTACGTGCTGTTGATCGGCGGCGCTGCTCAGGAACCAGTCGCGCGCGCTGTGGGCGTTGGTCATGGTTTCCTGCGTGGTGAAGGTTTTGGAGGCCACCAGGAACAGCGTGGTTTCCGGGTTCAGCGGCTGCAGCGTTTCGGCGATATGGGTGCCGTCGACGTTGGAGACGAAGTGCATGTTCAAGTGATTTTTATATGGGCGCAGCGCTTCGGTCACCATGTAAGGGCCGAGATCCGAACCGCCGATGCCGATGTTCACCACGTCGGTGATCGGCTTGCCGGTGTAGCCTTTCCACTCGCCGCCGATGACGCGCGCGCAGAACTGTTTGATCTTGGCCAATACCGCGTTCACTTCCGGCATCACGTCTTTGCCGTCGACCACGATCGGGCTGTTGCTGCGGTTGCGCAGGGCAATGTGCAGCACCGCGCGATCTTCGGTGCGGTTGATTTTCTCACCGGCGAACATCGATTTGATGGCGCCTTGCAGATCGGTTTCTTTCGCCAGCGCCTGCAGCTTCTCCAGGGTTTCCTGCGTGATACGGTTCTTGGAATAGTCCACCAACATTTGGTCGTTGAAGGTCGCGGAGAACCGGGAGAAACGATCGCTGTCCTGGGAGAACAGGTCGGCGATCCGTACGTCTTTCATCTGTGCATAATGTTGCTGCAGGGCTTGCCAAGCAGCGGTTTGACTAGGATTGATATTTTTCATAGCAACACTCTTAGGCTTGAGAATAAAAATGACGCGTTTGTCCGATTGTAGCCTGTTCGACTGTGATTATGATCTCTTTTCTTGCGATAGGCGCTAACTGTCAACGCATTGCCGCCTCGTTTCAGCTTTCACTCTATACTTTGGGCTAACGGCCTGTTATCGGGGTTGCCGAATTGTCATCAGGCTGTGTCATCGTTGCTTATTTCGTCATTTGAAAGGGATCTCGCTTATGGAATTATCCGCCCCGCTCATGTTGGTGCTTATCGGCCTGGCGTCGCTGCTGGCGCAGTGGCTGGCCTGGCTGCTGCGCCTGCCGGCCATTTTGCCGCTGTTGCTGTTCGGCATCGTGCTCGGCCCGACGGTGCATCTGGTGCAGCCGGATCTGCTGTTCGGCGATCTGCTGTTTCCGCTGGTGTCGCTGTCGGTGGCGATCATCCTGTTCGAGGGGGCGTTGACGCTGCGTTTCGAGGAGATACGCGGCCTCGGCGGCGTGGTACGCAATCTGGTCACCGTCGGCATGCTGGTTACCTTTCTGGTCATCAGCCTCGCCAGCTGGTGGCTGCTGGATTTCCCGCCGGAGCTGGCGGCGCTGATCGGCGCGGTGACGGTGGTGACCGGGCCGACGGTGATCGCCCCGCTGATGCGCGTGGTGCGGCCGAACGCCAACATTAACCAGGTGCTGCGCTGGGAAGGGATCGTCATCGATCCGGTCGGCGCCATCTTCACCCTGCTGGTGTTCGAATTCATCGTGCTGAAACAGAATGCGGAGTCCTATACCCACCTGTTTTGGACGCTGGGCGTGACCGCCGCCGTCGGCCTGATCGCCGGCGCGCTGTTCGGCTACCTGCTCGGCCTGGCGCTGCGCCGCGTCTGGCTACCGCGCTACCTGCAGAACCTGGCGGTGCTGGCGATCATGCTGGCCGCCTTCGGCGTTTCCAACGCCATCGCCGACGAATCCGGCCTGCTGACCGTCACGGTGATGGGCATCTGGCTGGCCAACATGCGCGACGTCGATACCAGCGATATTCTGGCGTTCAAGGAGGAGCTGTCGGCGATCCTGATCTCGGCGCTGTTCATCATTCTGGCGGCGCGGCTCGACATCCAGGCGCTGTGGAACATGGGCTGGCCGCTGCTCCTGCTGCTGCTGGCGGTGCAGTTCATCGCCCGGCCGCTGTGCATCGCGGTGTCGACCTGGCGCTCTTCCCTGCACTGGCGCGATCGGCTGCTGCTGTGCTGGATCGCCCCGCGCGGCATCGTCGCCGCGGCGGTCAGCTCGCTGTTCGCGCTGACGCTGCAGCGCAGCGGCTATCAGGGCGCGGACCGGCTGGTCACCGTGGTGTTCGCCATCATCATCGGCACCGTGGTGCTACAAAGCCTGACCAGCGGCATGATGGCGCGCTGGCTGCGGGTACAGCAGCAAAAGCCGCGCGGCGTGCTGATCGTCGGCGCCAACAGCGTGGCGCGCATGCTGGCGCAGGCGCTGATCAAGCTGAACGTGCCGGTGATCGTCACCGACAGCAGTTGGGAATACTACCGCCAGGCGCGCATGGACGGCATTCCGGCCTACTATGGCCACGCCTACTCCGAACACGCCGAGAACTATCTCGACCTGAGCAATATCGCCCAGGTGTTGGCGCTGTCGCCCAATCGCCACCAGAACGCGCTGGCGGTCTACCACTTCGGCCATCTCTTCGGTGAGGATCACGTGTTTGCCATCCGTTCGGGGGCGCCGCTGAAAGGGCGCGGCGCCAGCGCGGAAAGTTCGCGTTTCCGCCGGCATGAAATTTTATTTAATCAGGAAGCCACCTACGGCCGCCTGAGCAGCCTGCTCGCCAGGGGGGCCACCATCAAGGCGACCAAATTGAACGAAAATTTCGGTTGGCTGGAGTATTTGGAGAAACATCAGGGCGTTATCCCGTTATTCAGCCAAAAGGAAGACGGTTCTCTGCAACCGATTGGCGCCGGTTCCACGCCCGCGATGCCCTGTACGCTTATCGCGCTGGTACAAGATGAAAATCCCTCACCGTCTGTACGTTGACAGAATGGCGATAACCGGCTATTCCTAACAGCCTACTTGCGCACCCGGTGCGCAAGCCAGAAGAGGCGCGTCGCCCAGGTAGAGTGTCAGAGGAGCCGTTTCTCCGTTGACGGCACCCGAGGGGGAGCGACGCCGAGGTACGATAATGGCCGGCCATTATCGTATCGACTACAGGGGCTGAATCCCCTGGGTTGTCACCAGGGGATCGCCCACAGGGCGATCGACAAGGTGGGGCGCTTCTGGGTGTATCGTAGCCTGACCTCTACGCCTGCCCCCTGTTTACCGCTCTCCCCTTGTGCCAAGGCTATGGAATTACAGTGCCCCCAAACGGGCATCCCTGACACGAGGTTTCTAGATGAACCAAGCAGCACCCCAGAATTCCACCGTGGTAGCCAAGTTCGGCGGCACCAGCGTCGCCGACTTTGAAGCCATGAACCGCAGCGCCGACGTCGTGCTGGCCAACCCGCAGGTCCGCCTGGTGGTGTTGTCCGCTTCGGCGGGCGTCACCAACCTGTTGGTCGCCCTGGCCGAGGGTTGCGAGGCCGACAAGCGCAATTACCAGCTTGATGAAATTCGCCGCATCCAGTACGCCATCCTCGATCGCCTCACGGCGCCGGCGGTGATCCGTGAAGAGATCGACCGGCTGCTGGAAAACATCGCCATGCTGTCGGAGGCCGCGTCGCTGGCCACTTCGACGGCGTTGACCGACGAGCTGGTCAGCCATGGGGAGCTGATGTCCACCCTGCTGTTCGTTGAAATCCTGCGCGCCCGCAACGTGCAGGCCGAATGGTTCGACGTGCGCAAAGTGATGCGCACCGACGATCACTTCGGCCGCGCCGTGCCGGACAGCGCCGCGCTCAGCGAACTGGCCCGAGCGCAGTTGCAGCCGCGCCTGCAGGAAGCGCTGGTGGTCACCCAAGGCTTTATCGGCAGCGAGCCGAAGGGCCGTACCACCACGCTCGGCCGCGGCGGCAGCGACTATACCGCCGCGCTGCTCGGCGAGGCGCTCGGCGTTGGCCGGGTGGATATCTGGACCGACGTGCCGGGCATCTACACCACCGATCCGCGCGTGGTGCCGGCGGCCAAGCGCATCGACAAAATCGGTTTCGAAGAGGCGGCGGAAATGGCCACCTTCGGCGCTAAAGTCCTGCACCCCGCCACCCTGTTGCCGGCGGTGCGCAGCGATATTCCGGTATTCGTCGGCTCCAGCAAGGATCCGGCGGCCGGCGGCACGCTGGTGTGCAACACCACCGAAAACCCGCCGCTGTTCCGTGCGCTGGCGCTGCGCCGCAAGCAAACGCTGCTGACGCTGCACAGCCTGAACATGCTGCACGCGCGCGGTTTCCTGGCCGAGGTGTTCAATATTCTGGCGCGCCACAACATCTCCGTCGATCTGATCACCACCTCGGAGGTCAGCATTGCGTTGACCATGGACACTACCGGTGCCACCTCCGTCGGCGGCAGCCTGCTGACCACCTCGCTGCTGACCGAGCTGTCGTCGCTGTGCCGGGTGGAAGTGGAAGAAAACCTGGCGCTGGTGGCGATCATCGGCAACCAGCTGTCGCGGGCCTGCGGCGTAGGCAAAGAGGTGTTCGGCGTGCTCGATCCGTTCAATATCCGCCTGATCTGCTACGGCGCCAGCAGCTATAACCTGTGCTTCCTGGTCCCGGGCGAAGAAGCCGAGCAGGTGGTGCGCGCCCTGCACCACAACCTGTTCGAATAAGTCATTATCCCTGATTGCGGGCGCAGCACGCTGCGCCCCTGCGTCTAAAAAATTCGTTCAAAACCTGCAGGGGTTCAGCATGTTGAACCCGCAAAAAACACAACCACACCCACCGTTCTCAATCTGGCTAAGGAAAACCTGCATGTTGGCACTCTTCACGCGCTTATTCCCCCTGTGGGCGATACTGCTGTCCGTCACCGCCTATTACACGCCGACCTCCTTTACCGGCATCGGCCCCTACGTCAGCCCGCTGCTGATGCTAATCATGTTCGCCATGGGCGTCACGCTGCGGCTGGACGACTTCAAACGCGTGCTGGCGCGCCCCGGCCCGGTGGCGGCCGGCATCTTCCTGCACTATCTGATCATGCCGCTGGCAGCCTGGATCCTGGCGATGCTGTTCCGCATGCCACCGGATCTGTCCGCCGGCATGGTGCTGGTGGGCAGCGTGGCCAGCGGTACCGCGTCCAACGTAATGATCTACCTGGCCAAGGGTGACGTGGCGCTGTCGGTGACCATCTCAGCGGTCTCGACGCTGGTGGGGGTGTTCGCCACGCCGCTGCTGACCCGCCTGTATGTCGACGCCAAGATCAGCGTCGATATCATGGGCATGCTGCTGAGCATTCTGCAGATCGTGGTGATCCCGATCGGCCTTGGGCTGATCGTCCACCACACCCTGACCAAGGCGGTGAAACGCATTGAGCCGCTGCTGCCGGCGCTGTCGATGGTGTGTATCCTCGCGATCATCAGCGCGGTGGTGGCGGGCAGCCAAAGCCACATCGCCTCGGTCGGTTTGGTGGTGATCGTCGCGGTGATCCTGCACAACGGCATCGGTTTGCTCAGCGGCTACTGGGGCGGCAAGCTGTTCGGCTTCGACGAATCCACCTGCCGCACGCTGGCGATCGAAGTCGGCATGCAGAACTCCGGGCTGGCAGCCACGCTGGGTAAAATCTACTTCTCACCGCTGGCCGCTCTGCCGGGCGCACTGTTCTCGGTCTGGCACAACCTCTCCGGTTCGCTGCTGGCGGGGTATTGGTCCGGCCGCCCTATCAAGAAAAAATAAACCGCCTGTAGGGACGCAAACAATTGCGTCCCCGTTCTTCTCTGCGAAATTTCGTATTTCCCACTGGTCGGATTGTCATAATTCCTCTCATCCCCTATCATCCGTGAAAAATAAAAATTCAGATTCTTCCTAACCATGCCGATAATGTTGGCAAGAGGAAGAGACGTTCTACTTTTTTTAATTAATTAAGTCACCAGGGTTGCCCACCATAAAAGAAGCAGCCTAATTATTATTTAGATCTATACCCACCGTCTTATTTGCCGCGGCAAATCAAGATACCTCGCAATGTGCATGTCGCTCATTATTTCGGGCCGGCCGTCGGCCGCCCGTGGTTAACCTCATGGATTGGGCGGGCTGCCCCGGCGGCCTCTCATAATGGATTACAATGATAAAAAAAATAACCGCCTTGACGCTGTTGGTCAGCACGGCCCTTTCCGCCGAAACCCTGCCGGACGCCCACATGATGCGGGATATGTCGATGGGGGAGTCGCGCCGTGCGTTGCAAGACAGCACGCGTGAAGTCAACCAGTTGATTGAGCAACGCCGCTACCAGCAGCTGAAGCAGCAACGCTTGCTGGCGGAGCCGGAACCGCCCGCGCCCGCCCTGCCGCAGTCCGCGCAGTGCCTGCCGATCGCCGGCGTTTATCTGCAGGGCGTCACCCTGCTCTCGCCGACCGATTTATCCGCCCTGAGCGCGCTGCCGGAAAACTGCATCAGCAGCAATGATATCAATCGCCTGACCCGCGAATTAACGCGCCTTTATGTGCAAAAAGGCTATATCACCGCGCGCGTGCAAATTGTTCGCCCTAATTCACAGGGAGAATTGGGGTTAAGCGTCACCGAAGGATTTATCGAGAAAATAGAAGGCGGCGATCGCTGGGTCAACAGCCGTTTATTATTTCCGGGGCTGGAAGGCAAGCCGTTGAAATTAACCGAGCTCGACCAGGGATTGGATCAGGCCAACCGTTTGCAATCGAATACCACCAAGCTGGATATATTGCCCGGCCACCAGGTTGGCGGTTCGGTCATTCGTTTGCGCAATCAACATGCCAAGCCCTGGCTGATTACCGCCGGCACGGATAATTACGGCCAAAAAAGCACCGGCCAGTGGCTGGCGCGCGCCACCGCCACGCTGGACAGCCCGTTCGGCCTGTCGGACTTCGTCAGCCTGAACGCCAGCAGCACGCTGGAAAACCCGGCTCATCGCTATAACCGCGCCTATACCCTGCTCTATTCGCTGCCGTACGGCGCGTTCACCTTCAGCGGGTTCGCCAGCTTCTCGTCCTATGAGAACCACCAGCAGCTGCCGCACAACGTGGTCAAACTGCACGGCCAGACCCAACAGTACGGGCTGCGCAGCGACTATGTGTTTTACCGCGATCGCGATCAGATAGACAGCCTGAGCGGCCAGTTGACCTACAAGCGCATCGACAACTACTTCGAAAGCGTGCGCCTCGAAGTCAGCAGCCCCACGCTGACCCTGGCCGAGCTGAGCGCCAGCCACCTGCAGATTCTGCCCAACGGGGTGTTCAGCGCCAATCTCAGCGTCGAACAGGGTCTGCCGTGGTTGGGGGCCGATCGCCACCCGAGCTCGGTGCACCTCGACAGCCAGTTCACCAAGGGCAAGCTGTTCGCCAACCTCAGCCAGCGCCTTCACCTGGGCGAGGCGACCTATCAGCTCAACAACCTGTTCTATGGCCAGTACAGCCGCGACCCGCTGCCCGGCGTGGAATGGCTGAGCCTTACCGATCGCAGCGCCGTGCGCGGCTTTAGCCGCAGCACCCAGTCCGGCGACAACGGCTGGTATCTGCAGAACACGCTGTCGCGCAGCTTCAATCTGGGCGCCACCACGCTGACGCCGCGCCTCGGCGCCGACGTCGGCCGCATTTTGCCGCGCCAGGACAACTCGGGGTGGCGCAGCAGCGCCGGCCTGAGCAGCGGCGCCACGTTGCGCTATCGGCAGGCGCTGGTCGATCTCGAGGTCAGCCGCGGCTGGATCTTGTCAAATCACGCCACGCCGGAAGATCCCGTTCAGGTACTGGCGCGCTTTTCTTACACCTTTTAATTAATCAGCAGTTTTGCAGGACCCCACGGCAATATACGGAGAGACATGGATGAAAAATAATAACTTCAGGCTTTCAGCAGCGGGCAAACTGGCCGCCGCGCTGGCGATTATTCTCGCCGCTTCCGCCGGCGCCTATGCCGCGGAGATCGTGGCGGCCAACGGCGCCAACGGCCCCGGCGTTTCCACCACCGCGACCGGCGCGCAGGTGGTCGACATCGTCGCGCCGAACGGTAACGGGCTGTCGCACAACCAGTATCAGGACTTCAACGTCAACCAGCCCGGCGCGGTGCTGAACAACTCCCGCGAGGCAGGGCTGTCGCAGCTGGCCGGCCAACTGGGCGCCAACCCCAATCTGGGCGGGCGCGAAGCCAGCGTCATCCTCAACGAAGTGATCGGCCGTAACCCTTCTCTGCTGCACGGCCAGCAAGAGATCTTCGGCATGGCGGCCGACTACGTGCTGGCCAACCCGAACGGCATCAGCTGCCAGGGCTGCGGGTTCATCAATACCAGCCGCTCCTCGCTGGTGGTCGGCAACCCGCTGGTGGAGAACGGCCTGCTGCAGGGCTACAGCACCCTGGACAACCGCAATACCCTGAGCCTCAACGGTACCCTGAACGCCGGCGGCGTGCTGGATCTGATCGCACCGAAGATAGACAGCCGCGGTGACGTGATCGTACAAGACTTCACCCACCGCAACGGCAGCGTAACGCCGGCGGCGATCAACGCCATCAGCGGCCATAACCGCGTGGCGCGCGACGGCAAGGTGCTGGCCAGCGTGCAGCCGACCACCGCGCTGGACAGCTACTACCTCGGCAGCATGCAGGCCGGGCGCATCAACATCATCAACACCGCGCAAGGCAGCGGCGTGAAGCTGGCGGGCACGCTGGCCGCCCGCGACGATCTCAAGGTGAAGGCCTACGATATTCGCAGCGAAAGCCGCGTTGACGACGCCAGCAGCAACCGCAACGGCGGCGACAACTACCAGAACTACCGCGGCGGCATTTACGTCAACGACCGCAGCAGCAGCCAGAAGCTGACCCGCACCGAGCTGAAAGGCAAGAACATCAGCCTGGTGGCGGATAACCACGCGCACCTCACCGCTACCGATATTCGCGGCGAAGACATCACGCTGCAGGGCGGCAAGCTGACGCTCGACGGCCAGCAGCTGAAACAGACCCAGGGCCACACCGACGACCGCTGGTTCTACTCCTGGCAATACGACGTCACCCGTGAGCGCGAGCAGCAGCAGCAGGCAGGCAGCACCGTCGCCGCCAGCGGCAGCGCCAAACTCGTCAGTACCCGGGAAGACGTGAACCTGTTGGGCGCCAACGTCAGCGCCGATCGGGCGCTGAGCGTCAAGGCGGCGCGCGACGTGCACCTCGCCGGGCTGGTGGAGAAGGATAAGTCCACCGAACGCGGCTACCAGCGCAACCACACTTCCAGCCTGCGCACCGGCAGCTGGAGCAGCAGCGACGAAAGCGAAAGCCTGAAGGCCAGCGAACTGCGCAGCCAGGGGGCGCTGACGCTGGAGGCCGGCAACAACGTCGCGACCCAGGGCGCCAAGCTGCACGCCGGCCGCGATTTGACGGTCAATGCCGGCAACCAAATCCAGATCGGGGTGCAGAAAACCGCCAACGCCAAAGCGGTGCGCGATGACAAAACCTCCTGGGGCGGCATCGGCGGCGGCGACAACAAGAACAACAGCAATCGCCGCGAGGTCAGCCACGCCTCCGAACTGACCAGCGACGGCACCCTGCGCCTGAACGGCCAGCAGGGCGTCACCATCACCGGCAGCAAGGCGCGCGGCAAGGAAGGCGGCCTGGTCAACGCCACGCAAGGTGGCCTGCGCATCGACAACGCGCTGAGCACCACCGTGGACAAAATCGATGCGCGCACCGGCACCGCCTTCAACATCACCAGCAGTTCACACAAGGCCGACAACAGCTACCAGAGCAGCACCGCCAGCGAGCTGAAGTCTGATACCAACCTGAAGCTGGTCAGCCGTAAGGATACCGACGTCATCGGCAGTCAGGTCACCAGCGGCGGCGAGCTGAGCGTGACGTCGCAGACCGGCAACATCAACGTCAAGGCCGCCGAACAGCAGCAAAAAATCGATGAGCAGAAGACCGCGCTGACCGTCAACGGCTACGCCAAAGAAGCCGGCGACAAGCAATACCGTGCCGGTTTGCGCATCGAACACACCCGCGACAGCGAAAAAACCACCCGCACCGAAAACCGCGCCTCGACCCTCAGCGGCGGTAGCGTGAAGCTCGAGGCGGAGAAGGACGTGACCTTCAGCGGCTCCAAACTGGTCGCCGACAAAGGCGACGCCAGCGTCAGCGGCAACAAGGTCTCGTTCCTGGCGGCCGACGATAAAACCACCTCGAACACCGAGCAGACCAAGATCGGCGGCGGTTTCTACTACACCGGCGGCATCGACAAGCTCGGCAGCGGCGTGGAAGCCGGCTACGAGAACAGCAAAACGCAGGCGCAGAGCAGCAAGGCGGTCACCTCCGGCAGCGACGTCAAAGGCAACCTGACTGTCAACGCCCGCGACAAGCTGACCCAGCAAGGCGCGCAGCACAGCGTCGGCGGCACCTACCAAGAGAACGCCGCCGGCGTCGATCATTTGGCCGCCGCCGACACCGCCAGCAGCAGCACCACCAAAACCGACGTCGGCGTGAACATCGGTGCCAACGTCGATTACAGCGCCGTGACCCGCCCGGTCGAGCGCGCGGTCGGCAAGGCGGCCAAGCTGGACGCCACCGGCGTCATCAACGACATCGGCGGCATCGGCGCGCCTAACGTCGGCCTGGATATCGGCGCACAGGGCGGCAGCAGCGAAAAACGCAGCAGCAGCTCGCAGGCGGTGGTCAGCTCGGTGAAAGCCGGCAGCATCGACATCAACGCCAAAGGCGAAGTGCGCGATCAGGGCACGCAATATCAGGCAAGCAAAGGCGCGGTCACGCTGACGGCGGACAGCCACCGCAGCGAAGCTGCAACGAACCGCCAGGAAGAGCAGAACCGCGATACCCGCGGCAGCGCCGGCGTGCGCGTCTACACCTCCACCGGCAGCGATCTGACCGTGGACGCCAAGGGCGAAGGCGGCACCCAGCGCAGCAACAGCAGCGCCAGCCAGGCGGTGACCGGCTCGATCGACGCGGCCAACGGCATCAACGTCAACGTGAAAAAAGACGCGGTCTATCAGGGTACCGCGCTGAACGGCGGCAGCGGTAAAACCACCGTCGACGCCGACGGCGATATCCGCTTTGATCAGGCCAGCGACAAACAGAGTGAGAACCACAGCGGCTTTAACGTCAAGGCCTCGGCGAAGGGCGGCTTCACCGCCGACAGTAAAAACTTCGGCGCCGGCTTCGGCGGCGGTACCAACAAAGGCGAAAGCAGCGGCAGTACCGCACAGGTCGGCAACGTCAGCGGCCAACAGGGCGTTGAACTGAAGGCGGGCCGCGATCTGACGCTTAAAGGCACCGACGTTAAAAGCCAGGGCGACATCACCCTGAGCGCGGGCAACAAGGTCGCGCTGCAGGCGGCGGAATCGACCCAAACGCGCAAGGAAAGCCAGCTGTCCGGCAATCTCGATCTGGGCGCCGGCAGCAGCGACAGCAAGGAAAAAACCGGTGGCAGTCTCTCCGCCGGCGGCGCGTTCGACATCGCCAAGGTGAATGAGTCCGCGACCGAACGCCAGGGCGCTACGCTCGCCTCAGACGGCAAGGTCACCCTGTCCGCCGGCGGCAAAGGCGATGACGCGCTGCATCTGCAGGGCGCCAAGGTCAGCGGCGGCAGCGCCGTGCTCGAGGCGAAAAACGGCGGTATCCTGCTGGAGTCCGCCAAGAACGAGCAGCATAAGGACAACTGGAGCCTGGGCATTAAAGCCAACGCCAAAGGCGGCCAAACGTTCAACAAGGACGCCGCCGGCAAGGTCGATCCGAACACCGGCAAAGACACCCATACGCTGGGCGCCGGTCTGAAGGTCGGCGTGGAACAGCAGGATAAAACCACCCACGCCAACACCGGCATCACCGCGGGCAATGTGGCGCTCAACAGCGGCAAGGACACCCGCCTCGCCGGGGCGCGCATCGATGCCGACAGCGTACAGGGCAAGGTGGGCGGCGATCTGCACGTTGAAAGCCGCAAAGACGTCGAGAAAGGCGTGAAGGTGGATGTGGATGCCGGTCTGAGCCACAGCAACGATCCGGGCAGCAGCATCACCTCCAAGCTGTCGAAGGTGGGCACGCCGCGCTACGCCGGGAAAGTGAAAGAGAAACTGGACGCCGGGGTGAACAAAGTGGCCGACGCCACCACCGACAAGTACAACAGCGTGGCGCGTCGCCTCGATCCGCAGCAGGACACCACCGGCGCGGTCAGCTTCAGCAAAGCCGACGGTAAAGTGACGCTGCCGGAAACGCCGGCCGGCGAGAAACCGCAGGGCCCGCTGTGGGATCGCGGTGCACGCACCGTCGGCGGCGCAGTGAAAGACAGCGTCACCGGGCCGGCGGGCCGCCAGGGGCAGCTCAAGGTCAATGCCGAGGTGGTGAACAACAACGCGGTCGGCGAGCAATCGGCGATTACCGGTAAGCACGGCGTGGCGCTGCAGGTCGGCGGCCAAACCCAACTCACCGGCGGCGAGATCCGCAGCCAGCAGGGCAAGGTGGAACTGGGCGGCAGCCAGGTCAGCCAGCAGGACGTCAGCGGCCAACGTTATCAGGGCGGCGGCCGCGTCGATGTGGCGGCCACGGTAGGCGGCCTGGCCGCCGGTGCGGCGAAACAGGGCGTTGACGGCAACGTGCCGTTCGCCAGCGGCCATGCCTCAACGAAACAGGCGGACGCCAAAGCCGGCGTGTTCAGCGGCAAATAACGCACCTCTCCTAGGCAATGCCCCCGGTGAAAACCGGGGGCATTTTTTTACAGCGTGCTTGGGGTGTCTTCCCAGTCGCGATCGTCGTCCTTCGCATCCTGATCCAACACGTTGTAAGCCACGGCGCAAAACAGCGAGTTCAGGCGCTTCATGTCCCCCAACAACCCCAAATGCAGCGAACTGGTCTCGATGCTCTGCACGTTTTGCTGGTGCAGGCGATCGACGTGCGCGTGCGCGTAGCGGCGATCCAGAATGCGGAAGCGGTGCTTGGAACGGCGCAGGCGCTTGGCGCTGGTAACGTCGCCGGACAGGAACACCGACAGCCCCAGACGCAGGTTGCCGATCAGCCGCTCGTGCAGCCCATCCAGCTCCGCCAGCCCTTCCGTCGAGAAGGCCCGGCGCGCGGCGTGCGACTTGGCGCCCACGTCGCCGGCCATGCGTTCGATGATGTCGCCCGCCTGTTCCAGGTTGAGCGCCATTTCGATGATCTCCGCCCAGCGGCGCGAATCTTCCTCGCCCAGATCCTCCTTCTGGATCTGCGCCAGATACAGCTTGATGGCGGTGTACAGCACGTCGACGTCGTCATCCAGACGCCGCACCTCTTTATCCACCCCTTGCTTGCCGTGCAGCACTTCGCGCTGCAGGATCATCATGTGTTCCACCACGTCGCCCATCCGCAGCGTTTCGCGCGCCGCGTTGGCCAGCGCCAGCGTCGGCGTGTCCAGCGCGCTGGCGTCCAGATGGCGCGGCCGCATGCGCGGATCGTCGGCCGCCACGTCGACGATCAGTCGCTCGCACAGCGTCGCCATCGGCCCGGCCAGCGGGATCATCACCAGACAGCGGATCAGGTTGTAGAACACGTGGAAATAGATCACCAGTTCTTCGCTGCCGCCAGGCAACTGAGCCATCACATCCGCCAGATAGGCGACGAACGGCAGCACCAGCACGCACCCCACCAGCTTGAACAGCAGGCTGCCGAGCGCTACGCGCCGTCCGGCGGCGTTCTGGCCGCTGGCGTTGATCATCGCCAGCAGGCCGCTGCCGAGGTTGGCGCCGATCACCAGGCAGAGCGCCACCTTCAGCGAAATCACGCCGGACGCGGTCAGGGTAGCGGTCAGCAGCACCGCCGCCAGGCTGGAATAACTAACGATGGCAAATAACGCGCCGGTCAGGGCGTCCAGCATCACGTCGCCGGTCAGCGACGAGAACAGCACTTTGACCCCGGCCGCCTGGGTGATCGGCGTGGCGGCGGCCACGATCAGCTCCAGCGCCAGCACGATCAGCCCAAGGCCGATCAGGACGCGCCCGATCTGGCCGATCCGCATCTGTTTGCGGCTGAGGAACAGGAAGACGCCGACCAGGATCAGCAGCGGCGACAGCCAGGAAAGATCGAAGGTCAACACGCGCGCCATCAGCGCGGTGCCGACGTCGGCGCCGAGCATGATCACCAGCGCAGGCGCCAGCCCCACCAGCCCCTGAGCGACGAAAGAGGTCACCAGCAGCGCCGTGGCGTTGCTGCTTTGCACCAGCGCGGTCACGCCAATGCCGGAAACGAACGCCAGCGGCTTTTTCTCAACGCTGTCGCTCAACACGCGCCGCAGATTGGCGCCGTAAACCCGCATGATCCCGGTGCGCACGATGTGGGTACCCCACACCAACAGCGCCACGGAGGAAAGCAGGTGAAGAAGGGTCAGCACGGAAGATACGCTCCATTAACGCCCGGCCAAAGGAGGCTGATACCCGATGCCAGTCAGGCGGTGCGGACGGACGGAACGGTTCTGTTCGCCTTAGCCGCAGCCGGTAGGCCAAAAGATGACGGGTACAGCGCGCGGTCCCGCCTGCCGGGCGTAGGTCTGGCAGGACAGCGAGCGGGCGGCAGACCGCAGAAGAGAAGGGTTAATGCGGCGGCGGAAAGGCCCCGGCGCCGCGCTGCGAAGTCATGCAACTTCCCGCAATACAACAGGTTCCAAGTGTAGCCCAATTTCCGCGCCGTCGGGCCGCAGGTCGGCCACCGACCGGTTGAGCACGTCAACCAGCAATTCTACACCGCGAACCTGAATCCGATAGCGTACCACATTCCCGAGCAAACTGTGGCCCAGGATCACCCCGCCGATCCCCTGCCCGGCCGGCAACAGGCCGATAGACTCGGGCCGGATCGCCACCTTGCCGGCATAGCTGCGCCCGGTCAGCTGGGCGGCCTGTTCGGCGGTCAGCAGGTTATAGTTGCCGATAAACCCGGCGGCGAAGGCGTCCGCCGGCTGGGTATACAGGGTTTCCGCATCGCCGCTCTGCACGATCTGCCCCTTGTTCATCAGCACGATGCGATCCGACAGGGTCAACGCCTCTTCCTGATCGTGGGTAACGAAGATCGCCGTCAGGTTCAGCTCGCGTTGAATGCGCCGAATCTGCTCGCGCAGGTGTTTGCGGATACGCGCGTCCAGCGCCGACAGCGGTTCGTCGAGCAGCAGCAGCCGCGGGCGGGTGACCAGCGATCGCGCCAGCGCCACGCGCTGACACTGGCCGCCCGACAGCTGATGCGGATAGCGCTTCGCCAGATCGCTCAGCTCCACCAGCGCCAGCACCTCCTGCACCCGCTGGCCGATCTGCCCGGCCGCCAGCTTCTGCATTTTCAGTCCGAAGGCCACGTTGCCTTCCACCGTCATATTGGGAAACAGCGCATAGCTTTGGAACACCATGCCGATGCCGCGCTTTTGCGGCGCCAGCGGCACCAGATCCTGGCCCTGCAGCAAAATGTGCCCGCTGTCGACCGGGGTCAGGCCGGCCAGGCAGCGCAGCAGCGTCGATTTGCCGCAGCCGCTCGGCCCCAGCAGGGTGACGAACTCCCCCTCTTCGGCGGTGAAATCGATATCCTGAAACACCTGGGTCTGGCCATAGTGTTTGTTCAGGCGGGTGACGTTGAGATAAGCCATCGGGTTAACCCTTGTTTTTATTCAGCAGGTTCGCCAGCCAGGTGACGAGCAACACCACGGCGAAATAGGAGATGACCAGCGCGCTGGTGAAATGCCCGCTGCCGTTGCGCATGTTGAACAGGTAGACCTGCAGCGTTTCATACTGGCTGCCCACCAGCAGGTTGGCGAACACGAACTCGCCGATCAGAAACGAGAACGACAGCAGCACGGCGATCGTTCCGCCCTTGCGCAGGTTCGGCAGCACCACCAGCAGCGCCGCCTGCCAGGTGCTGGCGCCGAGCAGGTGCGCGGCGTCCATCAGATCGCGCAGATTGATCGCCTGCATGTTATTGCTGATGGCGCGGTAGATAAACGGCAGCGCGATGGTGAAATAGCAGCCCACCAAAATCCACGGAGTGCCGAGCAGCGGCAGCGGATCGGCGGCGAACAGCTGCATCAGCCCCACCGCCGACACCACCGGCGGCACGGCGAACGGCAGCAGAATCAGCACGTTCATCACCGCGTCCAGCTTGGGAAAGTAGTAAGCGATCACAAACATCGCCGGCAGGATCACCACCACCGACAGCAGCAGCGTGCCGAAGCAGATCAACAGCGAGTGCCACAGCGCCTGCAAAAAGCGCGGGTCGCTCCACAGCGCCGTCAGCCACTTCAGGGTAAAACCGTCCGGCAAAATGGTGGCGCCCCACTGGGTGGCCAGCGCATAAATCAGCGTCGCCGCCAGCGGCAACAGCAGGATCAGCAGCAGCAGGCCGGTCACCGTGCGATGGTACAAGCGTTCAGCACGCGACATGAGCATTCTCCATCCGATTATGAGCGCGCATTGAGGTAGCTCCTGCGCAGCATCCATTGGTGGATCACCGTGATAAACGCCATCATCACCACCAGTAGCATCGCCAGCGCGCTGGCCAGGTTCGGATCGAGGGAGATGTCCCCCGCCACCAGCGCCGAGATACGGATCGGGATCACGTTGAAGTTGCCGGTGGTCAGCGCGTAGACCGTAGCGTAGGCGCCCAGCGCGTTAGCCAGCAGAATGACGAAGGTGCCCATCAGCGCCGGCGCCAGCACCGGCAGGCCGATATGCCGCCAGTAGCGCCAGGGGCCGGCGCCGAGCAGCGCCGCCGACTCGCGCCAATCGGCGCGCAGCGCGTCGAACGCCGGATACAGCAACAGCACCCCCAGTGGGATCTGGAAGTAGGTATACAGCACGATCAGGCCGCTCTTCGAATAGAGGTTGAAACTCTCCATCAGACCGTATTTGCGCAGCAGCAGCGTCAGGCAACCGTTCAGCCCCAGCAGGATGACGAAGGCAAACGCCAGCGGCACCCCGGCGAAGTTGCTGGTCATGTTGGTGAACGACATCACGAAGTCATGAAATCGGGTCTGGCCGAGCTGGCGCAGCGAGTAACTGCCCACTAACGCAATCAGCAAGCCGTAGACGCTCGACCACAGCGAGATCTCCAGCGAGAACTGAAAGGCCTGCAGGTAGAACGGCGAGGTGAGGATATCGACATAGTTGCCCCATCCCCAGCCGCTGCTCTCACTGAAAAAGCTGTGAACGGCGATCCACACCAGCGGGGCGATCTGAAACGCGCCGAACAGCACGATAAACGGCAGCAGGCACAACGCGGCGATCCATTTGGTTTTGCCGTTCATCGCGCATCCTGCGCCAGCAGCGCCCGGCAGCGCGGCTTGTCGTGCGGTGCCTGCAGCAGATCGCAAATCGTGCCGCACAGCTCGGTTTGCTGCGGATCGGCGTCGTCCAGGCTGAAGCCCGTGCCGAACACGAACAGCGGCACCTGGCGCTCTTCCGGCAACACACCGCCGTGGCTGCGATCGTCGTTCATGCCATGGTCGGCAGTGACCAGCACCTGATAACCGGCGGCCAGCCACTCGGGCAGATAGCGCGACAGCGAACCGTCGGCGCGGCGTGCCGCATTGCGGTACTGCGGCGAAGAGAGGCCGAAGCGGTGCCCGGCGTCGTCGATGTTCATCGGATGGACCAGCAGAAAGTCCGGCTGATGACGCAGGCGCAAGCTTTCGGCGTCGTCGAACAGATGGCTGTCGGGATAGCCGTCGTCGTAATAGAAATGCCCGTGCTGGATCGGCAGCTCAGGCGCGTCGGTATGGCGGTCGCGCGCGGCGTCGAACGGCGTGCGGTTATACAATTCGCTGAACCAATGATACGCGGCGGCGGCGGTGGTCAGCCCGGCGGCGCGCGCGTAATGAAACACGCTTTGTTGATGAGAAAGGCGCGAGACGTGGTTGTGCACCACGCCGCTCTCCACCGGCGTGACGCCGGTGAGGATGCATTCATACAGCGGCCGGGAGAGCGAGGGCAGCTCGCTCTCCAGCAGGTACAACCGTCCGCGTCCCGCCGCGCATTCGGCCTGCAGATAGCCCATGGCGTCGTGCGCCACCCGGTAGTTGAGGCCGTCCAGCAGCACGAGGATCGTTTTCATGGTGCGTTAACTCACTGCTGCATAAACATAATGACGTTTTCCTGCCACAGACGCGGCAGCGCTTTGGCGCTCTGTTCCCAGGCCGCCGGATCGGCGATCGGGTGCGCGTTCTTGTACTGCTCGGCCGGCAGCAGCTTGGCTTTGACGTCGTCCGGCAGCGTCAGATGTTCGGCGCGGATCGGGCGGGCATAGCCGCGCGCCAGGTTGATCTGGCCGGCGTCGGAGAAGATGTATTCGCGCGCCAGCTTGGCGGCGTTCGGGTGCTTGGCGTATTTGTTGATGATGGTGGTGTAGCCGGAGGTGATCGAGCCGTCCGACGGGATCAGCACTTCAAAGCGGGTTTTGTCGATCTGGTCGCGGTAGTTCAGGCCGTTGAAGTCCCACACCACGCCGACCTGCACTTCCCCTTTCTCCAGCGATGCGATCACCGGGTTACTCAGGCTCAGGCGGCCGGCCTTGGCCAGCTTGCCGAAGAATTCCAGGCCCGGCTTGAGGTTTTTCTCGTTGCCGCCCATGGCGTAGGTGGCCGCCAGCACGCCGCTGGCCGCCTGCGACGCAGTGCCGACGTCGCCGATGGTGACCTGATAGCCGCCCTTCAGCAGATCGGCCCAGCTGTGCGGGATATCTTTCACCTGCTGTTTATTGATGATGAAGGCGATGGTGCCGGTGTAAGCCAGCGCCCAGTGGCCGTCTTTGTCTTTCGCCCAGTCCGGCACCTGATCCCAGGTGGAGGGTTTGTACGGCTGCGTTACGCCCTTCTGCACCGCCACCGGGCCGAAGGCCGCGCCGACGTCACCGATGTCCGCCGTGGCGTTGTTCTTTTCCGCATCGAATTTGGCGATCTCCTGTGCGGAGCTCATGTCGGTATCGACATGCTTCAGGCCATATTTGCTCAACAGATCTTGCCAGGTGCCTTTCCAGTTGGCCCAGCTGTCCGGCATGCCGACGCTGTTGACTTCGCCTTCTTTTTTAGCGGCCTGCTCCAGCGCCGCCAGATCGGTATCCGCGGCCCAGCTCATCTGGCTGGATAACACGATGGCACTGGTTAACACAGAAGCGCACAAACGTTTCATAACTGATGCTCCAGGTGGTAGTGTGGGGATGGCTGGACTAGTCCAGCAAGGACCAAACCAATCTAACGGACGAATGTGATAATTATATGTCAGCTTAAAAAAGCGACAGTTTTATCACCCATTGCAACGGCGAAAACGCGACGCTGGTCTACCTTAAGGGAGGCCAAACGCACTGAAACGGGACACCCGCTGTATGAGTGAAGCACCGACGACCGTAGCGACCATCTGCCAAACGCTGAACGCCCGCATCACCGCAGGCGAGTTTGCCGTGGGCGGCAAGCTGCCCTCCGAACGCGCCCTGAGCGAACAGTTCGCCACGACCCGCATTACCTTGCAGGAGGCGCTCGGTCAACTGGAGGCGCAGGGCGTCATCTACCGCCAGGTGCGGCGCGGCTGGTTCATCTCGCCCCCGCGTCTTATCTACAACCCGCTGCAGCGCAGCCATTTTCACGCCATGGCGCAGCAGCAGGGGCGCGCCGCCCATACCGAGGCGATCGACAGCGCGCTAGTCACGCTCGACGCGCCGCTGGCCGGCCGCCTGGCGCTACCCCCCGGCGCCGAGGCCTATCGCATTCGCCGGCTGCGCTATATCGACGGGCGCGCGGTGCTGTACTGCGAGCACTACCTCAACCCGGCCTATTTCCCCGGCATTCTGGAGGAAGACCTGACCCAGTCGCTGACCGCGCTGTACGCCGCGCGCTACGGCATCCACTACGGGCGGGTGCGTTTCGACATGCTGCCCACCCTGCTGCCGCAGCAGGCCGCCGCCATGCTGAAGGTGACCTACGGCAGCCCGGCGCTGTTCATTACGCGGGTGAACCGCGATCAGCACGACCGGGTGATCGATTGCGACCTGGAGTATTGGCGTTACGATGCGCTGCACATCGACGTGGAAGCGCAGTAAATGACAAGGGCGCATCGCTGCGCCCTTAAAGAGGAAATCAGTCGCCGTCGTAGCCGAGGTTAGGTGCCAGCCAGCGCTCGACCTCGCTCACGCTCATCCCTTTACGCACCGCGTAGTCTTCCACCTGATCGCGCTGGATCTGCGCCACCGCGAAGTACTTGCTTTCAGGATGGCTGAAGTACCACCCGGACACCGCCGCCCCCGGCCACATGGCGAAGGACTCCGTCAGCTCCATGCCGGTGTGGCGGTTGACGTCCAGCAGCTGCCAGATGGTCGCTTTTTCGGTGTGCTCCGGGCAGGCCGGGTAACCCGGTGCCGGCCGGATGCCCTGATAGTTTTCGCGGATCAGCTCTTCGTTGCTCAGGCTCTCGTCGGCGGCATAGCCCCAGTGCAGCTTGCGCACCTGCTCATGCAGGTATTCGGCGAAGGCCTCCGCCAAGCGATCCGCCAGCGCTTTGACCATGATTTTGTTGTAATCGTCGTGCTGCGCGTCGTAGGCCGCCGCCAACGCGTCCTCCTCCAGCCCGCCGGTCACCGCGAAGGCGCCGAAGTAGTCGGCCTTGCCGCTGCTTTTCGGCGCCACGAAGTCCGCCAGGCAGTAGTTCGGGAAGTCGGTTTTTTCCGTCTGCTGACGCAGATGGCGGCTCACCGCCAGCACCTCGTCACGCCGTTCGTCGCGGTATACTTCCACGTCGTCGCCGACGCGGTTGGCCGGGAACAGGCCGTAAACGCCGCGCGGGTTGAGGCTGCGCTCGGCGGCCAGCCGATCCAGCATCTGATTGGCGTCGTGGAACAGGCGCTTGGCCTCTTCCCCCACCACCTCGTCTTCCAGGATGCGCGGGTATTTGCCCGCCAGCGACCAGGTCATGAAGAACGGCGTCCAGTCGATGTAGTGGCGCAGCGTCTCGATGCCGGCCGCCACCGGGAACACGCCGAGCTGCCGCGGCGCCGGCGGCTGATAATCGGCCCAGTCCAGCGCCATGGCGTTGGCACGCGCCTTCTGCAAATCGACCGGCGGCGTGCGCGGCTTTTTACGCGCATGCTGAATGCGCACCGTTTCATACTCTTTGCGGGTGCGCGCCACAAACTCGTCGCGCTGGGTGGCGGACAGCAGCGCCGACACCACGCCCACGGTGCGCGAGGCGTTTTGCACGTAGGTGGTCGGGCCGCTGTAGTTCTGCTCGATTTTCACCGCGGTGTGCGCCTTGGAGGTGGTGGCGCCGCCGATCAGCAGCGGCAACGTAAAGCCCTGGCGCTCCATCTCTTTCGCCACGTTGACCATCTCGTCGAGCGACGGCGTGATCAGCCCAGACAGGCCGATGATGTCCACGTTCTCCTCGCGCGCGGTGCGCAGGATTTTCTCCGTCGGCACCATCACGCCGAGATCGACGATTTCATAGTTGTTGCACTGCAGCACCACGCCGACGATGTTCTTGCCGATGTCATGCACGTCGCCCTTCACCGTCGCCAACAGGATTTTCCCCGCAGAGGTGCCCTGTTGCTTGCTGGCCTCGATGTACGGTTCCAGATAGGCCACCGCCTGCTTCATCACGCGGGCGGATTTCACCACCTGCGGCAGGAACATCTTGCCCTCGCCGAACAGATCGCCGACCACGTTCATCCCCGCCATCAGCGGCCCTTCGATCACTTCGATCGGGCGTTCGGCCTGCTGCCGCGCTTCTTCGGTGTCCAGCTCGATAAACTCGGTGATACCCTTCACCAGCGAATATTCCAGCCGTTTCTCCACCGGCCAGCCGCGCCATTCGGCCTGCTGCACCGCCACGTCATTATCTTTGCTGCCGCGGTACTTTTCCGCCAGCTCCAGCAGGCGTTCGGTGCCGTCTTCGCGACGGTTGAGGATCACGTCCTCTACCGCCTCGCGCAGCTCGGTAGGCAGATCGTCATAAATCGCCAGCTGCCCGGCGTTGACGATGCCCATGTCCATGCCGTTGCGAATGGCGTGATACAGGAACACCGCGTGGATCGCTTCACGCACCGGATCGTTGCCGCGGAACGAGAACGACACGTTAGACACGCCACCGGAGATCATCGCGTGCGGCAGGTGGGTTTTGATATCGGCGCAGGCTTCGATAAAGTCGACGGCGTAGTTGTTGTGCTCTTCAATGCCCGTAGCGACAGCGAAAATGTTCGGGTCGAAAATGATGTCTTCCGGCGGGAAGCCGACGCGCTCGGTCAGAATGTTATAGGCGCGGCGGCAGATCTCGAACTTGCGCTCGCGGGTGTCCGCCTGCCCCACTTCGTCGAACGCCATCACCACCACCGCGGCACCGTAGCGGCGCACCAGTTTGGCGTGGTGGATAAAGGCCTCTTCGCCCTCCTTCATCGAGATCGAGTTGACGATGCCCTTGCCCTGAATGCACTTCAGGCCTTTCTCGATAACGGACCACTTGGAGGAGTCGATCATGATCGGCACCCGGGCGATGTCCGGCTCGCCGGCGATCAGGTTAAGGAAGCGCACCATCGCCGCTTCGGCGTCGAGCATCCCCTCGTCCATGTTGATGTCGATGATCTGCGCGCCGCTCTCGACCTGCTGGCGCGCCACGTCGAGCGCCTCGTTGTATTTCTCTTCTTTGATCAGGCGCTTGAATCGCGCCGAACCGGTGACGTTGGTGCGCTCGCCGACGTTGACGAACAGGGTGTTGGCGTCGATGGTCAGCGGCTCCAGGCCCGCCAGGCGGCAGGCGACCGGGATCTCCGGCAACCGGCGCGGCGGCACGCCCTCCACCGCGTTGGCCATCGCGGCGATATGTTCCGGTGTGGTGCCGCAGCAGCCGCCGATGATATTGAGGAAGCCGGCCTGCGCCCACTCCCCGACCTGGCGCGCCATCTCGGCCGCATCCAGATCGTACTCGCCGAAGGCGTTCGGCAAGCCGGCGTTCGGGTGCGCGGTGACGTAGGTCTCCGAGATGCGCGCCAGCTCGGCGACGTACTGACGCAGTTCGTCCGGGCCCAGGGCGCAGTTCAGGCCGAATGTCAGCGGCTTAACGTGGCGCAGCGAATTGTAAAACGCTTCGGTGGTCTGGCCGGACAAGGTGCGGCCGGAGGCGTCGGTGATGGTGCCGGAAATCATGATCGGCAGTTCCACCCCCAGCGCTTCGAATTCGGTTTCCACCGCAAAAGCGGCGGCCTTGGCATTCAGGGTGTCGAAGATGGTTTCGATCATGATCAGATCGACGCCGCCCTCCACCAGCGCACGCGTCGATTCGCGGTAAGCCGCCGCCAGCTCATCGAACGAAATGTTGCGGAACGCCGGATCGTTGACGTTCGGCGAGATGGAGGCGGTGCGGTTGGTCGGCCCCAGCACCCCGGCGACGTAGCGCGGTTTTTCCGGCGTGCGCGCCGTCCACTCATCGGCGCAGGCGCGCGCCAGACAGGCGGCCTGATAGTTAATCTCGGCGGACAGCGACTCCATGTGGTAGTCGGCCATGGCGATGGAGGTGGAGTTGAAAGTATTGGTCTCAAGGATATCGGCGCCCGCCTCGAGATAGGCGTAATGAATGGCGGTGATCACTTCCGGCTTGGTCAGCACCAGCAGATCGTTATTGCCTTTCAGATCGCTGCGCCAGTCGGCGAAACGCTCACCGCGGAAATCGCGCTCGTCCAGACGGTAGCTCTGGATCATGGTACCCATGCCGCCGTCCAACACCAAAATGCGCTGCGCTAACTGGCGGCGCAGTTGTTCTACTCGATTCGTCACTGTAACCCCTTCCATTGCCATCCAGCCCATCGCTCAACTGCCGCAAAAACCAACGAGTCATCCTAGCACAGCTTGTAGGGACAAAGGGCCAGGCGACAATTGAGAGTTTTTCAGGTTGTGCGCCAACACCTCCGATGAGCTGGCGGCGACTTGCAATTCATCGACAAAAAACGAAAATGAATTCCATCATACGGAAAAAGGAATCTCACCCATGGCCACCCCTGCTCCCGCCAAACGCGGCAAGAAGCCCCGCGCAGCAGCCCCGGCCGCCAGTGCGGCGACCGGCCAGGTACAATCGTTGACCCGTGGCCTGAAGCTGTTGGAATACATTTCGGAAGCCCAGGGCAACGTGGCGCTGACCGATCTGGCGCAGCAGGCCGGCCTGCCGAATTCCACCACCCACCGCCTGCTCACCACCATGCAGCAGCAGGGATTCGTGCGTCAGGTCGGCGATCTCGGCCTGTGGACCATCGGCTCGCACGCCTTTGTGGTCGGCAGCAGCTTCCTGCAAAGCCGCAACCTGCTGGCGATGGTGCATCCGACGCTGCGGCGCCTGATGGAAGAGTCCGGCGAAACCGTCAACCTGGCGGTGCTGGATACCAGCGAGTACCAGGCAATCATCATCGATCAGGTGCAGTGTACGGCGCTGATGCGCATGTCGGCGCCGATCGGCGGTAAACTGCCGATGCACGCCTCCGGCGCCGGCAAGGCGTTCCTCGCCACCCTGCCGGACGATCAGGTGACCAAACTGCTGCACAAGAAAGGCATGCATACCTACACGCCGCACACCCTGACGCCGCACAACCTGAAAGAGGGGCTGGCGCAGATCCGCAAACAGGGCTTCTCCTTTGACGACGAAGAGCACGCGCTCGGCCTGCGCTGCGTGGCGGCCTGTATCTTCGACGAGCACCGTGAAGCCTTCGCCGCCATCTCCATCTCCGGCCCGGTGTCGCGCATCACCGACGATCGCGTGATCGAACTGGGGGCGCTGGTGATCCACGCGGCGAAAGAGATCAGCCTGGCCTACGGCGGCGTGCGCTGATCCTACCCCTCCGAGGGCGCCCCTGCGCGCCCTCTCTCCCGATTCCTTGCTCTGTTGTCAGCATGTAACAGGCTATCGGCATCCTGTTTAGCACACGGGAAAAAAGCTTGAAGCCGATCACAGTTAACGATCCTCACGGCGAAAGCCCATTGCAACCGCTCACACTTCCTTCGACAATGTTACCGATAACATGTTACCGGTAACAATCAAGCTGAACGAAGGTAACGTCACCCGGTGTTTTGGAGCCAAGCCATGACCAACAATCAAAATCGCATTTACGTCGTTATGGGCGTTTCCGGCAGCGGCAAGTCCGCCGTCGCCGCCGCCGCGGCCCGCCAACTCTCCGCCGGTTTCCTCGACGGCGACTTCCTGCATCCGCGCAGCAACATCCTGAAGATGGCCGCCGGCGACGCGTTGAACGACGACGACCGCGCGCCGTGGCTGGCCGCGCTCAACGACGCCGCCTTCGCCATGCAGCGCACCAACAACGTGTCGATCATCGTCTGCTCGGCGCTGAAAAAGCAGTATCGCGACCGCCTGCGCGCCGGCAACGGCAACCTGTCGTTTATCTACCTGCACGGCGAGTTCCCAGTGATCGAATCCCGCCTGGCGGCGCGTAACGGCCACTTCTTCAAACCGCAGATGCTGGTCACCCAGTTCGCCGCGCTGGAGCAACCGGGCGCCGACGAAAGCGACGTGATGGCGATCGACATCAACCAACCGCTGGACGCGGTGATCGCCGATACCGTGCGCCATATCCAGAGCTTCCTGCCGCAGGACGTGTGCGCGTGAGTACCGTTACGCTGGTCGGTACCGCAGTCGGCTCGGTTTTACTGCTGTTATTCCTGGTGATGAAGGCGCGCATGCACGCCTTCGTCGCGTTGATGCTGGTGTCCATCGCCGCCGGCATTTTCTCCGGCATGCCGCTGGACCATATCGCAGACACCATGCAAAAAGGCATGGGCGACACGCTGGGCTTTCTGGCGATCGTGGTGGCGCTGGGGGCGATGTTCGGCAAGATCCTGCATGAGGTCGGCGCGCTCGATCAAATTGCGGCGCAATTGCTGAAACGATTCGGACAAAGCAAGGCGCACTATGCGCTCGGCATCGCCGGCCTGATCTGCGCGCTGCCGCTGTTCTTCGACGTGGCGGTGGTGCTGCTGATCGGCATCGTGTTCGCCGTGGCGCGCCGCACCGACGGCAATATCGTCAAGCTGGCGATCCCGCTGTTCGCCGGCGTGGCCGCCGCCGCCTCCTTCCTGCTGCCGGGGCCGGTGCCGATGCTGCTGGCTTCGCAGATGAAGGCCGACTTCGGCTGGATGATCGCCATCGGCCTGGTGGCGGCGGTGATCGGCATGCTGATCGCCGGCCCGCTGTACGGCAGCTTTATCAGCCGCTTCGTCAACTGGCCAATGCCACCGGAAGAGAACGAGCCGACGCTGACCAAGGGCAATCTGCCGTCATTCGGCTTCAGCCTGGCGCTGGTGCTGTGCCCGCTGGTGCTGGTCGGCATGAAAACCATCGGCGCGCGGCTGGTCACTCCGGGTTCACAGCTGCAGCAGTGGCTGGAGTTTATCGGCCACCCGTTTACCGCCATTCTGCTGGCCTGCCTGATCGTGATTTACGGCCTGGCGAAACCGCGCGGCATGAGCAACGAACAGACGCTGGCCATCTGCTCCGCCGCGGTGCAACCGGCCGGGATCATCCTACTGATGACCGGCGCCGGCGGGGTGTTCAAACAGATCCTGGTGGATTCCGGCGTAGGGCCGGCGCTGGGTGACGCCATGATCGGCGCCGGCCTGCCGATCGCCGTGGCCGCCTTTGCGCTCTCCGCCATGGTGCGGGTGATTCAGGGCTCGGCCACCGTCGCCTGCCTGACCACCGTCGGCCTGGTGCTGCCGGTCACCAGCCAGCTCGGATTGAACGGCGGGCAGCTGGCCGCGCTGGCTATCTGCATCGCCGGCGGCTCCATCGTGCTGAGCCACGTCAACGACGCCGGTTTCTGGCTGTTCGGCAAATTCACCGGCGCCAACGAACTGCAAACGCTGAAAACCTGGACGGTGATGGAAACGATTCTGGGCAGCGTCGGCGGCGCTATCGGCATGATGGCATTCACGATGTTTTAAAATCCCAAATCGCCCCCGGCCTTGCACACCAGGGCTGCAAATCACCACCGGGGGCACCGCCACAGGCGGCGACTATAACAACAGCAATGTGAGGAAGGCATGATTAACCCAACCTTGTCCCGTGTCACACAGCGCATCACCCACCGTTCCCAGGCCAGCCGTGCCGCCTATCTGGCGCGTATCGAAGCGGCCCGTTCCCAAACCGTCCACCGCGCGCAGCTGGCCTGCGGCAACCTGGCCCACGGCTTCGCCGCCTGTCAGCCCGATGACAAGACGGCGCTGAAAAACATGGTGCGCAGCGATATCGCCATCATCACCGCCTATAACGACATGCTGTCGGCCCACCAGCCGTACGAACACTACCCGCAGCGGCTGAAACAGGCGCTGCAGGCGGTGGGCGCCGTGGGCCAGGTAGCCGGCGGCGTGCCGGCGATGTGCGACGGCGTGACGCAGGGGCAGGACGGCATGGAGCTGTCGCTGATGAGCCGTGACGTGATCGCCATGTCGGCCGCCGTCGGCCTGTCGCACAACATGTTCGACGGCGCGCTGTTCCTCGGCATCTGCGACAAGATCGTGCCCGGGCTGGTGATGGCCGCCCTCTCCTTCGGCCACCTGCCCGCGCTGTTCGTGCCGGCCGGCCCGATGAGCAGCGGTTTACCCAACAAGGAAAAGGTACGCGTGCGCCAGCTGTACGCCGAGGGCAAAGCCGACCGCCTGGCTCTGCTGGAAGCCGAGGCCGCGTCCTATCACGGCATCGGCACCTGCACCTTCTACGGCACCGCCAACACCAACCAGATGGTGATGGAAGTGATGGGCCTGCACCTGCCGGGCTCCTCTTTCGTACATCCGGACACGCCGCTGCGCGATGCGTTGAACGACGCCGCCGCGCGCCAGGTGACGCGACTGACCGACACCGCCGGCAACTACCTGCCGATCGGCCGCCTGGTGGACGAGAAAGTGGTGGTAAACGGCATCGTCTCGCTGCTGGCCACCGGCGGCTCCACCAACCTGACCATGCATCTGGTGGCGATGGCGCGCGCAGCAGGCATCATCATTACCTGGGACGATTTCTCGGAACTGTCGGAGGCGGTGCCGCTGCTGTGCCGCATCTATCCGAACGGCCCGGCCGACATCAACCAGTTCCAGGCCGCCGGCGGCGTGCCGCTGGTGGTGCGCGAGCTGCTGCAACATGGGCTGCTGCACGAAGACGTGCACACCGTGGCCGGTTTCGGCCTGCACCGCTACACCCAGGAACCCTGGCTGGATAATGGCCAGCTGGTGTGGCGTGAAGGCGTGGCCGGTTCGCTCGACACCAGCGTGATCGCCAGCGTCGCTCAGCCGTTTGAGCATCACGGCGGCACCAAAGTGATGGCCGGCAATCTGGGCCGTGCGGTGATGAAAACCTCGGCGGTGCCCGCCGACAACCAGATTATCGAAGCGCCGGCGGTGGTGTTCGACAGCCAGCACGACATCGTGCCGGCGTTCGAAGCCGGCAAGCTGGATCGCGATTGCGTGGTGGTGGTGCGCTTCCAGGGGCCACAAGCCAACGGCATGCCGGAGCTGCACAAGCTGATGCCGCCGCTGGGCGTGCTGATGGATCGCGGCTTCAAAGTGGCGCTGGTGACCGACGGCCGCCTGTCAGGCGCCTCCGGCAAGGTGCCTTCCGCCATCCACGTCACCCCGGAAGCCTATACCGGCGGCCTGCTGGCGAAAGTGCGCGACGGCGATCCGATCCGCGTCAACGGCCGCAGCGGCGAGCTGCAGGTGCTGGTCGACGCCGACGAACTGGCCCAGCGCGCGCCATGCCAACCCGATCTGAGCGCAGAACACATCGGCTGCGGCCGCGAGCTGTTCGGCGCGCTGCGCAGCCAGCTGTCCGGCGCCGAGCAGGGCGCCTGCTGCATCAAATTTTAATCGATAGCCTGGCCGCATCGCCGCCTGGCGGCGGCCACAGAGGAGAACGTCATCATGAACCAATGGAAAACAAGCGCCGAGCAGATCCTGACGGCGGGGCCGGTGGTGCCGGTCATCGTGATCAACAAGCTGGAACATGCGGTACCGCTGGCGAAAGCGCTGGTCGCCGGCGGCGTGCGGGTGCTGGAAGTGACGCTGCGCACCGCCTGCGCCATGGACGCCATTCGCGCCATCGCCCAAGAAGTGCCGGAAGCGATCATCGGCGCCGGTACCGTGATCAATCCCCAGCAGCTGCGTGAAGTGACCGAGGCCGGTGCGCAGTTCGCCATCAGCCCGGGGCTGACCGACGAGCTGCTCAAGGCGGCCACCGCCGGGTCCATTCCGCTTATTCCGGGCATCAGCACCGTTTCCGAGCTGATGCTGGGCATGGATTACGGCCTGCGCGAGTTTAAATTCTTCCCGGCGGAAGCCAACGGCGGCGTAAAAGCACTGCAGGCGATCGGCGGCCCGTTCCCGCAGGTGCGCTTCTGCCCGACCGGCGGCATCTCACCGGACAATTACCGCAGCTATCTGGCGCTGAAAAGCGTGCTGTGCATCGGCGGCTCCTGGCTGGTGCCGGCGGACGCGCTGGAAAGCGGCGACTACGCCCGCATCACCGAACTGGCGCGCGCCGCCGTCGCGGGCGCCCAGGCCTGATTTACATCGCAGCGGTGGCGGCCGGCAGCGCCGCCCCGCTGCGCTGGCTGAACCGCTGCTTCTTGCGGTAAGCGAACACGTCTTCCACGTGCCCCTCGCGGATGCGCTGCTGCAACCCGCGCCAATACTCAGCGGTAAACAGATCGCTGTGCAACTCCTCAAACACCTGCCGAATGCGCCGATCGCCGCACAGGAAGTGGCGGAACTCCTCCGGGAACACGTCGTTGGGCGCGATGCTGTACCACGGCTCACTGGCCAGCTCGTCCTCCGGATAACGCGGCGGCGGAATGTCGCGGAAGTTAACCTCGGTCATGTAGCAAATTTCGTCGTAGTCGTAGAACACCACCCGCCCGTGGCGCGTCACACCAAAGTTCTTGAACAGCATGTCGCCGGGGAAGATATTGGCGGCGGCCAGCTGCTTGATGGCATTGCCGTACTCTTCGATCGCATCGCGCATCTGCTGATCGTTGGCCTGCTCCAGATACAGGTTCAGCGGCGTCATGCGCCGTTCCATATACAGGTGCTTGATCACGATGCGATCGCCGAGATCTTCCAGTTTGCCCGGCACTTCGCGCTGCAGTTCCGCCAACAGCGCCGGGCTGAGGCGCGCCTTGTCGACGACGAAATTCTCGTACTCTTGGGTATCCGCCATGCGCCCGACGCGATCGTGCTCTTTCACCAGCTGATAGCAGGCCATCACCTGCGCCTGCGTCACCTCTTTTTGCGGGGCGAACTCGTCCTTGATCACTTTGAATACCCGGTCGAAAGACGGCAAGGTGAACACCAGCATCACCATGCCCTTCACCCCCGGCGCGATGATAAATTGCTCCTGCGACTGCGCCATAAAGGTCAGGTATTCGCGATAGCATTCGGTTTTGCCATGCTTCTGGCAGCCGATCGCCATGTACAGCTCGGCGGTGGTTTTGCCCGGCAGGATCTCACGCAGCCACTCCACCATCGCCGCCGGCAGCGGCGCGTAGACCATGAAATAAGAACGGGCGAAGCCGAAGACGATGCTGGCCTCGGCCTTACCGGTCAGGCAGGCGTCGATAAACAGCGCGCCCGATTCGCTGTGGTGGATAGGCAGCAAGAACGGATAAACGCCGTCGGCCAGGCGCAGCTTGCCGACCAGCCAGGCGGCCTTGTTGCGGTAGAACAGTTCGTTGGCGATCTGGAAGGTTGCCCCCGCCAGCTGCTGTGCGCTGAAGGCGCGTTGCAGCGCCTGAGTGATGTAGCGAATATCGCGCGTCAAATCCTCCCACGGCAGACGCAGCGGCAGATCGCTCAGTACGCTGCGCAGCATCGCCGGCAGATCGCCATTGGGCGTGAAATCGCGCGCCAGCGGACGCGGAATATCGCGAAAGCGCCGCTCCGGCTGCGAACTGAAGACGAACAGCTTGTCCGGCGTCAGATCGCGGTGCTTGAACAGCCGGCAGTAGACCGAGTTAAAAAAGCTTTCGGCGATCTCGAAACGCGGATAGTCCGGCAGCAGGTCGATATAGACCGCTTTGACCCGGCTGGGGAAGTCGGCGTCGAAGTATTTCTGCCCGGTGATGCATTTGAGCTGCTCCACCACCAGGCCGACGTGATGGTCGTACAGATGGATGCGCTTTTTCATCGCCTGCTGCACCGCCGGCCAGTCCGCCTGCTCGAAGCGCTGCTGCGCGCCGGCGGTCACTTCCAGAAAGCGGCCGTACTGCGCATCGAAGCCCTGCAGGATCGTCTGTGCGATCAACAACTCCAGTTTTGCCGCCATCCTTACCCCCGCCAGAAAAAGAAGCCTGCGCATGCAGGCTCCGGGTGAAACGTCTTCAAGCTTGCCGCATCAGAACTGCTGTTCTTCCGTCGAACCGGTCAGCGCGGTGACCGAAGAGGCGCCGCCCTGAATGATGGTGGTGACCTTGTCGAAGTAGCCGGTACCCACCTCTTGCTGGTGCGACGCGAAGGTGTAGCCGCGATCCACCGCGGCGAACTCCGCCTGCTGCACCTTCTCGACGTAGTGTTTCATGCCCTCGCCCTGCGCATAGGCGTGCGCCAGGTCGAACATGTTGAACCACATGCTGTGGATGCCCGCCAGCGTAATGAACTGATACTTGTAGCCCATGTCCGACAGCGCCTGCTGGAAGCGGGCGATGGTCTGGTCGTCGAGGTTCTTCTTCCAGTTGAACGACGGCGAGCAGTTGTAGGCCAGCAGCTTGCCCGGGTATTTGGCGTGGATGGCGTCGGCGAAGCGCTGAGCGGCATCCAGATCCGGCGTTGAGGTTTCGCACCACACCATATCCGCGTAAGGGGCGTAAGCCAGGCCGCGGCTGATCGCCTGCTCGACGCCGGCATGGGTACGGAAGAAGCCTTCCGCCGTGCGCTCGCCGGTGACGAAGGCGCTGTCATACGGATCGCAATCGGAAGTCAGCAGATCGGCCGCATCGGCGTCGGTGCGGGCGATCACCAGCGTCGGCACGCCGAGCACGTCGGCCGCCAGGCGCGCGGCGACCAGTTTCTGGATCGCTTCTTGCGTCGGCACCAGCACTTTGCCGCCCATATGGCCGCATTTCTTCACCGCCGCCAGCTGGTCTTCAAAGTGCACCCCGGCGGCGCCAGCGGTGATCATCGCTTTCATCAGCTCGAAGGCGTTCAGCACGCCGCCGAAGCCGGCTTCCGCATCGGCGACGATCGGCAGGAAATAATCGGTGTAGCCTTTGCTGCCCGGCTCAATCTGGTTAGCCCATTGGATCTGATCGGCGCGGCGGAAGGTATTGTTGATGCGCTCGACGACCTTCGGCACCGAGTCCACCGGATACAGCGACTGGTCAGGGTACATGGCCGCCGCGCTGTTGGCGTCCGCCGCCACCTGCCAACCGGACAGGTAGATAGCCTCGACGCCGGCTTTGGCCTGCTGCAGCGCCTGGCCGCCGGTCAGCGCGCCCAGGCAGTTCACGTAGCCTTTGCGCGCCTTGCCGTTCAACAATGCCCACAGTTTGGCGGCGCCGTTTTGCGCCAGGGTGCATTCCGGGTTGACCGAACCGCGCAGGTTGATCACGTCTTCGGCGCTGTAAGGGCGAGTGATGCCTTCCCAACGGGCCGATTTCCATTCCTGTTCCAGCTGCTGGATCTGTTGAGAGCGAGAGGTAGACATAATTTTTATCCTTTCAGTCGTGTAGGGTTGATTGGGAAAACTCAGGCCAGCAGCTCATAGCCGGGCAGCGTCAGGAAATCGATTAATTCATCTTGCGTGGTGATGCGCTCCATCAGGCGCGCCGCCTCTTCGAACCGGCCGGCGTTAAAGCGCGCTTCCCCCACTTCTTCACGCACCACCAACATCTCTTCTTGCAGCATCTGGCGGAACAGCGCCTTGGTGACCGGACGCCCGTCGCTCAGGCTCTTCTCGTGGTGGATCCACTGCCAGATTGACGTACGGGAGATTTCCGCCGTCGCCGCATCTTCCATCAAACCGTAAATCGGTACGCAACCGTTGCCGGAGATCCAGGCTTCGATGTACTGCACCGCCACGCGGATATTGGCGCGCATCCCCGCCTCGGTGCGTTCGCCGTCGCACGGTGCCAGCAGCTGTGCGGCGCTGATCGGCGCGTCTTGCTCACGCAGCACCTCCAGCTGGTTTTGGCGATCGCCCAATGCTTTGCCAAATACCTCCATCACCGTATCCGCCAGCCCCGGGTGCGCCACCCAGGTGCCGTCGTGGCCGTTGCTGGCCTCCAGCTCTTTGTCCGCCCGTACCTTATTCAACACCCAGTCATTTTTCTCGGCGTCTTTGCTCGGGATAAACGCCGCCATACCGCCCATGGCGAACGCGCCGCGCTTGTGACAGGTTTTGATCAACAGACGCGAATAGGCGCTGAGGAAAGGTTTCTCCATGGTCACCGACTGACGATCCGGCAGCACGCGATCGCCATGATTCTTCAGCGTTTTGATGTAGCTGAAGATGTAATCCCAGCGGCCGCAGTTCAGGCCGACGATGTGGTCGCGCAGGTGGTAGAGAATTTCGTCCATCTGGAACACCGCCGGCAGGGTTTCGATCAGCACGGTCGCTTTGATGGTGCCGCGCGGCAGATCGAAACGATCCTCGGTAAAGCTGAAGACATCACTCCACCAGGCCGCCTCTTCCCAGGACTGGGTTTTCGGCAGATAGAAATACGGCCCGCTGCCCTTGGCCAGCAGCTGGCGATAGTTGTGGTAGAAGTACAGCGCGAAATCGAACAGGCCGCCGGGAATGGCTTCATCACGCCACAGCACGTGTTTTTCCGGCAAATGCAGGCCGCGCACGCGAGCGATCAATACCGCCGGGTTCGGTTTCAGCTGGTAGATTTTGCCTGCTTCATTGGTGTAGGAAATGGTGCCGTTAACCGCATCGTGCAGGTTAATTTGGCCGTCGATGACTTTGTCCCAGCTTGGCGCCAGCGAGTCTTCGAAGTCCGCCATGAATACTTTTACGTTGGCATTAAGCGCATTGATCACCATCTTGCGCTCAACCGGCCCGGTGATCTCGACCCGGCGGTCACGCAAATCTTGTGGAATGCCGCGGATCTGCCAGTCACCTTCACGAATGGAAGTGGTTTCCGAAATAAATCCCGGCAGTTCGCCGCGATCGATATTTTGCTGCCAGCGGACACGCGCCGCCAGCAGCTCGTTGCGCCGCAGCGTGAATTTCCCCACCAGTTCCGCCAGGAATTCAACCGCCTCATCGGTCAACACCTGGCGCTCCGCTGCGGCGAAACCCTGCGTAAACCTTAACTCCGTGCCTGCTATCTGTTGTGTCATGACCTTGCTCCTTCCCATCGTTGCGCTCGCGCGACCGGCGCATTTTCATCAGAAATCACTGTGGATCAGGGCGGATGAAACGATCCTCAACTGGTCAGATCTCATCCCGATAGCTCTAAGAATACTCAACAAAAAATAAAAATCAAAAACCATTTCCATTTTATTATTAAATATTTTATTAACACTTTATTATCAATTGGTTAGATAAAATAACAATAATGACAGGTAAGGAAATCGCTTCCATCAGAGTGATAAAGATGCGCTAACGCCTTGTTTAACAATGGACTTTAAGGAGGTGTGACGGAGAAAAAGAGGATCGTTCAGAGGATCAACGGCGCGGCGGCCTCGATTCAGCCGCCGGCGAGCAGAAAAAATCAGTCGAGCGTCGGATTCATATGGCGCAGATCATACGGCGTGATCTGGTAGACGTAATAGTTGAGCCAGTTGGAGAACAGCAGATGGCCATGGCTGCGCCAGGTGGCTTTCGGTGTCAGTGCGGGGTTGTCATCGGGGAAGTAGTTGAGTGGAACGGCGGGATCGAGGCCGGCTTCGTTATCGCGACAATACTCTCCTGCCAGGGTCAGCGTATCGTATTCCGGATGGCCGGTGACAAACGCCAGGCGCTTGTCCCTGCTGGCAAACAGGTAGGCGCCGGCCTGCTCGGATTCGGCCAGAACATCCAGGTCGGTATATTGACGGATCACCTCGGTCGGGAAATCGGCATAGCGTGAATGCGGCGCCAGGAAGCTTTCGTCGAAGCCGCGTGTCAGCAACGCATGCTGCTGCAGCGTTTGGTGCGGATAAACGCCGGAGAGCTTCACCTCGCGCGTCATCTTGGGAATGCCATACAGAATATTCAACGCCGCCTGTACCGCCCAGCACACGAACAGCGTGGAGGTAACGTGGTGCTTGGCCCAGTCGATCACGCGCTCGATCTGCGGCCAGTAGGCAACATCGCAGAAATCGACCAGCCCCAGCGGCGCGCCGGTAACGATCAAACCATCGAAGTTCTCGTTCTGGATATCCTCGAAGTCGCAGTAGAAGTTATTCAGATGCTCGGCCGGCGTGTTCTTCGATTCGCGGCTATCGATACGCAGCAGCTGGATATCAATCTGCAGCGGCGAGTTGGACAGCAGGCGCAAAAACTGGTTTTCCGTTTCGATCTTCTTTGGCATCAGGTTGAGGATCAGCACTTTCAGTGGCCTGATTTCCTGTGTTTTTGCCCGCGAGGATGTCATCACGAAGACATTCTCACCGCGCAAGAAATTGACCGCAGGTAACTCATCAGGAACACGAATCGGCATTGCTTAACCCTCACACATCCATTTATACGTTTAGACTTCTAGATGCCCGAAGATAGCGTTTTTTTCCGTCGATGTCGAGCATTCGGCGGAAAGGTGAAAATGTTTCATTGCGCGCTCTGCGCCAAGATATGAGGAGGGGGAGTAAAGGGACTGAAAAGCAAAAAGGCCATCCTTTCGGATGGCCTCTTGGCTTATTTGATGCTTGGCAGTGTCCTACAGTATTCGTCTCATCCTGAGACTCTCCCCTGCGGGGCCGCCGCAAGCGGCGTTAAGGCCCGTTCCCGACGGGCCTTTCGCATGCCCATGCTCGAGCAGAACACCAAATAACAGACAAAACAAAAAGCCCCATGCTTTCGCATGAGGCTTGTTGTTTTATTTGATGCTTGGCAGTGTCCTACTCTCGCATGGGGAGACCCCACACTACCATCGGCGCTACGGCGTTTCACTTCTGAGTTCGGCATGGGGTCAGGTGGGACCACCGCGCTATTGCCGCCAAGCAAATTCTTTTTTCTGCCGAACTTCTAAACCCACTTTAAATAAAGTGGTGCTGATACCCAGAGTCGAACTGGGGACCTCACCCTTACCAAGGGTGCGCTCTACCAACTGAGCCATATCAGCACGCTTAATTTGATGCCTGGCAGTGTCCTACTCTCGCATGGGGAGACCCCACACTACCATCGGCGCTACGGCGTTTCACTTCTGAGTTCGGCATGGGGTCAGGTGGGACCACCGCGCTATTGCCGCCAGGCAAATTCTGTTTCATTCCAACCGCGCCACTCTCGTG
>NZ_FCJA01000013.1:54869-116837 GCF_001537385.1 Serratia sp. 2880STDY5682894 | reverse complement strand
AGCTAAGTGCGGAAAAGATAAGCGCTGAAAGCATCTAAGCGCGAAACTTGCCTCAAGATGAGTCTTCCCTGGGCCTTCAAGGCCCCTGAAGGAACGTTTAAGACTAAGACGTTGATAGGCTGGGTGTGTAAGTGCAGCGATGCATTGAGCTAACCAGTACTAATGATCCGTGAGGCTTAACCTTACAACACCGAAGGTGTTTTAGAGAGATTTTCAGCGAAGTTCCGAGATTGGTTCTGATGGCGACACGAGAGTGAAGCGGTTGGAATGAAACAGAATTTGCCTGGCGGCAATAGCGCGGTGGTCCCACCTGACCCCATGCCGAACTCAGAAGTGAAACGCCGTAGCGCCGATGGTAGTGTGGGGTCTCCCCATGCGAGAGTAGGACACTGCCAGGCATCAAACAAAGCCAAAAGCCCTGAACTGACGTTCAGGGCTTTTTGCTATGCGTAAAATGGAAAATCCCCGTTGTAACCCGCTTCATCTTTCATCTCACGATTCTATATTCATCACAAAACCAATTCATTTTTTGAATGAACTCCAGATATTCTTCGTCCGCTATTAAGTTTGGCTGTTAACTTATAAATAACAATAAAGTAACAACCAGGGCGGCAGGAAGCCGAATTTCATCATTGCTATGGCTCGGAGAACATATCATGACAGAAACAACCTCAGCTCTTGAGGGTGAGCGCGGCGTCGAACAGGGGGCGCTGGATAACAAGAAACGCATTTTCGCTATCGTCGGGGCTTCATCAGGCAATCTGGTGGAGTGGTTTGATTTTTACGTTTACTCCTTCTGTTCCATTTACTTTGCCGCCTCGTTCTTTCCGGCGGGCAACAGCACCACGCAGCTGCTGCAAACCGCCGGGGTGTTCGCCGCCGGCTTCTTTATGCGGCCTATCGGCGGCTGGCTGTTCGGCTATATTGCCGACAAACACGGCCGAAAAAACTCAATGCTGATTTCGGTCTGCATGATGTGCGCCGGATCGCTGGTGATCGCCTGCCTGCCGACATATGAATCGATCGGCAGCTGGGCACCGGCGCTGCTGCTGCTTGCGCGCCTGTTCCAGGGGCTGTCGGTGGGCGGCGAGTACGGCACCAGCGCTACCTATATGAGCGAGGTAGCGATCAAGGGCCGACGTGGCTTTTATGCCTCGTTCCAGTACGTGACGCTGATCGGCGGGCAACTGCTGGCGCTGCTGGTATTGGTGATCTTGCAGCAAATATTGTCCGGTGAAGAGCTGAAGGCCTGGGGCTGGCGTATCCCGTTTGCGCTCGGTGCGCTGTTGGCGGTGGTGGCGCTGTACCTGCGCCGCTCGCTGAATGAAACCTCCGATGCGAAGACGCGTAACCACAAGGATGCCGGTTCGCTGACGGGGCTGTGGAAAAACCGCAAAGCGTTTCTGATGGTGCTGGGCTTTACCGCCGCCGGTTCGCTGACCTTCTACACCTTCACCACCTACATGCAGAAATATCTGGTGAACACCGCCGGTATGGACGCCAAGCTGGCCAGCGCCATCATGACCGTCGCGCTGTTCGTCTTCATGTTGCTGCAGCCGGCGGTCGGCGCGTTCTCGGATAAAATCGGCCGTCGCAGTTCGATGTTGATCTTCTCGGCATTGGCCACCGTGTTGACGGTACCGATCCTGTTTGCCCTGAAAGAGGTGACCAATCCCTTTATGGCGTTCGGCCTGATCGTGCTGGCGTTGTTCGTCGTCAGCTTCTACACCGCGATCAGCGGGCTGCTTAAAGCCGAGATGTTCCCGCCGGAGGTGCGGGCGTTAGGGGTAGGCTTGTCTTATGCGGTAGCGAATGCCCTGTTCGGTGGTTCGGCGGAATATGTCGCGCTGTCGCTGAAATCGTTCGGCGTGGAGAACGCTTTCTTCTGGTACGTTTCCGGTATGTGCCTGCTGGCGTTGCTGGTCTCACTCCGGCTGCATCGCAAAGGCAAGGAGATACAGCTGTAATAAAAACCCCGGCCTTGGCCGGGGTCAGAGTACATCTTACAGGATACGGCTAATCAGCCGATCGATGCGGATGCGCCGCAGACGGCGAATCAGCTTGCGCACCTTGATCGGGTACTGCTGAATGCTTTGCAGCTCCTGATAATGGCCGACCACGGTGGTGTGGGTGCGGATGCATTCCAGCTCTTTTTGCCGCTGCTCGCGCATTTCCTGCTTGGGATCGTGGATCAGAATGGCGTTTTCCAGATCCAGCCGCCAGGCGCGCGGGTTGAGGTTATTGCCGGTGACCAGCTGCCACTCTTCGTCTACCCACATGCCTTTCAGGTGATAGCTGTTATCGCCATCCTTCCACAGACGCACGATCAGCTGGCCGGTGTCGACATAACGCTGCAAGCGGCTCAGGAAGCGGCGCAGGTTGATCTCGTACAGGTAGGGCAGCGCGCCGATGATTTTGAACGGCTGGTCTTCCGGAATATAGAAGTCGTTGGCAGTTTTGTCGCCGACGATGATCTCCACCTGTTTGCCCTGGCGCAGCAGATAAATGATGTTGCGCACCAGCAGCGCCGGCAGGTTGAAATAGGGGGTACACAGCGTCAGTTTCTGGTCGGCGCACGACATCAGGTGATGAATGGTTTTATTCAGCACGCTTTGCTTGCCAAGCCCAACCAGCGGCGTCACCGCCAGCTCATCGTTGCCGGCTTTACCGCGGAAGTGGTAACCGGCGCGGCGCAGGGCGAAACGGAACAGACGGGTCTCGTTTTTGATCTCCGGGCTTTTCGGCCGATCGCTGCGATCGAGGCGCTGTACGGCGCCGGCGGTGAGCAGATGCTGCTTGATGTAATCGATCAGGGTATCGGCCAACGCCTCGTTGGTGATCAGCTGGTAGCGATCGTAACGGTATTTCTCATGCTGATGCAGATAGACGTCATTGATGCTGGCGCCGCTGTAGATCACGGTATCGTCGACCACGAAGCCCTTCAGGTGCAGGACGCCCAGCGCTTCGCGGGTATTGACCGGTACGCCGTAGATAGGCACCGACTGCTCTGGATGTTGGCTGGCCATGGCGCAGTACCAGTCGGCGTTGGTATTGGCGGCGGCGGCGCCGATGCGCCCGCGCTGTGCGCGGTGCCAGTCGACCAGCACGCAGATTTCCAGCTCGGGCCGCCGCTGCTTGGCTTGATACAGCGCGTTGAGGATCTCGCGCCCGGCGTCGTCATGCTCCAGATACAGGGCCACCAGATAGATACGTTGGGTGGCGTTGGCGATGGCGTCCAGCAACGTGGTGCGAAAGTCGGACGGCGCGTACAGCGTACGAACATCAGCAACCGTCTGGGGGAGTTTGGGCAGTTGTGCAAGGTGTTGTTGATGTTTGCTACGTTTAAATTTTGACAACATCACAGTGCGTTTCTTCTCTCATGATTGATGGCCGGAACGCCACAGGCTTAAAAACAATAAACCGAATAATCGGTCGATAATACCATTAGTTGCCTCGATTGTGCGTATGTTTTGGCGTTAAGTGGTGGATTCGTAGCGCATTGCGACGCAGGTCACTGCGCGTCGGCGGCCTGCAGCGGCAGCGTCAGATTGACGATGCCGTCCTCAAGCTGCACCTCGATGCCAAAGCCCAGCCGCTGCGCCAGTGCGATCATGCCGCGGTTATTCGGCATGGTGATGCCGCTCAGGCGAGTCAGGCCATGAGCGCGCGCATAGGCGATCATTTTCTCCAGCAGCTGACGGCCCAGGCCCACGCCTTTCAGATCGGAACGCACCAGCACGGCGAATTCGGCGTCGGTGTTGTCCGGATCGGACAGCGCGCGGGTCACGCCGATGATCTCGTCTGCGCGCACCGCCACAAAGGCCATTTCTCGATCGTAGTCGATCTGCGTCATGTTGGCCAAATCGTCATGGGTAAACTCGTTGATCTCGCTGAAGTAGCGATAATAGAGATCTTCCTTGGTCACTCTATCGATGAAATGCTTCAGCGCCGGCTCGTCTTCCGGCAGGATTGGGCGGAACAGGCATTGGCTGCCGTCTTTCAGCGCGATGGTCTCTTCCAGCTCATGCGGATAAGGGCGGATCGCCAGCCGCGCCTGCGGATCGCCGCTGAACGGCGCGAGCTGCATCGAAACATCCAGCAGGGTGAACTCGCTGCCGGAGGCCAGCACCGGGTGAATATCCAGCCGGGCGATCTCCGGGCAGTCGAGGATCAGGTTGGAGACCTGCACCAGCAGGCGGCTCAGCCCAGGGATATCCAAAGGTCGCAGCGCGCTGCGCCCGCGGATCTTGCCGCCTTTCACCGCCTGCAGCACCAGATAACGCGCCAGCGCCATGTTCAGCGGCGGCAGCGCGACCGCCACCTGATTTTCCTGGCGCCACTCTACGCCGCCTTCGCCCAGCATGATCAGCGGGCCGAAAATCGCATCCTGCTCTACCGCGATGCGCAGCTCCTGGGCGCCGGCGCGGTTGGCCATGCTCTGCACCAGCAGGCCATGGATGCGCGCCTGGGGGTAGGTGCGCTTCACGCGGTCGAGGATCGCCTCCGCCGCGCGCTGCACTTCGGTCGCTGTGCGCAGGTAGAGCATGACGCCCTGAACTTCCGATTTATGCGGGATATCCGGCGAACGCAGCTTCAGCGCTACCGGGTAGCCGATCTGTTCGGCAATGTGTACCGCTTCGGCGCTGTCCTCGGCAATCCAGGTCGGCAGGGTGCTCAGATCGTAGGCCTGCAGGATGGATTGCACCTCGTGGGTATCCAGCTGGGTGGCGCCTTCGGCCAGCGCCTGATGGATAAGGCGGTGGGCGTCGGCGGTGTTGGCGGTGAGGCCGACCGGCAGCGCTGGCGTCTCTTTCAACTGCTTCTGGTTGCGGCGATATTCCACCATATGCATAAAGGCGGTCACCGCGCCTTCCGGCGTGCGGTAGGTGGGAATGGCGGCCTCGGTAAATAACCGGCGCGCCTCTTGCGAAGAGTATTCGCCGCACCAGTTGGTCAGCAGCGTGATGCGTTTGCCGCGCGGATGGCGGTGCAGCGCCTCGATCAGCCGTTCCGCCGTGGCGGTGCCCGGCGCCGCCGCACTTGGCGCGTGGATTAACAGCAGCGCGTCATAGTCGTGGCTGTCGAGCAGCGCTTCGATTGCTGCCAGGAAGCGCTGCGGCGTGGCGTCGTCGCGCAGGTCGAGCGGATTGCCGGCGCGGATGAAATCCGGCAGCGCGTCGCTCAATGTCGCCAGGCTCTCATCGCTCAGCGTGGCCAGCTTGCCGTTGCGTCCGAGCAGTTCGTCCAGCGCCATCGCCGCCGGCGCCGCCCCGTTGCTGACGATCATCAGCCGCTCGCCGCGCAGCGGATGCATATGGCTGAGGGTTTCCACCGCCGAGAACAGCTCATGGGTATCCTGCACGCGCAGTAGGCCGGCGCGCTGGATGGCGGCGTCATAGGCGGCGTCCAGCCCCAGCTGGCTGTTGAGCAGCAGCTGCGCCTGTTGGCTGCGGCCGCTTTTGATCACCAAAATGGGCTTGTTGCGCGAGGCGCTGCGCGAGGCGGAGAGAAAGCGCCGCGCATCGCTGATGTTTTCCAGATACAGCAGAATGGCGCTGGTCTTGCTGTCGCGCGCCAAAAAGTCGAGCAGGTCGTCGACGTCGATGTCCAGGCTGTCGCCCAGCGCGATAAAGTAAGAGAAGCCGACTTCGCGCTGCTGCGCCCAGTCGAGAATGGTGTTGGCCACGGCGGCGGACTGCGAGATAAACGCCAGCTTGCCCTTTTGGATCGGCACCGGCGAGAAGCTGGCGTTGATGCCCTGCCACGGCGCCAGCAGCCCCAGGCTGTTGGGGCCCAATAGCCGCATGGCGTAGCGCTGCGCGCAGGCCTTCAGCTCGGCAAACTGTTCCGGCGGCGAAGAGAGTACGATGGCGGTTTTACAGCCGCGTTGGCCCAGCGCTTCAATCAGCGCCAGATTGCGTTTGGCGTGGGTGCAGATGATCGCCAGATCCGGCGTCAGCGGCAGGCTGGCGACGTCGGGGTAGGCCATCACGCCGCAGACCGCTTTGTAGCGCGGCGTGACCGGCAAGATGGGCCCGCCGAATCCGCCGGCCAGCAGGTTGCTCATCATCAGGTTGCCGGCGCGGCCGGGCTGCTGCGAAGCGCCCAGCACGGCGATCGATTTGGGACGTAATAGCGCTTCTAACCCTCGCTGGCTCATGCACGGCTCCTTTTGGCAACGTTACGCCTGATTTTAGGCGCTTTCTGGCTACATTGCTGTGACCGGTGCCTCCGGCCGGGTCGGTTTTCCCGCCAGATATTGTTGACGGAAATAGCGGAAATGCTGATTCAATCCGTCGGCGGCCGGCAGATCGCCCGCCTGTTGCAGCAGGGCGGCGGCCACTTCCGCCGTGCAGTGTTGCTCGGCGCGGCTGGCTTCGCGCAGCTGGTAGTCCGATGCCGCGTCGACGTTGAGGGAAAACACCGGGAATTGATTGAGGTACGGGCTTTTACGGAACATTTTGCGCGCTTCCGCCCAGGTGCCGTCCAGCATGATGAACAGCGGCGGTTTGCCACCGGCGGGCAGCTCGCTGAACACCGGCCGTTCGGCGTCGGCGTAGGAAGCGGGGAACACCACATAAGGCTGCCGCGCCGGATCGTTGATGGCCGCCAGCAGGGCCGGATCGACTTCGGTGCGCGACCAGAGGAACGCCTGGGTGTCCGGCAGGATATCGGCGATCAGGCGGCCGGTGTTGCTGGGCTTGAGCGGCTCGGCGCCGAACATGATCAGGCAGAAACGGCTGCCGGCCTGCTGCGGGCGAATGGTGTCGCACAGGCAGTTTTTATGCGGCAGCAGGCAACCCTGACAACGCGCCACCCGGCAACCGCGCGCCAGAAAAGGGCGGGTGGCGCGGTCTAAACAGAATTGGCGCAGGCGAAGTACGGCGTTGTCGGTCATAACGATCCTGGGGAAAAACCGCCATTGTAACGCAGAAAAAAGCCCGCCGGGAGGGGCGGGCTCGATCGAGGCGCGTTCGCGCGCGATGGCGGGATACGGCCTATACTTGCCGAATCACACTAACTCGTTGAGCCAGTTGTCAAACGGCGCTTTCGGCATCGCGCCGTTGAGCATGTCGACCATCTTGCCCTGACGGAACACCATGATGGTCGGGATGCTGCGGATGCGGAAACGGGCGCTCAGCTCCGGCTCGGCTTCGGTGTTCACTTTCACGAAGCGCACTTTGCCGGCGCGCTCTTCGGCCACGTCTTCAAAGATCGGCGCAAAGCTGCGGCACGGGCCGCACCACGGCGCCCAGAAATCGACCACGACCGGCAGATCGTCCTGCAGCAACTGGTCCAGCGTGGCGGCGGTGGCATTGATCACTTCACCGTCGAAGAGCTCATGGCCGCAGCGGCCGCATTTCGCGTTGTCCGCCAAACGTTCTTCCGGCACGCGGTTGGTGGCATTGCAAGCTGCACAAACTGTATTCATGTTGACCTCGGGTACAGAGAAAGCATGGTCCCCGCAACGCAGTTGCGGAGATGTTTCTTTAATGCTGACAATTATCGGCAAAACCCGGCGCATGAACAATGAGGTTTGTTCAATGGATGTGATAGTTGGGAGCTTTTAGCGCAAGTTGGTGGCTTCATGCACCAACATCAGGTAATCTTCGCGCCCTGCGCGTTGGTGGAGAAGACAATGAACGATTCATTTAGTGGCAAGAACGGTAAGGTCAAAGTGATGTACGTCCGCAGTGACGATGACAACGGCGACGACCGCAACAAGAATAAACGTCCGGCCGGCAAAGGCCGTCCGGCTGACGGTGCGCGCTCCGGCCGCACCGGTCAAGACAAGGCGCGCGGCGGCAACGATCGCCGCGGTGCCGACTCCCGCCGCAGTGAAAGCGATCGTCCTCGCCGTCCGGCGCGCACTGAAGATCGCGGTGGCAACGAGTCGCCGTGGAGAACCGTTTCTCGCGCGCCGAATGAAGAGCCGGCGTTCGATCACGGTGGTATCAGCGGCAAAAGCTTTATCGATCCGGAACAGCTGCGCCGCCAGCGCGCGGAAGAAACCCGCGTTTACGGTGAAAACGCCTGTCAGGCGCTGTTCGCCAGCCGCCCGGAAGCGATCGTGCGCGCTTGGTTCGTGCAGTCGGTCACCCCGCGTTTCCGCGAAGCGCTGCGCTGGATGGCGGCTAACCGCAAGGCTTACCACGTGGTGGATGAGGAAGAGCTGGCCAAGGCTTCCGGCACCGAGCACCACGGCGGCGTCTGCTTCCTGATCAAAAAGCGTCAGGGCCTGGATGCGCAGACCTACCTGAAAAGCGCACCGGCGACCGACTGCGTGCTGGCGCTGGAAGAAGTGGGTAACCCGCATAACCTGGGCGCTATCGTCCGTTCTTGCGCTCACTTCGGCGTCAACGGCGTGCTGCTGCAGGATCCGGCGCTGCTGGAATCCGGCGCGGCGGTGCGTACCGCAGAAGGCGGCGCGGAGCACATCAAGGCGATCAACGCCGACGATTTCCTGTCGGTGCTGGACACCTTCCGCAAGGCGGGTTACACCATCGTTACCACCTCCAGCCACAAAGGCACCGCGCTGGCGCAGGCCAAGCTGCCGGCCAAGATGGTGCTGGTGCTGGGCCAGGAACGTGACGGTCTGAGCGACAGCGCCTGGCAGCAGGGCGACATGAACGTGTCTATCGGCGGCACCGGCAAGGTGGAAAGCCTGAACGTTTCCGTAGCGACCGGCATTCTGCTGGCGGACTGGTGGCGTCAGAATCAGGCGTAATCTGTTCTACGTCGGATAAAAAAACGGGCGCCCCAGGGCGCCCGTTTCGTTTATTGAAGCTTAGTGAGCGCCGCCGCCCCCACCGCCGCCGGAGCTGAACGGCGGTTTCGCCACCCACACCAGCACCAGCAGCACCAGGAATACCCCGGCCGACAGCCAGAAGATCTCGTTGGCGGAGATGATCAGGCCCTGCGCGGTGATCTCGTTGGCGATATACGCCGACGCTTGTTGTTTGCTCATGCCGAGCTGCTCCAGCTGCCGGTACATCTCCTGCGACTGCGGGTTGTACGGGTTGACGAACTCCGTCAGCTGCGAATGGTGCTGCGATTCGCGCTGCGTCCACAGGGTGGTGGTGATCGAGGTACCGATCGACCCCGCCAGCGTTCGCGTGAAGTTCGACAGGCTCGACGCCGCCGCCATGCGTTCCGGCGGCAGGCCGGACAGCGTGATGGTGGTCAACGGCATGAAGAAGCAAGCGATGGCGAAGCCCTGGACAAACTGCGGCCAGGCGGAAGCGCCGAAGTCCATACCCGGTTCAAACGTATAGGCACGCCAGTAGAAGCACACGGCATACATGATGAAGCTGAAGGTGACCAGCCGGCGCATGTCGAGCCGATTGCCGAACTTGCCGATGATCGGCGACAGCAGCACCGGGATCAGCCCAACCGGCGCCGACGCCAGCCCCGCCCAGGTGGCGGTATAGCCGTACACCTCTTGCAGCAGCTGCGGCAACAGCACGATGGCGCCGAAGTACAGCATGTAGGCCAGGCTGATACACAGGCAGCCGATGGTGAAGTTGCGCGACTTGAACAGCGACAGATCCACCACCGGATGGTCGTCCGTCAGCTCCCACACCACCAGGAACAGCAGCGCCACCACCGCGACGACGGTGAGCGTGATGATCTCGGTCGAGTTGAACCAGTCCAGCTCCTTGCCCTGATCGAGCATGATCTGCAGCGAACCGATACCGACGATCAGCAATACCAGGCCGACGGTGTCGATCGGTTTGATCTCGGTTTTGGTTTCCCGCCCCTTCAACGTCGCCATCGCCGCCACGATCACGAAGACGCCGATCGGGATGTTGATGAAGAAGATCCAGCCCCAATGGTAGTTGTCGCTGATATAGCCGCCGAGGATCGGCCCAAAGATCGGCGCGACGATAACGGTCATCGACCAAAGCGCCAGGGCCATCGCTCGCTTGGCGGGCGGATAGTTGTTCAGCAACAGGCTCTGCGACAGCGGGATCAGCGGCCCGGCCACCACGCCCTGGATCACGCGGAAGAAGATCAGCATGCCGAGGCTGTTGGAGATGCCGCACAGCCAGGAGGCGAGGGCGAACAGCGCGGTGGACCAGAGGAACAGCCGCACTTCGCCGAAGCGCTTCGCCAGCCAGCCGGTGATCGGAATCGAGATGGCGTTCGCCACGCCAAACGAGGTGATCACCCAGGTGCCCTGCGAGTTGGAAGACCCGAGGTTACCGGAAATGGTGGGGATCGCCACGTTGGCGATGGTGGAGTCCAGCACCTGCATGAAGGTCGCCATGGCGAGCGCGACCGTCATCCAGGCAAGCTGGGCGCCTTCAAGCGGTTTCTGTGGCAAGATGGCCTCCCGCGCGCTTAGCCGGCGTTCGCATGGATCACGTCGGCGATCAGCTGGTTAACCGGCGCCAGATTCAACGCCAGCGCGTCGCTCTGATACAGCGGTTTGTCGCGCACCACGTCGGCCAGCACGCGGCCGTCCAGGTTGGCGGTGTCGACGGTCACCAGCGTAGAAAGACCGATGCGCAGCGGATGATCGGCCACCTGCTTGGCGTCGAGCTCAATACGCACCGGCAGACGTTGCACCACTTTGATCCAGTTGCCGGTGGCGTTTTGCGCCGGCAGCAGGGAGAAGGCGCTACCGGTGCCCATGTCGATACCGGCCACTTTGCCCTGATACACCACGTCGTCGCCGTAGACGTCGCTGACCACCGTCGCCGGCTGGCCGATGCGCATGTTGGCGATCTGGGTTTCCTTGAAGTTGGCGTCAACCCAAATGTGATCGGCCGGCACCACCGCCATCAGCGGCGAACCGGCGGCGATCTGCGCGCCGACCTGCACGCTGCGGCGCGAGACATAGCCGGTGATCGGGCTGATCACTTTGGTACGCTGCAGCGCCAGCCAGGCATCGCGCATCTGCGCGGCGGCCTGTTGGATCGCCGGCTGCTGTTCCAGCGGGGTGTTCAGCACCATCGCCTGATTGGCGTTGTATTGCTGCACCGCCACTTCCAGCGCGGCCTTGGCGCTGTCGACCGCATCGCGAGCGTGTTGCAGCTCTTCGCGGCCGATGGCGTCAACGCTGCCCAGCACCACGCGGCGCTTCAGATCGTTCTCGGCCTTGCTCAGATCGGTCTTGCGCAGGGCGATGTTGGCCTGATATTGCTTGCTGTTGATGATCAGCTGGTGGGTCTGACGCACGCTGTTGGCCAGGCCGGTCTTGGCGCGTTCAAACGCCTGCTCGGCATCGGTCGGATCGAGCGTCAGCAGCACGTCGCCCTGCTTGACGTAGTCGGTGTTGTCGAAATTGACGCTGTTCACGCTGCCGGACACCTGGGCCATGATCTGCACCTGGTTGCCGGAGACGTAGGCGTCGTCGGTTTCCTGGTGATGACGCAGCACCAGGAACCAATACACTAAGTAAGCCACCCCTATAACAATGAAAATAACCGTCAGCAACAGCAGCCAAAATTTACGCTGCTTCTTTTTGCCGTTCGGCTGCTGCGGGTTTTGGATTTCCGCGCTTGCGCTCATGGTGTTCTCCAAGCCTTATATTATTATGCTTTCGAATCCGCTGCGGCCGGGGCCTGATAGCCACCGCCCAGCGCGCGGATCAGTCCTATCTTCGCCTGCAGTAAATTGCTGCTGGCATTCAACTCCGCCTGTTGCTGCTGTAATAGCTGCGTCTGGCTGGTCAACAGATCGTCGCGCCCGATAATCCCTGCCTGGTAACGGGCGTTGGCGACCTGATACACCTGTTGCATCGACTGGGCCGCGGACGCCGCCTGCAGCTGCTGTTGCGCAGAGCTCTGCTGGATGGTGATGGCGTCGGCGGTTTCCTGTACCGCATTCAGGATGGTTTGGTTGTAGGATTCCACCGCTTCGTCATACAGCGCGGATTCCTCGCCCAGCTTGCTGCGCAGCGCCCCGGCGTGGAAGATCGGCAGCGAAATCGCCGGCATCACGTTCCAGGCCTGGCTGGCCGCTTCAAACAGGTTCGGGCTGGTACCACTGGTATTGGTGGTCATCAGGCCGGCGAAGGCTGAAATGGTCAGGCTGGGGTAAAACTCTTTACGCGCGGCGCTGACGCGCTGGCTGTAAGACTCCACCAGCTGGCGTTGCGCGGCGATGTCCGGGCGTTTGCCCAGCAGATCCGCCGTCAGCTCGCCCTGCGGCGCCATCAGGTTGTCTGCGGGCAACGGCACCTGACGCAGGTGCTGCATGGCGTTCGGCCCCTGGCCGGCCAGCGCGGCGAGCTGGTGTCTGAGCTGCTCGATCTGCGATTGCAGCTGCAGGATCTGCTGCTTGGCGACGTCGGACTGTGCCTGGGTTTGTTGCGGCACGTCGACGCCGGTCAGGCCGGCCTGATAGCGCTGTTGGCGCAGCGCGGTCAGGCGCTCATTGTTGTTCACTTCCTGCTGCAGCAGCTTCTCGAGCGCCAGGTTGCTCTGCAGCTGATAATAGGCGGACGCCACCGAACTGGTCAGCGTCAGCGCCGCCTGTTCCTGCTCGGCGCGCGCGGCGTTGACCTGCGCCTTGGCGGCGTTCACCTGGTTGCGGTATTTGCCCCACCAGTCGAACTCGTACGCCAGGTTCAGCCCCAGCGAATTGGAGCTTTCGTAGATCGGCTTATGCGGATACCCCAGCCCCATATTGACGTTTTGCGGCACGCGCTGGCGTTGGGTGCTGGCGTTCAGATCCAGGTTCGGCCCGTTGGCGGCGCTGGCTTCACCCACCACGCTCTGCGCTTCGCGCACGCGGGCGGCGGCCTGCCGCAGGGTCGGCGAGCTTTGCAGCGTCTGCGTCATCAAGGCGTCCAGCTGCGGATCCTTGAGGGCGCGCCACCACTGCGGGCTGACGGCCAGCGAACTGACTTTCGGCTGAGCCAACTGCAGGCTCTGCGGATCCATCAGCGTGGATTGCGGGGCAATATTATCGGTCGAAGCACACCCGGCCAGCAGCAACACGGCGAACAGCGGGGTGAATCTCCAGTTAAATGGGGATCGCATAAGTAGGTACCTGAACAGAAATTGTGAATTAGGATAACTGTTCTGTGATTTCCATTTGATCCAGACGTGCCAGCAATTTGCGCGTCAGCTGTTCCAGCTGTTTTTGCTCATCGTCGGTCAGCGTGGACCACAGGAAATGCAGACATTGGTGCTGCGGCGGCAGCAGTTGACTGAGAAATTCTTCCCCCTGCGGCGTCAGATGCAGATGCAGGCAGCGGCGATCGTTGTCGCTTTCCCGGCGCTCGATCCAGCCGCGTTTCTCCAGCTCGTCGGCGATGCGGGTCGCATTGGTGCGCGAGGAGCCTAAGGCAGAGCTTAGCTCAGAAGGTTGGATGCTGTGGCTTTCCTGCGCATCCAGGGTGATCAGCGCCATAAACAGTGTTTCGTTAATCCCCTGCGCCTTCAGCATCTTATTGCGGTTTTCCAGCAGCTTGCCTTGCATGTGCATGCACAGGCGGGTCAGCAGGATTTCCTGATAAGGGAAATCTTTCTGCCGGGTGGCACGGAAATTCAGCATTTGTTCTATGGGGGCAAACGAGCTTTCCATAATTTAGGGCCTCATTAATTTCGTTCGAGATAGTAACGACGGTGACTAATAATGTAAATGTTCAGCCGTGCGGATAATTTAGCAATTCGTGTCATTTGTCAGTGTTTGTAAAGATGTGACGCATGAAAACGCCAAAGTGAAGCCAAACGATCGGGAGCGGCGTCAGCCCGGACCGAAAAGCATTAACAGCTTTAATGTGACGCCAAAGGCCGTCGCGCCGAGCAGCGTCGACAGAATGATGCTTTTGCTGCGGTAGAAGCACAGCGCCAGTGCGGCGAACCCCGCCAACGTCGGCAGCAGCTTGTCCGGTTCGCGCATGACGACCGGCGTGCTGGAGACCACCAGCAGGGCGCAGATCGAGGCGATGCCGATGCTGTCGAGCAGCAGGGCGGCTTTACCGCGTTTGAGGCCGGGCTGGGCGCGCGCCGGCGCCAGCCGCAGCGGCAGATAACGGAACAGGTAATTGGCGCAGCCCACCACCAGGCCGATCACCAGCACATCAGTGTTCATGGTTGGCCTCCGCAGGGGCGGGCTGGAACAGGGCTGCGACGCAGCCGGCGCCGATGCCGGCCAAAATGGCGACCGGAATGGAGAACAGCACCACGCCGAGCAGCGCGCCGGCCAATGCGGCAGCAATGGTCAGGCTCTGCGGGCGCCGGAAGGCGGCCAGCAGGAAACTGAGAAACAGCGCCGGCAGCATGAAGGCCAGCGAGGCTTCGATCACCGGGAACTGCTCCAGCGGGCCGTTGCCGAACAGCGCGCCGAGCGCGGTGCCAGCCACCCAGGAAAGCCAGGAACAGAGCGCGATGCCCAGCATCCAGTTTTCGCTCCAGCTGCGGTTATTGCGCATCAGCCTGGCGGTAGCGGCGGCGAAGACCTCATCTGTCAGGCCAAAGGCCCACATCGCCGTTTTACCGGGCGACATGCGCGAGACGATGCGGTGGCGCAGCGCCGGGCCGTAGAGCAGGTGGCGCACATCCATCGCCATCACCGTTAACGCGGAGACCCACAGCGACATCCCGGCGCTCAACAGGGCGGTGATCACGAACTGGCTGGCGCCGGCGTAGATAATGCAGGAGAAGAAAATGCTTTCCAGCGGGGAAAAGCCCAGTTTGACGGCGCTGAGGCCAAAGGCGAACGCCACCGGGACATACCCGATGACGATCGGCAAACTGTCGACGACGCCGTTGGCGAAGGTGGCGCTGACGGCGGGCGGATTGAGGCTGTCTGCAGCTTGGCTTTGCATGGTTGTGGGTCGCAGGGTAGATAGGACTTCAATAGTTTATGCCCAGAACATTACCAGAGAGTAAGTAATGTTTATACCCTGCACCGCTAATAAATTTCTTAAGTGACTATTTGCACGATAATCAGATTGTCGCCGGCCCCTGCGGATCGTGGTGCTTGCCGAGCCACCAGGTCAGCAGGTTGAGCAGGCATAACACCCCGCCGGCGGCGGCCACGCCGTACCAGCCGGCATGCTGATAGGCCGAGGCGGAGAGCAGTGAACCGAGGGCACCGCCGATAAAGTAGCTGGTCATGTAGCCGGCGGTCAGGCGGTTGCGCGCGTCCGGCATGATGCGGTACATCACGCTCTGGTTGGTGACGTGTACCGCCTGCACCGCCAGATCGAGGATCAGGATGCCGGCGATCAGCGCCCACAGCGATTGTTTGGCGAACGCGATAGGTATCCAGGACAGCAGCAGCAGCACCAGGCCGACGGTGGTGGTCAATCCGGCTTTGCCCTTGTCCGCCAGATGCCCGGCGCGTGAAGCGGCCAGCGCCCCGGCGGCGCCCACCAGGCCGAACAGCCCGATCACCCCCTCGGAATAGTTGAACGGCGGCGCGGCGAGCAGAAAGGCCATGGAGGTCCAGAGCACGCTGAAGTTGGCGAACGACAGGGCGCCGAGGATGGCGCGGGTGCGCAGCAGCGGCGTGCGGCAGAACAGGCTGAAGATCGAGGCCAGCAGCTGCGGGTAGTTCAGCCCGGAGTGTTGCTTATAGCGCGGCAGCGCGCGCCACAGGATCAGCGCCATCAGGATCATCAGCACGCTGGCGACCCAGTAGATGGTGCGCCAGCCGCCAAACGACGCCAGTGCCCCCGCGACGGTACGCGCCAGCAGGATGCCGAGCAGCAGGCCGCTCATGATGATGCCGACGGTCTTGCCGCGCTTTTCCGGGTGGGCCAGCGTGGCGGCCAGCGGCACCAGAATCTGCGCTACCACCGAGAACAGCCCGGTAAGCGCGGTGCCGAGGATCATCATCGGCAGGGTGGCGGAGGTGGCGGTGATCAGCATGCCCCCGGCGGCCAGCAGCGTCATGAACACGATCAGCCCGCGGCGCTCGAACATATCGCCGAGCGGCACCAGCAGCAGCAGCCCGGTGGCGTAACCGAGCTGCGCGGCGGTAACGATAAAGCCGGCCTGATTGACCGACAGGTTGAAGCCGGTGGCGATGGTTTCCAGCAGCGGCTGCGCGTAATAGTTGCTGGCGACCGCCAGGCCGGTAGCGATGGCGATCAGCACGGTCAGCGCCGGGCTGAGGCCCGGGTGGGCGTTTTGTTGGCTCATGGTTTTTTCATCACGGGAAGAAGATGGCGCGCAGTATCCGGCAACGCACGCCGGGAAACCAATGTATAATTTTCATTTTATTTATCTCATTTCAAGATAGATGCCATGAACCTGAAACAGATCCGCTATGCGCTGGCGGTGGCGGAAGAGCTGAACTTTACCCGGGCGGCGCAGCGCTGCCATACGGTGCAGTCGGCGCTGAGCCACCAGATCGCCAAACTGGAAGAAGAGCTGGGCTGTACGCTGTTTGAACGCACTTCGCGTCGGGTGCGGTTGACCCCCGCCGGCCAGGCTTTCGTGGCCCCTGCGCAGCGCCTGTTGGCGGCGCAGCAGGCGCTGGTGGAGGAGGTGACGGCGGCCGACGGCGCGGTGTCCGGCACCCTGACCATCGGCACCATTTCAACGATAAACGTGATGGCTCTGACCGAAAGGCTCGACAAGTTTCATCGCCACTATCCGGCGGTGAATATCCGCCTGTACGTCGGCATGAGCGAAGCGCTGCTGGAGGACGTACGCCAGCAAAAATGCGATATGGCGTTCGTCGGCATCTGGCCGGGCGATGCCGATCTGCTGCCGATGTCGCACCGGCAGTTGGCCGATGAGCCGCTGGTGGCGCTGGTGGCGCCGCAGCATCCGCTGGCCGGCCGCGAGCGGGTGAACCTGCAGGCGCTGGCGGAAGTGCCGCTGGTGGATTTCTACAGCGGCACCGGCGCGCGGCGCCAAACCGATCGCGCCTTTCAGGCGGCGGGCATTCGTCGGCACGTCAGTTTTGAAATCGATCATATCGAATGGCTGGAGAATTTGGTGCGGCGCGGGCTGGCGGCGGGCATCGTACCGATCTCGACCGCGCAACGCTTGAGCGCGCTGGTGTCGATTCCGATTGAAGACGGGCCGCGGCGCCAGGTGTATTGCATTTGGCCGCAGCCCATGTCGACTATCGCCGAGCGCTTTTTGCATTTCAGCGGCATCGATATGGCGGGGTAAGGGCGCGGCACAGGCGGCGCCCCTGAGCGGTTACGGCTTCGCCGCTTCGGCGGCGGTTTTCACCCAGCCGTCGAAGGTGGCCTGGTGCGCCTTGATCCAGCCGTTGACGTGGTTCTGGATGTCGGCTTCCGAAGCCTGGCCTTCATGCATGCGCAGGTTTTGCGCGTTGATGTCGGCGATCGGCAGCTTCATGATGGCGAACAGCTTGGCGGCCGCCGGATTGGCTTCGGCCCACTGCTTGTTGGCGGCGATGCGCATGGTGTTGACCGGGAAGCCGTAGTTGGCGCCGTTAGGCAGCTTGGTGTCGACGTTCTTTTGCTCGCCCGGCAGGGAGGAGAACGGCACCTGTAGCCAGACCACGTCGCGCCCCGGCACCATCACATCGCTGACCCAGTACGGCGTCCAGGTGTAATACAGCACCGGTTTGCCCTCTTTGTAGCGGGTGATGGTGTCGGCGATCATCGCCGCGTAGTTGCCCTGGTTGTGTTCGACGGTATTGCTCAGGCCATAGGCCTTGATGTGGTGGTTAATCACCGCTTCGCAGCCCCAGCCCGGGGTGCAGCCGGTCAGATCGGCCTTGCCGTCGCCGTTGGTGTCGAACAGCTTGGCGATCTTGGGATCCTTGAGCTGCTCGACGTTGGTGATGTGGTACTGTTCGGCGGTTTTCTTGTCGATCAGGTAGCCCTGCGCGGCGCCGTTGACGTAGACGCCTTCGCGGTAGAACTTGGCGTCGCCGCCGGCGGCCTTGTACTGATCGGCGTGCAGCGGATCCCAGTTGACCGCGATAAAGGTCGCGTCGCCGGAGGCGATCGAGGTGTAGGCGACGTTGTAATCCACTTCACGCGGTTCCTTCACGTCGTAACCCAATTTTTCCAGCGCCTTGCTGACCAGCAGCGTCTGGAACGTCTCTTCGGAAATGGTGCTTTGCACCGGCTGTACCGCGATCCCCTTACCGGGTAAATCTGCCGCGCTCACGCTCTGTGAGCCGATCAGCGTCGTCAGGGCGAGAGCCCAGATGCCCGTAGTGCGCATAGTGTTTCCCCTTTTTTCGATGTGGTGGTGTCATAGCCCGCCGGGGCCGCAGCCGCCGGCGGGAAAAGCGTCAGGCTTGTTTGATGAACGGGCGAGTCAGCAGCCCGATGGGGCCGCGGCGATACCAGCGGCCGATGCCTTTGCTGCGGCGATCGCGCCCCAGCGATTGGGTGAGGCGATCGAGAATGATCGCCAGGATCACGATGCCGACGCCGCCGACGGCGGCCAGGCCCATGTCCAGCCGGCCGATGCCGCGCAGCACCATCTGGCCCAGACCGCCGACGGCGATCATCGAGGCAATGACGACCATCGACAGCGCCAACATCAGCGTCTGGTTAACGCCGGCCATGATGGTCGGCATCGCCAGCGGCAGCTGCACCTTGAACAGCAGCTGACGCGGGCTGGCGCCGAAGGATTCGGCGGCCTCGATCAGATCCTCCGGCACCTGCTTGATGCCCAGAATGGTCAGGCGCACGATCGGCGGCAGCGCGAAGATGATGGTCACCACCACGCCCGGCACGTTGCCGATGCCGAACAGCATGACGATCGGCACCAGGTAGACGAAGGCCGGGGTGGTCTGCATGGCGTCGAGCAGCGGTCTAATCACCTTGGCGGCATGCTTGCTGCGCGCCAGCCAGATGCCGAGCGGCAGGCCGATAAGAATGCAGAAGAACAGCGCGGTCAGCACCAGCGCCAGCGTGACCATCGCCTGCGACCAGGCGCCGATGGCGCCGATGGCAACCAGGGAGAGCAGCGTGGCGGCGCCCATGCCGAGGCCTGAGACCTGCCAGGCGAGCAGCGAGAACACCAGAATGGCGATCGGCGCCGGCATGCCCAGCAGAAGCTGCTGGAAGCCGCTCAGGATCATGTCGACCGGCACGCGGATGCCCTGGAACAGCGGGCGGAAGTGCAGCACCAGCCAGTCGATGCCTTGTGTGACCCAGGCGTCGAACGGCACCCAGGCTTTGTGGAACGGATCGAGCAGGCTGAAGTGCTCCGGCTGCGCCGGGGCGCCGCTGAGCCAATCGGTGCCTGACGCGGCGGCGTCATGGGCGGCCGGCGCTGGCGTGCTGGACCAGGCGTCGCCGGCGTTGGCGGCGGCATCGTTTGTGGGTGCGGCGCCGGCATCGGCCGGTGCGGTAGCCCAGGGATCTTGGGTTTGCGTGGTATCACTCATTGGCGGAGCCCTCCTTGTCCAACGCCTGCAGCAGCATGGCCTTGGAGATGATGCCGAGATAGTTATGTTCTTCGCACACCACCGGCACCGCGCACGGCGCCTGGGCGACCAGGGAGATCAGATCGCTGAGCGGCGTGTCGGCCGGCACGGCGGCGGGGGCCTCGAGCAGGGCATCGTCCAGCGTTTGATTGGCGGACAGCGCTTTTTTCAGCGACTCTATCGACACTACGCCGATAAATTTCTTCCCGCGTTCAACAACATAACCATAATCTCGGTCCTCATCGCGCAGCAGCTGCAGCGCCGAACGGGGGCCAAAACCGGGGGTTTTGCGGATCAGCGTCACCGGGCGCCGTTGGGCGATATCCTTGGCGCTGAACACATGACTGATGTCCACGCCGCGGAAGAAGGTGCGCACATAGTCGTTGGCCGGGTTATTCAGGATCTCGTCCGGCGTACCGACCTGGATCACCTCACCGCCCTGCATGATGGCGATGCGATCGCCGATGCGCATCGCTTCGTCCAGATCGTGGGAAATAAACACGATGGTGCGTTGATGCTGGGCCTGTAATTTCACCAGCTCATCCTGCATTTCGGTACGAATTAACGGATCGAGCGCCGAGAAGGCTTCGTCCATCAATAATATATCCGGGTTATTGGCCAGGGCGCGGGCTAATCCCACGCGCTGGCGCATACCGCCGGATAATTCATCCGGATAAGACAGCGCATAATTCTCCAGCCCGACCTGGCGCAGGGCATCCAGCGCTTTTTCCTGGCGCTCCTGCAGCGGTATGCCGGCTAATTCCATACCGAAGGCGGTATTATTCAGGACATTCATGTGCGGCATTAGCGCGAATGACTGAAATACCATGCTGATCTTATTTCGCCGCACGGTACGCAGCGCGGTGTCGGATATTTTGGCGATGTCCTCACCGTCGATCAGTACCTGACCGCGGGTGGGTTCTATCAGACGATTGAGAAGGCGTACCAGGGTGGACTTGCCGGAACCGGAGAGCCCCATGATGACAAATATCTCGCCTTCTTCAATGGCCAGAGTGGCGTCTTTTACGCCGAGCGATAAGCCGGTTTTTTCAAACAGCCGATCTTTTGTCAGACCTTTATCCAGCAGTTTGAATGCGCGTTCCGGGTGTTCGCCAAATATCTTATACAGGTTCTTTACTTCAAGTTTAATTGCCATGCAATTTGCTGTTTCCTCTGGTTTAATTAAAGCGATATGAGCTGTCCTTAGCAAAATAAAAGAGCTTTTTACCCTAACACAGTGAATATCTGAGACAACCCTGAATGTCGTTTAAATGGGATATTAGTGGTTTACATCAAGGTTTTAATTAGTTATGGTAATTTGGCCCGCGACTCAAAATTGACGGCCGTTATTCGCCATAATGGATTGGTTTTGGGGGAAATAACGCGGCGTGAAGCAATGGGATATTTCGCTTCTGCGTCTGCCGTTCGGATAATAAAAAACCCGACCAGAGGCCGGGCAAAAGTCATCAGTATTTCATCAGTTTTAACGACAGGTGCCGATATCGAGGGGGATATCGTCGGGCGCTATGTTATCGCCGTAATATGACAGCCAGATGGCAGCCTCAGGCCTTGCGATACAGCCGCCGCGGATGGCCGATATTGCCGTACAGCATCTCCACCCGCACGAACTGGGTGGCGACGCAATATTCCAGATAACGGCGGGCGGTGGTCTTGCTGATGCCGACCTGCTCCACCACGTCTTCCACCGCATGCGCCACCGCCGGCTGGGCGATAAACAGCGCCTGCACCAGCTCGAGGGTATTGGTTTCGATGCCTTTGGCGCTCGGCTCGCTGGAGAACTGCTTCGACTGCAGGTTGTACAGCGCATCGACGTTGTCCTGATCGATAATCTTGAAGGTGCGCTGGGTCTGCACGAACTGCATGAAGCGTTCGAGCGAATTGCGCAGCCGCTTGTAAGACACCGGCTTGATGATGTAGTCGAAGGCGCCGTTGCGGATCGCCTGGCTGCAGGTATGCATGTCGCTGGCGGCGGTGATGAAGATCACCGAGCAGGCGGGGTTCTTCACCGCCGGTTCTTCCATCAGCTCGATGCCCTGGCCGTCCGGCAGGAAGTTATCCAGCAGAATCAGCCGCGGCTGATGCGTATTGGCTTTGGCCCGCGCTTCGGCCAGCGTGGCGGCGTAAGCCACCACCCGCAGGTTGAAATTTTTCTCGATGAACTCCGCGTGCAGCGTCGCCAGTTGCGGCTCGTCTTCCACGATCAGAACGTCCAGTGCTTGGTGTGACATAATCGGGTGCTCAAAAAATCGGGTTATGGGTTTTATTTAGGGATAAATATAGAGAATATCGCGCCGTGCGGCTCGTTGTCCGACACTTCTATGCTGCCGTGCGCCTGCGCCACGTGGCTGGCGACCAGATGCAGGCCGATGCCGTGGTCGCTTTTATCCGCTTTGGTGGTGACGCCCTGTTCAAACAGCGTATCACGAATCTCCTCGGCGATGCCGGTGCCGCGATCCGCCACCTCGATCACCAGCTCGTCGCTGCCGTCGCTGATATAAAGCTCGATCGCTTCGTGCGGGGCCGGGTAGTGCAGCGTCGCCTCCACGGCATTATCCAACAGGTTGCCGACGATCGACATCAGTTCGGTCTCATTCAGCGCCGCCGGGATCTGCCGCAGCTGGCAGGCCGGATCGAAGCGCAGCTCGATGCCTTTTTCTCTGGCGCTGGAGTATTTGCCCAGCAGCAGGCCGCACAGCGCCGCCGAGCTGAAGCGCTGCGAGATGAAATCGAGGATTTCCTGCGCGCCCTCCGACTGGGCCTCCACGTAGCGGATGGCCTCGTCGTAGCGCTGCATATGCAGCAGCCCGGCCAGCGTGGCGGTCCAGTTCAGCTGCTCGTGGCGCATGATGCGCAGGTTGTCGGCATAGCGTTTCACCTGGCTGAGCTGGCTGCTCAGGGTATTGATATCGTTCTTGTCGCGGAAGCTGATCACCCAGCCTTGCAGCTCCTGTTCCTGCATGATGCGCACCCGGCTGGCGATCACCCGCACGTGGTTGAAGCGGCACACCTCGTCATGCGTATCCTGGCCCAGCTGCGCGGCGGCGAAGAAGTTCGGCTGCGCCTGGATCACGTCGCCGATCGGCCGGCCCAGCAAGCCGGCGGCGGGCTGGTGCAGATCCAGCAGCTCGCGCGCCGCATGGTTGATGGTGATGATCCGCAGCTGCGGATCGATGGCGATCACCCCTTCATAGATGGCTTCCAGCAGCGCTTTTTGCTGGCGAACCAGCAGCGCGATCTCTTTCGGCTCCAGCCAGAACATCTGGCGCTTGAGGTTTTTCGACAGCAGCCAGGAAAAGACGAACAGGGCGATCAGTAGCAGGACGATGGAGCCGATAATTTGCGTCAACGTCCTGGCATTTAAATTATCGATATGCGATTTCAAATAGCCGACCGAAACGATGCCGATCACGCGATTATTTTCATCCACGATCGGCGCCTTGCTGCGCAATGAAACGCCAATGCCGCCCTTGCGAATGGAAATAATGCTTTTTCCTTCCAGCACCTCTTTATTATCGCCGCCGATCATCGGCGTGCCCAGGCGGCCTTCATATTCGGAATGATAAAGGTGGCGGGCATGATTATCGCCGATGACGATATAACTGGCGTCGCTGCTGGCGCGGATTTTTTTCATCAGCGCGGCGATCCGGGCGGCGTCGTTGTTCTCCACTGCGTCCACCAGCGAAGGAATGAGGGCGATTTCCCGCGCCTGTACCTGGGCGCGGGCGCCGAGATCGCGGTGCAGCTGCGCATCCAGCTGGTAATAGGTATAGGCGCCGATACAGGTCAGCAGCAGGCAGGAGAAGGCCACCAGGCACAGAAACAGCTTGATTTGAAATGAGAGTTTGAGGCGCATGGCGGTGCTTCACCGTAAAGAGATCCTGAAGCCTTACCCTATCACGAGAAGCGGGGTCTGTAATATTGCGCCCGATCAACTTGTGATCCCTCACACGGGATTAGAGTGAACCGGACGAGAATTGTTCGTCTGCGATAAAGTTGATAAGCTTTAAAATAAAAACGGTATTAACACCATTAAAACCACGCCGGTTTTTACATAATCTTAATTAACCCCATAGAAACCATAACCACCATTAAAAACCCTTTTTAACTTTGAACATAATCACAGCAGATAATCCGTGCGCTTCTCTATGATGGCTGAACAAACTAATAAGAGGCCAGATTATGAGCACAACAGATGATTCTTACCTCGTAGCCAAAGACAAGGCCGCCGATATTCCTCTGCGTGAGAAATGGTGGCGGATACTGGACAATTATAAAGTAGGGATTATTCCGTTACCGTTCTTTATTCTGGCCGGTGTATTGATTCTGCTCGACTGCCTGGAAGGCAAATTGCCGAGCGATATCGTGGTGATGGTGGCCACCCTGGCGTTCTTCGGTTTCGCCTGCGGCGAATTCGGCAAGCGCCTGCCGCTGATCGGCAAAATGGGCGCGGCGGCGATCTGCGCCACCTTCATTCCTTCCGCGCTGGTGCACTACGGTCTGCTGCCGGACGTGGTGGTGGAGTCGACCACCAAGTTCTACAAATCGACCAACATTCTTTATCTCTACATCTGCTGCATCATTGTCGGCAGCATCATGAGCATGAACCGCCAGGTGCTGATCCAGGGCTTCCTGCGCATCTTCATTCCGATGCTGTGCGGCGAGATCGTCGGCATGCTGGTGGGGATGGGCGTCGGCATGGCGCTGGGCCTGGAGCCGTTCCAGATCTTCTTCTTCCTGATCCTGCCGATCATGGCCGGCGGCGTGGGTGAAGGGGCGATCCCGCTGTCGATGGGCTACGCGGCGATCCTGCACATGGAGCAGGGCGTGGCGTTGGGGCGCATTCTGCCGATCGTGATGCTCGGCAGCCTGACTGCCATCGTCATCGCCGGCCTGCTCAACCAGCTGGGCAAGCGTTATCCGCACCTGACCGGCGAAGGCAGCCTGATGCCGAGCAAGCAGGGCGACAGCGACATGAACGCGGTGGAAAAAATCAGCGGCAAGGTGGACGTCAGCACCATCGCCTGCGGCGCGCTGCTGGCCATCCTGCTGTATATGGTGGGCATGCTGCTGCACCGCCTGATCGGTCTGCCGGCGCCGGTGGGCATGCTGTTCGCCGCCGTGGCGGTGAAGCTGGCGCACGGGGTGTCGCCGCGCATTCAGGAAGGCTCGCAGGTGGTGTACAAATTCTTCCGCACCGCCGTGACTTATCCGATCCTGTTCGCGGTCGGCGTGGCCATCACGCCGTGGCAGGAGCTGGTGGACGCGTTCACCGTACAGAATCTGATCGTGATCGTCACAACCGTCAGCGCGCTGGTGGCGACCGGTTTCTTCGTCGGCAAGAAAATCGGCATGCACCCTATCGACGTGGCGATCGTCTCCTGCTGCCAGAGTGGGCAGGGCGGTACCGGCGACGTCGCGATCCTCACCGCCGGCAACCGCATGTCGCTGATGCCGTTCGCCCAGATCGCGACGCGTATCGGGGGCGCTATCAACGTCTCGCTGTCGCTGCTGGTGTTGGCCAAGTTCTTCGTATAACTCCTATAAATCCTTAGCGTTACTTTGCCTTTCCCCGCCCCCGCGGGGATTTTTTTTGCCCGCGCGCCGGCCGTACGCGCGGGCAGGGATAATACCGGTTACGCTGCCTGTTTCATGGCGGCGTCGTACCAGGCGAAATAGCGCTCTACGCCGCGGCGGCCGGATTCGAGCAGCGCGCGTTTCTTCTCCTCGCTGATGCCGAACTCCAGCGTGCCGACGTCGAGCGTGTCGACATACACGGTGCGCTTCCAGTCGTCGCTGTCCAGGTGCACCTTGGTTTGGATGTCCAGCATCACGTTGGCCACCGCCAGGGTGAAATCAAACAGGTTGTTGACCGGCGTGCGCGGGCCGGCCTGCCCGGCGGCCTGGGCGATTTCGCCGGCGGAGTCCAGGCGAAGGCCCAGGGTGCGGGTGTTGATGCGCTGGCTGGAACTGTCGATATAAGGCGGCGTGGCGGAAAAGTCATAGTCGAACAGCCGCACCGGGTAGTTGTCGATCATGCCGCCGTCGATGCACAGATCGCCCAGGGTATTGTTCTTCGCCACGAAGGCGAACGGGAACGACATCGAAATGCGCAGGCCGTCCGCCACTTTCATGCGCGGCGTGGTGCGATGCGAATAGACCTCGCGCTGGCCGCTGTTGAGGTTGGCGCCGATAAAGTAAATCGACTTGAACCCTTTCGCCGCTTTCATCGCTTCGAACTGCTCGAAGGTAATATCCGGCTTGCCGGTATATTGCTTGATAATATCGCGCGACCATTGATAGAAATAATCGCCGGGCGCGATGCCGTATTGATTGAACAGGCGGTAGGCGTCCTGGAGCGTACCGAAAAAGCCGCCGTTATAATCGAGGAATTTTTTAAAATCCATCGCCGACAGAATTTTAGTGACGTCCGCCGAGCTGCAGCCCAGGCCGACCAGCAGCGCGGCGATGGCGCCCGCCGAGGCGCCGGAGGTTTGCTTGATCTGCGGCATGATGCCTTTGGCTTCCAGCAATTCCAGCGCGCCGCCATAGGCGATGCCTTTTACGCCGCCGCCTTCAAAGACCAGATTTTCGAATTGATAGTTCATGATATTTCCTCACTCTTGGTTTAGGGAGTAAGAAAAATAACCAAGTGGCGAGCGAGAAAATATGGATTGGGGTTGTGTGGCTCGGCAAACAAAATTATTCATAATAAATATATTATTTATATATTTATCAAAGGCATTTATTAAACAGGCGCATCGGGCCTTTTGCGTCAATACTTAGCGCTGTCCAATTCTCGCAAGGAGTCATCATGTTCTGGAAACGTTGTCTGCTGGGCGCGGCGCTGGCCGTTATGTCATTACAGGCCGGGGCCGCCGCGCCGCAGGCCAAAACCCCGACGCCGGGATTTTACCGCATCATGCTGGGCGGCTTTGAAGTGACCGCGTTGTCCGACGGCGTCATTCGCCTGCCGGCGGACAAGCTGTTGCTCAACACCACGCCGCAGCAGATCGCCGCCGGGTTGGCCGAGCGGCATCAAAGCCTGCCGGTGGTCACCTCGGTCAATGCCTATCTGATCAATACCGGCGACAAGCTGGTGATGATCGACAGCGGCGCCGGCCAACTGCTGGGCGACGGCCTGGGCAAGCTGGTGGATAACCTGCGCGCGGCGGGCTACCAACCGGAGCAGGTGGATGAGATCTACCTGACCCACATGCACCCGGATCACCTCGGCGGCCTGACGCACGACGGCAAGGCGGTATTCCCCAATGCGGTGGTGCGCGCCGCCAGCCAGGACGCGGACTTCTGGCTGAGCGCCGACCAGCTGAAACGGGCCAACGCGGAAAATAAAAGCAACTTCGAAAGAGCCCAGGCGGCGATCAAGCCTTATCAGGCGGCCGGGCACTTTAAGCCATTCAACGGCGACGGCGAGCTTTCGCCGGGCATCGCCGCCTTTGCCGCCCACGGGCATACGCCGGGGCACAGCGTCTATCAGGTGACGAGCCAGGGCAAAAAGCTGTTGTTGCTGGGGGATCTGATCCACGTAGCGGCGGTGCAGTTGCCGCATCCGAAGGTGGCTATCAGCTTTGACAGCGACGCCAAGGCGGCGGTCGCTCAGCGGCTGCGGATATTTGGCGACAGCGCGCGGCAGAGCGAACTGGTCGGCGGCGCACACCTGTCGTTCCCGGGGTTGGGGTATCTGAACCGCCAGGGCGACGGTTACACCTGGGTGCCGTTGAACTACGGCGCGCTGTAACGCACGCTCTTGTTATCGGTTCCGCTCGGCGAACACCCGGCTGAACCAGTCGAGAAACACGCGCACCCGCGGCGAGAGCTGGCGGTTGCGCGGATAAAGCAGCGAGACCGGCATCGGCGGAGAAGGCCAATCCGGCAGCAGCGGCAACAGGCTGCCGTCGGCCAGATCGCCGCGCAGATGATAACGCGGCACCTGAATGATGCCCAACCCGGCGCGGGCGGCGGCGACCAGGCTCTCCGCCGCGCTGACCGACACCGTCGCCGGCAGCGTGATGGGCTGCGCTTGCCCCGCCACCGTGAACGCCAGCGGCATCAGCGCACCGGTCGCCGAAGAGCGAAAGCCCACCATGCGGTGATGGCGCAGATCGTCCAGGCTTTGCGGCGTGCCGAAGCGCTGCAGGTAGGCCGGGGCGGCACAGGTCACCTCTTCCAGCTCGCCCAGGCGGCGCGCCACCATGTCGCTGTCCCGCAGTTTGCCGACGCGCACCACGCAGTCGATGCCCTCCCGTAGCGCGTCCACCAGCCGATCGCCTTCGCTCATATAGAGCTCGATATCCGGGTATTGCGCCAAAAAATCAGGCAAGTCGGGCAACAGAAAATGGCGCGCCAGCGTGCCGTGCACCTCGATGCGCAGCAGCCCGCGCGGTTTGGCGCCGGCGAACGCCATCTCCGCCTCTTCGATGTCCGCCAGAATGCTCAGGCAGCGCTGATAGTAGGCTTCGCCGTCCAGCGTCGGGCTGACGTGGCGGGTGGTGCGCTGCAGCAGCCTGACCTGCAGCCGGGCTTCGAGCTGTTTGATGGCGTCGGTCACGGTGGAGCGCGGCAGGTTCAGATCCTGCGCCGCCTGGGTAAAGCTGCGTTGTTCTACCACGCGGGTGAACAGGCGCATGGCGTCGATTCTGTCCATAATTGTTCGTTTATTTCGGATAGTGATAACGAAGAATAGGGGATTATTCGCCGTGCCGAAAGGTGCATGATGACAACTCACTGACCCAGGAGGAGAGACTTATGCAGCACGCCACTCAACGCGTCGCCATCGTCACCGGCGCATCGCGCGGCATCGGCGCCGCCATCGCCGAGCGTCTGGCCGCCGACGGTTTTACCGTCATCATCAACTATTCAGGCAACCCGGCGCCGGCCGATGAACTGGTGCGCAAGATAGAACAGGCGGGCGGCCGCGCGCTCGGCGCCAAAGCCGACGTCAGCGATGCGGCAGCGGTTTCCCGATTGTTCGACAGCGCCGAACAGGCGTTTGGCGGCGTCGACGTGCTGGTCAACAACGCCGGGGTGATGGCGCTGGCACCGGTGGCGGACATGCGCGATGAAGACGCGGATCGCCTGATCGACATCAACCTGAAAGGCAGTTTCAACACGATGCGCGAGGCGGCGAAGCGCCTGCGCGACAACGGCCGCATCATCAACTTCTCCTCCAGCGTGGTGGGGCTGCTGCAGCCGGGGTACGGCATGTATGCCGCCAGCAAGGCGGCGATCGAGGCGCTGACCAGCGTGCTGGCAAAAGAGCTGCGCGGCCGCAATATCACGGTGAACGCCGTTGCGCCGGGGCCGACCGCGACCGGGCTGTTCCTCGACGGTAAAACCCCGGAGCTTATCGAGCGGCTGGCGAAGATGGCGCCGCTGGAGCGCCTGGGCACGCCGGAAGATATCGCCGCGGCGGTGGCCTTCCTCGCCGGGAACGACGGCGGCTGGATCAACGGCCAAACCCTGCGCGCCAACGGCGGCATCATCTGATTGACGACGCGCCGCCGCAGGATCGGGTATCCTGTGGCGGCACACATCACATCAAGGGCGGTTTATGGCGGGCGACAATCAGCAATTCCAGCACGGCGTGAGATCGCCCTGCGTCAGCCTGTGCCGCATCGACGACGAAACCCAGCGGTGCCGGGGATGTCGGCGCACGCGGGCGGAGATCGCCGCCTGGCCGACCGCCAGCGACGCGGAGAAACGCGCTATTTGGCGGCGGCTTGAGCTGCGTGCGGCCTTCAAGCAAAACACATAGTCGCGGGAGCACGACACGTCGCACTCCCGCGAAAGCCTTTTCCTGATACGGCCAGCCAGCCCTCAGAAATCCCAGTCCTCATCCTCGGTGTTGACCGCCTTGCCGATGACGTAAGACGAACCGGAGCCGGAGAAGAAGTCGTGGTTTTCATCGGCGTTCGGCGACAATGCCGACAGGATAGCCGGGTTGACCTCCGCCATCGCCGGTGGGAACAGCGCTTCATATCCCAGATTCATCAGCGCCTTGTTGGCGTTGTAGTGCAGGAAGGTTTTCACGTCTTCCGTCCAGCCGACGCCGTCGTACAGCTCCTCGGTGTAGCGCACCTCGTTGTCGTACAAATCCTGCATCAGGTCGAAGGCGAAGTTTTTCACCTGCCGGCGCCGCGCGGCGTCCACTTTCTCCAGCCCTTTCTGGAACTTATAGCCGATGTAGTAGCCGTGCACCGCCTCGTCGCGGATGATCAGGCGGATCAGATCGGCGGTGTTGGTCAGCTTGGCGCGGCTCGACCAGTACATCGGCAGATAAAAGCCCGAATAGAACAGGAACGACTCGAGGAACACGCTGGCAACCTTCTTCAACAGCGGATCGTCGCTGCGGTAGTGGGCCAGAATGATGCCGGCCTTTTTCTGCAGCGCGCGGTTTTCCTCGCTCCAGCGGTAGGCATCGTCCACGTCCGGCGTTTGGCACAGGGTGGAGAAGATTGAGCTGTACGAGCGGGCGTGTACCGCCTCCATAAAGCTGATGTTGGAGTACACCGCCTCTTCGTGCGGCGTCAGCGCATCGGCGATCAGGGCCGGCGCGCCGACGGTGTTCTGGATGGTGTCCAGCAGCGTCAGCCCGGTAAACACCCGAATGGTCAGCTGCTGCTCCTTCGGTGTCAGCGTGGCCCAGGAGGGGATATCGTTGGACAGCGGCACCTTCTCCGGCAGCCAGAAGTTGGAGGTCAGGCGGTTCCATACCTCCAGATCCTTGTCGTCTTCGATGATGTTCCAGTTGATGGCGCGCACCAGCGGCGCCGATGTTAGGGTCGTCATAAGTTGCCTCACAGCGAGCAGGACACGCAGCCCTGCACCTCGGTGCCTTCCAGCGCCATCTGGCGCAGGCGGATGTAGTAAATGGTCTTGATGCCTTTGCGCCAGGCGTAGATCTGCGCGCGGTTGATATCGCGGGTGGTGGCGGTATCGCGGAAGAACAGCGTCAGCGACAGCCCCTGATCGACGTGCTGCGTGGCGGCGGCGTAGGTATCGATGATCTTTTCCGGGCCAATCTCGTAGGCATCCTGGTAATACGCCAGGTTGTCGTTGGTCATGTAGGGCGCCGGGTAGTAAACGCGGCCGATCTTGCCTTCCTTGCGGATCTCGATGCGCGAGACGATCGGGTGGATGCTGGAGGTGGCGTTGTTGATGTACGAGATGGAACCGGTCGGCGGCACCGCCTGCAGGTTCTGATTGTACAGCCCGTGCAGCATCACCGACTGGCGCAGCGCGCGCCAGTCGTCGCGGCCCGGAATGGCGATGCCGGCGGCGGCGAACAGCTCGCGTACCCGCTCGGTTTGCGGCAGCCAGTCGCGTTCGGTGTACTTGTCGAAGTACTCGCCGCTGGCATAGCGGGAGTGTTCAAAACCGTCGAAGGCGCCGCCGCGCTCGATCGCCAGCCGGTTCGAGGCGCGAATGGCGTGATAGGCCACGGTATAGAAATAGAGGTTGGTGAAGTCGATGCCTTCTTCCGAGCCGTAGAAAATGCGCTCGCGCGCCAGGTAACCGTGCAGGTTCATCTGGCCCAGGCCGATGGCGCGGGCGCTGCGGTTGCCCTCGGCGATCGACGGCACCGAGCGGATATCGCTCATGTCGGCCACCGCGGTCAGCGCGCGGATCGCGGTCTCGATCGCCTTGCCGAAGTCCGGCGCGTCCATGGTTTTGGCGATGTTCAGCGAGCCGAGGTTGCAGGAGATGTCCTTGCCGATGCGATCGTAGCTCAGATCCTCGTGATACGTGCTGGCGCGGTTGACCTGCAGGATCTCCGAACACAGGTTGCTCATGTTGATGCGCCCGGCGATCGGGTTCTCCCGGTTGACGGTGTCCTCGAACATCACGTACGGGTAGCCGGATTCGAACTGGATCTCCGCCAGCACCTGGAAGAACTCGCGCGCGTTGATGCGCGACTTGCGGATGCGCTTGTCGTCCACCATCTCGCGATATTTCTCGCTGACGGCAATCTCCGAAAACGGCACGCCATACACCCGTTCGACGTCGTAGGGCGAAAACAGGTACATCTCTTCGTTGTTCTTCGCCAGCTCGAAGGTGATATCCGGGATCACCACCCCCAGCGACAGCGTTTTGATGCGGATCTTCTCGTCGGCGTTTTCCCGTTTGGTGTCGAGGAAACGCAGAATGTCCGGGTGGTGGGCATTGAGATACACCGCGCCGGCCCCCTGGCGCGCGCCGAGCTGGTTGGCGTAGGAGAAGGCGTCTTCGAGCATTTTCATGATCGGAATGACGCCGGAGGACTGGTTCTCGATGCGCTTGATTGGCGCGCCCACCTCGCGAATATTGCTCAGCAGGAAGGCCACGCCGCCGCCGCGTTTCGACAGCTGCAGCGCGGAGTTCACCGCCCGCCCGATCGATTCCATATTGTCTTCGATACGCAGCAGGAAGCAGGAGACCAGCTCGCCGCGCTGGCGTTTGCCGCAGTTGAGGAAGGTTGGGGTGGCCGGCTGGAAGCGGCCGGAAATCATCTCCTCCACCAGATCCTGCGCCAGCCCGGTGTCGCCCGCCGCCAGCGTCAGCGCCACCATGCATACCCGATCTTCGTAGCGCTCCAGATAGCGTTTGCCGTCGAAGGTTTTGAGCGTATAGCTGGTGTAATACTTAAAGGCGCCGAGGAAGGTCTCGAAGCGGAATTTTTTGGCGTAGGCCTGCTGGAACAGCTGCTTGATAAACGGGAATTCGTACTGCGCCAGCACCTGCGGCTCGTAGTAGCCTTCCTCCACCAGATAGCGCAGCTTTTCCTCCAGGTTATGGAAGAACACGGTGTTTTGGTTGACGTGCTGCAGGAAGTAGTGCCGTGCCGCCAGCCGATCTTTATCGAACTGGATCCGGCCTTCCGCATCGTAGAGATTGAGCATCGCGTTGAGCGAATGGTAATCCAGCGCGCCCGTCTCGGGCCTGGTCAGTTCTGTCGTTGCCAAAATGCGGTTACTCCCTGTCGAACGTTTTCAACGTCTTGCGCGGTGCCGAGCAGCTCGAAGCGGTACAAAAAAGGCACCTGGCATTTTTTGGCGATGATGTCGCCGGCGATGCCGTATGCTGCGCCGAAGTTGGTGTTCCCGGCGGCGATGACGCCGCGCAGGTATGAACGGTTTTGCGGAACGTTGAGAAAGCGGATGACCTGGATCGGCACCGCGCCGACGGCGCTGCCGCCGCCATAGCTGGGCACGATCAAGATATAGGGTTGTTCCATCAGCAATTTGCTGCGGGCTCCGGCGATCGGAATGCGGATCGCCGGCAGGCCCAGTTTCTCAACGAACCGATGGGTGTTCTCCGAGCTGCTGGAGAAATAGACCAGCGGATTCATCGGCGGGCCTCAGCAGGTGAGCGCCAGTGCGCCGATCTTGTCCGGCCGGAACCCGGACCAGTGATCGTCACCGGCGATAATCACCGGAACTTGCTGATAACCTAAGGATTTAACGTGGTTCAGCGCCTGCTGATCCTGGGTGAGATCGATCACCTGATAATCAATCCCCTGTTTATCAAATGCGCGATAGGTGGCGTTGCACTGGACACAGTCCGGCTTACTGTAAATAATAATGCTCATGATTCGCATTTACCTTTAGGCTGAAGGAAAGGCGGACAAGTCAGATAACGGAGCATCGTTCCTGGCGTTTCTGACGGCGTTATCAACCGAACGACACTCCCTGCGGCTGACCCATAAAATACTATATGTTGATATTTGTTTTATCAACCACGCTATATATGGTGTTTTGTCGGGTTGGAGGCGCAGGCCGCGCCGGGGCTGGAAAAGGCGAGGGAAAAAATTTTTGCGGGTGAGAAATTCCCCCTCTCAGTGAAGAGGGGGAATCGAGCGCATTACTGACGCATGCTGACGGCCAGCCGGTTGAAGGCGTTCATGATGCTGATGGCGAAGGTCAGATCGGCGATCTCGGTATCGCTGAAGTGCGCCTTCAGCGCCTCGAAAGCGCTGTCCGGTGCGCCGGTGGCGGCGATCAGCGTTACCGACTCGGCCCATTCCAGCGCGGCGCGTTCGCGCTCGCTGAACTCATGGCTGACGCGCCAGCCCGCCAGCGTATCCAGCTTGGTATGGCTGAAGCCGCTTTCGCGCAGCGCTTTGCCGTGCATATCCAGGCAGTAGGCGCAGCCGTTGATCTGCGAAACGCGCATAAACATCAACTCGATGGTCGCCTTGTCCAGGGCACCTTTCTCCAGCGCCATCAGCGCGCTTACCATATTTTTGTACGGGGCGGGCGCCAGCTCGGCATAGTTCAAACGTTGCTTAATCATGGTCAACCTCAATCGGTAGTAACGAAATCATGCCGCTACTTTAGCGGCCTTATGGTCTATGCTATAGGGCCATAAAATGATTATTTAACCAGGCCATGATGCCATCTTTCCTGACCTCGCTGCGGCTGGACAACCGGCTGGCGGAACCGCTGTACCGGCAGATTTACCTGCGGATTAAAGACGCCATCGCCCAGGGCAGCCTGGCGGCGGGCAGCCGATTACCCTCAGTGCGCGGGTTGGCGAGCGATCTGGGCGTGGCGCGCGCCACGGTGGAAAGCGCCTACGCGCAACTTATTGCCGAAGGTTTCTTGCAGAGCCGCGGGCAGGCGGGCACCTATGTCTCGCCGCAGCTGCCGCACGTGCCGCCGGGCGGGGTATCCGCTGCGCCGCCGCTGGCGGCGATGGCACCCGATCCGCTGCAGCCGCAGGGCATGCTGCAGCCTTTCCAACTGGGCGTGCCGGCGCTGGACGCGTTTCCCCGGGCGTTATGGCAGCGCATTGTCGCCCGCCAGCTGCGCGGTTCCACGGTGGCTTCCCTGGCGCTGCCGCCGGCCGGCGGCCTGCCTGAGCTGCGTGAGGCGATCGCCCATTATCTGCATTTGTCGCGCGGCATCAGCTGCAGGCCGGAGCAGGTTTTCCTCTGCGCCGGTTATCCGGCGCTGTTGGACTGGGTGGTGGAGACGCTGTTGCACGCCGGCGACGCGGTATGGATCGAAGATCCCGGCTATCCGGTCACGCGCCCGCTGCTGCGGGCCGCCGGCGTCAGGCCGATCGCCGTGCCGGTGGATGAACAAGGCATGGACGTGGCCGCCGGTATGCTGACGGCGCCTGAGGCGCGGCTGGCGGTGGTGACGCCAACCCATCAAAGCCCGCTCGGCGTCACGCTCAGCCTGGCGCGGCGCATGGCGCTGCTCGACTGGGCGCAGCAGCGCAGGGCCTGGATCCTGGAAGATGACTACGACAGCGAGTTTCGCTATCACGGGCGGCCATTGCCGCCGCTGAAAAGCCTCGATGTTCAGGGGAGGGTGCTGTACGCCGGCACCTTCAGCAAAACGCTGTTCCCGGCGCTGCGCATGGCTTACCTGGTGGTGCCCGCCGGCCTGACGGAGGCCTTTGCGCGCAGCAGCCGGCTACGTGGCTGCGGCTGCCCGCCGCTGCTGCAGGCCGGCGTGGCGAATTTTATCCGGCAAGGGCATTTCTACCGCCACCTGAAACGCATGCGGCCGCTGTACCGCCAGCGGCGTGAGTGGCTGACGCAGGCGCTGGAACGGCAGCTGGGGACGTGGCTGACGGCGGTGCCGCAACAGGGCGGCATTCAGCTGTTGGCCCGGCTGCGTGACGGGGTGGCGGATACGCCGTTGGCGGCGCAAGCCTGGCAACAGGGGTTGGCGGTGCAGGCGTTATCGGACTGGCGAATCGATCATCCGGCGGGGCAGGGGTTACTGCTGGGGTTCGCCAATTTCACTCGGCAAGAGGAGACGGAGCGGGCGGTGCAGGGGCTGGCGCAGCTGTTCAAACGCCTCAATTAAACGGCCCGCGATTTCCGCGGGCCAGACGCACATCTGTTTTATCTTTATGACTGCAGGGGTGTTAACGCCGGGCCAGCAGCACGCCGAGCACGATGCCGACGGCGGCACCGATCCCTACGCCCTGCCAAGGTTTGTCACGCACATAGCTGTCTGCTTGATCGACCGCGTCGCGCGCATGCTGTGTCAGACTGGTGGAGCCATTGAACCGCGCCCGGGCGTCGCGCAGCACGCCTTTCGCCTTACTGTGCAGCTCTTTCAGTTCCTCTTTGGTCTTGTCACCGGACTCGCGCAACACTTCATCCAGCGTATCGGCCAACAGAGTGACGTCCTGATCGATATCGCGTTCTGTTCTTTCCGCTTTCTTAAACATTCAGCTCTCCATTTCGACACATGTCTTTTAAGTGTAGACCATGCCGAGATTTGTGTGGCCGATCACGCAAAAAAACGACGATTTACCGGCGTTAGCAGCCGGCGGCGATAAAATCGCCGTTGGCGCTGACCGGGATCACCGAATTGAACAACACCAGCGCGAACAGGATCAGGATCACGCCGCCGAGCATCACGGCGATGCGCGACGCCTGTGCCAGATAGTAGCCCGTCAGGCCGGGTTGATGGGCTAGAAAACGCTCGCGCGCGTGGTGCACCAGCGTGGCGAGGATCATGATCGACAGCCCGGTGCCCAGCGCCATGCTCATGGCGGAGATCACCCCCCAGGTGAACATGCCGATGGCGTTGGCGAACACCAGAATCAGGATGGCGCCGCTGCATGGACGAATACCGATGGAGACGATCAGCCACAGCGCGTTGCGCCAGCCGCCGGTCAGTTCGGCTGCGCCGGGCTGATGCCGGTGGCCGCACTCGCACGCCGCGCTATGCGCGTGGTCCGCTGGGTGCAGCGCCTGAATGACCGGCGCGCGGCGCCGACGCCAGCGCCAGCCGCTGGCGCGCAGGATCACCATCAGGCCGAAGGCGGCGATGAAGACCGCGCTGCCTTTTTCCACCCAATAACGGCTGAGGCTGAGATCGCCCATCGACAGGTTGAGCGCCACCGCCAGCACCACCACGAACACAATGGCGACCACGCCTTGCATCAGGCTGCCCAGCAGGGTGATCGCCCGGCTGGCGTTCAGCCGTTCGCGGTGGGTGGCCAGATAAGTGGTGATGACGAACTTGCCGTGGCCGGGGCCGATGGAGTGCAGGAAGCCGTAAGCGAAACTGGCCAGCGTCAGCATTAGCCCGCCGCTGTATTGCTGGTTACGCTGCTGCAGCAGATAGAGCACCAGATAGCGGTGCATGTAAATCTGGAAGTTGATGCAATACTGCACAAACTCGGCCCAGTGCCGCACGAACAGGTAGAGCAGCGTCAGCAGCAGCAGACCGGCGAGGGCCAGACCGGCGTAGCGGCCCGGCGCGTGTTTCAGCGAGACGGTTTTCATAGCGTGAGCGAGCCTGTACGAGGGGCATCTTCCTTCAGCATATACCCGCCGATGCGGTTCACAAGCGCCGTTCACAAACGTTGTACATTTGGTTACTCGGCGAAACCAATCACTCACGGAAACGGCAGTTTGATTCCACTAGTATCTGTTTCAACGGCTCCACCGGAGCTTACCGAAACAACACTCTGAGGATTTAAAGATGAAAAAAGTATTAGCGCTGATCGTTGCTGCCACTATGGGTCTGTCTTCTGTTGCTTTCGCTGCTGATACTGCAGCTACTGCTCCGGCTACCACCACCGCGCCAGCTGCGACCACCACTACCGCTGCGCCAGCGGCTGCTGCTGAAAAAGCACCAGCTAAAGCAACGCACCACAAGAAAGCTAAGCACCACAAAAAAGCGCCAGCCCAGAAAGCTCAGGCCGCTAAAAAGCACCACAAAAAAGCGCCAGCTCAGAAAGCCCAGGCTGCTAAAAAACACCACAAAAAAGCGCCAGTGCAGAAAGCTCAGGCCGCTAAAAAACACCACAAAAAAGCCGGTAAAAAAGCTTAATTAAGTGATGTTTGCGGAACCGAAAGGTTCCGCACTCTCCAGCCCGTACTCCAGACACCCGGTTCTTCCGGGTGTCTTCTTTTGAGGCGACGAACGATGATCAATCGCTATCTGTTTGAAGTCATTTTCAGTGCGGTAACCCTGTGCGGGGTGATCGTCGGTTGGGAACTGTTTTTGGCCGGCAGCTTTTTGTAATTATTGCGCCGCGGCGGTTTCGTGCAAATGCCGCCAGCCGAGTACGTTGGGCTGACGTTCAAAGACCACCGTGGAATAGCGCAGCGTGGCGCTTTGCCCCGGCAGGCTCTGTTTTTCCCGGTAGCTGACTACTGCGCCCGTCGGCCATTCGGCCACCAGCTTCATCTCTTCTATCTCGATTTCCAATCCCGGTTTGGCGGCGCGATGCGCGCGGAAAAAGGCGCACAGCGCGGCAAAATCCAGCGGAGCGCCGCTCAGCGCGATCATGCTGAAATCCGGCGTAAAGCGCGCCAGCAGCGCCTGTTCTTCTCCAGCCCCTTTGCCCAGCCAGCGTTCAATGGCGATGTGGGCGTCGATCACTTCGGTAAAGTACGGGTTCATAAAGCATCCTGTTGAGCGTTGAGTTGGCGCACGATGGCGCGGTTGGCGAGGCGCAGGCACAGCAGCAGCGGGATAAATACGCTGGCGCCCGCCAGAATGAAGCAGGTGCGGTAGGCCGCCGCGGGCGGCAGCCCGGTCAGCAGCAAATTCAGCAGCAGGCTGAGCAGCGCCACGCCGAGGCAAAAACTGAGCTGGCGATTGATGTTCCACAGCGCGCTGGCGTCCGCCAGCTGAGCGTCGGGGATCTGCAGGAACGCGCTGCTCTGCGCGGTGCTGCTGCACAGGCTGCCGCCAAACCCCATCAGGGCGAAGGCGGCGATCTGCAATGCGTGCTGGCCGGCCAGATCGATCTGCGCCAGCGTCAGCATGCCGGCGCCTTGTAACAGGCAGCCGGCGATCAGCAGCGGCCGCGGGCCGAGGCGATTAAAGGTTTTGCCGGTCAGGGTGATGGCCAGGAACGACGCCAGCGCCCAGGGCAGCATCAGGCCGCCGACCTGGGCGGCGGGCATCCCCAGCTGGTTTTGCAGATACAGCATCGCCACCAGGCTGACGCCGATGAACAGGCCGGGAATGCACAAATAAACCGCCATGGCGTTGCGCAGCAGCGGATCGGCGACCAGCCGCAGGTTCAGCAGCGGCTGCGGGGTGCGCAGGCTATGGCGCAGATAATAGGCCAGCACCAGTAGGCCGGCGGCCAGCAGCGCCGCGCCGGAAGCCTGATGACCGGTCTCGCTCAGCCGGGTCAGGCCGAGCAGCAGCAGCGTCAACGCCGCGCAGGCACTCAGCAGCCCTTTGCCGTCGAGCGGTTTACGCACCGCCGTCGACGTTTCCGCGCGCAGCCACAGCGCCGCCAGCGCCAGGGCCAGGGCCGCCAGCGGCAGGTTGGCGAAAAACACCCAGCGCCAGTCCAGCCGATCGACGAGCCAGCCGCCCAGCGCCGGTGACAGCGCCGGCGCCAGCAGCCCCACCAACATGATGGCCGCCGACAGCCCGGCGCGTTCATGGCTGCGGTACAGCTGGTAGGTCAGCGTTTGGCCGATGGGGATCAGTAAGCCGCCGCCCATGCCCTGCAGGGTGCGCCAGCCGATCAGCGCGCCGATGCTGTCGGCATTGCCCGCACCGAGGGTGGCCAGCATGAACAGCGCCAGCGACAGCAGGAACACCCGCCGCCCGCCGATGCGCTGCGCCAGCCAGGCGCTGAGGGGGATCACCAGCGTCAGGCCGAGAATATAGCCGTTGCTGACCCACGCCAGTTGGCTGACCGACGCCCGCATCGCCTGGCCGATGGCGGGGTAGGCGACGTTGGCGATAAACATATTGATCAGATCGACGAAAAAGCCGAGCAGATAGACGATTGCCACTTTGCTGCGATAAGACATGGTGCCTCCGGTTGAAGGCGAGCAGTGTATCGGGGGGAAAAGTGCGGATAAATCGGCGGCGGGCGATTACACTGTCAAAATGATTTTGACAATAAGGGCGGCGAAATGCTGAATTTACAGCGCCTGGCGATCTTTGCGGCGGTGGTGGAAGCGGGCAGCTTTACCGCGGCAGCGGTGGCGCTGGGGCAAACCAAGGCGGTGGTGAGCTTTAACGTCAAACAGCTGGAGAACGAGCTGGGGGTGTCACTGCTGGCGCGCAGCACCCGGCGGCTGTCGCTGACCGACGCCGGCGAACGTTTTTACCAGCGCAGCCTGCAGCTGCTGCAGGAGGCGGAAAACGTGCTGGACGACGTGCGTCGCGATCATCACGGCCTGAGCGGCGTGCTGCGCATCACCAGCACGCCGGAGTATGGCGCGCAGGTGGTGGTGCCGGCGCTGGCGGCATTTTCGCGGCAGAATCCGCGGCTGCGCATCCAGCATGTCTCTTCTTCTTATCATGCCGATCTGATCTCGGAGCGCTTTGACGTGGCGATCCGCCTGGGCCAGCTGGCGGACTCCAGCCACCGCGCGGCGCTGATCGACAGCTTCGCCATTTTTCCGGTGGCGTCGCCGGGTTATCTGGCCGACCGACCGATTCATTCGCTGACGGATCTGGCGCAGGCGCAGTGGATCGCCCACAGCCGGCTCAGTTCACCGCTCAGCTGGCAGGTGGCCACGCCGCAGCGCGAAGCGGTGCTGTTCAAGGTCGCGGACGCTGCCACGCTCACCGGCGACAGCGCCGCGGCATTGCTGGCGTTCGCCCTGCATGGCGCCGGGGTGGCGCTGCTGCCGGCGTGGCTGGCGCAGCCCGAAATCGACGCCGGCCGGCTGCAGCGGTTGCTGCCGGATCACCGTTTCCCCGAGCAGAGCATCTATGCGCTCTACCCGAACACCCGCCATGTGCCGGAAAAGGTACGGGCGTTTATCGATTTTCTGCGCGCGCGGGTGGCGGCAAAATCGTTAGCGAAATAATAATTCGTTATAACTCTCTCATTTATCATCAGATCCCATCGGGGTATGCTGGCAATCTCTGTCTACCCCGTCCGATGCGAGCCACCTTCGATGACCGCAGAAAATAATCTCCAGCTGAACCGACGCATTCTGTCCGTGGTGATGTTCACCTTCGTCTGCTACCTGACCATCGGCCTGCCGCTGGCGGTGCTGCCGGGATTTGTGCATGAGCATCTGGGCTACAACTCGGTGCTGGCGGGCCTTATCATCAGCGCGCAGTACTTCGCCACGCTGTTCAGCCGCCCGCACGCCGGGCGCTATGCCGATCAGCTGGGGCCGAAGAAGGTGGTGCTGTTTGGCCTGGCGTGCTGCGGCGCCAGCGGCCTGTTTTACGCGCTGGCGTTCGGCGTTGACGGTTACCCGTGGCTCAGCCTGCTGTTGCTGTGCGTGGGGCGGGTGTTTCTCGGCGTCGGCGAAAGCTTCGCCAGCACCGGTTCCACGCTGTGGGGTATCGGCCGGGTTGGAGCGATGCACACCGCGCGGGTGATTTCCTGGAACGGCGTTGCCACCTACGGGGCGATGGCGGCCGGGGCGCCGCTCGGCGTGTACCTGAATCAGCAGTGGGGATTGGCCGGGGTGTCGGCGCTGATCGTGCTGGCGGTCGCGGTGGCGCTGCTGTTGGCGAGCGGCAAGCCGGACGTCTCGATCGCCGCCGGGCAGCGCATCGCCTTTCGCGCGGTGTTCGGTCGTATTTGGGCCTATGGCCTCGGGCTGGCGATGGGCACCGTCGGCTTCGGCGTGATCGCCACGTTCATCACGCTTTACTATGCCGACAAAGGTTGGAGCGGCGCGGCGTTTTCGCTGACGCTGTTCAGCTGCGCCTTCGTCGGCATCCGCCTGATCTTCAGCAACGTCATCAACCGCCACGGCGGTCTGAAGGTGACGCTGGCGTCGTTTCTGGTCGAGATCGTCGGGCTGCTGTTGATCTGGCTGGCCGGTGAGCCCTGGATGGTGCAAACCGGCGCGTTGCTGGCCGGCGCCGGTTTCTCGCTGGTGTTCCCGGCGCTGGGCGTCGAGGCGGTGAAACAGGTGCCGCCGCAGAATCAGGGCACGGCGCTCGGCACCTATTCGGCGTTCCTCGACCTGGCGCTGGGCATCACCGGCCCGCTGGCCGGGCTGCTGATTGGGCAAGCGGGCGTGCCGTCGATCTATCTGGCGGCGGCGCTGCTGGTGGCGCTCGGGGTGTTGCTCACTCTGCGCCTGCTGCAGCGCAGCCGGAGCTGATTCAGGAATAGTCCGAAACCCGGATTCCTCCCCAGAAAATCATTGTTTCGGTGAATGATTACGGTAAGGTCGCTCAGCGGTCCAGAATGAGAGGAGGAATCGATGTATTTACGGCCGGATGAAGTGGCTAAAGTGTTGGAGAATACCGGCTTTGAGCGTGATTATGTCACCGATCAGGCCTATGGCTACCGCAAGGGTGCACACTACGTGTATGTGAATCGCGAAGCGCGGATGGGCAGAACCGCGTTGGTGATCCACCCGGCGTTGAAAGAGAGAAGCGTGCATTTCGCCACGCCAACCTCCCCGGTGCGCACCAGCGAGCAGTATCTGGAGTTTCCCCTGGATTTAAGCGGCGACGCCCCGAACCTGCGTTACGGCATCGCACACGGCTTCAGCTCGCGCGAAGCGCTGTCGCGCTACCTCTTCAGCATGTTCCTGTAATCGGTCCCCCGCTTCGGGGGACGCGATCAGCCGTGGGCCAACGCTTCGCGGTTGAAACGCTCGTTGTAGGCGCGACGGAACTGCGCCAGTTCAAACGCATCGATATCCAGTTCGGCGAAGTAAAACAGCGCCGCTTCGGTGTGCTCGGCGTGCAGCTCCGGCGATAGCCCGGCGCGCAGCAGCACGTCGCGCCACAGGGCAATCTGTTCGTCGTCCGCCTGTTTGATGAACGTCAGGTAGATGAACAGCAGATAAGCCGCCTGGTGCATCTCTTCGGTGTAGCCGTTGTTCAGCATGCGAATAAAGGTCTGGCTTTGGCGGCCGCCCATTTCCTGGATCATCGATTCGATCAGCATTGGTTTGACCCTCAGCAGATGGGCCAGCGAATCGATGGCTTTGCGGGTGTCGGACGTCAGGATGCGGTAACCGATAATGAATACGACGATCAGGGCGGCGAGGATGATCCAGGTCATTTAGGCTTTATTACACTCTCAATACGCCAGAAGAGGGGCGGGAGGCGCTGTGCGACAGCGCCCGCTATCAATGCTGTTCGCCGCTGAAATTACCGACCGCGCTCTGTTGGCGCAGGTGGTGATTGAAGGTGGCCGCGTCTTTGGCCAGCGCGTCCAGATGGGCGCCGAGCATTTTGATCTGCTTCACCAGCGCATGCTGTTCCGGCACCGAACTGGCGGTGCTCAGCTTGCGCGCCAGTTGTTCATTCTGCGCCCGCAGCGCGGCTTCGCGCTGTTTGGCCTCTTCCAGCAGTTGCTGCAGCGCCTGGTAGCTCTGCTGCCATTCGCGGTGTTGCCGTTCGAAGCTGCTCTGCAACTCATTCATCGCATTTTGAAACTGGATTTCCAGCTCGCGCATTGTCATGGGCTCGATCCTTTGCGGCACTCAATGATGGCTTAGCAGTATAGCGAAAACTGTTCGCAAGCTCACCCGTTGACGACAAATGAGACAAATGCTGCTGACAATTCCCGGCTTGCAACCGTGGCAAGGCGTCTTACAATCGACCCCATTCCCGGCCGTAAAGGCTGCCGTTCAAGAGAGGTGGAAGATGAGCGAGCAGGAAAAAGACTTTTTTGAACAGGCGATGGCGGACGTGGTGCCGCTGGCGAGCGGACGGCAGACGCTGTACCTCAAGCCGCAGGAGGCGATGGACAAAAGCGCGCGGCGCGAAGCGCAGCGGCTGATGCAGGAAAACTTCCTCAGCACCGATTTTCTCGAGGTGATCCCCTGCGAACAGCCGCTGGAGTTCAAAGGGGAAGGCATTCAACAGGGCGTGCTGGACAAGCTGCGCAACGGGCGTTATCCGCCGCAGGCGTCGCTGAACCTGCTGCGTCAGTCGGTCGAAGCCAGCCGGCAGGCGCTGTTTCGCTTTATCGTGCAGGCGGAGGCGCAAAACCTGCGTTCGCTGCTGATCGTGCACGGCCGCGGGCGGCAGAACGAAAGCCATCCGAATATCGTGCGCAGTTACGTCGCCAAATGGCTGGCGCAGTTTGAACAGGTTCAGGCGTTTTGCCGTGCCTTACCGCGCGACGGCGGCGAGGGCGCCTGCTATGTCACGCTGCGTAAATCGGCGCAGGCCAAGGCGGAAAACTTTGAGCGCCACGCCAAGCGCAGCCGTTGAAGGGATAGCCGAAATAAAATGGCCGGCGATATTCGCCGGCCATCGATGAATTATTTATTAAATATTTTATAGTCCAGCGAATAACGGCCGGCGCCGGTTACCGCCAGCAACAGCAAGCCGCCAATGATGCTGATGTTTTTAAAGAAGTTGATTTCATTGCCCATCATTTCCATGCCGGTCATTTTCCAGAACGGATGGCCGATAAACGCGGTGCCCAACACATACAGGGCGAAAATGACCGCGATAGGGCGAGTAAACAGACCGAGAATAAGCGCGATGCCGAAAATAAACTCCACCACTACGGCAACGATCGCCGCTAAATAAGGCATCGGCGTGCCGTAGCCTTCCATCGCCGTGACGGTCGCACCGAAGTTGACCAGTTTCATCCAGCCGAAAATGATAAACAGAACCATCAGTAATATGCGGGACAGCAGAATTACGCCGTCTTTTGAGCTATCACCCATTTCGAACTCCTTAGCCACTGTCGGAATGATGTTGTCTTACTGAATAAAGATTAGAACAATTTACGTTTTTTTCTAGCGGCGGCGGGCGGTTGCGCCACTTTTTTCGGTGAGCGAGACGCGTGGTGAAGCCGGCGGCATTGCCTATACTTGAGCCTGGAGCAAAAACAATAAAACAGGCAATGTGAGGCCAAAATGGACGAGGAATTGACCGCCGCCGGTTACCGCCGTTATTCCGGCGACAAGATTGACGTTTATTTTAACAGCGCGATATGCCGCCATTCTGCCAACTGCGTGCGTGGCAACGCGGCTATTTTTACCCTGAACCGCCGCCCGTGGATTATGCCGGACAATGCCGACGCGGCGGAGGTGAAACGCGTTATCGACACCTGCCCCAGCGGCGCACTTAAATATAGGGAGAAATAATATGGAACATAAAATACTGGCAGACGACAAGCGTTTTTATATCAATGACGAGCAGGGCAAGCTGATCGCCGAGATCTCTTTCGTGCCGAGCGGCGACAAGCTGACCATTATTGATCACACCTGGGTGGATGAGTCATTGAAGGGGCAGGGCGTCGGCAAAAAGCTGGTGGCGCTGGTGGTGGAGAAGATGCGCGCGGAGCAGCGTAAAATCATTCCGCTATGCCCGTTCGCCAAGCATGAGTTTGATACCACGCCGGCCTATCAGGACATTCGCGCCTGAGGCGATAACGGGGCGCGGTGCGCCCCGGTCATTCAGCAGACGCCGAAATCGCCGTCTTCGTGGTACAGCGCCACGTCGCTGGCCTGCACCTCTGTGCGCTGCTCTTTGCCCAGTTCATTCCAGCTGCAAACCAGGGTTTCACCGTCGATCGCCACCACGGTCATCTTTGGGCCGCCGGTGGTGCGTTGAACAAAATCACCGATATTGAATGCCATGCGTTCCTCCACAACAGATTAAACCTCACCTATTGATAACACAGAATGGCGCTGCCGTTGGCACGAGTTTCGTTATGTATTATTTTATATAGCGATTATCACCAAGGAGAGCAGAATAACATGCCGGGATTATTGATGTTTTATGTGGGCGGTACGGCGCCGGGCGCCAATATTGAGCTGCACGACGTGCAGTTCGCGGCGGCGGATCGGCCGGAAGAGGCGTATCCGCTGCTGCGTGAAAAGTGGTTCGGCGATAAGCGCAAGGTGCATGTCGACGGCTATGCGCGCATCGACTGGGCGGACGGTTACGACGTGAGCCTGGAGCCTGCGCCGTTCGCCGGTGAAGAGAAGCTGTTTTTCGTCAACGTGGGCGGCTACCGCAGCGATGAGCTGGCGGAATTGCACCAGTTCGGCCTGTTTGTGGCGCGTTCCGCCGACGAGGCGAAGGACAAAGCCAAACGGGTGCTGCTGACGGACAGCGCACAGCAGCACAAGGATGACCTGGCCGAGGTGGACGACTGCCTGCTGCTGCAGGCGCTGCAGGGCTACCACGTGCATCTGCGGGCCAACCCGCACGGCAAACCGGCCCGGCCGCTGTGGCAGGGGTATCTGCCGATCGGCGAACCCGCGTTATAACGCCGCCAGCGCCTGCAGCTGTTGCCGCAACCAGCGGCAGGCCTCCGGCCGGCCGTTCTTGCGGTGCAGGTAGATTTTAATCTGATACGGCGGCACCGGAAACGGCAGGGGGTGGATATCCAGCGCCGCCGCCTGCCGCAATTTTTGCGCGGCGTAGCGCGGCATGCTCATCACCAGTTCGCTGTCGGCGACGATGAACGGCGCTCCCAACAGCGAAGGCGTGCGGATGGCGATATCGCGCTGCAGCCCCAGCTTATCGAGCTGGTAGTCAATGACGCCGCGCTGTTCGTTCCACGGCGTCACCACCAGATGGCGCGCTCGCAGGTAGTTTTCCAGCGTCAGTTCGCCGTATTTTACGCTGAAGGCGGGTGCACAAATCGCCACATACTCGTCCTCCAGCCAGCTCACCTCGTCGATCTCCGGGTAGCTTTCGCCGTCGGTTTCGGTAAAGCCCAGCGCGAAGTCGATGCGCCCCGCCAGCAGATCGTTCAATGCCACCTTGCGCTCGGAATAGCGCAGCTGGAACGACAGCCCGGGCGCCAGGCGCTGCATCTGCGCCATCAGCGCGGGAAACACCGCGAAGGCGGTGTAATCGGTAATGGCGAAGGTGAAGCTCTCCCGGCTTTCGGCGGGGACGAAGCGCGGGCGCGGATGCAGCCCTTTGGCCAGCAGCGCCAGACTTTCGCTGACGGTCGGGGCCAGGCTGTCGGCATACACCGTCGGGTGCATGTCGTTGCCGACCCGGTAGAACAGCTCGTCCGCCAGCGCCTTGCGCAGCCGAATCAACGCGTGGCTCAGCGCCGACGCGCTGAGGGCCAGCTCTGCCGCGGCGCGCGTCACCGACCGCAGCCGATAGACCGCTTCGAACACCAGCAGCAGGTTGAGATCGAGACGCTTCAAATCCAGATGCATGATATTCATTACCTGTTGATGAAAATGCAGTTCATACAGTATTTGAGGCGCGATATGCTGGCAAGCACAGTCATCAACACACTCAGGATTTGCCATGACCATTGAGATTTACCCGGCGCAAAAAAGTGACGCCAAACTGATTCTGGACATGATTATCGAGCTGGCGGTGTACGAAAAGGCGCGCGAGCAGGTGCTGGCCAGCGTGGAAGATATCGAACGCAGCCTGTTTGGGCCGGGCGCCTGTTCCGAAGCGCTGATTTGTACGGTAAACGGCGAGCCGGCGGGTTATGCGGTGTTCTTTATGAGTTACTCCACCTGGCTGGGTAAAAACGGCATCTATCTGGAAGACCTGTACGTGGCGCCGAAGCATCGCGGCGCGGGCGCCGGTAAAAAGCTGCTGCGGCACATCGCCCAACTGGCGTGCGAACGGCAGTGCGGCCGCCTGGAGTGGAGCGTGCTGGACTGGAACCAACCGGCCATCGATTTCTACCTCAGCATCGGCGCGCAGCCGCAGAGCGAGTGGGTGCGCTATCGTATGGAGGGCGAGGCGTTGACGCACTTCGCGGCGCATGGGGTGGCGTTGCCGGCATAATAGCCGTTGGGGGGAGGCGGACTCCCCAACTGTGGTGGTGTGAACGGTTTACTGCGGATCAATCAGGCGGGTTTGCGGGCGGCGAGAATGAAGATCATCGGGCGCTCCTGCTCTTCGTCCAGCGCCGGATTAGCGGCAATTTGCTGCGCGCTGGGGCCCCATTCGTTCAAATGCTGGATGATAAACCCTTGCTGCGCCAGCGGGTTGATATAGCCGCCGAGCGTGCGGTGCTGCTTGATGACGCCTTCCGCCAGCCAGTTGGAAACGCGCTGGCCTTCTCGCTGGTAGCCGTTCACCGGCCAGGATTTCTGCCCGTTGCCGTCGGTCAGCCAGCCCTGCTGCGCCGGGGCGGTGTAGATCGGGTGCTCGGCGGTGAAGATGAACTGCCCGCCGGGTTTCAACGCGGCGTAAACCGTGGCGAACAGGGCGGCCAGATCCTCGAGGTAGTGCAGCGTCAGCGAGCTGTAGACAAGATCGTAACTTTCCGGCGGCAGCTGCAGCTGCGCCAAATCCTGCCGACGGTACTCGATGCCCGCGTCGGCGGTCATCTCCCGCGCCTTGGCCAGCATTTTTTCCGAGACGTCCAGCCCCAGCACGTCGGCGGCGCCCTGTTCGCGCGCGCTGCGGCAAAACCAGCCGTAGCCGCAGCCGAGATCGACCACGCTTTTGCCCTGCAAATCCGGCAGGATGCGGCGGATGGCGGCCCATTCCGGCGCGCCGTCCAGGCCGTGCTGCGAGCGGCTGAGCTGCGCATAGCCGTCGAAAAAGGCCTGATTGTCATAGATGTTTTGCGTCATGATGACTCCTTGGGGTGAATGACGGCGGCGGAATGCCGCTGCCATACCGTGTATATTGCTGCATAATTCTACGCTGACAACATGAATAACGGGAATGACGATGGACATGATTTCGGTGCGGCAAGCGCCCGAGCTGGCGCCGCGCGCCATTGCGTATTTTCAGCGGCACTGGGCCACGGCAGAAACGCTGATGATGTATGAAGACGCCATCAACTGCAGCCTCGGCGCCGCCAACCCGCTGCCGCAGTGGTACCTGCTGATGGAAAATGACCAGATCCTCGGCTGCGCGGGGCTCATCACCAACGACTTTATCAGCCGGGGGGAGTTGTATCCCTGGCTGTGTGCGCTCTACGTAGAGGAAACGCAGCGCGGCCGGGGCTACGGCGCCAAACTGATTGAGCATGTGGCGGCGGAAACCCGCCGGCTGGGCTTCCCGCAGCTGCACCTGTGCACCGATCTGGAAGGCTACTACGAGCGCAGCGGCTTCGTTTATAACGGGCTCGGGTATCACCCCTGGGGCGAATCCTCGCGGATCTATTCGCGGGTGCTGTGATCGCCGCCGCCGGGGACGATTAAGACAAATCTGACTTTTCTTTCACCTCATCGCGCATCGCGGGTTACACTGGCCGCTTGTTCGCCACCGACCGGGTTAATTCGCCGCCGCGATGAGAGTGCCACGCCAACTACAGCAACGCTTTACCGCCTGCATCGCCATTATGGCGGTGCTGTTGCTGTTTGTGGCGCCGGTGGTGTCGAAATCGCTGATGCATCACCCAATGATGGGCGGCATGGCGCAGACGGACGCCGCTATGCCGCACGACATGCACGCGATGGCGATGCATGCCGCCGAGCATGCCGGCCACCACGGCATGGACCCTGCGGAGATGATTTTCTGCGGCTATTGCGAGCTGCTGATCCACGTGCCGCTGCTGCTGTGGACATTCGTCCCGCTGCTGTGGCTGATGGCGCGCATCGCGCGTCTGCCTTGCGCGCCGCGCATCGTTTCTCCGCCCATTCGGCGCCTGACTCTGCGGCCGAGCCCGCGCGGGCCACCCGGCCAACCGTTTTTCCCTATTGCTTGATCATGGGTAACGCCGTCCGTATCGCTGCGGACGGTTTGCCTGCGCGCACAGTTTGAAAAACGAGAAAGGCCATGTCTTCAATAACCAAAACTCCACCTGCCGCATCGCCGCGTGGCGCGATGCTGAACCTGATCAGACGGCTGCATTTTTATATCGGCCTGCTGGTCGCTCCTTTTATTCTGGTCGCAGCACTGACCGGCACGCTGTATGTGTTGACCCCGCAGCTTGAAGAGGCGCTGTATCGCGATGCGCTTTTCACCGAACCGCACGGGCAGGCGAGATCGCTGGCTGACCAGATCGCCGCCGCCCGCCGCGCGGTGGGTGACGAGGCGCGCATTTACGCCGTGCGCCCGGCACCCGGCGCAATGGACACCACGCGCGTACAGTTCGCGGGCGCCGATCTGGGCGCTTCCGAGTCGCGCGCGCTGTTTGTCGACCCTTACACCCTGGCGATCAAGGGCGATATGACGGTATACGGCACCTCCGGCGTGCTGCCGCTGCGCACCTGGCTGGATAAGTTGCACAGCAGCCTGCTGCTTGGCGATCTGGGGCGCAACTACAGCGAGCTGGCGGCCTCCTGGCTGTGGGTGGCCGCGCTGGGCGGCGTGGCGCTGTGGCTGGCGACGCGGCCGAAGCGCAGGCTGAAAAGAGCAAAAGGGGGCTTCGCCGCCAGCCGCCATTGGCATATCACGCTGGGCGTGGCGTTGCTGGCCGGGCTGCTGTTTTTCTCGGCTACCGGGCTGACCTGGTCGCAGTGGGCCGGTGGCAACATCGACGCGCTGCGGGCCAACCTGGGCTGGCTGACGCCGCAGGTCAACACTAGCCTGCAGGCCGATGCGCCGCAGATGCCGGCCGATCCGCACGCCGAGCACCGCGGGATGATGCCGGGCATGAAGATGAACCCTGCCGTGCAGGCCAATGCGCTGAACGGCGACTGGGATCGGGCGCTGCACGCTGCGCGCGCCGCCGGGATCGACGCCGCCAAGGTCGAGCTGCGCCAGCCGAAAGGCGAGGGCAAAGCCTGGACGGTAACCGAAGTGGATCGCAGCTGGCCGACGCAGGTGGACGCGGTTGCCATCGCGCCGCAAAGCTTCGCCGTCATCGATCAGGTGCGGTTCGACACCTTCCCGCTCATCGCCAAGCTGACCCGCTGGGGCATCGACGCCCACATGGGCATTCTGTTCGGCTTGCCGAATCAGCTGCTGCTGGCGGCGTTCGGCCTCGGGCTGTGCCTGATGATTGCGCTGGGTTACCGCATGTGGTGGTTGCGCCGCCCGGCGGCGGGGGCGCAGCATCCGGTGCATACGCTGGTTGCCGCCTGGCTGGCGCTTTCCCTGCCTGCCCGCGCCGTCACGCTGCTGGTAGCAGCGGCGATGGGTTATTGCCTGCCGGTGATGGGCGTGAGCCTCGCGGCGTTGCTGCTGGTGGACGTATGGCGCTGGCGCGGCCAGCGGCAAGGCCTTCAGGACGAAACGCCGGAAGCGGCCGCCCGCCGCGCCGAGGTGCGCAAGTTCCGCGCGGCGGTGGCGACGGTGGCGGTGGCGGTCGGCTGCGTGATGGGCCGAGCGATCCTCGGCGGCACCGTCGAGCAATTCCAGCTGCCGATCGGCGCCTGGAGCGCCCAGATGGTGATCATGCAGAGCCTGATGGTGCTGCTGTATACGCTGGTGTTCACCCTGCTGCTTTCCATTCCGCTGTGGTATTTCTTCCTAGGGGAGAAAGAGGGGCGGTGAGGTATTTTGCGCCGACATGAAGCGTTCAACCCCGCTGCGGCGGGGTTTTTCTTGGTTATATCAGCCGGTGGGCGTGCAGCTTAACGCTCTCCATGATGCTGTCCATCGTCACCTGCACGCGGTGCGGCAACACGCCGCGCCGGCGGTAGATCAGGTAGGCCTGCATATCGATGCCGCGCTCGCGCGCCAGGCAGGGCTGTAGGGTGTCGGCATCCAGCTCGGCGGCGACGGAATAGTACGGGGCGTAGACGATGCCCAGGCCCTGTTTGGCCAGCTCGATCGCCGGCAGAATGTTATCGCAGACGCTGGCGCCGCCGATCTCGACCTGTACCAATTCCCCCTGCGCATTGTAGCCGCTCCAGGTATTGCGGATGCCGCCCAGCATGCGCAAGGTGATGCAGCGATGCTGCGGCAGTTCATCCAGCGCTCTCAGCGGCGAGCGGGCAATGTAATCCGGCGCGGCGAACAGCCCGACGCGAAAGCGGGTGAAGGGCCTGGCGATCAGGCTTTCGTTTTGCGGCTGGAAAAAGCTGATCAGCAAATCGCAGTCGCTGTCGAATACTGCGCCGTACTTTTTCTCGCGTTCGTCGGGGTTGCGGGTCACCAGATCGACAGTCAGCGCCGGCACAGCGTGCAGCAGCGGCGGCAGTAAATAGCGGGCCAGGAAAGCGTGGATGCCGATCGGCGCGCCGAGCGTGACCATGCCGCTCAGGCTGCGTTTATAGGTGCCGGACATATCGAGCAGATCGCTGTGTTCGTCCAGCAACTGCGAGGCGCGCCGTAAGAATTGCTCGCCGAATTCGGTCAACGCCAGGGTACGCGGGCCGCGCAGGAACAGTTCCAGCCCGAGCCGCCGTTCCAGCGCGGTGAGGGCGCGCGACACGTTAGACTGCGGCATATCCAACCGCTGCGCCGCTTTGCTGACGCTTGCCGTTTCGGCAATGATGCGGACAATCCTGAGTTCTTCAATGCGGAAGTCTTTCTCTTTCACTGGCCGGCTCTTGTGAGTTTGTATATCAAAAATGATATACACCTTTGGCGGCATTGTCATATGACTTATCGTGGACGGGTGGGTATCATTCGATTTGATTATTTGCTATCCACCAAAATAAAGAGAAACCCGTCAATGAAAGTGACAAGAGCGGTTATTTTGCCTGCGCTGTTATTACTGGCCGCGTGTTCTTCCGCCGTGACCGAAAAAGAAAAGTACTCGACCTTTTTGACCAATTATAACGATATCAATAAAGGTCAATCCGCGTCCGGCAAAGACGTTTTATATTGGAAGGATAAGAACGTCGATTTTTCCCGTTATCAATATCTGGTTTATCAACCGATGATCTATTTCCCGCGGCCGAAACCGAGCGAGATGGTGAGCCAGCGCGCACTCGACAATATCCTGAATTACACCAACCAGCAGTTTAAGCAGGCGATGGGTACCCACTTTACGCTGGTGGATATGCCGCGCGAGCATACCCTGATTTTCCGCGGCGCCATCACGGCGATCGACACGCAGAAGAAAGGGCTGCAGATCTATGAAGTCTTGCCGATCACCCTGCTGATCGCCGCGACGCAAAGCGTAACCGGGCACCGCACCATGGAGAGTGCGGTCTATATGGAAGGCGAGTTTATCGATGCGGCGACTAATCAGCCGGTCATTAAAGTGGTGCGCAAGGCTTCAGGGGAAAATCTCAATAACGAGAAAGCGCAGCTTAAAGTCACCGACGTGAAGAATGCCATCGATACCATCGCTAACGATATCAGACAATATAACACGCTATAAACCTCGTTTATTTCCGCTATGACCAATCAGGGCTTTACATGTTTCTTAATTATTTTGCTTTAGGCGTACTGATTGCGGTATTCCTGATTTTATTCTACGGCGTCATTATTATTCATGACATTCCCTATTTGCTGGCCAAAAAGCGCCAGCACCCGCATCAAGATGCGATTCACGTCGCCGGCTGGGTTAGCCTGTTTACGCTGCACGCTATTTGGCCACTGCTGTGGATCTGGGCGACGCTCTATCGGCCGGAACGCGGCTGGGGCATGAGTGAGAAGGCAGAACCTTCAACGGACCTGCAGGCGCGCATCGCGCTGCTCGAAGCCGAATTGCAACGCCTGCAGGAAAAGCCGACGGCGGTTTCCGGCCCTACGGTAAGTTGAGCGTAATCTATGGATTTGCTCATTATTCTCAGCTACGTGGCGCTGAGCTACGGCGTATTTAAACTGTTCCGCATTCCGGTTAATAAATGGACCGTGCCGACCGCCGTGCTCGGCGGGATCGTTATCGTCGGCGCCTTGATTCTGACAATGAACTATAACCATCCGTACAGCGATCGGGCGCAGAAAATTGCCGTTTCTGTGCCGATGGTGCCGCAGGTCTCGGGCATGATCGTTGAGGTGACGGAGAAAACCAACGTGCTGCTGCGCAAAGGCGAGGTGCTGTTCCGTCTCGACGACAGCCGCTACCGTGCGCGGCTCACCAGGCTGGAGGCGGATCTGGCCGGGGCAGAGGCGGAGATCAGAACGCGCCGGGCGGCGCTCAGCGAGTCCGCCGCCAACGTGCAGCGGGCTAATGCGGAGTACGAGCGTGCCCGCAAGGACTACCAGCGCTATGCGAAAGGGGCGGCGATGCCAGTCAACCCGTTCTCGGAGCAGGACGTCAGCCATGCGCAGCAGCAGTACCAGGCGCAATCCGCCGCGCTGCAGGCGGCGAAAGCCCAGTTCCAGCAGGAACAGGCGCGGTTGTCCGGGCGCTATGACGGCGAAGACGCCACGATAGCCAGCCTGAAATCGCAGATTGCCGAAGCGCGCTACAACCTGGAACAAACGGTGGTGCGCGCGCCGAGCGACGGTTATGTCACGCAGGTGCTGGCGCGGCCGGGTACGGCGGCGGTTCGCCTGCCGTTCAAGCCGGTGATGATTTTTATCCCGCAGCAAAAGCGCCAGGTGGTGGCGGTGTTCCGTCAGAACGCCATCCTGCGCTTGGCGCAGGGGGACCAGGCCGAGGTGGTGTTCAACGGCTTGCCGGGGCAGGTTTATGGCGGCACCGTAAGCCGGGTGTTGCCGGCGATACCGGACGGCAGCTACCAGGCCAGCGGCGCATTGCAGGGCCTGAGCGCCACGCCGGGCCGGGAAGGGGTGTACGTGATGATTGACCTGGCGGCCAACCCGGATCTGGCTCATCTGCCCGACGGCGTGAGCGCCCAGGCGGCGGTGTATACCGGGCACTTCGAGCACGTCTCCGTGATGCGCAAAGTGCTGCTGCGCATGACCAGCTGGCTGCATTACCTTTATTTGGATCACTAGCCTGCATCGGCTCGGGGGAGCCCGGGCCGTGGGGCGAGCCTTCGGAATACGACAAAAACAAAAAAGCCCGCAACCGAAGTTGTGGGCTTTTTCGCTATTATCGCCGGGTCTATCTGGTTCACTGGCGACGTATTTGGTGGAGCTGGGGGGATTTGAACCCCCGTCCGAAATTACTACACCGTCGGCACTACATGCTTAGTCCAATCTTTACATTCGCCGGCCAGCTGCGGATGGACACGCTACTGACAGACTAGCCTGATTGAGTTTAACGCTTCAGCCCCAGGCAGGACGTCCACGCGATCTCTTTTGGGTTTGACCTCTCTTGATCCCCGTCCTAAGAGCGGAGGCTAGGGAGAGAGGGCTCTAAGCAGGGTATTAAGCTGCTAAAGCGTAGTTTTCGTCGTTTGCGACTATTTTTTTGCGGCTTTTTACGAGGCCAACCGCCCCTCGGCATGCTCCTAGGGCTTCGCAAATCCCGTCGAATCCAGAATCAGCCCCAAGTAACTTTGTGCAGTATACCAGAAGTTTACCTCGATAAGCCAGCGGCTTAACGATTGGCGTGCTTCATGATACGGGCTTTCGCCGTCTGCCATTCGCGATCTTTGATGTCATCGCGTTTGTCGTGCTCTTTCTTGCCTTTGGCTACGCCGATCTTGATCTTGCTCCAGGCATTTTTCCAATACAGGGACAAGGCCACCACGGTGTAACCTTCGCGGTTGACGCGGCCGAGCAGGGTATCCAACTCGCGTCGTTTCAGCAGCAGTTTACGGGTACGCGTCGGATCGCACACCACATGCGACGAAGCCACGTTGAGCGGGGTGATGGTGGCGCCAAACAGATAGGCTTCACCGTCACGGAACGTCACGTAGCTGTCGCTGAGGTTGGCTTTGCCTGCACGCAGCGATTTAACTTCCCACCCTTGCAGCGACAGGCCCGCCTCGAACTCTTCTTCAATGAAGTATTCGAAACGCGCGCGCTTGTTTTGAGCAATGGTGGCGGAACCGGGTTTGTGTGCTTTTTTCTTTGTCATAGTGCGTTCATTATACTGGATGCTTCAGCGAAAGAAATCCTTTCCCGTTCAGCACCTGCGCAATTTTTCGCATTTTTGGCGCCCCCATCCCTTAGCAGATTTTTTGTTTGCCGCCAGATAAATGGTATTATCTGTACGTTTTATGTCTCACAGGAAATGATATGCCCCAGATCAGTCGGTCTGCATTAGTGCCGTTCAGCGCCGAGCAGATGTATCAGTTGGTTAACGATGTTCATTCTTATCCCGATTTTCTGCCAGGTTGCACCGGCAGCCGGGTGCTTAACGCTACCTCCAACGAAATGACCGCCGCGGTGGACGTCGCCAAGGCCGGTATCAGCAAGACCTTCACCACGCGCAATACGCTGCTGGATAACCAGAGCATCAATATGCAGCTGGTCGATGGTCCGTTCCGCAAGCTGATGGGTGGCTGGCAGTTCACGCCGCTGAGCGAAGAGGCCTGCAAGGTGGAGCTGCACCTGGACTTCGAGTTCACCAACAAACTGATAGAGCTGGCGTTCGGCAAGGTGTTCAAAGAGCTGGCGGGCAGCATGGTGCAGGCATTTACCCAGCGGGCGAAAGAGGTCTACAGTGTCTGACATCCAGGTCGAGGTGGTGTACGCCTTGCCGGAGCGTCAGTACCTGCGCAAGGTGAAACTGGCCGAGGGCAGCAGCGTCGAGCAGGCGATCCAGGCTTCGGGCCTGCTGGAGCTGCGCCAGGATATCGATCTCAAGAGCAACAAAATAGGCATCTACAGCCGCCCGGCCAAGCTGGGCGATACGCTGAACGACGGCGACCGGGTGGAGATCTACCGGCCGCTGATAGCCGATCCGAAAGAGCTGCGCCGGCAACGGGCAGAAAAGGCAAAAAAATAAGGCGCTATGAGCGCCTTATTTTTTTATCTGAAACTGATTTTCTCTTCCGCGTTGCAGCCTGCGACTGTCATGAGGAACATCATGCCCCCTCATGGGCCGGAAGAGCGGGCGGCGCCGATTACTTGGTCAGCGCCGGTTTGTTCTGGATATCGGTCAACACGCCTGCGCTGTCGAAGGTCAGCGTCAGCGTCTGCTGGGTGATGTCTTCATGGCCAGGCTGCTGGCGGAACACATAGAACCACGTCTGAGTCCCGAACGGGTCTTGCAGCATTGGGGTGCCCAATGTGTAAGCGACCTGTTGCTGGGTCATCCCTCTCTGAATTTTCGCCACGTCGGTCGACGTCAGGTAGTTCCCCTGGTTGATGTCAGGACGATAAACCACCTTTTCAAAAGTAGAACAGCCTGCAGTCAGCATCACAAGAACTACAGCGGCGGCAGTCAGCGTTTTACAGCGCATAGTAATCACATTCCTTTAGGGCATAGGATGCCGATGATAATAGACCTTGCGGCAGTTGGAAACCTTTATACCCTTCATCTTTCAAGTTGCGACGCGTTGGCTTTCTTTCAGCACCTCAAGCGCTTGGCCTGTTTCAGGCCGTTGAGGAAGCTTAAGATCACCGCCGCGCCGCACTTTAGATATCTTTCGGGTCAACAGCGTCACTGTCAGACCGCAGGAAAGTGAAAAAGTTGAGCTTTTTTATGCCGCCAGCAGTTCTTTGGCGTTCGCCAGCGTATTGCGGGTGACTTCGCTGCCGCCGAGCAGGCGCGCCAGCTCCTGCAGCCGGGCGCGCTTATCCAGCGGCGCCATCTGGGTTTCGGTGACCGTGCCATCGGTCTGTTTGCTGACGAACAGGTGCTGATGCCCGCACCCGGCCACCTGTGGCAGGTGGGTCACGCACATCACCTGGGTGGATTCGCCGAGCTGGCGTAGCAGGCGGCCGACGATGGCGGCGGTCGGGCCGCTGATGCCCACGTCGACCTCATCGAAGATCAGCGCCGGGGTTTCCATCTTGCGGGCGGTGATTACCTGAATGGCCAGCGCGATGCGCGACAGCTCACCGCCGGAGGCGACCTTCGCCAGTGGCTGCAGCGGCTGCCCCGGGTTGGTGGAGACGCAGAACTCGGTGCGGCTGGCCCCTTCGGCGCTCAGATGCTGCGGCTCGAAACGCACATCGATGTTGAACTTGCCGTGCGGCATGGAGAGCGCCTGCATGCTGTCGGTAATGAGCGTGGTCAGCTCGGCGGCGTAATTCAGGCGTTTCTGATGCAGCTGCTCCGCCAGCGCCAGCGCCTGCTGGTGATGCAGGGTGACCGCCTCGTTCAGGTGCTCATGGTCGCTTTCCTGCTGTGAAAGCAGCTGTTGTTCATCCAGCAACTGCTGATGCAGCTGCGGCAGCTCTTCCGGCGCAACCTGGTGTTTGCGCGCCAGGCTGATTTGGCGCGACAGGCGCTGTTCCAGCTCGTGCAGGCGATTGGGATCGAGATCCATACGATCGGCGTAGTGACGCAGCTCGTCGCTGGCTTCGCTAATCTGGATAGAGGCCTCTTCCAGCATGTCCAGCAGGCCGCTGAGCTTGTCGTCCAGCCCGGCCAGCTCGAGCAGCAGGTGCTTGGCGCTGTAGAGTTGGCTGAGCATGTTGTTCTCGTCGCTGTCGGCCAGCAGCTGCAGCGTCTGCTGGCTGAGGGTCAGCAGCTGGCCGCTGTTGGCCAGGCGCTTGTACTCGGCGTCGGTCTGTTCGAACTCGCCGGCCTGCGGCGCGAATTCGTTCAGCTCTTTCAACTGGTATTGCAGCAGCTGCTTGCGCGCTTCGCGCTCGATGGACTGCTGCTGATGGTGCGCCAGCTCGCGGCAGCTCTGGTGCCAGCGTTGGTAGGCCTGGCTCATCGCCGCCAGCAGGGCGGGTTCGTCGGCGTAGGCGTCGAGCAGCGCTTTTTGGTGCTCCGGTTTGAGCAGCAACTGATGGGCGTGTTGACCGTGGATTTGGATCAGGCGTTGCCCCAGCTCGCGCAGCTGCGACAGCGGCACGGCGGTGCCGTTGATAAAGCCGCGCGAACGGCCGTCGGCGTTGATCACCCGGCGCAGCAGGCATTCGTTGCTGTCGTCCAGCTGGTTCTGTTCCAGCCACTCGCGCGCAGACGGGGTGTCCGCCAGCGAGAAGCGGGCGCAGATGTCGGCGCGGGCGGCTCCCAGGCGCACCACGTTGCCGTCGGCGCGGTTGCCGAGGCACAGCCCCAGCGCATCGATGGCGATGGATTTGCCGGCGCCGGTTTCACCGGTGATCGCCGTCATACCCGGTTGAAAATCGATTTCCAACTCACGAACGATAGCAAAGTTGCTGATGGTTAATTGCGCCAGCATGGGAACCTTCCTGTGTATAAATACATAACTGTAATTTCATACAGTATAAACTGGTTTTATATACAGTAAAGTGGCCGGCGCAGATTTTAGAACAATTTTTTCGACCAGCCCAGCTTGGTGCTTAACGTGTTGAAATAGCTGTAGTCCTTCGGGTGAATCAGATTCAGGTGGAAATCGCTGCGGCGGATCAGCACTTCTTCGCCTTCCTGGATAGGCAGCGCGATCTGGCTGTCGCAGCTGATCTCCAGATCGCTGCCGATCTGCGAAAACTTCAGGCGGATGGTGCTGTCGCCGTTGATCACCAGCGGCCGGGCGGAGAGAGTGTGCGGGAACATCGGCACCAGCGCGATCGCCTCCAGCGACGGGGTGAGGATCGGCCCGCCGGCGGAGAGCGAGTAGGCGGTGGAGCCGGTCGGCGTGGCGATGATCAGGCCGTCGGAGCGCTGCGAGAAGGCGAAGCGATCGTCGATGTACACTTCGAATTCGATCATGTGCGCCACTTTGCCGGGGTGCAGCACCACTTCGTTGATGGCGGTGCTGATGCGGCACTGCTGGTGCTCTTTATGCACGATGGTTTCCAGCAGGAAACGCTGTTCGTCGATGTACTCACCTTCCAGCACGTCCGCCAGCTGCTGTAGGGCGTTGTCGGGATCGAGATCGGTGAGGAAGCCGAGGTTGCCGCGGTTGACCCCGATCACCTTGATGTCGTAACGCGCCAGCACGCGCGCGGCGCCGAGCATATTGCCGTCGCCGCCGACCACCACCGCCAGATCGGCGCGCTGGCCGATATCCGCCAGGCTGCCGGTCACGGCGTCTTTCAGCCCCAAATCATGGGCGATCTGGCGTTCGACCATCACCGAATAGCCGCGGGCGACCAGCCAGTGGAACAGCATCTCGTGGGTTGCCAGCGCTGAAGGGTGACGCGGGTGGCCAACAATGCCAATACAGGCGAATTTTTTATTCATTTGTTGTGATTTTCCTCACCGGGACCCGTTTATGCCCCACATTGTGACCGGTTGACTTGAAACCCCGGTTTTGATCCCCATAATAAGCCAAGTTGCGAGATTAATGCTAAAACGCGGAGATATTCATGAGTAGTAAAGAACAGAAGACGCCAAACGAGCAAGTCTCGGAAGAAATGGAACAACACGCTCATCACGATGATACGCTGCCGGAAGCGGCGGAAGGCGTCGATCTGCGCGATGCGCGTATCGCCGAACTGGAAGCCCAACTGGCGGAAGCTCAGCAGCACGAGCGCGACAGCCTGCTGCGCGCCAAAGCGGAAGCGGAAAACATCCGCCGCCGCGCCGAACTGGACGTCGAGAAAGCGCACAAGTTCGCCCTGGAGAAATTCTCCGGCGATCTGCTGCCGGTGATCGACAACCTGGAGCGCGCGCTGGATCTGGCGGATAAAAACAACCCGGAACTGGCCGCGATGATCGAAGGCATCGAGCTGACGCTGAAATCGCTGCTGGACGTGGTGCGCAAGTACGGCATCGAAATCGTCGGCGACGTCAACGTGCCGTTTAACCCGGAAGTGCATCAGGCGATGAGCATGATGGAATCCGCCGATCACCAACCGAACCACGTGATGATGGTGATGCAGAAAGGCTATACGCTGAACGGCCGCCTGCTGCGTCCGGCGATGGTTGCAGTCTCCAAAGCCAAGGCGTAATCGCCCCGGCAACGGCATAAAGAAAGGCACCCGAGGGTGCCTTTTTTGTCTCTGTGCTACGCCTGCGGCAGGCGCGGCATCCAGTCGATCGGCGTGAGCCCCTGCTGCTCCAGCAGCTGATTGGCCTGCGAGAAGTGACGGCAGCCGAGGAAACCGCGGTGCGCGGAGAGCGGCGACGGGTGCGGCGCCTTCAGCACATGGTGGCGGTTGCGGTCGATAAAGTTGCCTTTCTTCTGCGCGTGCGAGCCCCACAGCAGGAACACCACGCCTTCACGGTTCTCGTTCAGGGCGGCGATCACTTTATCGGTAAAGGTTTCCCAGCCCAGGTTGGCGTGCGAGTGCGCGCGGCCGCCTTCCACCGTCAGCACGGTGTTGAGCAGCAGCACCCCCTGTTCGGCCCAGCTTTGCAGGTAGCCGTGATCCGGGCGTTCGAAGCCGGGAATGTCGGTCGCCAGCTCTTTATACATATTCACCAGCGACGGCGGCGCCGGTACGCCGGGGCGCACCGAGAAAGAGAGACCGTGCGCCTGATTGGGGCCGTGATACGGATCCTGGCCGAGGATGACGACCTTGACGTCCGCCAGCTCGGTATAGCGGAAAGCGTTGAACACGTCCTTCTGCGGTGGATAAATGGTCTTACCGGCCTGGCGCTCAGCGGCAACAAAGGCGAGCGTTTCAACAAAATAGGGTTGCTCTTTCTCTTTGCCGATCACGTCATGCCAGGTGAGGGAGGTGGCCATAAACGCTCTCCTTTGTTTTCTTTAGCAATTCATGGGCTATAGCTTACCGTTTCGGCACGCGCAGCGAAACCCGCTTTTCATTTCTCGCCGCCGTGCCTTATGCAATTATTTTTGAAAATTTACAAAAATAATTGTTTTTTGCCGCAGTGGGAAAATTGATATAAAACATAAATTTGCCCCTTCACGCTCTGTGCCTACCCGGTAAAAATTGACTTTAATCAAGGAACTGGCCCGGTCAGGCTGGTATACAGAACAACAAGACAACAATGGTTTTACCAAATGGCCGAAACCAGAATTGGGTTTTCTCACGACGTGAATTTTTACGCCCTTGTACGGAGGCAACATAATGATTACCGGTATTCAAATTACCAAAGCGAATGACCAGGCGCTGGTGAATTCTTTCTGGCTGCTGGACGATGAAAAAGCGGAAGCTCGCTGCGTGTGCGCCAAGGCCAACTACGCGGAAGATCAGGTTGTCGCGGTGAGCGACCTGGGCCAGATCGAATACCGTGAAGTGCCGCTGGAAATGCAGCCGACCGTGCGCGTGGAAGGCGGTCAGCACCTGAACGTCAACGTGCTGCGTCGCGAAACCCTAGAAGACGCGGTCAAGCACCCGGAAAAATACCCGCAGCTGACCATCCGCGTGTCCGGCTATGCGGTGCGCTTCAACTCCCTGACGCCGGAACAGCAGCGCGACGTTATCGCCCGCACCTTTACCGAAAGCCTGTAATTTGCGGCGCAGTCAATCAGGGAGCTTCGGCTCCCTTTCTGGCGTTTGGCGGCCGAAAACCGAACGCGGATCACATTCTGTACAAAGATAAGCATTTCTAATACAGAACTCATCCGACCTGCCGATAGCTAAATCAGCACCTATTCAGGTGCTCAATAAAAAGTCTATCGACAAGGAGTCGGCATGAGTATGCCTTTAAGTTTTACCTCTACAGTATCCCCGGTGGCCGCGATCCCTACGCCTCGCGCCGCTGCCGAGACGGCGACGGCGGCGCAGCCCGCGGCAGCGCCGGCAAATCCGGCGCCGGTGGCCTCTCCCTCTCAGAACACGCTCAATGCGCAGAATCTGTTGAATACGCTGGTCGGCGATATCTCAGCGGCGGCACCGACGGCGGCGGCAGCGCCGGGCGTGACGCGGGGGCAGCAATCGCAGGAGGGGGATTATGCGTTGGCGCTGTTGGCCAAGGACGTTTACTCACTCAATGGCCAGGGCGCCGCCGGGTTCAACCGCCTGAGCGACAGTGCGCTGCTCGGTTTCGGCATCGATCCCGCCAGCCTGCACGACGCGGGCAGCGGTTTCCAGGCCGGGATTTACAGCAACGACAAGCAGTATGTGTTGGCGTTCGCCGGCACCAACGACTGGCGCGATTGGC
>NZ_FCJA01000013.1:0-54598 GCF_001537385.1 Serratia sp. 2880STDY5682894 | reverse complement strand
AAGCCGGCGGTATTCGCCGCTACAGCGAGCAATATGACATGCTGACCAGCACCCAGGAGTCGACCTCGCTGATCCCGGACGCCATCGGCCACAACATCACCCTGGCCAACAACGATACCCTGACCGGCATCGATGACTGGCGGCCGAGCAAGCATCTGGATCGCAGCCTGACGGCGCACGGCATCGACAAGGTGATAAGCTCGATGGCGGAACAAAAGCCGTGGGAGGCGAAGGCCAATGCCTGAAGGGCGTCGCTTGCGGCGGGCGCTGGCGATAGCCTTACTGGCGCTGGTCGCGGTGACCGGTTTACTGATGATGGCTAAGGAGCAACAGATGGGGCAGGAGATTTCGCCGTTTGACGGCCGCAGCAATCTGGCGCTGGCTCAGGCGGTGGCGCGCGGTGATACGCAGGGTATCCATGCGCAGGCCACGCAGGATCGTTTGCGCGAGCGGGGCGATCGGCAGGTCACGCTGTTGCAGTGGGCGGTGCTTTCGCAGCAGCCGGATAGCGTGCAGGCGTTGCTGGATCTCGGTGCCGACCCGGCGGCGGCGGGGCTGGACGGCAACAGCGCGCTGCACACCGCGGCGATGCTGCAAGACGCGCAGTACCTGCGGCTTTTGCTGGCCGAAGGGGCGCAGGTGAACGTGCGTAATGCCGTTACCGGCGCCACGCCGCTTGCGGCGGCGGTGCTGGCCGGGCGTGAAGAGCAACTGCGGCTGTTGCTGGCGGCCGGGGCGGACACCACCTTGAGCGATCGGCTGGGGGATACCCCGCTGCATCTGGCGGCGAAGATTAACGCGCCGCACCTGGCGCTGTTGCTGTTGCAGGCCGGGGCCGATGCCCGGGCGCGCAACCAGCAGGGCGTCGCGTTCCAGTTTTACTTCTCGCAAACGCCGGCGCATTTGCAGAATGACGAACTGAAGGCACAGTTCCGCGAACTGGATAAATGGCTGCAGGGGCACCGTCTGGCCACGCACTACGCGCAGCCGTAAACGCCCATAAAAAAACCGCCTGTACAGGCGGTTTTTTCTTAGGCAGCGGGGGTTATTCCGCGTCGCCGGCCGGTTTGGCCTTCGCCTGACGGCGTTTGCCGACGTTTTTGGCGTCACGGTGGCGCACTTTCACCTTGGCCTTTTCTTTGTTCTTCGCTTTATCTTCCGCGCGTTTGGCCAGCACTTTCTTCGATGGCTTGCCGTTGCTCTTCTCGTTCGGCACCTTGGTTTTCGGCCGCAGCTCATCGATCACGCGCGCTTTCAGCGGCTCATTCAGGTAACGGCCCACTTTGCCCAGCAGCAGATGGTCGTGCGCTTCCACCAGCGAAATGGCGGTGCCTTTGCGCCCGGCGCGGCCGGTACGGCCGATGCGGTGCAGGTAGGTGTCCGCCGTGCGCGGCATGTCGAAGTTGAACACGTGGGTGATATCGAGGATATCCAGACCGCGTGCGGCAACGTCGGTGGCGACCAGCACGTTAACCCGGCCATCCATCATGCGTTTGACCGCTTCGTTGCGTTTGGCCTGCACCATTTCGCCTTCGAGATAGCAGGTGTTGATGCCTGCTTCGCGCAGCCAGGTGGCCAGCTCGTGCACGCGCTCGCGTTTGCGCACGAAGATCACCGATTTCTGCACGTCCGGCTGCTTCAGCAGGTGGATCAGCAGCGCGGTTTTGTGCTGCACGTCATCGGCACGGTAATACCACTGCAGGATCTTTTTGCGTTCGCGGCGCGACGGATCGGCTTCCACTTCCACCGGCTCTTTCAGGATGCGCTCGGCGAATTCGCGGATCGCTTCGCCTTCCAGCGTGGCGGAGAACAGCAGCGTCTGGTTGCGCCAGCGGGTTTCGGCGGAGATGGTTTCGATGTCCTGCGCGAAGCCCATATCGAGCATGCGGTCGGCTTCGTCGAGGATCAGGGTTTCCACCGCGCGGCAGTCGAAGTTCTCTTCTTTAATGTATTGCAGCAAACGGCCGGTGGTGGCAACCACCACGTCCTGGTTTTCACTGAACACTTCCGCGTGGTTCATGTAAGCGACGCCGCCGGTGATGGTGGCGATATCCAGCGAGGTATGAGCAGCCAATTCACGCGCCTGATCGGCGACCTGCATCGCCAGTTCACGCGTTGGCGTCAGGATCAGTACGCGCGGCGGGCCGGATTTTTTGCGTGGAAAGTCCAGCAGGTGCTGCAACACGGGCAGCAGGAAGGCGGCGGTTTTGCCGGTGCCGGTCGGAGCCGAACCTAAGACGTCGCGCCCGTCCATCGCCGGCGGGATCGCAGCGGCCTGAATGGCGGTGGGGCGATCGTAGCCTTTGTCGCGCAGCGCGTCGATCAGGCGATCATCGAGTTCGAGTTCGGAAAAAGTGGTTGCTGTCATGGTCTACCTCTACTTGGGGCGCCGATTATAGACGGGTTGGCCGCGATCTTCACCTATTTAAGCGGAAAGCCGCTCTTTTCCCGTCGATCAGATTGCCTTATGCTACGCCAGTTTTATAGCCAGGTGGTGAGTGTGAGCAAGCGATCGAAAGCCGATTTTACCCCGCGCCGCGGGGGTTTTACCTTTAAACAATTCTTTGTCGCCCACGATCGTTGCGCCATGAAAGTGGGCACCGACGGGGTGCTGCTCGGCGCCTGGGCGCCGCTGGGGCAGGCGCGCCGGGTGCTGGACATCGGCAGCGGCAGCGGGCTGATCGCGCTGATGCTGGCGCAGCGCAGCGGCGACGAAGTGACCATTGACGCGGTGGAGCTGGATGAAGCCGCCGCCGGCCAGGCGCGCGAAAACGCGGCGGAATCGCCGTGGCCGCAGCGGGTCCGCGTGCATGCGCAGGATATTCACCATTATGCGCAGCAGCATGCCGCTGAGTATGATCTGATCGTCAGTAATCCGCCTTATTTCGAGCCGGCGGTGGCCTGCCGCGACCAGGCGCGCCACAACGCGCGCTACACCGAAACCCTGACGCACGATGCGCTGTTGGCCTGTGCGGCACAGCTGCTGGCGGAACAGGGAACGTTCTGCGTGGTGCTGCCGCATGACATCGGCGCCGAATTCGAACGTCTGGCGCAGCAAAGCGGCTGGCAGACGGCGGCGAAAGTGAACGTCAGCGATCGGGCCGATACGCCGCTGCATCGGGTGCTGCTGGCGCTGACGCGGCGGGAAACGCCGCTGCGGGAGCAGGCGCTGGCGATCAAACAGGCCGATGGCAGCTACACCGACGATTTCCGCCGGTTGATCGCCGACTTCTACCTGTTCTACTGAAAAGAAAAGGGCGCCGATTAGGCGCCCTGTCGCAGAGTTTAAGGCTGCAAAATGGTCGGCAGCGCTTCCGGCAGCATATCCGGATAGTCCAGCGTGTAGTGCAGGCCGCGGCTCTCTTTGCGCGCCATGGCGCTGCGCACGATAAGCTCGGCCACCTGCACCAGATTGCGCAGCTCCAGCAGGTTGTTGGAGATGCGGAAGTGAGCGTAGTACTCGTCGATTTCCGCCTGCAGCGTGTTTATGCGGCGCAGGGCGCGCTCCAGCCGCTTGGTGGTGCGCACGATGCCGACGTAATCCCACATGAACAGCCGCAGCTCGTGCCAGTTGTGCTGAATCACCACCCGTTCGTCCGCATCGTCCACCCGGCTTTCATCCCAGTGCGGCACCTGTTTGGCCTGCTGAATGAACGGCAGGCGCTGCAGAATGTCTTCCGCCGCCGACCAACCGTACACCAGGCACTCCAGCAGCGAATTCGACGCCATGCGGTTGGCGCCGTGCAGGCCGGTATAGCTGACCTCGCCGATGGCGTACAGCCCGTCGAGATCGGTGCGGCCGTGCTGATCGACCATCACGCCGCCGCAGGTGTAGTGCGCCGCCGGGACGATCGGGATCGGTTGCCGAGTCAGATCGAAGCCCAGCGTCAGCAGCTTCTCGTGGATCATCGGGAAGTGCTGGGTGATGAACTCCGCCGGCTTGTGGCTGATGTCCAGGTACATGCAGTCGGCGCCCAGGCGCTTCATTTCATGGTCGATGGCGCGGGCGACGATATCGCGCGGGGCCAGTTCGCCGCGCGGGTCAAAATCCGGCATAAAGCGGCTGCCGTCCGGGCGTTTCAGATAAGCCCCTTCGCCGCGCAGCGCTTCGGTCAGCAGGAAGTTGCGCGCCTGAGGATGGAACAGGCAGGTCGGGTGGAACTGGTTGAACTCCAGGTTGGCGACCCGGCAGCCGGCGCGCCAGGCCATGGCGATGCCGTCGCCGGAGGAGATGTCCGGGTTGGTGGTGTATTGGTATACCTTGGCTGCGCCGCCGGTGGCCAACACCACCGTTTTGGCGCGGTAGGTTTCCACCCGCTCCAGCTCGCGGTTCCAGACGTAAGCGCCCACCACTCGGCGGGTGCCCGGCAGGCCGATTTTGTTCGAGGTAATCAGGTCAACCGCGTTGCAGCGCTCCATCACGCAAATATTGGGGTGAGCGCTTGCTTTCCCCACCAGCGTGGTCTCTACTTCCTTACCGGTAGCGTCCGCGGCGTGCAGAATGCGGCGATGGCTGTGGCCGCCTTCGCGCGTGAGGTGATAATGCTCCTCGCCCTGCGCGTTGACCTCGGTGTCGAACAGCACGCCCTGATCGATCAGCCACTGCACGCAGTGGCGCGCGTTGCCTGCGATGAATTCGACGGCCTCTTTGTCGCATAGGCCGGCGCCGGCAATCAAAGTGTCATCAACGTGTGAGGCAATGCTGTCCGTCTCATCGAACACCGCGGCGATCCCGCCCTGGGCGTAAAAGGTGGCGCCCTCGCTGAGCGGCCCCTTGCTGAGAACGGTAACCTTGCAATGCTGCGCCAGGCGCAGCGCCAGTGACAGGCCCGCAGCGCCGCTGCCGACGATCAGTACATCGCTAACATGTTCAGATGATGGTTGCATAACGTATGATGTGTGCAGAAGAAGAGTGAATTTCATGTTAGCCTAACTGTCCGGGCAAAAGCCACGGATAGGGCGACATCAACAGAAAAAACAATGGCGATATGGAACTTCGTGTTCTATATGAACTCCAAGCGAGTGCTTGCTCAGGAAAATAATGTATGGCTGGCAGTACAATTTTACGCGTGGAGACGGATTTGGGGAGAGTTTACCTCGGATGAGCGAGCAGTTAACGGATCAAGTTCTGGTCGAGCGGGTCCAAAAGGGCGATCAGAAATCGTTTAACCTACTGGTAGTGCGCTATCAGCATAAGGTGGCGAGTCTCGTTTCCCGCTATGTGCCGCAGGGCGATGTGCCCGATGTGGTGCAGGAGTCGTTTATCAAGGCCTATCGCGCACTGGAATCGTTCCGTGGCGACAGCGCTTTTTATACCTGGTTGTATCGAATCGCCGTGAACACGGCAAAGAATTATCTGGTTGCTCAGGGGCGCCGTCCGCCATCCAGTGATGTGGACGCCAACGATGCGGAAAATTACGAAAGTGCGGGCGCACTGAAAGAAATTTCGAACCCTGAGAACTTAATGTTGTCAGAAGAGCTGAGACAGATAGTTTTCCGTACCATTGAGTCGCTCCCTGAGGATCTTCGCATGGCGATTACCCTGCGGGAGTTGGATGGTCTAAGCTACGAAGAGATAGCTGCCATCATGGATTGCCCGGTCGGAACCGTACGTTCGCGTATTTTCCGCGCCCGGGAAGCTATCGATAATAAAGTTCAACCGCTGATCCAGCGTTAGCAATGGCGGGCACAGGAAGGGTACTTAGGCATGCAGAAAGAAAAGCTTTCCGCTCTGATGGATGGTGAATCGTTCGACAGCGAGCTGTTGAGTTCTCTGTCGCAAGATCGAACGCTTCAACAAAGCTGGCAGAGCTATCACCTGATACGTGACACACTGCGAGGTGATGTCGGGCAAGTGATGCATCTCGACATCGCCGATCGCGTAGCCGCTGCACTTGAGAAAGAACCCGCCCGGCTGGTGCCTTCCGCCGTTCAGGAATCTCAGCCGCAGCCTCACACCTGGCAGAAAATGCCGTTCTGGGACAAAGTGCGTCCTTGGGCGAGCCAGATTACGCAAATCGGTATGGCGGCCTGCGTGTCGCTGGCGGTGATCGTCGGCGTACAGCACTATAACCAACCTGCTGCGTCATCGAACGCGTCCGAATCGCCGGCCTTCACCACGCTGCCGATCATGGGCCAGGCCTCACCGGTCAGCCTGGGCGTCCCGGCCGACAGCTTCTCCACCGGCAGCGGCCAACAGCAGCAGGTGCAGGAACAGCGCAAGCGTATCAACGCCATGCTGCAGGACTATGAACTGCAACGTCGCCTGCATTCGGATCAGCTGCAGCTTGAACAAAGCAACCCGCAACAGGCTGCCATTCAGGTTCCCGGAACTCAGTCTTTAGGAATGCAACAGCAGTAATGAAGCAAATCTGGTTCTCCGTTTGTTTATTGACGGGCAGCCTGCTCTATTCCAGCATCGCCCCGGCGCAGCCAACTGCGTCCGGGGCGTTATTGCAACAGATGAGCAGCGCCAGCCGTTCTCTCAATTACGAGCTCGCCTACATCAGCATCAGCAAGCAGGGAATCGAGTCGTTGCGCTATCGCCATGCGGTGATCGGCAACGTGCCGCTCGGCCAGCTGTTGCATATGGACGGCCCGCGCCGCGAAGTATTGCAGCGCGGCGGCGGGATCAGCTACTTCGAGCCTGGTCTGGAGCCGTTCACGCTCACCGGCGATCACATCGTCGATGCGCTGCCGGCGATCGTCTATGCCGATTTCACCCGTCTGGCCAAGTACTACGACTTCATCTCCGTGGGCAGCACCCGCATCGCCGATCGGCCGTGTGAAGTGCTGCGCGTGGTGGCGCGCGACGGTTCCCGCTACAGCTACATCGTCTGGATGGACGAGGACACCAAGCTGCCGCTGCGGGTGGATCTGCTCGACCGCGACGGCGAAACGCTGGAGCAATATCGGGTGATCTCCTTCGCGGTCGGCGCCGACGTGCAGGGCGCGATGCAGGGGCTGCTCAAGGCCAACCTGCCACCGCTGTTGTCGCTGCCGGCGGTGGAGAACGTCCAGCTCAGCTGGAGCACCGGCTGGCTGCCGGCCGGGGTGGACGAGGTGGCGCGCAATCGCCGCAAATTACCGAACGTTGCCGTGCCGGTCGAATCCCGGCTTTACAGCGACGGTCTGTTCAGCTTCTCGGTCAACGTCAGCCCGGCGGGCAGCGGAGCCGGGCAGCAATACTACCGTCAGGGGCGCCGTACCATTCAGACCGAAGTGCGCGCGGGTAACGAAATCACTATCGTGGGCGAATTGCCGCCGGCTACGGCCAAACGCATCGCCGACAGCATTTCTTTCAAGGTATCGCCGTAATGATGAAAGAGTGGGCCACGGTGGTTTCGTGGCAACAGGGCGTAGCGCTGCTGCGCTGTGAACCCAAGGCCGGTTGCGGCAGCTGTACCGCGCGCTCCGGCTGCGGCGCGCGCGCGTTGAACGAGCTGGTGCCGGAAACCGAGCATCAGCTGCAGGTGCATATCGATCAGCCGCTCGAACCGGGGCAGCGTGTCGAGGTCGGCATTGCGGAAGGCAGCCTGCTGCGCTCCGCCATGCTGGTTTACCTGACGCCGCTGCTGGGCATGATGCTGGGCGGCACGTTGCTGCAATATTGTTTCGGCAGCGACGCCTCGGCGGCCGTCGGCGCCGTACTGGGCGGCGCGGCGGCCTTTATGCTGGCGCGCCGGTTGGCCCGGCGTCTGGGTGAGCAGGCCGATTATCAGCCGGTGGTGCTGCAGATTGGGTTGCCGCCTACCGCGATGCGCATGCAGGCGGAAAATTCCCCGCTGATTTAAACCGGCGGCCGCGTCATCGCCGGGTTGTGATAGGCGGGGATGCGGTTGTGGATCATATGCTCCAGCAGCGCGATGAACAGATCGGCGCTGAGCAGCGAATCGTAGTTAATCGCGAACAGCACATTTCCCTGGCCGTCGAGCAAGCGGATGCCGCGCTGCGGATGGTTTTCCACCGCGCGGATCTGCTCGATCGGCACGTTGCCCCGTTCCGTGGTCAGCAGGGTGGCGCTCAGCCGCAGCGTTTCGGTCGGCGTGCCTTGCCGCTTGCCGAGCAGCAACTGCCACAGCCAGCGCGCATCGCCCTCAACGGTGTGAAACGACACCGTCTCCCCCTGATAGAGCGCATTCAGCGCCAGCGGCCCGCGCTGCTGCAGCTGTTGGTCGACGATCACGTCCGCCAGCCGCCACGAATGGGCGACGTTGCTGAAAACCGTACACCAGGGCTGATCCGCGCCGGCGCGGAACGCCGTGACGTCAAACAGCCCGCCAAAAGCTTTGCCGCCGTGAAAGCGATAGATGTCGCCGATCTTCTCAAACGGGATGAAGCGCTCTTTGTGATGGTGGCCGTCAAAGACCCGCACGCCGTGCTCGTACAGGCGATAGGTCAGCGTCGGGCGCAGATAGTGCCGCAGCGCCAGCAGCGTACAGCCGAGTAAAACCGTGCCCGCGCCGGCCTGCAACAGCGTGATGACTTCACTCTCATCAATGCTGCTCAGCAGCGGCAGCACCAACAGCGCGGCTCCCACGCTAAACAGCAGCGCCGCCGCCGCCAGAATGCCCCAGTTGACCTTCGAAAAATCGTGCCGGCTCAGCATTTGCCCTTTATCGATCATATGCACCTTCCAATCAACGTACGCAGATATGCTGCTGAACCCCGGTGGGCTGCCGATGTAGTGCCCGGAATAATGTTTTGTCGCGGAGTTCATGCCCTTTCTATCCGAGGGGCGGTGGTGGCGTATATGGGGTTTTTCCTAAAGGCAGAGGGGCGAAATGGAATTCTAAGAGGTTGATCCAAATATTCTTTTCTTATAATTTCGGAGAGGGTTTATTGCGCTGCGGCCGGTTATGTATTAGCGCCGGAGTTTGACGGCCACGGAGCACCTGCAAGCCTTGGGTTCAGGCCGTATCGTCCGCGTTAACATCTGTTTTCACCCGCCGGGGTGCCCTGTAACATTTAGCTGCGCATAATAGAATGCCTTCACTGCACCGATCGCTAGGTTTTCAGTGGTGTGGCATGTAGAATGCAGCGATTCAGGTGCAAGACGGCCTAACCCATTCACTGTCGCTTTAGGTCCATGCGGGTTTCTATAGGCGAGTAATTCAGAAATACCAAGGCAGAAAAACTTTTATAATGAAGCATATACGAAATTTCTCCATTATTGCCCATATTGACCACGGTAAGTCGACGCTGTCTGACCGCATTATCCAAATCTGCGGTGGCTTGTCCGACCGTGAAATGGCCGCGCAGGTGCTCGATTCCATGGATCTGGAGCGCGAGCGCGGCATCACCATCAAAGCGCAGAGCGTGACGCTGGATTATAAGGCGCTGGATGGGCAGACCTATCAACTCAACTTTATCGACACCCCCGGCCACGTTGACTTCTCCTATGAAGTTTCCCGCTCGCTGGCGGCCTGCGAAGGCGCGCTGCTGGTGGTGGACGCCGGTCAAGGCGTAGAAGCCCAGACGCTGGCCAACTGCTACACCGCGATCGAAATGGATCTGGAAGTGGTGCCGGTACTGAACAAGATTGACCTGCCGGCCGCCGATCCGGATCGCGCCGCACAGGAAATCGAAGACATCGTCGGCATCGACGCTACCGATGCGGTGCGCTGCTCGGCCAAAACCGGCGTCGGCGTGCCCGACGTGCTGGAGCGCCTGGTGCGCGATATCCCGCCGCCGCAGGGCGATCCGGATGCGCCGCTGCAGGCGCTGATCATCGACTCCTGGTTCGATAACTACCTGGGCGTCGTGTCTCTGGTGCGCGTCAAGAACGGCACGCTGCGCAAGGGCGACAAGATCAAGGTCATGAGCACCGGCCAGGTGTACAACGCCGATCGCCTGGGCATCTTCACGCCGAAGCAGGTCGATCGCGACGTGCTGAACTGCGGCGAAGTGGGCTGGCTGGTCTGCGCGATCAAAGACATCCTCGGCGCGCCGGTGGGCGATACCCTGACGCAGGCGCGTCAGCCGGCGGATAAAGCGCTGCCGGGCTTCAAGAAAGTGAAGCCGCAGGTGTACGCCGGTCTGTTCCCGATCAGCTCCGACGACTATGAATCCTTCCGCGATGCGCTGGGCAAACTGAGCCTCAACGACGCCTCCCTGTTCTACGAGCCGGAAAGCTCCACCGCGCTGGGCTTCGGCTTCCGCTGCGGCTTCCTCGGCCTGCTGCACATGGAGATCATTCAGGAGCGTCTGGAGCGTGAATACGATCTGGATCTGATCACTACCGCGCCGACGGTCGTCTACGAAGTGGAAACCACCGGCAAAGAAGTGATCTACGTCGACAGCCCGTCCAAGCTGCCGCCGTTGAACAACATCCAGGAACTGCGCGAGCCGATCGCCGAATGTCACATGCTGATGCCGCAGGAATACCTGGGCAACGTCATCACCCTGTGCGTTGAGAAGCGCGGCGTGCAGACCAACATGGTCTACCACGGCAACCAGGTGGCGTTGACCTATGAAATCCCGATGGCGGAAGTGGTGCTCGACTTCTTCGACCGCCTGAAGTCCACGTCGCGCGGTTATGCGTCGCTGGATTACAACTTCAAGCGCTTCCAGGCTTCCGACATGGTGCGCGTGGACGTGCTGATCAACAACGAGCGCGTGGATGCGCTGGCGCTGATCACCCACCGCGACAACTCGCAGTATCGCGGCCGTGAACTGGTGGAGAAGATGAAAGATCTGATCCCGCGTCAGCAGTTCGACATCGCGATTCAGGCGGCGATCGGCACGCACATCATCGCGCGTTCCACCGTGAAGCAGTTGCGTAAAAACGTGCTGGCGAAATGCTACGGCGGTGACGTCAGCCGTAAGAAAAAGCTGCTGCAGAAACAGAAAGACGGTAAGAAACGCATGAAGCAGGTCGGCAACGTCGAGCTGCCGCAGGAAGCGTTCCTGGCCATTCTGCACGTCGGTAAAGACGGCAAGTAACCGCGACGAGTTCGCGAAACGAGGGAGTTTGCATGGCGAATATGTTTGCCCTGATCCTGGCGTTGGCCACCCTGGTCACCGGGATCATCTGGTGCTTCGAGCGCTTTAAATGGGCGCCGGCCCGCCGCGCGAAGATCGCGGCGGTCAACGAGCAGACCGCGGGCGCCGTAGACGATAAAACGCTGGCGAAAGTGGCGAAGCAGCCTGGTTGGGTAGAGACTGGCGCATCGGTGTTCCCGGTGCTGTTGCTGGTCTTTGTGGTGCGTTCGTTTATTTACGAACCGTTCCAGATCCCGTCCGGCTCAATGATGCCGACGCTGTTGATTGGCGATTTCATTCTGGTGGAGAAATATGCCTACGGCATTAAAGATCCGATTACCCAGACCACGCTCATTGAAACCGGCCATCCGAAGCGCGGCGATATTGCGGTATTTAAATATCCGCTGGATCCGAAGCTCGATTATATCAAGCGCGTAATTGGCCTGCCGGGCGATCGTATTACTTACGATCCGGTGAATAAGCGCGTTACGGTGCAGCCGTCCTGCAACAGCGGGCAGTCCTGCGATACCGCGCTGGCGGTGACCTACGCGGACGCCCAGCCGAGCGACTTCGTGCAGCTGTTCAGCCGCAGCGGCATGGGCGAGGCCAGCAACGGCTTCTACCAAATCCCGCTGAACGACAACGTGCCGCAGGGCGGCATTCGTCTGCGCGAGCGTCAGGAGAGCCTGGGCAACGTGACCCACCGCATCCTGACCGTGCCGGGCACGCAGGATCAGGTAGGCGCTTACTACCAACAGCCGGGCAAACCGCTGGCGGAGTGGGTGGTGCCGGCCGGGCATTACTTCATGATGGGCGACAACCGCGACAACAGCGCGGACAGCCGCTACTGGGGCTTTGTGCCGGAGAAAAATCTGGTGGGTAAAGCCACGGCCATCTGGATGAGCTTTGAAAAGCAGGAAGGTGAGTGGCCTACCGGCGTGCGTTTCAGCCGGATCGGCGGCATTCATTAATCGCTGACTTATTCTCTGTCTATTTCACGCCGCAGCCTACTGCGGCGTGAAAGATTAAGGGGATATAAACACAGCATTATGTTTCCACTCGTTGTAGAATACTTTCTCGAGCGATAAAAAGTTGGCTCCTGCTGGGAGCCACTGCAAACGAAACAGCTTTGGATCGGCTTTCGGCGAAGCAGGCCTGTTCCGTATGCTGCAAGTTTTTGACGCATTCTTGATCTATTGGTAACTCATGAACCCCATCGTAATAAACAGGCTGCAGCGGAAGCTGGGCTACACTTTTCAACAGCAGGAGCTTTTACTGCAGGCTTTGACTCACCGCAGCGCCAGCAGTAAACACAATGAACGTCTTGAGTTTCTGGGTGACTCTATTCTGAGCTTTGTCATCGCCAATGCGCTCTATCACCGCTTTCCTCGCGTAGACGAGGGCGATATGAGCCGCATGCGTGCCACGCTGGTGCGCGGCAACACGCTGGCGGAGATGGCGCGCGAGTTTGACCTGGGCGAATGTCTGCGGCTGGGGCCGGGTGAATTGAAAAGTGGTGGGTTCCGCCGCGAGTCAATCCTGGCGGATACGGTGGAGGCATTGATCGGCGGCGTGTTCCTGGACAGCGACATCCAGACCGTCGAGCGTCTGATTTTGGACTGGTATCGCAGCCGGTTGGACGAAATCAGCCCCGGTGATAAGCAGAAAGACCCGAAAACCCGTTTGCAGGAGTTTTTGCAGGGGCGTCATCTGCCGTTGCCTTCTTATTTGGTGGTGCAGGTTCGCGGTGAAGCGCACGACCAAGAGTTTACCATCCACTGCCAGGTGAGTGGTTTGAGCGAGCCCGTGGTGGGCACCGGCTCGAGCCGCCGTAAAGCCGAGCAGGCGGCAGCGGAACAAGCGCTGAAAAAGCTGGAGCTTGAATGAGCGAAGTAAAACAACACTGCGGGTTTATCGCCATCGTCGGCCGCCCGAACGTGGGCAAATCGACGTTGCTGAACCAACTGCTGGGGCAGAAGGTTTCCATTACGTCGCGTAAGCCGCAGACGACCCGTCACCGCATCATGGGCATCGACACCGATGGCGCCTATCAGGCGATCTACGTCGACACCCCAGGGCTGCACATCGAAGAAAAACGCGCCATCAACCGCTTGATGAACCGCGCGGCCAGCAGCTCGATCGGCGACGTCGAACTGGTGATCTTCGTGGTCGAAGGCACCAACTGGACCGCCGACGACGAAATGGTGGTCAACAAGCTGCGCAGCCTGCGCTGCCCGGTATTGCTGGCGATCAACAAGGTTGATAACGTCACCGACAAATCCAAGCTGTTGCCGCACATCGCGTTCCTCAGCCAGCAGATGAACTTCCTCGACGTGGTGCCTATCTCCGCCGAGAAAGGGATGAACGTCGACACCATCGCCGGCATCGTGCGCAAGCTGCTGCCGGAAGCGGAACACCACTTCCCGGAAGACTACATCACCGATCGCTCGCAGCGCTTTATGGCGTCCGAGATCATCCGCGAGAAGCTGATGCGTTTCCTGGGCGAAGAGCTGCCGTATTCGGTGACGGTGGAAATCGAACAGTTCGTGGCTAACGATCGCGGCGGCTACGATGTGCACGGCCTGATCCTGGTCGAGCGCGAAGGCCAGAAGAAAATGGTCATCGGCAACAAAGGCGCCAAGATCAAAACCATCGGCATCGAAGCGCGCCAGGACATGGAACAGATGTTCGACGCCAAAGTGCATCTCGAGCTGTGGGTGAAAGTGAAATCCGGTTGGGCGGACGACGAACGTGCGCTGCGCAGCCTGGGCTATGTTGACGATCTGAAGTAACGATCCGTGGACGGCTGGGAGCGCGCTTTCGTCCTGCATGGGCGGCCGTACAGTGAAACCAGTCTGATGCTGGAGCTGTTTACCGAAGGTCATGGGCGGGTGCGCTTGCTGGCGAAAGGCGCGCGCAGCCGCCGCTCCAATCTGAAGGGTTGCCTGCAACCCTTTACCCCCCTGTTAGTGCGCTGGGGCGGCCGCGGCGAAGTGAAAACGCTGCGCAACGCCGAAGCGGTCTCCCTCGGTTTACCCCTCAGCGGCATGATGCTTTACAGCGGCCTGTACGTGAACGAACTGCTGGCGCGCGTGCTGGAGCAGGAAACCAACTATTCGGTATTGTTCTTCGACTATCTGCAATGCCTGCAGGCGCTGGCGGCGGAAGACAGCTCGCCGGAACAGGCGCTGCGTCAGTTCGAACTGGCCTTGCTGCATCACCTGGGCTACGGCCTCGATTTCCTGCACTGCGCCGGCAGCGGCCTGCCGGTGGATGATGCCATGACCTATCGTTACCGCGAAGAGAAAGGCTTTATCGCCAGCCTGGTGGTGGATCACTACAGCTTCACCGGGCGCGAACTGCGCGCGCTGGCGGAGCGGCAGTTTCCCGATGCCGAGACGCTGCGCGCCGCCAAGCGTTTCACCCGTATGGCGCTGAAACCCTACCTCGGCGGCAAGCCGTTGAAGAGCCGCGAACTGTTCCGCCAGTTCGTGCGCAAACAGCCGAATACGCCGGTCGACGACGCCTGACCTTTTCCCCTTTTGCCGCCCTGCGCCCGCGTGTAAACTGCTGGCACTGAAAATCGTATTTAGAGGTTGTCATGGCTGATTTGCTGCTGGGCGTCAATATCGATCACATCGCCACGTTACGTAACGCGCGCGGAACCCAATACCCGGATCCGGTTCAGGCGGCATTCATTGCCGAACAGGCGGGGGCCGACGGCATTACCGTGCATCTGCGCGAAGACCGCCGCCACATCACCGACCGCGACGTGCGCCTGCTGCGCCAGACCATCCAGACGCGCATGAATCTGGAGATGGCGGTGACCGACGAGATGCTGGACATCGCCATTGAGCTGAAGCCGCACTTCTGCTGCCTGGTGCCGGAAAAGCGTGAAGAAGTGACCACCGAAGGCGGCCTGGACGTCGCCGGCCAGCTGGACAAAATGAGCGTGGCGGTTGAGCGCCTGGCGCAGGCGGGCATTTTGGTCTCGTTGTTCATCGATCCCGATCATCGCCAGATCGACGCGGCGGTGGCGGTGGGCGCTCCTTATATCGAGATTCACACCGGTGCCTATGCCGAAGCGCAGGGCGAGCTGGCAGTACAGGCCGAGCTGCGCCGCATCGCGGTAGCCGCCGCCTACGCGGCCGAGAAGGGGCTGAAGGTCAACGCCGGCCACGGCCTGACCTACCACAACGTGCAGCCAATTGCCGCGCTGCCGGAAATGCACGAGCTGAACATCGGCCATGCGATTATCGGCCAGGCGGTGATGTGCGGGCTGCCGGCCGCGGTTGCCGACATGAAAGTGCTGATGCGGGAAGCGCGTCGGTAATGGCGGTGCTCGGGCTGGGTACCGACATCGTCGAGATGGCGCGTATCGAAGCGGTGGTGGAGCGCAGCGGCGATCGTCTGGCACGCCGCGTGCTGAGCGACGCCGAGTGGGCGCTGTATCAGCAGCACCAGCAGCCGATTCGCTTTCTGGCCAAACGTTTCGCCGTGAAAGAGGCCGCCGCCAAGGCGTTCGGCACCGGCATTCGCAACGGCCTGGCGTTCAATCAGTTCGAAGTGTTCAACGATGCGTTGGGCAAGCCGAATATTCGTTTGCACGGCCGCGCCGCCGAGCTGGCCGGGGAGATGGGGGTCGCCGCGATCCACGTTTCGCTGGCCGACGAACGGCGCTACGCCTGCGCGACGGTGATCGTCGAAAGCTGAAAAGAGAAAGGGCGCCTGTGGCGCCCTTGTCAGTCCTGCGGCGGATTAAATGCGATCGGCGTGGTGCAACACCACGAACTTGTCCCACAGCTGTTCGTTGCTCTCGCGATGCTGCGGATCGGTGATGATGGTATTGTCGATCGGGCAAACCTGCTGACAGGTCGGCGTATCATAATGGCCGACGCACTCGGTGCAGCGATCGGTATCGATCTGATAAATCTCATCGCCCATCGAAATCGCCTGGTTCGGGCATTCCGGCTCGCACATGTCGCAGTTGATGCATTTCTTGGTAATCAGCAGTGCCATTGTCAGTTATCTTTCCATCGGTGTGCTCGGGCTGGCGCGCAATCTATCATAGAATCGCCGCGCGGCGGGCGTTTTTTCGTCATCTTACCGCTTAGGGTAACTCAGGTGGGTCGTCAGCCAACTGATCGAAATCAACCCTTCTCTGCCCGTCAAACACCCAGCGCTTATCGGTATCCGCCATACGCATCGTAGGCATCACCTCCGGATGAGCAACCCGTATTCCCGCCTCTTGAGCAAACAACCCGATAAAATCGAACGCGCTCAAGGGATCATCAATGATCTGGTGTTGTTGGTCGCGATCGCTCAGCACCAGCAACGGCACCTGGTAATTCTGCCGGGTATCGCCGCTGTGACGCAGAGAACGTATGCCGCCGATATCCTTATGGGAAAGACCGTGATCGGAGAAATAGAACAGTTTAAACGGCGCACCGGTCCGTTTCAGACTTTGATAAACCTGCTCGATAAAACGATCGGTCTTGCGATAGGTAGAGAGGTAGCAGGCCAGCTCCTTATTCGGCGACTCGACGCTCGGCGGTTCGCCGTTAAGCCGCGCGCAAAAGTCGGCGTGCGAGCCCATCAGATGCAGCACATACAGGTTGCCTTGCCCCTGGCGGCTCAATAGTTGGTCAAATATTGGCAGCAGCGCATCATCATCGGTGTTGCGCGATTGATAGTCGCCTTTCTTCAGGAAGTAATGGTTATCGCTGAACATGGCGATTTTTGATACCGGCGTATCGAATTGCCCGAACATGCCCTGATTGGACAGCCAGTGGGTATTGAGGCCGGCGGCTTTTGCCAGGGTGATGATATTATCTCCGAGGGCAATGTTGTGGCCGTTGCTTAAAGCCAGCGTGCGGGGGAGCGATTCGAACGTATTCGGCGCGGTGGAAATATAGTTACTGTAAAACCGTCCCTTGGCATTATCCAGAAACGGTGTAGTGGACACCGGATAACCAAATAAGGACATATGATCCCTGCGCATACTTTCGCCGACGATAATGACATAGTTCTCATTCGTTGGTACGCCGGCGGTAAGCGACCAGCGGTTTGGTGCTGAAGCGTCGGTGTTTAATTCATCAATCTGCTGTTGGTATTGATGGTAAGCCGAATAAGTGGATAAAAAGAAGTCAGGCAATCTGAGATTGCTCAACCCACCGCTGAATGCTCTGGCGATAATAATCGCCGTAAGCAGGCCCAATGCGATCAATATTGTTTTCTTTGACAGGGGGTGTCGCCAAATCAATCGACCGAGAATGACCGGCGTAACCAGAATGGCGACAGGCAACAGATAACAGCTGACCGGGAGGGTTTGCAAAAACTCCCTTGCCTCTATCGGGTTGGATTGCAGCAGGGCTGACACCACGACGGCTGATGGGGAACCGTATATGGCCCCGACCGGCGCATACAGCGCGCACAGTAGAATAAACGGAATAATCAGGCCGTAACGAGTAAGCGAATGGATAGATAATAATAACAAGATAAGTGCAATAAAAAGAATATCAATGCCTTTTCCACCGCTGTATCCCATCGCTTTGATCAATATCAAAGCAATAGTGGCGTAAAATAAAAAAGTGCGCAGGGTCGGGTGAGTCACGGAGTGTCGCAACTTATCTAAAATAACAGTGTGTGTATTCATAATGGTATCGTTAAATAATGCTGTCCATGCATGCTCAATTATTGATTGATAATTGAGCGAGGCACCGCCCGCACATTATTTTTCGAATGCAGAGAAGGGAAATAATTGAGCTGGCGGCGTTTTATCGGCCGCCATTATACGCCTCAGACCAACTTTTTCATTAACTGTTCGCTGTGCTTGATGCGGTCGCGGGCATGATCGAGATCGTGTTGAATCAGCGCCATAAACAGCAGATCGGTGAGAGCGTACTGGGCCGTGCTGGAAGAGATGGCCGCGCTGCGGGTGTGGGGCTCTTCGGCGATGGTGTAGAGGCAGTGATCCGCGCGCTGCTGCAGGCCGTTGGGAGAAAAGCTGGTCAGCGCCAACACCCTGGCGCCGGCCTGGCGCGCCTCTTCCGCCGCCAGATTGATTTCACGCCGTTCGCCGCTGAAGGAGATAGCCAGCAGCAGATCGCGTTTGTCCAGCGCCTGCACCGCCGCCAGCTGAACGTGCATGTCCGCTTCGGCCACCGCCATCACGCCGATTTTCAGCAGCTTGAAGGAAAAATCCTTGGCCACCAGCCCGGAAGCGCCGATGCCAATTAGCATTACCCGGCGCGCCTGGCGCAGCATGTCCAGCGCCTGATGCAGCCGCTCTTCGCTGTTGATGTCCAGCGTCGCGCGCAGCGCCGCCTGCTTTTCCGCCAATAGCTTTTCACCGACGGTTTTCAGCGTGTCGCTGCTGAGGATGTGGTTGTGAACGGTCACGACCGGCTCGGCCTGCGGCTGGGCCAGCGTCTCGCTCAGCGCCAGCTTCAACGCCGGGAAACCTTTATAGCCCAGTTTTTGGGCGAACTTCACCACGCTCGACTGGCTGATGCCGGCCAGCTGGGCCAGCTTTTGCGAGCTGAGATGGCGCGCCTGCTCGGCGTTGTTCAGCAAAAAATCCGCCAGCTTGCGGTCGTTTTGCGCCAGTGTCGGATACATCTGGCGAATGCGCAGAAGGGTACTCATTGATCTTTCCCTGGAAACCAGCGGCCATTTTGCCACGCAGGCGGCGAAAACGCGCGGTGAAAATTTTTGTGAGCTCGTCGTTAAAATAGCAAATAGCGCTCGCTTTGTTGAATAAAATATTCAAATATTGATTTAATTTTGTGAATTAAAAATTCAAAGGTGAACAGATGAACTTAGGCGCACTGGTATCGGAAACCCGCAACCCGGCCACCATGAGGCTGGATGAGATGTCGACGCTGGAGATGGTCCGCTGCTTTAACCAGGAAGACCGCAAGGTGCCGGAGGCGATCGAAAAGGTGCTGCCGGCGATCGCGCAGGCGGTCGATTTGGCGGCGGCGGCGTTGAAGGTTGGTGGGCGGCTGATTTATTTGGGCGCCGGCACCAGCGGCCGCCTGGGCGTGCTGGATGCCTCCGAGTGCCCGCCGACCTTCGGTGTGCCGCACGGCGTGGTGGTGGGGCTGATCGCCGGCGGGCCGGGCGCGCTGCTTAAAGCGGTGGAGGGGGCGGAAGACGACGAAGCTTTGGGCGAAGCCGATCTCCGGGCGCTTAACCTCACCGCCGTCGATATGGTGGTGGGGTTGGCGGCCTCCGGGCGCACGCCTTATGTGATTGGCGCACTGCGCTATGCGCGCGGGCTGGGCTGCCCGACGGCGGCCATCTCCTGCAACCCGGATTCGCCGATCGCGCACGAAGCGCAGGTGGCGATCTCGCCGGTGGTGGGGCCGGAGGCTCTGACCGGCTCGACGCGTCTGAAATCCGGCACTGCGCAGAAGCTGGTGCTCAACATGCTGTCGACCGGCGCGATGGTCAAGCTGGGCAAGGTCTACCAGAACCTGATGGTGGACGTGAAGGCCACCAACGTCAAACTGGTGGATCGCGCCTGCCGCATCGTGGTGGAGGCCACCGGCGCCGAACGCGCTCAGGCGGAGGCGGCGCTGGCGCAGACCGGCTTCGAAGTCAAACCGGCGATCCTGATGCTTTTGGCCGGCGTCAGCGCCGAAGAGGCACAGCAGCGGCTGCAGCGGCACGACGGCTACCTGCGCGCGGCGCTGGCGCGTTAATTCACGGTGGGGGCGGCGATGGACAAGACAACGGCATTGGCGACACAGATCCTGGCGGGCGTGGGGGGCGAGGGCAATATCCTCAAACTGGAGAACTGCATGACGCGGGTGCGCGTCGAGGTCAGCGACGAGCAGCGCCTGGATCTGGCCGCCCTCAGGCAGCTGCCCGGCGTGAAGGGCTATATCAAACAGGGTGAGCAGCATCAGTTTATCGTTGGCCCAGGCGCCGCCGCCAAGGTGGTGGATGCCATGCGCGAATTGCTGAGCGGTAGCGCGCAGCCCGTTGTCGCCGTCGGTGACGCGGCCCGCATCAAGGCGCAGGCCAAGCAAAAATACGCTGCGCCGATGAGCGGCGCGCTGAAAAAACTGGCCGATGTCTTTATTCCGCTGATCCCGGCGTTTATCGCCTCGGGCCTGATCACCGGCATCATCAACCTGCTGAAACGGCCTGACATCGCCGGCCAGCTGGCAGTGGACTACCCGAACGTGCTGGGGCTGTTGGCGATCTTCGGCAGCGCGGTGTTCGCCATCATGAACATTTTGGTCGGGGTCAACGCCGCGCGGGTATTCGGTGGCTCTCAGGCGATGGGCGGCGTGATGGCCGGCATTCTCTCCAGCCCGGCGCTGGCGCAGATCACCTTGTTCGGCGAGGCGTTGCAGCCGGGGCGCGGCGGGGTGATCGCCGTGCTGCTGGTGGTGGCGTTGATGTGCTGGGTGGAGAAACGCCTGCGCACGCTGCTGCCGGAATCGGTCGAACTGATCCTTAACCCACTGCTGACCACGCTGGTCACCGCCTCGCTGGCGATCCTGATTCTGCAGCCGATCGGCGGCATTATCTCCGACGCCATCGCCCACGGTGCCAATCTGGCGATCGACAAGGGCGGGCTGCTGGTGGGAGCGCTGCTCTCGGGGCTGTTCCTGCCGCTGGTGCTCTCCGGTCTGCATCAGGGGCTGGTGCCGATCCACGTCGAGCTGGTGCAGGCGCACGGTTCCAACCCGCTGCTGCCGATCCTGGCGATGGCCGGTGTCGGGCAGGTGGGGGCGGCGCTGGCGGTGCTGTTGAAAACCCGCAACGCGCGGCTGAAGAAGGTGATCAAAGGGGCGTTGCCGGTCGGCATTCTCGGCATCGGCGAGCCGCTGATCTTCGGGGTGACGCTGCCGCTGGGCCGGCCGTTTATCGGCGCCTGCCTCGGCGGTGCGGTTGGCGGAGCGCTGATCAGCTACTGGAAGGTGGCGACGGTGATCACCTTCGGCATTTCGGGGCTGCCTTTGGCGTTGACCATCGTCTCAGGTAAGGTGATGTTGTATCTGGCGGGGATGCTGATTACGATTATCGCCGGTTTTCTCTTCACCTGGATGATGGGGTTCAACGATCCCGAGGAGTAGCGTTTGAGCGACAAGCAGCAACAACCGGCCGCAGAGGGGCGCCGCGTGGTCTTTTTCGATCTGGACGGCACCCTGCATCAGGAGGATATGTTCGGCAGTTTCTTGCGTTTTCTGCTGCGCCGCTTACCGCTGAACCTGTTGCTGGTGATACCGCTGCTGCTGCCGATCGGTCTGGCGCTGATGCTGCTGGGGCGCGCCGCGCGTTGGCCGATGAGCCTGCTGCTGTGGGCGATCACCTTTGGGCGTTCCGAAGCGAAGCTCAAGGCGCTGGAGCGGCAGTTTATCGAGGCCTTTCGCCAGAAGGTGACCGCATTTCCGGTGGTGCAAATGCGGCTGCGGCAGTACCTGGAGGAGCACGATGCCGAAGTGTGGCTGATTACCGGCTCGCCGGAGCGGCTGGTGGAGCAGGTGTATCGCGATTCGGCGTTTCTGCCGCGGGTGCGGTTGATCGGCAGCCGCATCACGCGCCGCTGCGGCGGCTGGGTCTTGACCCTGCGCTGCCTGGGAGCCCAGAAAGTGGTGCAGCTCGAGCAGCGGCTCGGTGCGCCGCTGAAGCTGTACAGCGGTTACAGCGACAGCAAGCAGGATAATCCGCTGCTGTTCTTTTGCGAGCACCGCTGGCGGGTAAGCAAGCAGGGCGAGCTGCAGCAGCTGGAATAAACCAAGGGCGGAAGATTCCGCCCTTTCTGTTTTTATCGGCAGCGCGATCAGTCGTCGGTCACGTCGTGCGGCTTGCGCCCCAGCTGCCAAATCCTCTCCGCATAATGCCCCAGCGCCCACAGGCTCAGGCCGAGCAGCACGAAGAAAACCGCCTTCGGCATGCTGTCCCAGAAAAACTCGAACAGACGGGTATACAGGTTAATGCCGAGGAAGGTCAGCCCGAAGCCGCGCAGCATGGCGTCGTCATGCTTCAACCCCAGCCAGATGGCGGCGAGGGCGGCCAGCCCGAACAGCAGGCTCCAGTGGAACAGCTCGATCTGGCGCGCGCTGTACCAGCTGTCGAGATCGCCGTAGTTGCCGAAGATAGACAGCAGCCACAGAGCGATAAACAGGTACAGCAGGCCCATCGACAGCGACACCCGCTGCAGGCCGCGTTGCGCCAACAGCGGCCGCAACAGCAGCGCGGCGGCGATCAGCACCGCACCAAAGGCGATAAAGCGAATCGGGTAGCTCATGCCGAGCCAGTAGGCGCCCCAGCCGGACAGGTAGCCGGTCTCGGCGCCGAAGGCATTGCCGAGCGACAGCAGGGCGAACCACCACACCAGCCCGGAGCGGCTGAACCAGCCGATCGCGCCGTACAGCAGCGCGGCGAACAGCAGCAGCACGGAAACCCGGCCGCTGCCGTTATCCAGCCAGACCCCCAGCTGCCATAAGGCGCAGGCGGTAAGCAACACGGCGACAAACAGCGCGGCCTCATTGCCGTAGCGTTTTTCCGGGTGGCGCCGGCGGCGACGCAGCGCCCAGACGTAGGCCAGCGCCGCCAGTACGCCGGCGATCGCCATGCGCACCGGCGCGTCGAAGCGGAACAGTCCGCTGAGCCATGCAAGCAGTTCGCTGTCGGCGAACAGGCTGGTGACGGCGATCAGCAGCGAGGCCAGCGCGGCGAGAAACGCATAGCGCGCCAGCCGCCGCCAGTCGAAAGGCTGCACGGCCACATGCTGCAGCAGTTGCTGCCGTTGTTCGGGCGTCAAGGCGCCTTCTCCCACCCAACCGTCCAGCGCCTTGCGCACCACGACCGCGTTCTTTTTACTGAGTTTCATGCTTCTGGTCCCTGAATCACACGCTGATTCGGCCAGTATAGCCATTGGCGGGCGGCTACGACAAAGGGAGGCTAGTGTGTATAATGCCCGCCGCAAAAGCGCACGAGGAATTATGCGATGACTGAATATAACGATGAGTACTGGATGCGTCAGGCATTGCAGCTGGCCCTGCGCGCGCAGGAAGAGGGCGAGGTGCCGGTGGGTGCGCTGCTGGTGCTGGACAATCAGGTCATCGGCGAGGGCTGGAACCGCCCGATCGGCCGACACGATCCTACCGCACACGCCGAGATCATGGCGCTGCGCCAGGGCGGCGCGGTGCTGCAAAACTACCGTTTGCTGAACGCCACGCTGTACGTCACGCTGGAGCCGTGCGTGATGTGCGCCGGTGCGATGGTGCACAGCCGCATCCGTCGGCTGGTGTATGGTGCCGCCGACGAGAAAACCGGCGCGGCCGGTTCACTGGTGGACATTCTGCGCCATCCGGGCATGAACCATCAGGTGGAGATCGTCTCGGGCGTGCTGGCGGACGAATGCGCCGCCACCCTGAGCAATTTCTTCCGTCTACGCCGTGAACAGAAAAAAGCGCTCAGGCTGGCGCAGCGGGCGGCGGATAAGCCGGAATAATCAGTAGTTGAGCGCCAGTTCCGGCATCACCGTCGGGTAGCCTTTCCCCAACGCCTCTTGCTCGGCGGCCGCTTGCGCCGCCTTTCTCTCTTTTTCCTGCAGATAGCCCACCAGACTGACCTGGTAGCGGCGGATGTTTTCTACATAGTTGTAGGCTTCACGCCCGCGCGCATAGCCGTAGGTCAGCTGCGGGTAGTAGCGCTTCTGGCTGAGCATTGGCAGGCGCTGTTTGACGTCGACCCAGCTGTCGGGGTTGCCCTTTTGCGTCTTGGTCAGCTTGCGCGCGTCCAGCATGTGGCCCCAGCCCATGTTGTAGGCCGCCAGCGAGAACCAGATGCGCTCGTCTTCCGGCACGCTGTCCGGCACCTTGGCCATCAGCCGTTGCAGGTAAAGGGCGCCTCCCTGAATGCTCTCTTCCGGATCGAGGCGGTCGTTGACCCCCAGGCCGTCGGCGGTGGCGCGGGTCAGCATCATCAGGCCGCGCACGCCGGTGGGTGAGGTGGCCTGCGGATTCCAGTGCGATTCCTGATAGGCGATGGCCGCCAGCAGCTTCCAGTCGATCTCGTTGGCGTGCTTCTCGAACAGCGGGCGGAAGTTGGGCAGCACCGAATCGATGGCCGACAGGAAGGTTTTGGTGTCCACATAGTCGAAGCTGCCGACGTGGCCGAGGTACTTCTCTTCAAGCCGCGCCAGGGTGCCGTCGTCCACCATCTGGCTGTAGAAATCCAGCATCGCCGCGTACAGGCTGTCGTCGCCGTCGCGTTTCAGATACCAGGTGACCGGTTCTTCGTCGGTGACGTCGAACGCCACCGCCAGCTGCGGATGGATGCGCTGCAGCAGCGCGATGGTCACCGAATCGCCGAGGGTGTAGTCCAGCTTGCCGTCGGCCACTCGCTCCAGCAGCTCTTTGGAGGTGAGATCGCTGGAGGACTCCCAGGCGAGATCCGGGTATTTATCCTGCTTGAGCTGCTTTAGCGTGCTGACGTGCGCGGAACCGGAGGCGACCGCCAGCTTGCCTTTAATGTCGGCGAAGCCTTTTGGCCGCGGGGTGCCCAGCCGGTACACCAGCTGTTGGGAAACGGAGTAGTAGGCCGGGCCGGTGCGCGCGCGGCTGAGGCGCTCCTGGTTGTAGATCAGGCCGGCCGCTAGCAGGTCAGCGTCGTCATCGTCCAGATCGTCGAACAGGTCATTGATGTTCTGATGGGGGATCACCACCAGCTTCACCCCGAGGTAGTTGGCGAAGCGCTTCGCCAGTTCGTAGTCGAGCCCACCCGGCCCTTGCTTGGTGTTGAAATAGGTCAGCGGGGAGTTCAGCGTGCTGATACGCAACTCGCCGCGGGAAATGATCTCCTGGAGTTGCCCGCCCTGGCCGCTGCGCCAGGTGATATTGGGCCACAGCGCGAGAGCCAGAAGCAGGGTGACAACGCCGATGAGGATGTAGTTTATTTTAAGACGTTTCAAATAGTTATCCAGTGGTGGCACAGGTACACCGGCGACGACAACCGCGACTTTTCTCATGGTTAAATCACCAGTGCGGGGGGCATTTTGCGCAACAAAACGCCAGTGTGCAACTTTATTGACACGTTATGACAATTCGACGGTGCGGCACGCTTTTATCAATAATCCCTACGCAAACGGTTTCGTCGGCGGCGAGGATTCTCTATAATGGCGCGCGTTTTCCCCTGTTGCGCCCAATGAAGCGTCTTATCCGCCGCTTCGAAGACGAGAGAACTTTGATTATGGAAATTCTGCGTGGTTCGCCCGCTTTATCGGCTTTTCGCATTACCAAACTGCTGTCCCGCTGCCAGGACGCCCACCTGCCCGTCAGTGATATCTACGCCGAGTACGTCCACTTTGCCGATGTTAGCGCACCGCTCAGTGCCGAAGAACACGCCAAACTTCAGCGGCTGCTCAAGTACGGTCCTTCTCTCGCCGAACACGCTCCCGAAGGCCGGCTGTTGCTGGTCACGCCGCGTCCGGGCACCATTTCTCCCTGGTCTTCCAAAGCTACCGACATCGCCCACAACTGCGGTCTGCAGCAGGTGCTGCGGTTGGAGCGCGGCCTGGCGTTCTACGTCAAGGCGCCCGAGCTGACGGAAACCCAGTGGCGCCAGCTCGCCGCGCTGCTGCACGATCGCATGATGGAAACCGTCTTCAGCGAGCTGCAACAGGCCGAACAGCTGTTCGCGCACCATCAGCCAGCGCCGTATCAGTCTGTCGACGTGCTGGGCGCAGGGCGCACCGCGCTGGAGCAGGCCAACGTCCGGCTCGGCCTGGCGCTGGCGCAGGACGAGATCGACTACCTGCTGAATGCCTTTACCGGTTTGGGGCGCAACCCGACGGATATCGAACTTTATATGTTCGCGCAGGCCAACTCCGAGCACTGCCGCCACAAGATTTTCAACGCCGATTGGATCATCGACGGCGAACAGCAGCCTAAATCGCTGTTCAAGATGATCAAGAATACCTATGAGCAGACGCCGGACTACGTGCTGTCGGCGTATAAAGACAACGCCGCGGTGATGGAAGGCTCGCAGGTCGGCCGCTTCTTCGCCGCGCCGGACAACGGCAAGTACGATTACCATCAGGAAGAAGCGCACATCCTGATGAAGGTGGAAACCCACAACCACCCGACGGCGATCTCGCCGTGGCCGGGCGCCGCGACCGGCTCCGGCGGCGAGATCCGCGACGAGGGGGCTACCGGCCGCGGCGCCAAGCCGAAAGCCGGCCTGGTGGGCTTCTCGGTGTCCAACCTGCGTATTCCCGGCTTTGAACAGCCGTGGGAGCAGGATTTCGGCAAGCCGGAACGCATCGTCACCGCGCTGGATATCATGACCGAAGGCCCGCTGGGCGGCGCGGCGTTCAACAACGAATTCGGTCGTCCGGCGCTGCTGGGCTACTTCCGTACCTATGAAGAGCGCGTCAACAGCCACAACGGCGTTGAGCTGCGCGGCTACCACAAACCGATCATGCTGGCGGGCGGCATCGGCAACATCCGTGCCGATCACGTGCAGAAAGGGGAAATCACCGTCGGCGCCAAGCTGGTGGTGCTGGGCGGCCCGGCGATGAATATCGGCCTGGGCGGTGGCGCGGCCTCGTCGATGGCGTCCGGCCAGTCCGATGCCGATCTGGACTTCGCTTCGGTGCAGCGCGACAACCCGGAAATGGAGCGCCGCTGTCAGGAAGTGATCGACCGCTGCTGGCAACTGGGCGACCAGAACCCGATCCTGTTTATCCATGACGTCGGCGCCGGCGGCCTGTCCAACGCCATGCCGGAGCTGGTGAGCGACGGCGGCCGCGGCGGCCGCTTCGAGCTGCGCGATATCCTCAACGACGAGCCGGGCATGAGCCCGCTGGAAGTGTGGTGCAACGAATCGCAGGAGCGTTACGTGATGGCGATTGCCCCGGCGCAGATGGCGCAGTTCGACGAGATCTGCCGCCGTGAGCGCGCACCTTATGCGGTGATCGGCGAAGCGACCGAAGAACAGCACCTGACGTTGAACGACCGTCACTTCGACAACCAGCCGATCGACATGCCGCTGGACGTGCTGCTCGGCAAGACGCCGAAAATGACCCGCGACGTTACCCGCCTGCAGGCGAGTGGCCAGCCGGTGCAGCGTGAGAACATCACGCTGGCCGACGCGGTGAAACGCGTGCTGCATCTGCCGGCCGTTGCGGAGAAAACCTTCCTGATCACCATCGGCGATCGCACCGTTACCGGCATGGTGGCGCGTGACCAGATGGTCGGCCCGTGGCAGATACCGGTTGCCGACTGCGCGGTCACCACCGCCAGCCTGGACAGCTACTACGGCGAGGCGATGTCGCTCGGCGAACGTGCGCCGGTGGCGCTGCTGGACTTCGCCGCCTCCGGCCGCCTGGCGGTCGGGGAAGCGCTGACCAACCTGGCTGCCACCGAAATCGGCAGCCTGAAGCGCGTGAAGCTGTCCGCCAACTGGATGGCCGCCGCCGGCCACCCGGGCGAAGACGCCGGCCTGTACGAAGCGGTGAAAGCGGTGGGCGAAGAGCTGTGCCCGGCGCTGGGCATCACCATCCCGGTGGGCAAAGACTCCATGTCGATGAAAACCCGCTGGCAGGAAGGCAACGAACAGCGCGAAATGACCTCGCCGCTGTCGCTGGTCATCACCGCCTTCGCCCGCGTGGAGGACGTGCGCCACACCGTGACGCCGCAGCTGCGCACCGATAAGGGCGACAGCGCGCTGCTGTTGATCGACCTGGGCAACGGCCATAACGCGCTGGGTGCCACCGCGCTGGCGCAGGTTTACCGCCAGCTGGGCGACAAACCGGCCGACGTGCGCAACGTTGCGCAGCTGGCGGGCTTCTTCAACGCCATGCAGCAGCTGGTGGCCGATCAAGCGCTGCTGGCTTACCACGACCGCGCCGACGGCGGCCTGCTGGTGACGCTGGCGGAGATGGCCTTCGCCGGTCACTGCGGTGTGGACGTCAATCTCGACGGCCTCGGCGACGATGCGCTGGCGGTGCTGTTCAACGAAGAGCTGGGCGCGGTGATCCAGGTGAGCGCCGAACGTCTCGACGACGTGAAGCAGGCGTTCGCTCAGCACGGACTGACCGACAACGTGCATCACATCGGCAGCGTGCAGGCCGGCGATCGTTTCGTCATCACCCAACACGGCAAGGCGCTGTACAGCGAAAGCCGCAATACGCTGCGCACCTGGTGGGCGGAAACCACCTGGCAGATGCAGCGCCTGCGCGACAACCCGGCGTGTGCCGATCAGGAGCATCAGGCCAAGCAGGATGAACAAGATCCCGGCCTGAACGTGAAGTTGACCTTCGCACCGGAGGAAGACATCGCCGCGCCGTACATCGCCAAGGGCGCTCGCCCGAAAGTGGCGGTGCTGCGCGAGCAGGGGGTGAACTCCCACGTTGAAATGGCGGCGGCGTTCCACCGCGCCGGCTTTGACGCGGTGGACGTGCACATGAGCGATCTGCTGGCAGGGCGCCGCGATCTGCAGGACTTCCATACGCTGGTGGCCTGCGGCGGCTTCTCTTACGGCGACGTCCTGGGCGCCGGCGAAGGTTGGGCGAAGTCTATCTTGTTCAACGAGCGGGTACGCGACGAGTTCGAAGCGTTCTTCCACCGTCCGCAGACGCTGGCGCTGGGCGTGTGCAACGGTTGTCAGATGATGTCCAACCTGCGCGAGCTGATCCCGGGCGCAGAACACTGGCCGCGTTTTGTGCGCAACCTGTCGGATCGTTTCGAGGCGCGCTTCAGCCTGGTGGAAGTGGCGGCCAGCCCGTCGCTGTTCCTGCAGGGCATGACCGGTTCGCGTATGCCGATCGCCGTTTCCCACGGTGAAGGGCATGTCGAAGTGCGCGATGCGGCGCATCTGGCGGCGCTGGAAAGCCACGGTTTGGTGGCGCTGCGTTTCGTCAACAACGCCGGTCAGGTGACGGAAGCTTACCCGGCTAACCCGAACGGTTCGCCGAACGGCATTACCGCCGTGACCAGCGCCAGCGGGCGTGCCACGGTGATGATGCCGCACCCGGAACGCGTGTTCCGCACGGTCAGCAACTCCTGGCACCCGGAAGAGTGGGGCGAGGACAGCCCGTGGATGCGCATGTTCCGCAACGCCCGTAAGCAACTGGGCTAAGACGGCCACCACCGTACAGAGGGCGCAAGCAATTGCGCCCTTTTTTATGGCCGGCGTTCGGCGATTGGCGGCAGTGTCTGCATTTTGCGACAGGCGCTATTTTCTCTGTCGCTAAATGGAGACATTTAACTAATTGATTTTATTGGTGGTAATCGGGTTTGGCTTTAGTTGTCTGCATTTGGCGACAGCGCGGCGTTTTTTTCATCGCTCATCGGGGCGTGATGCGCAAAGAAACTTACTGGTATAATTTTATTTTTTAATAAAATCATGTTGTTATTATTTTTATTGAAAAGTTGGCACGTAACGTGCATTATTCTCGTCGGTTGCTCATTCAACTTTTTATGACGGCGCCGTAATTAGACGGCAAATCGCCTCATAAGCCTCTGAATGATGCCAAAGAAATGGTGCCTATCGTCCAACCAAACCGATAACAGACCGTGCAAACGGCTTTATCAAGCATCGGGCGACACGTGGAGTGAGGCACCGCCTGTATCCAACTGTGATGAAGGGTTCATCAATCCTGGATACTTACGGATGCTATTCGTCCTGTTCGATGCCAGCCGCTGCGCTACATCACCCTGGGGACGAGACTTAAGGGCATCCACACTTTCCTTGCGTTGGGGCAAGTTTCTTGCCCCGATGTCATTTCTCAACGCTGCGCTTATCCCCATTTCGTTGCCTATGCCCTCGAACGCAGACGCTATCCTCACACTCTTGCTTTCACACCGGTTGATGTTATCGAGGCCGCATGCCGTCGGCAGGCCAGGCCTATGGGCGCGTTTCACCGCACTTGCGGCTTTTTCCTTGTGCGTTCAGGATTCTCCCTTGCCGGGCTTTTCTCTTTCCGGCGAGTCAGTTAGCATCGTGACAGAGCTGAGAGAATGAGATGATTTCGTTGAAAAAATGGCGTTTATTCCCCCGTTCGCTGCGGCAATTGGTGCTGCTGGCGTTCCTGTTGGTGCTGTTGCCGCTGCTGGTGCTGGCCTATCAGGCCTACCAGAGTCTGGATCACCTCAGCGCGCAGGCGGCGGACATCAACCGCACCACGCTGGTGGACGCGCGGCGCAGCGAGGCGATGACCAGCGTGGCGCTGGAGATGGAGCGCAGCTATCGTCAGTACTGCGTGCTGGTCGATCCTACGCTGCAGAAGCTGTACCAGAACCAGCGCAAGCAGTATTCGCAGATGCTGGACGCCCACGCGCCGATCCTGCCGGACGAGCGCTACTACCAAACGCTGCGCCAGTTGCTGACCCAACTGGCGGCGATCAAATGCCATAACAGCGGGCCGGACCAAGAGGCTTCCGCCTTGCTCGAGTCGTTCTCCCGTTCCAACGCCGAAATGGTGCAGGCCACGCGCGCGGTGGTGTTTTCGCGCGGCCAGCAGCTGCAGCAGGCCATTGCCGAGCGCGGCCAGTTCTTCGGCTGGCAGGCGCTGCTGCTGTTCCTGGTCAGCGTGCTGCTGGTGGTGCTGTTCACCCGCATGATCATCGGGCCGGTCAAGGCCGTGGAGCGGATGATCAACCGCCTGGGGGAAGGGCGTGCGCTGGGCAGCACCGCGTCGTTCAAAGGGCCGCGCGAGCTGCGTTCGCTGGCGCAGCGCATCATCTGGCTGAGCGAGCGGCTGGCGTGGCTGGAGTCGCAGCGCCACGAGTTCTTGCGCCATATTTCACACGAGCTGAAAACGCCGTTGGCCAGCATGCGTGAAGGCACCGAACTGCTGGCCGACGAGGTGGCGGGGCCGCTGACTTCCGATCAGAAAGAGGTGGTGGCGATCCTCGACAACAGCAGCCGCCATCTGCAGCAGCTGATCGAACAGCTGTTGGATTACAACCGCAAATTGGCCGATGGCCCGGCGGAACACGAGAACGTCGAGCTGCGCGAAATGGTCGATTTGGTGGTCGCCGCGCACAGTTTGCCGGCGCGGGCGAAGATGATTTCCACCGAAATTACGCTGGAGGCGGAAATCTGCTGGGCAGAGCCTACGCTATTAATGCGCGTGCTGGATAATCTCTACTCCAATGCGGTGCACTACGGCAAGGAATCCGGTAACATTTGGATCCGCAGCCGTCAGGTTGGACAACGGGTGCAAATCGACGTCGCCAATACCGGCACGCCGATCCCCGAGGCTGAAAGAGCCATGATTTTCGAGCCTTTTTTCCAGGGTAGTCACCAGCGAAAAGGGGCGGTAAAAGGAAGCGGACTGGGGTTGAGCATCGCTCAGGACTGTATCCGTCGCATGCGCGGTGAGCTGCAACTGGCGACGGTCGCCGGTGCAGACGTCTGCTTCCGCATTGAACTGCCGTTAACCGCCGAGAATGAATAAATAATGTACACATGGTCTAAACGCCTTCGTCTTGCACAGACCGAACGTTCACCGCGTGCCACGCACAGAGCGCCGCTCGGCAAACGCCCGATCAGCTGGTTGGGCGCCGTCTTCTTTATGCCGCTGTTGCTGGCGGGCTGCGTCGATCGCGCCGTCAGCGGCGGTTTGAACCCTCAGCAGCAAGAGGCGATCCCGGATACCAAGGTAATCGATTACCGCACCGCGGCTTGCGATACCCTGTGGCAGTTGGACGATAAGGACGCGCTGGCTAACTCGCTCTACTGGCTGCGCGCGATGGACTGCGCCGATCGCATCGGGTCGACCCAGGCGCGTGCGCTGGCGAAAACGGTGCCTGGCGACAGCTGGTCCGGCGTTTTCAAACAGAGCATCCTGCTGGGCAGCGCGCAGCCGACCTCCGGCGAACGCCGCCAAATCATCGACAGGATCAACAGCTACCGGATGGAATTCCCCGGTTCACTGCGTCCGCTGACGCAGCTGTGGCGCCAGCAGCAATTGCTGCAGATCACGCTGTTCGATGAGAAAGCACGCTATCAGCATCTGCAGGAGAGCAGCGACAGTCAGATCGATTCGCTGCGCCAGAGCCAGGCGCGTCTGCAATCGCAGCTGCAGGACACCTCGCGCAAGCTGGAGAACCTGACCGATATCGAGCGCCAGCTCTCTTCGCGCAAGCAGCTGCAAGGGGAAATCCCGGACAACAGCGCAGGTTCGCAAAAGGGCGAAGCCGCCGGTAAAAACGGCGCGGCCGCCAAAGGGGCTGAATCGCAGGACGAACCGGAAAAAGGCACCGCGCTGCCGGTTGAACCGGAAGACACCTATACGCCGCACCCTGCCAATAAGGAGTCCCACGCGCAATGACCGCACGCAAACCGGCCAATTTGCTCTTGGTTGACGACGATCCCAGCCTGCTGAAGCTGCTGGGCATGCGTCTGACCAGCGAAGGTTTTCACGTCACCACCGCCGAAAGCGGCCAGGAAGCGCTGCGCCTGCTGGCGCGCGAACAGATCGATCTGGTGATCAGCGATCTGCGTATGGACGAGATGGACGGCATGGCGCTGTTCGCCGAGATCCAAAAGCATCAGCCGGGCATGCCGGTGATCATCCTCACCGCGCACGGTTCGATTCCCGATGCGGTGGCCGCCACCCAGCAGGGGGTGTTCAGCTTCCTCACCAAACCGGTGGATCGCGATGCGCTGTATAAGGCCATCGACGAAGCGCTCGCGCTGTCGGCCACCCCGGCCGGCGACGAGGCCTGGCGCGAAGACATCGTCACCCGCAGCCCGCTGATGCTGCGCTTGCTGGAGCAGGTGAAAATGGTGGCGCAGTCCGACGTCAGCGTCTTGATCAACGGCCAGAGCGGCACCGGTAAAGAGGTGGTGGCGCAGGCGATCCACGCCGCCAGCCCGCGCGCCGGCAAGGCGTTTATCGCCATCAACTGCGGTGCGCTGCCGGAGCAGCTGCTGGAGTCCGAACTGTTCGGCCACGCCAAGGGCGCCTTTACCGGCGCGGTCAGCAGCCGCGAAGGGCTGTTCCAGGCGGCGGCGGGCGGCACGCTGTTCCTCGACGAGATCGGCGATATGCCGCTGTCGCTGCAGGTGAAGTTGCTGCGCGTGCTGCAAGAGCGCAAGGTGCGGCCGCTGGGCAGCAACCGCGATCTGGACATTGACGTGCGCATCATCTCCGCCACCCACCGCGATCTGCAAAAGGCGATGGCGAAGAACGAGTTCCGCGAGGATCTCTACTACCGCCTCAACGTGGTGAACCTGAAGATCCCGGCGCTCAACGAACGCGCCGAAGATATCCCGCTGCTGGCCAACCACCTGTTGCGCGAGGCGGCTCAGCGGCACAAGCCGTTCGTGCGCAGCTTCTCGACCGACGCCATGAAGCGGCTGATGACCGCCAGCTGGCCGGGCAACGTGCGTCAGCTAGTCAACGTCATCGAGCAGTGCGTGGCGCTGACCTCGGCGCCGGTGATCAGCGAAGCGCTGGTGGAGCAGGCGCTGGAAGGGGAAAACACCGCGCTGCCGACCTTCGCCGAAGCGCGCAACCAGTTCGAGTTGCACTACCTGCGCAAGCTGCTGCAGATCACCAAGGGCAACGTGACCCAGGCCGCGCGCATGGCGGGCCGCAACCGCACCGAGTTTTACAAATTGCTGTCGCGCCACGAGCTGGACGCCAACGATTTTAAAGAATGACAGTTTGCCGCCGGCGCCTGCCACGCAGGTTCTCAACAAATCCGGCGGAATGATTTACACTCCGTTCTCTTTGCCGCGGCGCGCCCCGGCGTAGAGCACCATGGAACGTATTAAGCGGGATCGTACACAAATGAGCAGATCACTTTCCATCGCCCTGGCCCAGCTGAACCTGCTGGTCGGCGACATTGAAGGCAACACCGAACGCATGTTGCAAATCGTGCAGGAGCAGCAGAAGGCGGGAGCCGATCTGGTCATGTTCAGCGAACTGGCGCTGTCCGGCTACCCGCCGGAAGATCTGCTGTATCGCAATGACTTCTATCAGCGCTGCGACGCGCAGCTGCTGCGCCTGCAGCAAGCCTCCGCCGAGACGGCGATCCTGGTCGGCCACCCGTGGCGCGAAGGTGACAAGTTGTATAACGCGCTGTCGCTGTTTGCCGAAGGCCGCCTGCTGACCCGCTACTTCAAGCAGCAGCTGCCGAACTACGGCGTGTTCGATGAGAAGCGCTATTTCCACGCCGGCAACGACACCTGCGTGGTGGAGCTGAAAGGCTACCGTCTGGGTCTGCTGATTTGCGAAGATCTGTGGTTCCCTGAGCCGATCGACGCCGCCAAGGCGGCCGGCGCGGAAATTATCCTGTCGATCAACGCCTCGCCGTATAACCGCGAAAAGCCGTATATCCGCAAAACGCTGATGGCCGGCCACTGCCAGCGCACCCAGCTGCCGCTGGTGTACCTCAATCAGGTCGGCGGCCAGGATGAGCTGATCTTCGACGGCTGCTCCAAGGTATTTGACGCCGCCGGCACCATGACTCACCGTCTGGCGGCCTTCGACGAGCAGGTGACTCGTCTGGAATTCAACGAGCTGGCCGTGGTGCCGATGGCCGATCCGGCCGCTGAGCTGCCGCAGCTGGCGCAGGTATACCAGGCGCTGGTGTTGGCGGTGCGCGACTACGTGACCAAAAACGGCTTTAAAGGCGCGGTGCTGGGCCTGTCCGGCGGCATCGACTCGGCGCTGACGCTGGCGATCGCCGTGGATGCGCTGGGCAAAGACAAGGTGCAGGCGCTGATGATGCCGTTCCGCTATACCGCGGATATCAGCATCGCCGACGCCAAGGAAGAGGCGGAAATCCTCGGCGTGGAGTTCGATATCGTCTCCATCGAACCGATGTTCGACGCCTTTATGGGCCAGCTGTCGCCGATGTTCGCCGGCACCGAGCGCGACACCACCGAAGAAAACCTGCAGGCGCGTTGCCGCGGGGTGGTGCTGATGGCGCTGTCCAACAAACGCCGCAGCATCGTGCTGACCACCGGCAACAAGAGCGAAATGGCGGTGGGTTACGCCACGCTGTACGGCGATATGGCCGGCGGTTTCGACGTGCTGAAGGACGTGCCGAAAACGCTGGTGTTCAAGCTGTCCGAATACCGTAACACCGTATCCTACGTGATCCCGCAGCGGGTGATCGATCGTCCGCCGTCCGCCGAGCTGGCGCCGGATCAGGTCGATCAGGACAGCCTGCCGCCGTACGATATCCTGGACGCGATCCTGGAAGGCTACGTTGAACGCGACAAGTCGGTTGCCGATCTGGTGGCTGAAGGGTTCGACGAAGCGATCGTGCGCAAGGTGATCCGCCTGGTGGACATCAACGAATACAAGCGGCGTCAGGCCGCCGTCGGGCCGCGTATCACTGCCCGTAACTTCGGCAAAGACCGCCGCTATCCCATCACATCCGGTTTTGGCCGCAAAAATTGGTAAAAGGAAAGAAGATGAAAAAGATCGACGCGATTATCAAGCCGTTCAAACTGGATGACGTCCGCGAAGCGCTGGCCGAAGTGGGCATCACCGGTATGACGGTCACCGAAGTGAAAGGCTTCGGCCGCCAGAAGGGCCACACCGAGCTGTATCGCGGTGCCGAGTACATGGTCGACTTTCTGCCTAAGGTGAAGATCGAGATCGTGGTTGCCGACGACATCGTCGACACCTGCGTGGAAACCATCATGCAGACCGCGCAGACCGGCAAGATCGGCGACGGCAAAATCTTCGTCTTCGACGTGGCGCGCGTGGTGCGTATCCGTACCGGCGAGCAGGACGAAGAAGCGATCTGATCCTCCGCAGGGTCATCGGCCATCCAGGGCGCAGCGTGCTGCGCCCTTGTCATTTCTGCTCCCCGCGCATCATGCTTCTTCGCCTCGCCGTTTCCCTCTTTTTGCCCGTCGGCATTCTAAAAAAGCGAACGCTATCGCGTTTTTGATACTTTTTCCGATCGCTTTTCTCGCGGGATCTACAATCAATCTAACTATCTTGATTGAGGTGATCCCCAATGAATTTCAAGTTGCGGCTAGGCGGCAAGGGCGTGCATCCCCAGGAGCTTACTCAAGTAAGTGACTGGGGTAAGCGCACGCAGACAACAACGCAGCGGCTTGAAAGGCGATGGGGATGATGACGTTACGCCAAATCCGCCACTTTATCGCGGTGGCGGAAACCGGGTCGATCTCCGCCGGCGCCCAGGCGGTGTTTGTCTCCCAGTCTTCGCTGACGCTGGCGATCCAGCAGTTGGAAACCGAGATCGGCGTGCGGCTGTTCGATCGCCATGCCAAGGGCATGACGCTGACCCATCAGGGGCATCAGTTCCTGCGCCAGTCGTATCTGATCCTGGCGACGGTGGACAACGCCAAGCGCAGCCTGCAGATCGGCACCGAAAGCCTGACCGGCAAGCTGACCGTCGGCGTCACCAGCCTGGTGGCCGGCTACTTCCTGGTGGAGCTGCTCACGCGCTTTAAATCGGCCTATCCCAACGTCACCGTGCAGGTGGTTGAAGACGAGCGCCCGTATATCGAGCATCTGCTGGTCAGCGGCGAGATCGACATCGGCGTGCTGATCCTGTCGAACATCGAAGACCGCGACGCGCTGCAGACCGAGGTGCTGATGCACTCGCCGTATCGCCTGTGGCTGCCGCCGCTGCACCCGCTGTTGGAGCACGAGAGCATCAGCCTGGCGGACGTGGCCAAACAGCCGCTGATCCAGCTCAACGCCGATGAAATGGACGTGCATGCGCGGCGCATCTGGTCGCGCGCCGGGCTGAAGCCGGAGATCGCCATGAAGACCGCCTCTACCGAGGCGGTGCGCAGCCTGGTGGCGGCGGGGATGGGGGTCTCCATCCAGCCGGACATGGCGTACCGCGCCTGGTCGCTCGAGGGCAACATGATCGAAGCGCGCAAGCTGGACGATCTGCTGGAGCCGCTGGATATTGGGCTGGCGTGGCGGCGCGGCAGCGCGCGGCCGGAGCTGGTGACGCCGTTCCTTACCATCGCGCGCGAGAACGGCAGCAAACACGCCGCCGGGCTTAAGCATTCGATTTAATCGAACGCGGCGTTCAGTATTTAGAATTTGTTGCCCGCCAGAGGCTCGCTTAGGCTGATTAAAACTAACTTATTCACATTTGGTTAACGTTTTTGTCACTTAGGGGCGTCAGGCGATGGCAGATGTGCAGGTTCTCTCAGGTTTGTCCTGTCAGCAGTTCATTAACGGTCAGTTGGTCGACGGCGAAGGCCAGCAGGAGTGCATCGTCAATCCGGCCAACGGCGAGACGCTGATCGCCCTGACCGAAGCCTCTTCGGCGCAGGTCGGCGGCGCGGTGAAAGCCGCGCAGCAGGCGTTCGGCCACTGGTCGCGCACCACGCCGGCCCAGCGCGCCGCTCTGTTGCTGCGCATCGCCGACGCCATCGAGCGGCAGGCGCCGCAGCTGGCGCAGCTGGAAGCCCTCAACTGCGGTAAACCGTTGCATCAGGCGCTCAATGACGATCTGCCGGCGGCGGTCGACGTGTTCCGCTTTTTCGCCGGCGCGGTGCGCACGCAGCAAGGGCAGCTGGCCGGCGAGTATGTGCCGGGCCACACCTCGATGATCCGCCGCGATCCGATCGGCGTGGTGGCCTCGATCGCCCCCTGGAACTATCCGCTGATGATGGCGGCGTGGAAGATTGCGCCGGCGTTGGCGGCGGGCAATACCGTGGTGTTTAAACCCTCCGAGCATACGCCGCTGACCATTCTGGCGCTGGTGCCGGCGCTGCAGGAGATCCTGCCGCCGGGCGTGCTGAATATCGTCTACGGCGGCGGGGAAGGGGTCGGCAGCCAGCTGGTGGGGCACCCGCAGGTGCGGCTGGTGTCGGTCACCGGCGATATCGTCACCGGGCAAAAAATTCTTCAGGCGGCAGCCAAAAGCGTCAAGCGTACCCACCTGGAACTGGGGGGCAAGGCACCGGTGATCGTCTGCGACGACGCCGATCTCGACGAGGTGGTCAACGGCATCCGCACCTACGGCTATTACAACGCCGGCCAGGACTGCACCGCCGCCTGCCGCATCTACGCGCAGGCGGGCATCTATCCCAAGCTGGTGGACGCGCTGGGCGAGGCGGTTGCCAGCCTGCGCTTTGCCCGCAAGCGCGATCAGGACAACGAGATCGGCCCGTTGATAAGTAGCCGCCAGCGCGATCGCGTCGCCAGCTTCGTCGAGCGAGCGCTCAGCCAACCGCATATCGAATTGATCACCGGCGCCGCGGCCCACTCCGGGCCGGGGTTCTACTACCAGCCGACCCTGCTGGCGGGCTGCCTGCAAAGCGACGAAATCGTGCAGCGCGAGGTATTTGGCCCGGTGGTCAGCATCACGCGCTTCGAACACCTGGAGCAGGCGGTCGAGTGGGCCAACGACTCGGAATACGGGCTGGCTTCGTCGGTGTGGACGCAAAATATCGATCGGGCGCTGCACATCGCCGCCCATCTGCAGTACGGCAGCACCTGGATCAACACCCATTTCACCTTGGCGAGCGAGATGCCGCACGGCGGCCTGAAACGCTCCGGGTACGGCAAGGATCTGTCCAGCGATTCACTGCAGGATTACAGCGTTGTCAGGCACGTAATGGCGAAGTTCAAAGCCAGCTTCTAGCGGTTCTATAAAGCAAAATCAGGCGGCAGCCGTTCCCTGCCGCACACAGATACGCAACACAGGGGTAATTACGATGAGAAAAACTACCGCAGTCACCACCACCGTCTCCGCGCTCTGTCTCACCGTGCTGTGCGGCCTGGCTCAGGCGGCCGATCTGCCGCAGTCGCTGGGCAAAGGCGAAGGCCGGCTGGATATCATCGCCTGGCCCGGCTACATCGAACGCGGCCAGTCCGACAAAAACTACGACTGGGTCACCCAGTTTGAAAAGCAAACCGGCTGCGCGGTGAACGTGAAGACCGCCGCCACCTCCGATGAAATGGTCAGCCTGATGGCCAAGGGCGGCTACGATCTGGTGACCGCCTCCGGCGACGCCTCGCTGCGCCTGATCTTCGGCAAGCGGGTGCAGCCGATCAACACCGCGCTGATCCCGAACTGGAAGAACATCGATCCGCGCCTGCTGAACGGCGCCTGGTACACCGTGGACGGCAAAACCTACGGCACGCCGTACCAGTGGGGGCCGAACCTGCTGATGTACAACACCAAAACCTTCCCGACGCCGCCGGACAGCTGGGCGGTGATCTTCCAGCAGCAGAACCTGCCGGACGGCAAAAGCAACCAGGGCCGGGTGCAGGCTTACGACGGCCCGATCTACATCGCCGACGCGGCGCTGTTCCTGAAGGCCACCCAGCCGCAGCTCGGCATCAGCGATCCTTATCAGCTCAACGAAGAGCAGTATCAGGCGGCGCTGAAGCTGCTGCGCAGCCAGCACGCGCTGATCCACCGCTACTGGCACGACACCTCGGTGCAGATGAGCGACTTTAAAAACGAAGGCGTGGTGGCCTCCAGCGCCTGGCCGTATCAGGCCAACGCCCTGAAGGGCGAGGGGCAGCCGATCGCCACCGTGTTCCCGAAAGAGGGCGTGACCGGCTGGGCGGACACCACCATGCTGCATGCCGACGCCAAGCACCCGAGCTGCGCCTACCAGTGGATGAACTGGTCGCTGGAGCCGAAGGTGCAGGGCGACGTGGCGGCCTGGTTCGGATCGGTGCCGGCTTCACCGGCGGGCTGCAAGGCCAGCGCGCTGCTGGGTGAGAAGGGCTGCGAAACCAACGGATTCAACCAGTTCGACAAAATCGCCTTCTGGAAAACGCCGCAGGCGCAGGGCGGCAAGTTCGTGCCGTACAGCCGCTGGACCCAGGATTACATCGCCATCATGGGCGGCCGCTAAGCCGCGGGGCGCAGCCCGCTGCGCCCGAATTACATCAGTATGGAGCACAGAAAATGACCATTGCCGTGCAATTCATCGATGTTTCGCGGACTTTCGGCGATGTTCGCGCCGTGGATCGGGTATCCATCGACATTCAGGACGGGGAATTCTTCTCCATGCTCGGGCCGTCCGGCTCGGGCAAAACCACCTGCCTGCGCCTGATCGCCGGCTTTGAACAGCTCACTTCCGGCTCGATTCGCATTCACGGCCAGGAAGCCGCCAACCTGCCGCCGTATCAGCGCGACGTGAACACCGTGTTTCAGGATTACGCGCTGTTCCCGCATATGTCGGTGCTGGAAAATGTCGCCTACGGCCTGATGGTGAAGGGCGTCGCCAAACGCGAGCGGCTGGCGCGGGCGCAAGAGGCGCTGGAGAGCGTGGCGCTCGGTTTCGTTGCCGAACGCAAGCCTGCGCACCTGTCGGGCGGCCAGCGGCAGCGCGTGGCGTTGGCGCGCGCGCTGGTCAATCGGCCGCGGGTGCTGCTGCTGGACGAACCGCTCGGCGCGCTGGATCTCAAGCTGCGCGAGCAGATGCAGGGCGAGCTGAAGAAGCTGCAGCGCCAGCTGGGCATCACCTTTATCTTCGTCACCCACGATCAAAGCGAAGCGCTGTCGATGTCCGATCGGGTGGCGGTGTTCAATAACGGCCGCATCGAACAGGTGGATACGCCGCGCGAGCTTTACATGCGGCCGAAGACGCCGTTCGTCGCAGAGTTCGTCGGCACCTCCAATGTGGTGCGCAGCGAGCTGGCGCAGCGCCTGCTCGGCGAAAGCCGGACCTTCTCGATCCGGCCGGAACATATCCGCCTGCTGGAGCACGGCGGCGCGGCGCAGGACGAGATCCAAGTGCAGGGCACGCTGCAGGAAATCCATTACCAGGGTGCGGCCACGCGGTATGAAATCGCGCTGAACGGCGGCGAAAAGCTGCTGGTCAGCCAGGCCAATCCGCAGTGGATCGCCGAAGGGCAACAGCGGCAGATCGGCCAGCCGATCGTCGCCTGCTGGCCGCGCGCGGCGATGGTACCGCTGCTGGAGGAGAGGTGAGATGGACATGAGCATCGATTCCCCCTCGGCGCGCGGCGGTACCGTGCGCGCGCTGTCGACCTGGCTTTATCGCCGGCCGACGCTGTATCTGCTTTTGCTGCTGGTGCCGCCGCTGCTGTGGTTCGGCGCGGTGTACCTCGGTTCACTGCTGACGCTGCTGTGGCAAGGGTTTTACACCTTCGACGATTTCACCATGGCGGTGACGCCGGATCTGACCTTCGCCAACCTGGCGGCGCTGTTCAACCCGGCCAACTACGACATCATCCTGCGCACGCTGACCATGGCGGTGCTGGTGTCGCTGGCCAGCGCGGCGCTGGCGTTCCCAATCGCCTATTACATGGCGCGTTACACCAGCGGCCGCGTCAAGGCGTTCTTTTACATCGCGGTGATGATGCCGATGTGGGCCAGCTATATCGTTAAAGCCTATGCCTGGACCCTGCTGCTGGCGAAAGACGGCGTGGCGCAGTGGTTCCTGCAGCACCTGGGGCTGGAGCCGCTGTTGGCTTCGCTGCTGACGGTGCCCGGCGTCGGCGGCAACACGCTGTCGACCTCGGGGCTGGGGCGTTTTCTGGTGTTCGTCTATATCTGGCTGCCGTTCATGATCCTGCCGATCCAGGCAGCGCTGGAGCGCCTGCCGCCCTCGCTGCTGCACGCCTCGGCGGATCTGGGCGCGCGGCCGGCGCAGACCTTCCGCCACGTCATTTTGCCGCTGGCGGTACCGGGCATCGCCGCCGGATCGATCTTCACCTTCTCGCTGACGCTGGGCGACTTTATTGTGCCGCAGCTGGTGGGGCCGCCGGGCTATTTCATCGGCAGCATGGTGTACGCCCAGCAGGGTGCGATCGGCAATATGCCGATGGCCGCGGCCTTTACGCTGGTGCCGATCGTCCTGATCGCCATTTACCTTTCCATCGTCAAACGTCTGGGGGCTTTCGATGCACTCTGAACGCGCGCCCTTAGGGCTGAAGCTGGCCGCCTGGGGCGGACTGATCTTCCTGCATTTCCCGTTGGCGATCATCGCCATCTACGCCTTCAACACCGAGGATGCCGCTTTCAGCTTCCCGCCGAAGGGCTTCACGCTGCACTGGTTCAACGTTGCCGCCGGGCGGCAGGACATCATCGATGCGGTGCTGCTGTCGGCGCAGATCGCCTGCCTGGCGACCGCCATCGCGCTGGTGCTCGGTACGCTGGCGGCGGCGGCGCTGTATCGGCGCGATTTCTTCGGCAAGGACAGCATTTCGCTGCTGTTGCTGCTGCCGATCGCGCTGCCGGGGATCGTCACCGGTCTGGCGCTGCTGGCGGCGTTCAAGGCGCTGAACATCGAGCCGGGTATCCTGACTATCGTCGTCGGCCATGCGACGTTTTGCGTGGTGATCGTGTTCAACAACGTCATCGCCCGGTTCCGCCGCACCTCGTACAGCCTGATCGAAGCGTCGATGGATCTCGGCGCCGACGGCTGGCAAACCTTCCGTTACGTGATCTTGCCAAACCTCGGCTCGGCGCTGCTGGCCGGGGGCATGCTGGCGTTCGCGCTGTCGTTCGATGAAATCATCGTGACCACCTTTACCGCCGGCCACGAGCGCACGCTGCCGCTGTGGCTGCTGAACCAGCTCGGTCGCCCGCGCGACGTGCCGATCACCAACGTGGTGGCGCTGTCGGTAATGCTGTTGACCATGCTGCCGATCCTCGGCGCTTACTACCTGACCAAAGGTGGGGAAAGCGTCGCCGGCAGCGGCAAATAATTTCCTTACCCGACCTCTGATAAAAGGATAACCCTATGCAAAGCCAACTGTTGATTGACGGCCACCTGGTGAATGGCCAGGGCGCGACCCAGCCGGTGTATAACCCGGCGACCGGCGAAGTGATTGCGCAGGTGGCGGAGGCCAGCCCGGAGCAGGTCGATCGCGCGGTGCTGGCGGCGGACGCCGCGTTCGCCGCCTGGGGGCAAACCACGCCGAAGGCGCGCGCCGAGCATCTGCTCAAGCTGGCGGATCTGATCGACGAGCATGCCGAGACTTTCGCCAGGCTGGAGTCGCTCAACTGTGGCAAACCTTATCACTGCGTGTTGAACGACGAGCTGCCGGCGGTGGCCGACGTGTTTCGCTTCTTCGCCGGGGCCAGCCGCTGCCTGACCGGCATGGCGGCCGGCGAGTATCTGGCCGGGCATACCTCGATGATCCGCCGCGATCCGCTCGGCGTGGTGGCCTCGATCGCGCCGTGGAACTACCCGCTGATGATGGCGGCCTGGAAACTGGCGCCGGCGTTGGCGGCGGGCAACTGCGTGGTGATCAAGCCGTCGGAGCAGACGCCGCTGACCACTTTCAAACTGGCCGAACTGGCCGCCGGGCTGTTCCCGCCGGGCGTGCTCAACGTGCTGTTCGGCCGCGGCGCAAGCGTCGGCGATCGGCTAACCGGGCATGACAAGGTGCGCATGGTGTCGCTGACCGGCTCGATCGCCACCGGCGAGCACATCATCGCCCACACCGCCGCCGGCATTAAGCGCACCCATATGGAGCTGGGCGGTAAGGCGCCGGTGCTGGTGTTTGACGACGCCGATCTGCAGCAGGTGGTGGACGGCATTCGCGGCTTCGGTTTCTACAACGCCGGGCAGGATTGCACCGCCGCTTGCCGCATCTACGCGCAGAAAAGCATTTATCCCGAGCTGGTGAAGCGGCTGGGCGAGGCGGTGGCCAGCCTGAAGATCGGTGCGCCGGACGACGAGAGCACCGAGCTGGGGCCATTGATTACCGCCCAGCATCTGGAGCGGGTCGCCGGTTTTGTCGAGCGCGCCAAAGCGTTGCCGCACGTGCAGGTGGTGACCGGCGGCGAGAAGGTGAAAGGACCGGGTTACTACTTCCAGCCGACGCTGCTGGCCGGCGCGCGCCAGGAGGATGAGATCGTGCAGCGCGAGGTGTTCGGCCCGGTGGTGACGGTGACGCCGTTCGACGACGAAGAGCAGGTGCTGGCCTGGGCGAACGAATCCAACTACGGGCTGGCGTCGTCCGTGTGGACCCGCGACGTGGGCCGCGCGCATCGCTTAAGCGCCCGCCTGCAATACGGCTGCACCTGGGTGAACACCCACTTCATGTTGGTGAGTGAAATGCCGCACGGTGGCCAGAAACTGTCCGGCTACGGCAAGGACATGTCGATGTACGGGTTGGAGGATTACACCGCCATTCGTCATGTGATGTTCAAACATTGATTTTACAATAATTATCCGCACAATAGCGCGGCCTTCGGGCCGGCCCCGGCCGGCCGATGATAATAAAAATTGAAAGGAAGCCTATATGGGTATCACCAGACGCGATTTTCTCAACGGGGTGGCGATCACCATCGCCGCCGGGTTGACGCCGCTGCAAATCTTGCGCGCGTCGCCGCAAACCGCCAATCAAACCCTGTACTACCCGCCGGCGCTGACCGGGCTGCGGGGTAACCATCCGGGCTCGTTCGAGCATGCGCACCAGCTGGGGCGCGACGGTAAAACCTTTGATTTCGGCAGCGTACCCGCCGTTGAAGAGTTCGATCTGGTGGTGGTGGGCGCCGGCATCAGCGGGCTGGCGGCCGCCTGCTTCTGGCAGCAGTTGAAAGGCGAGCAGCAGCGCATTTTGCTGATCGACAACCATGACGACTTCGGCGGCCACGCCAAGCGCAACGAATTCAACACCGACGACGGCATGCTGCTCGGCTACGGCGGCAGCGAATCGCTGCAGTCGCCGCGCTCCAACTTCAGCCCGGTGGCGATGGGGCTGCTGCGCAAGCTCGGCGTCGATATCGACCAACTGGAGCAGGCGTTTGACACCACTTTCTACCCGGATCTGAACCTGAGCCGCGGGGTTTACTTCGATCGCAAGAACTTCGGCGTCGACAAGGTGGTGAGCGGCGATCCGGGCCGCACGGTGGCGGACGACATTCCGCGCGATCGCCTCAACGGCCGCTCTTATGAAGCGTTCATCGGTGATTTCCCGCTGCCGGAAAGCGATCGCCAGGCGCTGATCGCACTGCATACGGTGGAGAAAGATTATCTGCCGGAGATGACGCTGGAGCAGAAGGTCGAGTGGCTCGATACCCACAGCTACACCCAGTTCCTGCGTGAAAAAGTGGGCCTGAGCGAGCTGGCGATCCGTTATTTCCAGCAGACCACCAACGACTTCCAGGCGGTGGGCATCGACGGCACGTCGTGCAGCGATGCGCGCATCTGCGATCTGCCGGGCCTCGGCGGCATGAATTTGCCGCCGCTGGACGAAGAGTCGCAGGCGGATCTCGACGATCCTTACGTGTTCCACTTCCCGGACGGCAACGCCACGCTGACGCGCCTGATGGTGCGCAAGCTGATCCCGGCGGTGGCGCCGGCCGGCAAAGACATGAACGACGTGGTGCTGGCCAAATTTGACTACAGCCAGCTCGATCGGCCGGAGTCGCCGGTGAAGCTGCGTTTGAACAGCACCGGGCTGCACGCGGCCAACGTCGGCGACAAGGTGGAAGTCACCTACATGACCGGCGAGAAGATGACCAAGGTGCGCGCCGGGCAGGTGGTGATGGCCGGCTATAACATGATGATCCCGTACCTGGTGCCGGAGATGTCACACGAGCAGCAGGAGGCGCTCAAGCAGAACGTCAAGGCGCCGTTGGTGTACAGCAAAGTGGTGATCCGCAACTGGCAACCGTTCATCAAGCTGGGCGTGCACGAAATTTATTCGCCGGCCGCGCCGTACAGCCGCGTGAAGCTGGACTACCCGGTGAGCATGGGCGGGTATCAGCACCCGCGCGATCCGGATCGGCCAATCGGCCTGCATATGGTCTACGTGCCGACGCTGCCGGGCAGCGGCCTCAGCCCGCGCGAGCAGTCGCGCAAAGGGCGCGCGCTGCTGCTGGGCACGCCGTTCGAGGTGCATGAGCAGATGATCCGCGAACAGCTGCAGGGCATGCTGGGCGAGGCCGGTTTCGACCATCAGCGCGATATTCAGGCGATCACCGTCAACCGCTGGTCGCACGGTTATTCCTACTTCCTCAACGGGCTGTTTGACGATGAAGAAGAAGCCAAGAAAATCATCGAAACGGCGCGGCAGCCGATCGGCAAGATCGTTATCGCCAACTCCGATTCTGACTGGAGCCCGTACGCCAACTCGGCGATCGATCAGGCGTGGCGCGCGGTGAACGAACTGGCCTACGGCAAGGTTGCCGCCAAGGAGGGAGCATGAGTCTGCGTTCGCTGTACCTGTTGAGCCTGCTGGCGGCCGGCGGCTCGGCCCAGGCGATGTCGGCCGGGGAATATGTCGCCAAGGCCGGCGACTGCACCGCCTGCCACACCGCGCCGGGCGGCGCTGAACTGGCGGGAGGCATGAAGTTCCCGACGCCGCTCGGGGCTATCTACGCCACCAACATCACGCCGGACAAGCTGCACGGCATCGGTGCCTATTCGTTCGAAGAGTTCGATCGCGCCATGCGCCAGGGGGTGGCCAAAGACGGTCACCGGCTTTACCCGGCGATGCCGTATACCTCGTACGCTAAAATGAGCGCGGAAGACATGCGCGCCCTGTATGACTACCTGATGAATGAGGTGCCGGCGCAGAACGTCGCCAACCGGGACAGCGGCATCAGCTGGCCGCTGTCGATGCGTTGGCCGCTGGCGGTGTGGAACCAGTTGTTCCACGACGACCAGCCGTATCAGGCAGATCCGCAGCAAAGCGCCGAGTGGAACCGCGGCGCCTACCTGGTACAGGGCGCGGGCCATTGCGGCAGCTGCCACACGCCGCGCGGCTGGGCGATGCAAGAGAAGGGGCTGGACGGTAAGGAACCGGTGTTCCTGAGCGGCGCCGAGCTGGACGGCTGGTACGCCTCCAATCTGCGCGGTCTGCCGCCGGAAGAGGTGACGGCGCTGCTGAAAACCGGCCGCAGCCGCCATGCGGCGGTCGCCGGGCCGATGAGCGAGGTGGTGACCCACAGCACGCAGTATCTCAGCGACGGCGATCTGAACGCCATCGCGGTGTACCTGCGCAGCCTGGCGCCGGAAACCGCCGCCAAAGCCGCTGCGCCTGCCGTGCAGGCGAATAATCCGGGCGGCAAGGCGACCTACGCGATGTACTGCTCGACCTGCCACGGCAACAAGGGCGAGGGCACCGATTTTGTCATTCCGGCGCTGGCGGGCAATGCCACGGTAACGGCGGACAATCCGCTGACCGCGCTGCGGGTAGTGCTGGAAGGGGCGCATACCCCGGCCACGCAGCAGGCGATGGCGTTCGATATGCCGGCTTACGGCTGGGCGTTGAACGATCGGCAGGCGGCGGATCTGATGAGCTATCTGCGGGGAAGCTGGGGCAACCAGGCGGCGCCGGTGACGGTGCAGCAGGTGCAGGACGCGCGCCAGCTGCAGGCGAAATGAGGGGGGAGCGCGGTCTGACGGCCGCGCTCCGCAAGCATTACAGCACCTTATGCGGGCCGAAACATTCGTAGTGGATGCGTTCGGCCTCTACGCCCATCTCCAGCAGTTGTTTGCCCACGAACTGCATGAAGGCCACCGGGCCGCAGAAGTAATAGTGCATCTGCGGATCGGCCAGGCTGCCTTGCAGCGCGCTCAAATCCATCAATCCGCGGCTGTGGTAGTCGCGGCCTTCCACGTCATCGGCAGCCGGCTCGCGGTACCACACATGGCGGCTCAGATTCGGCATACGCCCGGCAATATCCGCTACCTCATCGGCAAAGGCGTGCACGCTGCCGTTTTCCGCCGCGTGCAGCCAGTGGACCTGCGCCTGATGCTGGTTGTCGTGCAGGGTGTTGAGCATGCCGAGCATCGGGGTTTGGCCGACGCCGGCGGAGATCAGCGCCACCGGCGTGGTCGGCGCCACGTCGAGGAAGAAGTCGCCGTGCGGCGGGGCGATGTAGATCACGTCGCCTTCCTGCGCCTGCTGGTGCAGGTAGTTGGACACTTTCCCCTGATCTTCGCGCTTCACCGCGATGCGGTAGAACTCGCCGTTCGGCGAGGTGGTCAGCGAGTACTGGCGAATTTCCTGATGCTCCAGGCTGTCGTGCTTGATGTAGACCGCCAGGTATTGCCCCGGTTTGAAGTCCGCCACCCGGCCGCCGTCCACCGGCGCCAGCACGAAGCTGCAGATCACGTCGCTCTGCGGCTGTTTCTTCAGGATGCGGAACGCGCGCAGATCGCGCCAGCCGCCGTTGTCGGTTTCGCTCTGCTGATAAATCTGCTCTTCACGCTGGATAAATACGTTGGCCAGCACGCCGTAGGCTTTGCCCCAGGCGTCCAGGACTTCCTGACCCGGGCTGAACATTTCGTCCAGCGTCGCCAGCAGGTGACCGCCGACGATGTTGTACTGCTCCGGCTGGATATTGAAGCTGGTGTGCTTCTGCGCAATGCGCTCCACCGCCGGCAGCAGCGCCGCCAGGTTCTCGATGTTGGCGGCATAGGCGCAGATGGCGTCGAACAGCGCCTGACGCTGATCGCCGTTGCGCTGGTTGCTCATGTTGAAAATGTCTTTCAATTCCGGGTTGTGCGCGAACATGCGATCGTAAAAGTGGGCGGTCAGCTTCGGCCCGGTCGCAGCCAGCAGGGGAAGGGTAGATTTCACGGTGGCGATGGTTTGGCTATCCAGCATGGAAGCGCTCCTTGGGTTGGGATCTTGACGAGAATTCTAATGATGTATTTTAAATGCATCTTATTGGGTTCCGCGTCGCTTGTAAATACCCTTGTTTTCGTTGCGGTGTTCTTCGGGCGTCGATCGCGCTCACAGAACATGAAAAAAGCGCATTGTTCGCATGAGGAAATGTCCGTTGATAAACGGCGGCGTTTCGCGGATCAAAGCCTTGCGCCACCTTATGCCAATCGTTTGCGTAAAAACCTCTGTCAAGACCTATCTTCGGTGGGGTGAAACGGTTTACACTGTGGCCCAGAACCCAAACGGGTAGTTATTTGGTGATTTTTTAGTTAGCTGATTTAAGTCAGGAGATGCCGGATGTTAAAGCGTGAAATGAACATTGCCGATTACGATGCGGAACTGTGGCGTGCCATGGAGCAGGAAGTGGTGCGTCAGGAAGAGCACATCGAGCTGATCGCGTCTGAGAACTACACCAGCCCGCGCGTGATGCAGGCTCAGGGTTCCCAGCTGACCAACAAATACGCTGAAGGCTATCCGGGCAAGCGTTACTACGGCGGCTGCGAATACGTGGATATCGTTGAGCAGCTGGCTATCGATCGCGCCAAAGAATTGTTCGGCGCCGATTACGCCAACGTGCAGCCGCACTCCGGCTCCCAGGCTAACTTCGCCGTGTACACCGCGCTGCTGCAGCCGGGCGACACCATTCTGGGCATGAACCTGGCGCACGGCGGCCACCTGACCCACGGTTCCCCGGTCAACCTGTCCGGCAAACTGTATAACGTGGTGCCTTACGGCATCGACGACAAAGGCCAAATCGACTATGACGATCTGGCCAAGCAGGCGCAAACCCACAAGCCGAAAATGATCATCGGCGGCTTCTCCGCTTACTCCGGCGTGGTTGACTGGGCCAAAATGCGCGAAATCGCCGACAGCATCGGCGCTTACCTGTTCGTCGACATGGCGCACGTAGCGGGCCTGATCGCCGCCGGCGTGTACCCGAACCCGGTACCGCACGCGCACATCGTCACCACCACCACCCACAAAACCCTGGCGGGCCCGCGCGGCGGCCTGATCCTGGCGAAGGGCGGCGACGAAGAGCTGTACAAGAAGCTGAACTCCGCCGTGTTCCCTGGCGGCCAGGGCGGCCCGCTGATGCACGTGATCGCCGGCAAGGCGGTGGCGCTGAAAGAAGCGATGGAGCCTGAGTTCAAGGTTTACCAGCAGCAAGTGGCGGTCAACGCCAAGGCGATGGTGGACGTGTTCCTGCAGCGCGGCTACAAAGTGGTCTCCGGCGGCACCCATAACCACCTGTTCCTGCTGGATCTGGTCGACAAAAACCTGACCGGTAAAGAAGCGGACGCTGCCCTGGGCCGCGCCAACATCACCGTCAACAAAAACAGCGTGCCGAACGATCCGAAGAGCCCGTTCGTTACCTCCGGCGTGCGTATCGGCACCCCGGCCGTGACCCGTCGCGGCTTCAAAGAGGCCGACGTGCGCGAACTGGCCGGTTGGATCTGCGATGTGCTGGACAACATCAACGATGAAGCCACCATCGAACGCACCAAGAAGAAAGTGCTGGATATCTGCGCCCGCCTGCCGGTTTACGCATAATCCCGCTTTCGCCCAAAAAAACCCGCTGCGGCGGGTTTTTTTTATGCCCGCCAGCAGCAAACTGTGAACTGTCTGGCACTCTAACGCATTGAAGTGGAATGACGATTGCGGGGCAGTGTGAGCTCTGTCAAAGTATTGCCCTCACTCCGGAGGGATCATGGTTCTGCAATCAACGCGTTGGCTCGCTCTCAGTTATTTCACCTACTTCTTTTCCTATGGCATCTTCTTACCGTTCTGGGGCGTGTGGCTGAAAGGCGAGGGCATCGCGCCGGAAACCATCGGCATGTTGCTCGGTGCCGGCTTGGTGGCCCGCTTCCTCGGCAGTTTACTGATTGCACCCCGCGTTAAAGATCCCTCTCATTTAGTCTCCGCCCTGCGCCTGCTGGCGCTGCTGACCTTGGCCTTCGCGGTCGGCTTTTGCTTTGGCAACGGCTGGGGCTGGCTGATGCTGGTGATAGCGGGGTTCAACCTGTTCTTCTCGCCGCTGGTGCCGCTGACCGACGCGCTGGCCGGCACCTGGCAAAAGCAGATCCGCATGGACTACGGCCGGGTAAGGTTGTGGGGCTCGCTGGCGTTCGTCATCGGCTCGGCGCTGACCGGGCAGCTGGTGGCGGTGTGGGGCCATAACGCGATTCTCTACAGCCTGATCTTCAGCGTGTTGGCGATGCTGCTGGGCATGTTGCTGAAGCCGAGCGTCATGCCGCAGGGCGAAGCGCGCACGCACAGCGGAGCTGAGCGCTCGCTGTGGGCACTGCTGAAAGAAGGGCCGGTCTGGCGCTTCCTGCTGTGCGTCACGCTGCTGCAGGGGGCGCATGCCGGCTACTACAGCTTCGGTTCCATTTACTGGCAGGAAGCCGGCTATTCGGCCTCGACCATCGGTTATCTGTGGTCGCTCGGCGTGGTGGCGGAAGTTATTATCTTCGCCAGCAGCAACGTGCTGTTCCGCCGCTGGAATGCGCGCAACCTGCTGTTGCTCTCCGCCTGCTGTGGCGTGCTGCGCTGGAGCCTGATGGCCTACAGCACCGAGCTGGGCTGGCTGCTGCTGATCCAGATCCTGCACTGCGGCACCTTCACCGTCTGCCATCTGGCGGCGATGCGCTTTATCGCTGCGCGCCAGGGACAAGAGGTGATCCGGCTGCAGGCGGTGTATTCGGCGCTGGCGATGGGCGGTGGCATCGCCGTCATGACGGTCATTGCCGGGTTCCTGTTCGAACATTGGCAGGGTGGGGTATTCTGGGTGATGGCGGCGGTCGCGGTGCCGGCCTTGTTCATCCGGCCGCCGGCGGTCAGCGTCAGCCGCTGATTAAGGGGCTTCCAGCAGCGCGCGGATCGCCTGGCGCTGCCGGGTTTCCAGCGGCAGTTCGGTATAGATCAGCGGCGGGTGCGGATCGCTGTGCACCGCCGCATAAGGGGTGATCACCAGCATGACGCCCTGTGGCGCGCCGCCGCGCAGATAGTCGCTCAGCGGCAGATACTTGATGTTCAGCGGCAGCAGCGTGAGCTCGCGGATCTGGTATTCCACTTCTTCTTCCAACTGCGGGTTGTCCAGCGTCAGCAGCAGCACCTGTTTTTCCTGCAGCGCGTTGTCCTGCATCAGCCAGGCGCCGAAGCTGATGGCCACCAGGCCCGCCTCCTCGTTGGAAAAATGCACGCCGTATTCCTGCTCCAGCGGTTTCAGCGCTTCCTGCGTGGTGCGCATCAGCCGCGGGTATTTGCGCACCACTTCTTCCAGCAGCATATTGTCGATGCCGATGGCGAAACGGCAGCGCTCCAGCGCCGGCGCCAGGTGGGCGAACAGCTGGCTAACCAACTCCGCCTTGCTGCTGAAGGCCATGCCGGAAAGTTGCTGGAAGCGCTCGACCATGCTGTCGATGGCCGCCATCAGCCGCTGTTCCTGCGCGGAGTCGTTGCTGTGGTAGCTGTGATTTTTCAACATGGTAAACGTCAGCGCCAAAAAATCGCGCTCGTCTGCCTGCGGCGGCTGATTAAACAGCCGGTTGCAGGCCTGATGCAGCCAGGCGGCGGCCTGCTGCTCCGGTTTTTGCCGCAGCCAGTCACGCTGAACGGCGTCGAAACGCGGATGCTGCCGCAGGCGATTTTGCCAGGCGCAGTAGAGCAGATAATGCTGCAGGAATTGGCGGTCGCGTGCATCGAAGCGGCGGTTGAGCAGCGGCTCGCAGGCATCGATCGCCTCTGCCAGCGCAGACGCCGGGGCGGCATCGGCCGCCAGCGCGTGCCGCAGGCGCGGGGCGAAATCGCCTTCAACGAATTGCGGGCTGCAGCGCAGGGCCCGCCGCAGCCAATGAATCAGGCACAGGCGCTGGTCGAGCGCGCTGCCCCGCAGCAGGTAACCGCGATCGTGATCGACGGCGATCTCCAGGTGGTGGAAACGCTGGATTTCACTGGCCACCTCGGCTATATCTTGCCGGGTTATCGGGGGGGCAACGCCGTTGATTCGGCTCAGGGTCTCCAGCTGTAACTCGGGCTCCGGCGTGTACAGCATCAGCAGCAGATGGCAGCGCCGTTGTTGTCCGGAGAGCTCGGGCACGGGAGAGGTGTCCAGGCTCATTATCACCTTCCGGCATAAAAGGTTGCGATTATGCCTAAGCATAGCAAAAGGCTTTGTAATGGCAGGGTTACCGCGCGGCTTTTACTTCGGCTTACAACTTTCGTCACAAATATCGCCGGGAGAGGCGGGCCGTTCGGTATTTATTTGTGTTACGTTATAACAAATGCAGGTAAGACAGGATAATGATGAAGTTACGTCGTCTTTTGGCTGCCTTCGGCGCCGTGTTCAGCGCCGGTGCGATCGCGCATCCGCACAGCTTTATCGACATGAATACCACCTTCGTCGCCAAAGACCAGCGGCTGGTCGGCCTGAAAATGGTGTGGGTGATGGATGAAATCACCTCGGCGGATCTGCTCTACGATGCGAAAAACGCCAAGAGCGATTCGGAAGTGTGGAAAAAGCTGGCGGCGGAAGTGATGGCCAACGTGCTGGGGCAGCACTATTTCACCGATCTTTACCGCGACGGCAAGCCGGTGAAATACCTGAACTTGCCCAGCGAATATCACCTGTCGCGCCAGGGCAATCAGGCGGTGCTGGAGTTCGTGCTGCCGTTGGCCGAGCCACAGCCGCTGGCGGGCAAGCCGTTCGAACTTTCTACTTACGATCCGACTTATTTCGTGGATATGACCTATAAAGACCAAAATGCGCTGCATCTGCCGCCGGAGATGGCGCAGCTGTGTAGCTATAAGCTGATGACGCCGAAGCCGAATGCGTCGCTGCAGGCCTATGCGCTGTCGCTCGACAAGAACGACTCGCCCGGTGAAGACCTGGCGCTGGGGCAGCAGTTCGCCCAACGGGTGACGCTGCAATGTCGTTAAATTTCTCACCACCGACGACGAGCCGACGCCACTGGGCCTTCGGTCTGTGGCCGCTGCTGCCGTTCACGCTGGCGTTGGCGGCCGCCGCGCTGCTGGCGTGGCACTATTGGCCGCAGCTGCTGATGCAGAGCGTGGTATGGCAAAAAGCGCTGCACCAGCAGATGGCGGGGCTGTTGCAGCAGGTGAAGGCTGCGCCGCAGCAGGCCGGGCTGGCACTGATGCTGTTCAGCCTCGGCTATGGCGTCTTGCATGCGCTCGGCCCCGGCCACGGCAAAGTGGTGATCGCCACCTACCTGGCTACCCATCCGGCGCGGCTGAAAAGCAGTCTGAAGCTGACCTTCGCCGCCTCGCTGGTGCAGGGTGGGGTAGCGATCGCACTGGTCACGCTGATGCTGGTGGTATTGCAGCTCTCTTCGCGCCAGCTGCACCAAAGCAGCTTCTGGCTGGAGAAGGGCAGTTTTATTCTGGTGATGCTGCTTGGCGTGCTGCTGAGTTGGCGCGCGCTGAAACGCCTGTTTGCGGCGATCAAGGCGATGCGCCCGGCGCCGGCGCTGCGCATCAACAGCCTGGCGCCGCTGGCGGCGGATCATGTGCACAGCGCCCACTGCGGCTGCGGCCACCGGCATCTGCCGAGCGACAGCGAGCTGCAGGCGGGAAGCGACTGGCGCACTCAGGCCGCCATCGTACTGGCGATGGGCATGCGCCCCTGTTCGGGGGCGATTTTGGTGCTGCTGTTCTCCAAGGTGATCGGCGTGTTCGGCTGGGGAGTGATCTCCGCGCTGGCGATGGCGTTCGGCACCTCGTTGACCATCTCGATGCTGGCGCTGCTGGTGCATTACAGTCGCCGGCTGGCGGTGCGCCTCAGCCGTTCGCGTGCCCCCGCCGCCTGGAGCGCGGTGGCCTGGGGGGCGCTGGCGCTGGCCGGCGGCCTGATCCTGTTGGCTGCGGGGCTGTTGCTGTACGTCAGCGCGCAGCCGGAATTCGGCGGCGGCATCCGGCCCTTCTCCCGCTAACGGACATAAAAAAAGCGCTGCATCGGCAGTAATGCCGATCAGTTAAGGATCACTTGAACGATCCTGTCGCTGTGTAAGAATCCGTAATCTCTCTGAGATTACGGAT
>NZ_FCJA01000012.1:0-117683 GCF_001537385.1 Serratia sp. 2880STDY5682894 | reverse complement strand
AAAGGCATTACCCGCGGGCAGTAAAAAAGAAGCCGCAACGTTATACGTTGCGGCTTCCTCAAAAGCTTAACTGACAAGCATTACGGCATTGCCGGCGTTTTTTTTACCCGTATTGCCGCTTCAATTTATCCAGCAACCGATCTTTTTCCTGCCACAGCGTATTCAGCCACAGCTGGAAGCGCCGCTTGAACTGTTTGTCGTTGAAGTAGTCCCCGTGCAGGGTTTCATCGATCGGCAGCGTTTCTATTCTTACCACGATACGCGTCAGCCGCCCACACAGCATATCCATAAAGGGCCGTTGGTTATTTTCCGGATAGAGCAGGGTAACGTTCAACACTTTGTCGAACTGATTGCCCAGTGCGCTGAGCGTAAACGCAATGCCGGCGGCTTTGGGCGCCAGCAAATTGCGATACGGCGAATTGCTTTTAATTTTCTTGGCTTCCGTGAAGCGCGAACCCTCGACGAAATTGACGATGGTGGTTGGACGCTGACGGAATTTTTCGCAGGAACGGCGCGTCGTTTCGATATCCTTGCCGCGTTTCTCCGGATGCTTGAGTAAATAGGCGCGGGAGTAACGCTTCATGAATGGCATGTCCAGCGCCCAACAGGCCAGACCGACAAAAGGCACCCAGGCTAACTGTTGCTTGAGGAAGTACTTATTCATTGGAATATGATTTCTGAACAGCACGCACAATACGACAATGTCCGACCAACTTTCGTGGTTGCTGATCAGCAGATACCAGTTTTTTCGATCCAGCCCCTCCAGCCCTTCAATATCCCAACGTAATTGCCCGTTAATGCGCAATAACAGCGCCAGCCCCTGACACCAGCACCACATCATGAAATCGGCAAAAGCCGAGATATATCGCCAAACGGCGGGAATGGGCACCAGGAGTTTCACGATGCCGGCCAGCGTGATGGGGATGGAGCACAACACCGTCACCAGAATCGTGAGTATGACGGAAATGATAAAGATAACAGGCGTTAACAATCTTGGCATGGTTATGGGCTGACGGTTGTTGAGAACATCGTTGCATGCCGAAGCGCATGAACAAAAACATATTTTAACAGAAATCGCCGGGGTAAAGCGCCGCTAAAAATGACTGTTTTTCGTCTCATCGGATAACCATTTGCTGAGTTTTCGTGCAACTTTCCCAGCTTGTGCTAGGGTAATTGAGGCGCCGAATTTGATTAATAGTGCGATTAAAATCCGGCGAAAGTTATATCCACAAATCCAATAAAAGCCAGTAATAAAGCGTCGCCGGAATTCGTTCTTTTAACGCGGTGATTTAAATAGGAATTTTATTCGCCGTTATAACGATAATCGGAGCGTTATAATTCGGTCTCTTTTCTATGCACAAAGTTATCCACAGGTAAGATCTTGCGGATCCTCACGCCCCATCACATCATTTTCGTCCGTAATGCACGCTAAGGTTCGTCTCCGGCGGCCAGCTATGGCATGCTTACCCCTATGTCCGATCACGATAAAGAAACGCTATGGCCCAGATTGCAGAAAACCCACTAATCCTGGTTGACGGTTCCTCCTACCTCTACCGCGCTTATCACGCCTTCCCGCCGCTGACCAACTCGGCGGGCGAGCCGACCGGCGCGATGTACGGCGTGCTGAATATGCTGCGCAGCCTGTTGCTGCAGTATCAACCGAGCCACGTTGCCGTGGTGTTTGATGCCAAAGGGAAGACTTTCCGCGATGAGCTGTTCGCCGAATACAAGTCGCACCGGCCGCCGATGCCGGACGATCTGCGAGCGCAGATCGAGCCGTTGCACAGCATGGTCAAGGCGATGGGCCTGCCGCTGCTGGTGACGCCCGGCGTTGAGGCGGACGACGTTATCGGTACGCTGGCGCTGGAGGCCGAAAAGGCCGGCCACGCGGTGCTGATCAGCACCGGCGACAAAGACATGGCGCAGCTGGTGACACCGAACGTCACCCTGATCAACACCATGAACAACACGATCCTCGGCCCGCAGGAAGTGTGCGACAAGTACGGTATTCCACCGGAGCTGATCATCGACTTCCTGGCGTTGATGGGCGATTCATCGGACAACATTCCCGGCGTGCCGGGCGTGGGCGAGAAAACCGCCCAGGCGTTGCTGCAGGGCATCGGTGGGCTGGATGCCTTGTACGGCAATCTGGAGAGCATCGCCACGCTGAGCTTCCGCGGTGCCAAAACCATGGCGGCCAAGCTGGAGCAGAATAAAGAGGTCGCGTATCTCTCCTATAAGCTGGCGACGATCAAAACCGACGTCGAGCTGGATCTGACCTGCGCTGAGCTGACGGTGTCCGAGCCGGATGTCGATACGCTGCAACAGCTGTTCAAACAGTACGAGTTCAAACGCTGGTTGGCGGACGTGGAAGCCGGCGTATGGCTGGAAAACAAGAAAGGCGCGGGTGCGAAAGCTGCCGGCGCCGCCAAACCGGCCGCCGCGGCGGAAGCGCCGAAGGCGCTGGCGGAGGCCAAGCTGTCCCAGGAGGGGTATGTCACTATCCTGGATGAAGCGACCTTTACCGACTGGCTGGCGCGGCTGAAAAAGGCCGACGTGTTTGCCTTCGATACCGAAACCGACGGCCTGGATACCCTGACCGCCAACCTGATCGGCCTGTCCTTCGCGATCGCACCGGGCGAAGCGGCTTATTTGCCGGTGGCGCACGATTATCTGGATGCCCCGCCACAGCTGGATCGCGCCTACGTGCTGGAAGCGCTCAAGCCGCTGCTGGAGGACGATAAAGCGCTGAAGGTCGGGCAAAACCTGAAGTTCGATATGAGCCTGCTGGCGCGCTACGGCATTGAGATGCGCGGTATCGCCTACGACACCATGCTGGAGTCCTATGTGCTGGACAGCGTCGGCGGCCGTCATGATATGGACAGTCTGGCCGATCGTTATCTGGGCCACAAAACCATCACCTTCGAAGAAATCGCCGGCAAGGGCAAGAACCAGCTGACGTTCAACCAGATCGCCCTGGAGCAGGCGGCGCCTTACGCTGCCGAAGACGCGGATGTCACGCTGCAGCTGCACCTGGCGATGTGGCCGCAGCTGAAGCAGAGCGCAGAGCTGCTGACGGTGTTCAACGAGATTGAAATGCCGCTGCTGCCGGTGCTCTCGCATATTGAACGCACCGGGGTGCTGATCGATCCGGCCATTTTGTCGGCCCACTCCCAGGAGCTGGCCAAGCGTCTGGCGGAACTGGAGGCGCAGGCCCATGAGCTGGCGGAAGAGCCGTTCAACCTGGCGTCGACCAAGCAGCTGCAGGCTATCTTGTACGAAAAACAAAAGCTGCCGGTGCTGAAGAAAACCCCGGGCGGGGCGCCCTCCACTAACGAAGAAGTGCTGGCCGAGCTGGCGCTGGACTACCCGCTGCCGAAGGTGATCCTGGAATACCGCGGCCTGGCGAAGCTGAAGACCACCTATACCGACAAGCTGCCGCTGATGATCAATCCGGTCAGCGGCCGGGTGCATACTTCGTATCATCAGGCGGTGACCGCCACCGGGCGTCTCTCCTCGAGCGATCCGAACCTGCAGAACATCCCGGTGCGCAACGACGAAGGGCGACGCATTCGCCAGGCCTTTATCGCGCCGGAAGGTTACCGCATCGTCGCGGCCGACTACTCGCAGATCGAGCTGCGCATCATGGCGCATCTGTCACAGGATGAAGGGCTGCTGAAGGCCTTCGCCGAAGGGAAAGACATTCACCGCGCCACGGCGTCGGAAGTCTTCGGCGTGCCGTTGGATAAAGTGACCGGCGAACAGCGCCGCAGCGCCAAGGCGATTAACTTCGGTCTGATTTACGGCATGAGCGCCTTCGGCCTGGCGCGTCAGCTGGGGATCCCGCGTGGGGAAGCCCAGCGCTATATGGATCTGTACTTCGAGCGTTACCCGGGCGTGCTGGACTACATGGAGCGTACCCGCCAGCAGGCTTCCGAACAGGGCTATGTCAGCACGCTGGATGGGCGCCGCCTGTATCTGCCGGACGTCCGCTCCAGCAACGCCATGCGCCGCAAGGCGGCCGAGCGTGCCGCCATCAACGCCCCGATGCAGGGCACGGCGGCCGATATTATCAAGCGTGCGATGATCGAGGTCGACGCCTGGCTGCAAGGGCAGGAGAAGCCGCTGGTGCGCGCGATCATGCAGGTGCACGATGAATTGGTGTTTGAGGTGCACGAGTCGGTGATCGAAGAAGCCAGCCAACGTATCCGCCAATTGATGGAGGGCAGCATGACGCTGGCGGTGCCGTTGAAGGTCGACGTGGGCGTCGGCATGAACTGGGATGAGGCGCACTGATCGCCGGTTTATCGCCGGATGTGCTAACTGGCGAGAACCTAAGCATTTTTCGTAATTAAGCTACAAGATGCGGCGATAGTTTCCCCAACTTCGCCGTTCTTGCGCCGCAAATTGTGTAAGTAAACTACAAAAAATTCTTTTGCCCTGTGAAAAAATGATGTAGAGTTACAGGCGTAGGGTACAGAGGTAAGATGTTCTATCTTTCAGACCTTTTACTTCACGTAATCGGATTTGGCTGAATATTTAGCCGCCCCAGTCAGTATTGACTGGGGCGTTTTTTATTGTAAAAACAGCAGCAAGCCATACGTTTTTCCTATCTCTTCGCACCGCTTTTCGTTCCCGCTTCCGCTCCCTCAACGCCGTGATTTGGTGAGATCAGCCTGCCCTGGCGATAAGTTTTTATGATGGCTTTATTTCAGAACTGTAATTAGATAACAAAAAATCCCGCCTGTGGCTGAACTGCGGGCATAAAAAAGCCGATGCGGTGAGGCATCGGCTCTGGCGTTCAGCCTGGGCTTATTCGCCGGCTTCGTCTTCCGGCAGCACTTCCGGCGGGATCTCGTTAAACCAGGTATCCAGCTTCTGGCGCAGCTTGTCGACGCCGATCTTCTTCAGCGACGAGAAGGCTTCAACCTGGATATCCCCCATAAACGGCAGCACCGCTTCACGCACCATATTGAGCTGCGCCTTGCGTGCGCCGGAGGCCAGTTTGTCGGCCTTGGTCAGCAGCACCAGCACCGGGGTGCCGACGTCGACCGCCCACTGGATCATCTGCTGGTCGAGATCTTTCAGCGGATGGCGGATATCCATCAGCACCACCAGGCCCTTCAGGCTGTTGCGCATCTGCAGGTATTCGCCCAGCGCGCGCTGCCATTTGCGCTTCATCTCTTCCGGCACTTCGGCGTAGCCGTAACCCGGCAGGTCGACCAGGCGGATGCCGTCTTCCACTTCGAACAGGTTGATCAGCTGGGTGCGCCCCGGCGTCTTACTGGTGCGCGCCAGGCTTTTTTGGTTGGTCAGGGTATTCAGCGCGCTGGATTTCCCGGCGTTGGAACGGCCGGCAAAGGCGACTTCAATTCCTGCATCCCCCGGCAGATGGCGAATATCGGGTGCGCTGGTGACGAAATGGGTCACATGATAGTTGTAGTTCTTGCTGGTCAAAATTTTTCGTCTCCGTGAGGATGGCTAACTGGTTGGCGATTATAACTGCATCAGCGGTAAAAATGGCGTGTTTCTCGGTTTTTAAGCGGCGAGGCGCGATAAAACGACAGTTATGCCGCGCGTAGGTTGTGAGACATTTGCCATTCGAATCGCGGGTAATGTCGCTTTATTCGAAAGTGATATTTCTGTTTTTATTTTAAAAACAACATGTTGTTTTTTCGTTGTAGGGAAATGTCATCCAAATCGGCGTCAGGTGCCTTGAGCCTTCGCAACAATAACGTAAAGTAGTCGTTAACGCAGGGTTGCGCAGGATTAGGGAACATCCGGGAAGGATGACAAATCTCAGGGAACGCACAGGGCGTGCAATGAGTGCCAGGATGAACGCAAAAGGAAGTGACCCTTTCGCACCGGAATAGGCGGCAGGCACATCGGATGGTGAAGTATTGGCAATTTGGATGCCCGCAGGAAGCGCGCTCGGGAAGAGCGGATGCGAATGGATTGCGCCATGGACGATTTTTCTTTCAGGATGAAGGACGTAGTGGCAGGGAATGCGGTTATAGCAGAGGGAAAAACCGGGATGTTGCATGTACGCAAGGAGCGCGTAACAGGAATACCCTTCGCGAGAAGGTGCGAAATAGGCGGCAGGTTTAACCTGCCGCCTTTTTTCTTTGTCCGCTTTCTGCTAGATTCCGCCGCAATTCTATACTGAATCTACATACCTAAGAGCACACGCTATGAACCAGCCATCAAAAGCACCTCGCGGCAGCGCGGCGAAGTCAAAAACGAAAAAGAAAAGCCGTATGGAGCTCGATCAGGAAGCGCGCGAGCGCAAACGCCTGAAAAAGCGCCGTGGCCTCGCTTCCGGTTCGCGCACCCAGGTCGAGTCCGGCAGCCAGAAAAACAAATCGGCGGCGGCAGCCAAAGATCCGCGTATCGGCAGTAAAGTGCCGGTTGCGCTGGTGGTCGACGAGACCAAAGTGAAGGCCAAACCGCAGCCGAAACCAAAGGCCGAAGCGAAACCGCGCCTGTCGCCGGAAGAAGAGCTGGCGAAGCTGGAAAATGACGAGCGCCTGAACGCGCTGCTGGATCGCATCGACGACGGCGAAACGCTGAACGCGGAAGAGCAAGCGTATGTCGACAAGACGCTGGATCGCATCGATGTGCTGATGGACGTGCTGGGCATCGAACTGGGCGAAGACGACGACGAAGAAGAAGAGAAGCAGGAAGATATTCTGAAGCTGCTGAAAGGCGGCAATCCGAAAGACGCCTTTTAACGCGCTATGTGGCTAATCCCGACAATAGCCCTACTCTTGATGTGTTATCTGCTGTGGTTATTCGGTAAACTATGGCGGCTGTCTAAGCGCAAAGCGCGTTTTCGCAGCGCTTCCGTGGCCAGACAGCGCAGACAACCGCCCCTCTCCCGGCCCGGTAGAAAAAGATATCGGAAGGAGTGAGCATGTCAGAGCAGACGATTGTCTGGGATTTGGCCCTGATCCAAAAATATAACTACTCAGGGCCGCGTTATACCTCATACCCCACGGCGCTGGAGTTTAACCAGCGCTACGACGAAGCGGCGTTTCAACGCGCCGCTGCGCGCTACCCTGAGCGGCCGCTGTCGCTGTACGTGCATATCCCTTTCTGCCATAAGCTGTGCTACTTCTGCGGCTGCAACAAGCTGGTGACGCGCCAGACGCACAAGGCCGACGAATACCTGAACGTTTTGGCGCAAGAGATCGCCAGCCGTGCGCCGCTGTTCGCCGGCCGTAAGGTCGGCCAGATGCACTGGGGCGGCGGTACGCCGACCTATCTGGATAAAGCGCAAATCAGCCGGCTGGTGGCGTTGCTGCGCGAACACTTTGATTTCCTGCCCGATGCGGAGATGTCGATCGAGGTTGATCCGCGCGAGATAGAGCTGGATGTGCTCGATCATTTACGCGCAGAAGGCTTTAACCGTCTGAGCATGGGGGTGCAGGATTTCGACAAGCAGGTGCAGCAGCTGGTCAACCGCGAGCAGGATGAGGCCTTTATCTTCGCCCTGATTGAGCGGGCTAAAGCGCTGGGCTTCCGCTCGACCAATATCGATCTGATCTACGGCCTGCCGAAACAGACGCCGGAAAGCTTCGCTTTCACGCTGCAGCGGGTGGCTGAGCTGAATCCCGATCGCCTCAGCGTGTTCAACTACGCGCATATGCCGAACTTGTTCGCTGCCCAGCGCAAAATCAAAGACGCCGATCTGCCGGGCGCGCAGCAGAAGCTGGATATCCTGCAGCAGAGCATCGCTTTCTTGACCGGCACCGGCTATCAGTTCATCGGCATGGATCACTTTGCGCGCCCGGACGACGAGCTGGCAATCGCCCAACGCGAAGGCAAGCTGCACCGCAATTTCCAGGGCTACACCACCCAGGGCGACAGCGATCTGCTGGGGCTGGGCGTGTCGGCCATCAGCATGCTAGGCGACAGCTATGCGCAGAACCAGAAAGAGCTGAAGCATTACTATGACAGCGTACAGGCGCAGGGTAATGCGCTGTGGCGCGGGCTGGCGTTGACGGACGACGATTGCCTGCGGCGCGATCTGATCAAAACCCTGATCTGCAATTTCCGGTTGGCGTATCAGCCGCTCGAACGGCAATACGGCATCGACTTTACCGCTTACTTCGCCGAAGACTTGCAGCTGCTGGCGCCGTTTGAACGCGATGGGCTGGTGGAGCGGGACGAGCAGGGCATCCGCGTCACGCCGCGCGGGCGCTTGCTGATCCGCAATATCTGCATGTGTTTTGACCGCTATCTGCGGCAACAGGCGCGCAGCCAGCAATTCTCACGGGTGATTTGAGGATGAAAAAACAGCCGCTGATGCGGCTGTTTTTTTAACTGAAGAAGTTAATCAGCGCGGCGCACAACACCGCGGCAACCGCCGCCTGCGGGGTGTGACTGGCAGCGGAGCCCAGCTCCGCGCCCTGAGAAATGAATACGATGAATGAGTCCAGCATCGTCAACCTCCAGAGTGTGCGACACGATCATACTGCGCCCGCACCGGCTGTAAAGCCTGCGATTGGCGTTTTTTTGTGCGCCGGACTGCGTTTTTCATCATCCATCCTGCTCCTATTCCATGCCCAGCTCTTTGAGCTTGCGGGTCAGGGTATTGCGCCCCCAGCCCAGCAGGCGCGCGGCTTCCTGTTTGTGCCCCTGAGTGTGGCGCAGCGCGGTGGTGAGCAGCGTGCGCTCCATTTCCGGCTGCGCTTCCGACAGCAGGTTTTGATGACCGGAACGCAGCGCGCGATCGGCCCACTGCGCCAGCAGCGTGGCCCAGCTGTCCGGCAGACTGTGGCTGGGGCTTTCCGGCGCGGCGGTTTCGAACAGCTCACCCGGCAGATCCTGGATCAGCACTTCCTGCCCGGCGGCCATCACCGTCAGCCAGCGGCAGGTGTTCTCCAGCTGGCGCACGTTGCCCGGCCAGGGCAGGCGGGTCAGCGCGGTTTCGGTTTCCGGGTGCAGGTTCTTGGCTTCGACGCCTAACTCTTTGGCGGCGATCTGCAGGAAGTGGCGCGCCAGCCGCGGGATGTCTTCACGGCGCTCGCGCAGCGGCGGCAGGTGTACGCGGATCACGTTCAGGCGGTGGAACAGATCCTCGCGGAACTTGCCTTCCTGCACCCGCAGCTCCAGGTTCTGGTGCGTGGCGGCGATGATGCGCACGTCGACCTTCACCGGCGCATAGCCGCCGACCCGGTAGAACTGGCCGTCCGCCAGCACCCGCAGCAGGCGCGTTTGCACGTCGAGCGGCATATCGCCGATCTCGTCGAGGAACAGTGTACCGCCGTCGGCCTGTTCAAAGCGGCCCTGACGGATTTGGTTAGCGCCGGTGAAGGCGCCTTTCTCGTGGCCGAACAGCTCGGACTCGATCAGATCCTTGGGGATGGCGGCCATGTTCAGGGCGATGAACGGCGACTTGGCGCGCGGGCTGTGGCGGTGCAGCGCATGCGCCACCAGCTCCTTGCCGGTGCCGGATTCGCCGTTGATCAACACGCTGATCGACGAACGCGACAGCCGGCCGATGATGCGAAACACGTCCTGCATCGCTGGCGCTTCGCCGATGATGTCCGCCGCCGGATCGCTGGCCGGCTGGCTGCGCACCGGCTGCTGCTGCTCCTGATAATGGCTGATGGCGCGCTCGACCAGCGCCACCGCTTCGTCGATGTCGAACGGCTTCGGCAGGTAGTCGAAGGCCCCTTGCTGATAGGCGCTGACGGCGGCGTCCAAATCCGAATGCGCGGTCATGATGATCACCGGCAGCATCGGATGGCGCTGTTTGATCTGCTTGAGCAGCGCCAGGCCGTCTATACCCGGCATGCGGATATCGGACAGCAGCACGTCGGGGGTTTGCGTGGCCAAGGCTTCCAGCACGTCATTGCCGCCTTCGAAGGTGGCGCAGCTCAGGCCCGCGCCGGTGAGCGCACGCTCAAGCACCCAGCGGATGGAGCTATCGTCATCGACGATCCAGACTATCCCTCGTTGCATAGCAAACCTCACTGACGAATGGGCAGGTAGACCGAGAATTCGGTATGACCTGGCCAACTGTTGAATTCAATTTTTCCGCAATGCTGATCGATAAGATTGCGGGCGATGGATAATCCCAGGCCGGTACCGCCTTCACGGCCGCTGACCATCGGGTAGAACAGCGTGTCCTGCAGCTGCGCCGGTACGCCGGGGCCGTCGTCTTCGACGTCGATGCGCGCCGCCAGGCGGTAGCGGGTGCCGTGCAACGTAATCTGAAACGCGGTGCGGGTGCGCAGCGTGATGGTGCCGCCCGCCTCGCCCAGCGCCTGCAGCGCGTTGCGGGTGATGTTCAGCAGCACCTGTTCAATCTGATCCGGGTCGTGGGCCATTTCCGGCAGGCTCGGATCGTAGTCGCGCACCAGCGTGACGTTATCCGGCATTTCCAGCGACACCAGCTGGCAGACGCGCTCCGCGACCTGATGAATGCTCTGGGTAATGTGCTGGCCGGGCCGCTGTGGGCCGAGCAGGCGATCCACCAGATTGCGCAGCCGATCGGCCTGCTCAATGATCACCTTGGTGTATTCGGTCAGCGCCGGATCGGGCAGCGCCTTGGCCAGCAGCTGCGCTGCGCCGCGCAGGCCGCCCAGCGGATTCTTAATCTCGTGCGCCAAACCGCGCACCAGATCGCGAGCCGCCACCTGTTGGGCATGCTGCAGCTGTTCCTGGCTCAGGCGGCGCTGATTGTCCATCGGCGCCAGCTCGACCAGGATATAGCCTTCCGGCAGCGCCTGAGCGGTCAGGGAAAGGATATGCGCGCGGCCGTCGACCACCAGGGTCACTTCGTTGTCGGTGAAGCCCTGACCGGCGCGCAGGCTTTCGCGCATCAAAGAGACGTTCAGCGAAAAATAACCGAGCAAATCGGGCAGCGGCGTGCCGAACAGCTTGCGGGAGCTTTGCGCCAGCAGCTGCTGTGCCGCCGGGTTGGCGTAGTGAACCGCCAGTGAGTCATCCAACAGCAGGATGCTGTTGATGAGTGAATTGAGGATCTGCCCAGCATCGGGCAGCTTGCCAGTTGCCATACAGCAGACTCCTGCACCTTTTTAGTGCATCTATCCTACTCCATCCGGGATCGGCGCGGTATGGAATAGTTTTGCAGAAAATACGGTGGAGAAAAAAACCCATCCGAAGATGGGCTGAAAGTTTCCACGGCAACAAAAAAGCGATAACAAAAATGTGGGCGCCGCCCGCCTGTGCAGACGGCGCGGGTAGGGCTTAGACGCTGTAGTACAGTTCGAACTCAACCGGGTGTGGCGTCATGCGAACGCGGTCCATCTCTTCTTTGCGCAGTTCGATGTAGGCATCGATCGCATCGTCGGTGAACACGCCGCCGCGGGTCAGGAACTCGCGGTCTTCGTTCAGTGCGGCCATTGCTTCGTCCAGCGAGCCGGCCACTTTTGGGATCTCGGCTTCTTCTTCCGGCGGCAGGTCGTACAGGTTTTTGTCCATGGCGTCGCCAGGGTGGATCTTGTTGATGATGCCGTCCAGGCCGGCCATCAGCAGCGCGGCGAAGCACAGGTATGGGTTAGCCGCCGGATCCGGGAAGCGGGCTTCGATGCGGCGCGCTTTCGGGCTGGAGACCACCGGGATACGGATGGACGCGGAGCGGTTACGGGCGGAGTAAGCCAGCATCACCGGCGCTTCGTAGCCTGGCACCAGACGCTTGTACGAGTTGGTGGTCGGGTTGGCCAGGGCGTTGATCGCTTTGGCGTGCTTGATGATGCCGCCGATGTAGAACAGCGCGGTTTCAGACAGGCCGCCGTATTTGTCGCCGGCGAACAGGTTGGTGCCGTTCTTGGACAGCGACATGTGGCAGTGCATGCCGGAACCGTTGTCGCCGAACATAGGCTTCGGCATGAAGGTCGCGGTTTTGCCGAAGGCGTGCGCCACGTTGTGCACCACGTATTTGTAGATCTGAATTTCGTCGGCTTTCTTGGTCATGGTGTTGAAGCGGGTTGCCACTTCGTTCTGACCGGCGGTTGCCACTTCGTGGTGGTGCGCTTCAACCACCAGGCCCATCTCTTCCATGGTCAGACACATGGTGGAACGCAGATCCTGCGAAGAGTCGACCGGTGGAACCGGGAAGTAACCGCCTTTCACCGCCGGACGGTGGCCTTTGTTGCCGCCGTCGTATTTTGTACCGGAGTTCCAGGCGCCTTCGATGTCGTCGATGGCCACGTGGGAACCGCGGATGCTGCTGCCGAAGCGGATGTCGTCGAACAGGAAGAACTCAGGCTCTGGCCCGAACAGCACGGTATCCGCGATGCCGGAGGAGCGCAGGAAGTCTTCGGCGCGTTTGGAGATGGAGCGCGGGTCGCGATCGTAGCCTTGCATGGTGCCCGGCTCGAGAATGTCGCAGCGAATGATCAGCGTAGGTTCTTCGAAGAACGGATCCAGAACCGCCGTGCTGGCGTCCGGCATCAGCACCATGTCAGATTCGTTGATACCCTTCCAACCACCGATAGAGGAGCCGTCAAACATTTTACCTTCTTCGAAGAAGTCGGCGTTTACCTGGTGAGCAGGGATAGTCACGTGCTGTTCCTTACCCTTGGTGTCAGTGAAACGCAGGTCTACGAATTTCACTTCATGCTCATTCAGCATCGTCAAAACGTGTTCAGCGGACATACTTAACTCTCCCGGTTTATCATTGTCGTCGTCGTGGAACGAATCTGTGGAACTGGCTTTTTTTCGCCTTGAAAAGACTAAAGCGAAAAGCGTGCCAACTTTTAGAAAAGGCTTTTATCGCCTCTCTGCGCGGGTTTTACCCAGCCACAGTATGCACCATCAACGATAAATTGCATTGTTATGGTGCAATAAGGGTGGGCGCGGGCACCGAAATGGTGCAAAAGTGCAACGATTGCGGCTTTTTGCACCGTGAAAGGGATCACAAACTGACCGGTACGCGGTTGTTTATAAGAGATGGTTGTGATCTTGTTTAGTCCCTCGCTTAATACGTGTACAATAGCGCGCTATTTCTAATGCCCGAGGCAAAGCTGTGATCGAAAATTTGCGTAACATCGCCATTATTGCCCACGTTGACCATGGTAAAACCACCCTGGTTGATAAGCTGCTGCAACAATCCGGTACTTTCGGAGAGCGTGCGGAAGCGACCGAACGCGTAATGGACTCCAACGATTTGGAGAAAGAGCGTGGGATTACCATCCTCGCAAAAAACACCGCCATTAATTGGAACGGTTACCGTATCAACATCGTGGATACCCCAGGACACGCCGACTTCGGCGGCGAGGTAGAACGCGTGATGTCGATGGTTGACTCGGTGCTGCTGGTTGTGGATGCAATGGATGGCCCTATGCCGCAAACCCGCTTCGTGACCAAGAAGGCCTTCGCCAACGGTCTGAAGCCGATCGTGGTCATCAACAAGGTTGACCGTCCTGGCGCGCGCCCTGACTGGGTTGTGGATCAGGTGTTCGATCTGTTCGTGAACCTCGACGCGACCGACGAGCAGCTCGACTTCCCGATCATCTACGCTTCTGCGCTGAACGGCATCGCCGGCGTCGACCACACCGACATGGCGGAAGACATGACCCCGCTGTATCAGGCGATCGTCGACCACGTGTCTGCGCCGCAGGTTGAGCTGGAAGCGCCATTCCAGATGCAGATCTCCCAGTTGGACTACAACAACTACCTGGGCGTTATCGGCATCGGCCGCATCAAGCGCGGTAAAGTGAAGCCGAACCAGCAGGTCACCATCATCGACAGCGAAGGTAAAACTCGCAACGGTAAAGTGGGCAAAGTGCTGGGCCACCTGGGTCTGGAGCGTATCGACAGCACCCTGGCGGAAGCGGGCGACATCATCGCCATCACCGGCCTGGGCGAGCTGAACATCTCCGACACCATCTGCGACACCAATGCCGTAGAAGCGCTGCCGGCGCTGTCCGTCGACGAGCCGACCGTAACCATGTTCTTCAACGTCAACACCTCGCCGTTCTGCGGTAAAGAAGGTAAGTACGTAACGTCGCGTCAGATCCTTGACCGTCTGAATAAAGAGCTGGTACACAACGTAGCGCTGCGCGTTGAAGAAACCGACGATGCGGACGCCTTCCGCGTATCCGGCCGTGGCGAACTGCACCTGTCGGTGCTGATCGAAAACATGCGTCGCGAAGGTTTCGAGCTGGCGGTTTCCCGTCCGAAAGTTATCTTCCGTGAAATCGATGGCCGCAAGCAGGAGCCATTCGAGAACGTAACGCTGGATATCGAAGAGCAGCATCAGGGTTCCGTGATGCAGGCGATGGGTGAGCGTAAAGCCGACCTGAAAAACATGGATCCGGACGGTAAGGGCCGCGTGCGTCTCGACTACGTGATCCCAAGCCGCGGTCTGATCGGCTTCCGTAACGAATTCATGACCATGACTTCGGGTACCGGCCTGCTGTATTCCACCTTCAGCCACTACGACGACGTGCGTCCGGGCGAAGTGGGCCAGCGTCAGAACGGCGTGCTGATCTCCAACGGCCAGGGCAAAGCGGTAGCGTTCGCGCTGTTCGGCCTGCAGGATCGCGGCAAGCTGTTCCTGGGCCACGGTGCAGAAGTGTATGAAGGCCAGATCATCGGTATTCACTCACGCTCTAACGACCTGACCGTAAACTGCCTGACCGGTAAGAAGCTGACCAACATGCGTGCTTCCGGTACTGACGAAGCGACTACCCTGGTTCCGGCCATCAAAATGACCCTGGAGCAAGCTCTGGAGTTCATCGATGACGACGAACTGGTAGAAGTGACGCCAACCTCGATCCGTATCCGTAAGCGTCACCTGACGGAAAACGATCGTAAGCGTGCCAGCCGCGGTCCTAAAGACGCTTAATCGCTGATTGAGTGTCTCATGCTTAGGGCGCGGTTCTCGCGCCCTGAGTTTTTTCCTCTGTTGTTCCCCGTTTGTGCGGCGCGCTATGCGCTTTTCCGTTCGCTCCCTGTTCAGCTGTTCCTTTTCCCGCTACAGTGAAATCTCACCGGCCCATCAGGAGAGGACTATGCTGTATATCTTTGATTTAGGTAATGTGATCGTCGATATCGATTTCAAGCGTGTGCTGGGCGTGTGGAGCAATTTGAGCGGCACGCCGTTGGCGGTGCTGTCCGATCGTTTCACCATGGGTGAGGTATTCCAGCAACATGAACGCGGTGAAATCAGCGACGAAGACTTCGCCGGCAAGCTGTGCGATGAAATGGGCATCGCGCTCAGCTTCGAGCAATTCGCCACCGGCTGGCAGGCGGTATTTGTCGCGCTGCGCCCGGAAGTGATCGACATCATGCAGCGCCTGCGCAACGAGGGTCACCGGGTGGTGGTGCTGTCGAACACCAACCGTCTGCACTGCAACTACTGGCCGCAGCACTATCCTGAAGTGGCCGCCGCCGCCGATCATCTTTATCTGTCGCAAGATCTCGGCATGCGCAAGCCGGAGGCCGATATCTATCAACATGTGCTGGCTGCGGAAAACACCGCCGCCGCCGACGCGGTGTTCTTCGACGATCACCCGGCGAACGTCCTCGCCGCGCAGGCGCTGGGGATCAAGACGGTGCACGTCACCGATCGCGACGTGGTGCCGGCCTATTTTGCCCAATGAGCGCAGGGCGCGTTAAGCTTAAGGCGTATCAACTGACATCAAGGAGTGACCATGTCGTTTTTCCGCCGCAAGAAGCTGCCCTCTGCGATTAAGCCCGGCGTCACCTTCGGACGGTTGCTGTACCAGCGTATCGATCACGATGGCCTGACGATGTTGGCGGGCCATCTCGCCTATGTTTCCCTGCTGTCGCTGGTGCCGCTGGTCACCGTGGTGTTCGCGCTGTTCGCCGCTTTCCCGATGTTTTCCGACATCAGCGAACAGCTGAAGAGCTTCATCTTTTCCAATTTCGTGCCGGCCGCCGGCAACGTCATACAGAACTACCTGGAACAGTTCGTCGCCAACTCCAACAAGATGACCGCCGTCGGCACCTGCGGGCTGATCGTCACCGCGCTGCTGCTGATCTCCTCGGTGGACAGCGTGCTGAACACCATCTGGCGCAGCAAGAACAAGCGGCCGATCGTCTTCTCCTTCGCCGTGTACTGGATGGTGCTGACGCTGGGGCCGCTGCTGGTGGGTGCCAGCATGGCCATCAGCTCCTACCTGCTGTCGCTCAACTGGCTGGCACAGACCGGCGTCAACGGTTTGGTGGATCAGGTGCTGCGCATCTTCCCGCTGATTTTGTCGTGCATCTCCTTCTGGCTGCTGTATTGCATCGTGCCGACGGTGCGGGTGCCGCCCAAAGACGCGCTGATTGGCGCGGTGGTGGCCGGATTGCTGTTCGAGCTGGGCAAGAAGGGATTCGCGCTGTACGTCACCATGTTCCCCTCCTATCAGCTGATTTACGGCGTGCTGGCGGTGATCCCGATTTTATTCCTGTGGGTCTACTGGAGCTGGTGTATCGTGTTACTCGGCGCGGAAATCACCGTGACCATCGGCGAATACCGCGACTACCGCCGGCAGAAGGCGGAGCAACAGGAGCAGAAACCAGAAGGGCAGCAGGAATGATTGCGTTGATTCAACGGGTGTTAAACGCCAGCGTCACGGTGGGTGGCGAGACGGTAGGCAAGATTGGCCCCGGTTTGTTAGTGTTATTGGGCGTGGAGCAGGGCGATAACGAGCAAAAAGCGCAGCGCCTGTGCGAACGCGTGTTGGGATACCGCATTTTCGGCGACGAGAACGACAAGATGAATCTCAACGTCCAGCAGGCCGGGGGCAGCGTGCTGGTCGTTTCGCAGTTCACCCTGGCGGCGGACACCCAAAAGGGCATGCGGCCCAGCTTCTCGCGCGGTGCTGCGCCGCAGGAAGCCGATCGGTTGTATCAATATTTTGTTGGCCAGTGCCGCGAACGCGGCGTAGAGACCCAGACCGGCGAGTTCGCCGCCGACATGCAGGTGGCGCTGGTCAACGATGGTCCGGTGACATTCTGGCTACAGGTCTAAGCATTCGGAGAACAGGCGTCTATGTATCACCTACGAGTACCCGTAACAGAGCAAGAACTGAAGGAGTATTACCAGTTTCGCTGGGAAATGCTGCGCAAGCCGCTGCACCAGCCGGTGGGTTCGGAAAAGGATGCCTATGACGCCATGGCCCATCACCAAATGGTGGTGGACGAGGCCGGTAAAATCGTCGCCATCGGGCGGCTGTACATCAATGCCGACAACGAGGCGGCGATCCGTTTTCTGGCGGTAGACCCGACTCTGCAGGATAAAGGGCTGGGGACGCTGGTGGCGATGACGCTGGAGTCCGTTGCGCGGCAGGAGGGCGTGAAGCGGGTGGTGTGTAGCGCTCGTGAGGACGCGGTGGACTTCTTCGCCAAGCTGGGGTTCGTCAATCAGGGGGAGATCACTGCGCCGCAGACCACCCCGATCCGCCACTTTTTGATGATCAAACCGGTAGCGACGCTGGACGATATCCTGCATCGCCCCGACTGGTGCGGCCAACTGCAGCAGGCCTGGTATGAACATATCCCGCTGAGCGAAAAGATGGGCGTGCGCATCAGCCAATACACCGGCCAGCGCTTCGTCACCACCATGCCGGAGATCGGCAACCAGAATCCACACCATACGCTGTTCGCCGGCAGCCTGTTCTCGCTGGCGACGCTGACCGCCTGGGGGCTGATTTGGCTGCTGCTGCGCGAGCGCCATCTCGGCGGCACCATCATTCTGGCGGACGCGCACATTCGCTACAGCAAACCGATCACCGGCAGGCCGCGGGCGGTGGCGGATCTCGGCTCGCTGAGCGGCGATTTGGCGCGTCTGGCGCGCGGCCGCCGCGCGCGCGTACACGCCGAAGTACATCTGTTCGGCGACGAGGATAAAGGCGCGGTGTTCGAAGGCACCTACATGGTGTTGCCGGCCGAGCCGGATGTGCCGTTGGATCAGGGCGGTTCTGAAGCGCTGGAAGAATAAGGCGGCGGCCCTGCCCTGAGGGCGGGCCGCGCAGTGCATTACGGCAGTTGTTGGTTCACCGCTTGGCCGTCGCCGGCGGTGGCCTGCAGATTGCCCTTCAACGAGGCTTTGAACGGCCCATCGCTGTTCAGCAGCCCTTTCAACTGCAGCTCAAGGTTGCCGTCGCCCGTCAGCGGCACCGGTTGCCATCCCCATTGCTGCAAAGTGTTGATCGGTACCGATCGGCCGTGCAGCGTCAGCTGGAACGGCTTGCCCGGCAGCTGATCGACGGTCGCTTTGGCCTCAAGCAACCCATTAGGCATAAAGGCGCTGAGCTCGGTGACGGCGATCTGATTGGCGTCGGCGTTCAGCGCCAGCGAAGGGCGCCGCACGTCTATCTTGTTGAAGGTCGCTTCGCTGCCGTTCAGGTTCAGCGAGCCGGACCAGATGCCCCATTGGCGATCGCGCGCCAGCAGCAGGTTGCTGCCGTAGCCGTCCAGCGCGGTGATCTGGAACGGGAATGCCGGGTTGATATCGATGATCAGATTGCGGTTGGTGGTCAGTTTAGTGACGTACACCTCCGCCAGCCAGTCCGGCAGCGGTTTCAGCCACAGCTCGCGCCAGTCGATCGGCAGGGTGTACTCCAGCGCCGCCATGGCCACTTCATCCAGCTGCAGGCGTTTGCCGGCGCGCAGCCAGTTGCCGGAGGTGCGCAGCAGCCCGCCTTCCCAGCGGGTGGTGAATTGCTGAATGGCGATGCCGGCGGAAGAGAGCCGCAGGGTGGCGATCGGGTCGATCAGGTGGAAACTGCCGTTGATCACGTCGCCGGCGTTGAAGTTGAGCGAGCCGTCTTCGCTGCGCCAGTCGCCTTTTTCGATGCTGACGTTTTGCAGCGACAGATCGAGATCGTTAAACGCCCATGCCTTGCCTTCCAGGCGCGCGTCGATCAGATCGAAACGCTTGAGGGTGACCGGCGGCAGCGTGGTAAAGCGCTGCATGAATTCCGCCAGCGTCAGCGGGGTCTGCATGCGCACGCCGCTCAGCCGCAGGCGATCCACCTGCCAACTGCCGTCGGCCGCGCGGCTGGCCACGCCGGTCAGATCGCCCTGCGCCAGATTGGCGCCGAAGTTGTTCAACAGCAGCTGGCCCTGTTTTTGCTCCCCCTGCACCAACACCTTCGAGGCGGGAATGCCGTTCAGCGTCATCGAACCGGCGCTGAACTGGAACTGGTTGTTGTCCCCCAGCAGATGGCCGGCCAGCGGGCGCCACGGCGTGATGCCGGCAGTGACCTGCTGCGCGTTGAGCTGCCACTCGCTATCGTTGGACTGCAACGCCATGTTGCTCAGCTGCAGCACGTCGGCCTGTACAGGCAGCGCCGCCGCCTGCGGCTGCACGTTCAGCGTGCCGTCGCGCAGCGTAACGCTGTGGAAATAGCGCGGTTCGGTGATTTGGCGCAGGCTGAGGCCGAGATCGACGCGTTTGGCGACCAGCGCCTGCGGCTGGCCGTTGCGCGCCAGCTGCACGTCTTCCAGAGCGATCTGGTCCGGCTGGCTCCACGAATGGGTGATTTTTCCTATCGACAGGCGGTATTCGCTGTTGTCGCTGATCCAGGCGCTCAGGCGGCCTGCTGCCCAGCGAGTTTGCCCGACCAGGTACAGTACCACCACCGCCAACACGATCAGCAGCAGCAACGTCAGCAACAGCTTTCCGATAAATTTCATCGTCTACATCCGCATCGGTCAAAAAAGATACCCTGTTTATGCCGCAATTGGCCGGGCATCTCAAGGGCAATGGTCTGATAGACAATAAAAAACGGCCGCAAGCGGCCGTTTGAACATCAATGGACGGGTTACTTTTTCTCGTGTTCCTGCGGGAACACCAGGTTCAGCACGATGGCGGTAATACCGCCGGCGGCGATGCCGGAAGAGAGCAGGGTTTTCAGCCAGTCCGGCGCGAACTGCAGGATCAGCGGCTGCTGGGAGACGCCCATGCCGACGGCCAGCGACAGCGCCATGATCATGATGGCGCGGCGGTTCAGACGCTCGCGCGACACGATGCGCACGCCAGAGGCGGCGATGGTGCCGAACATCACGATGGTCGCGCCGCCCAGGACCGGCTCGGGAATGTGCTGTACGAAGCCGGCCACCGCCGGGAACAGCCCCAGCGCGATCAGCATCAGCGCCACCACGAAGCCGACGTAGCGGCTGGCAACGCCGGTCAGCTGGATCACGCCGTTGTTCTGGCCGAAGCAGGAGTTGGGGAAGGTGTTGAACACCGCCGACAGCATCGAGTTCAGGCCGTTGGCCAGCACGCCGCCCTTCAGGCGCTTCATGTACAGCGGCCCGCTGACCGGCTGTTCGGAGACGTCGGAGGTGGCGGTGATGTCACCGATGGTTTCCAGCGAGGTGACCATAAAGATCAGCATCAGCGGCAGCAGCAGGTTCCAGTCGAAGCCCAGGCCGTAATAGAGCGGCGTGGGGATGGTGATCGCCGCCGTGGGGGCCGCCGGTGCGTCGGCGGGCAGCATGTCCATCGCCCAGGCCAACAGATAGCCGACCGCCATGGCGATCACCAGCGAAGCCACGCGCAGATAAGGGTTGCGCTGGCGGTTCAGCAGGATGATCACCGCCAGCACCGCGCCGGCCAGCAGCAGGTTTTTCGGCGAGCCGAAGCTGTGATCGTTCATCGCGGCGTAGCCGCCGCCGATCGAGGTCAGGCCGACCTGAATCAGCGACAGGCCGATGATCATCACCACGATGCCGGAAACCAGCGGGGTGATGATGCGGCGCGCCAGATGCAGCACGCGCGACAGCAAAATTTCGGTGCAGGAAGCGACCATCAGGGTGCCGAACAGCGCGGCCATCATGGTCGGCACGTCGGCGCCGCCGTTTTTCAGCGCCAGACCGCCCATGATCAGCGGCGAAACGAAGTTGAAGCTGGTGCCCTGAATCGACAGCAGCCCGGAACCCACCGGCCCCCAGGTTTTGATTTGCAGAATGGAAGCCAGACCGGAGGCGAACAGCGACATGCTGATGATGTGCTGGGTATCCTGTGCCGGCAGGCCCAGCGCCTGGCAGATCAGCAGGGCCGGAGTGATCACCGCGACGAACATCGCCAGCAGATGCTGGCCGGCGGCAAACAGCGTTTGCGGCAGCGGCGGGCGATCTTCCAGGCGATAAATCAGTTCACTGGCGCGGGGTTCTGAGGCGGCTTGGCGCGCGGCATCAAGCTCGGAGGATGACATGCTCATGGTGTGGCGTTTCCAGATACGGCAAAGCAGGCATTTTAATGCTCCGCCCCGCAAAAGCAAACGGTTGCGCGTAAATATTATGTTGCCGACTTTCTCGCTTATGTCGCATTTTCATTCATTTTTTCTTGTCATCTCAGCGTTTTTTACTTTTAATCCTGCACTCATCAAGTTTAAAAACTAAGTGGTTTTCTATAACTTATTATTTTTATTTGGATCTTTTCCCTTACATGGAGTACCTGGATGTTTCATCTTGATACTTATGGCACGTTAGTCGCGGCGACGCTGGTTTTGCTCCTCGGGGGCAAGTGCGTCAGAACCATTCCTCTGCTGCGAAAATATACCATTCCTGCTCCCGTCGCCGGCGGTTTGCTGGTGGCTCTCCTGCTGTTAGCCCTGAAAAAGCTCGTCAACTGGGAAATCAGTTTTGACATGTCGCTGAAGGACCCGCTGATGCTGGCCTTCTTCGCCACCATCGGCCTGAACGCCAACCTGGCGCGTTTGCGCGCCGGCGGCAAGGTGCTGGTGGTGTTCCTGTTCGTGGTGCTGGGGTTGCTTATCGTGCAGAACGCCATCGGTATCGGCATGGCGAAAATGCTGGGGCTGGATCCGCTGATGGGCCTGATCGCCGGGTCGATCACCCTGTCGGGCGGGCATGGTACCGGGGCGGCCTGGAGCAAGCTGTTCATCGAGCGCTACGGTTTTGAAAACGCGACGGAAGTCGCCATGGCCTGCGCCACCTTCGGGCTGGTGCTGGGCGGTCTGATCGGCGGCCCGGTGGCGCGCTATCTGGTCAAGCACTCCTCCACGCCGGAGGGCACCCCGGAAGACAGCGTGCAGCCGAGCGGCTTCGAGAAGCCGGAAAGCGGTCGCCTGATCACCTCGCTGGTGATGATCGAAACCATCGCCATGATCGCCATCTGTCTGAGCCTGGGGCAGCTGATTGCCGGCCTGCTGAGCGGCACGGTGTTTGAACTGCCGAACTTCGTTTGCGTGCTGTTCGTCGGGGTGATCCTCAGCAACACGTTGGCCTTCACCGGTTTCTATACCGTGTTCGAGCGGGCGGTATCGGTGCTGGGCAACGTCAGCCTGTCGCTGTTCCTGGCGATGGCACTGATGAGCCTGCGCCTGTGGGAGCTGGCCTCGCTGGCGCTGCCGATGCTGGCGATCCTGGCGGTGCAGACGCTGGTCATGGCGCTGTACGCGATCTTCGTTACCTACCGGGTGATGGGTAAAAACTACGACGCGGCGGTGCTGGCTGCCGGCCACTGCGGCTTCGGCATGGGCGCCACGCCGACGGCGATCGCCAACATGCAGGCGATCACCGATCGCTTCGGCCCGTCGCACGTGGCGTTTTTGGTAGTACCGATGGTGGGGGCGTTCTTTATCGATATCGCCAATGCCATCGTCATCAAGCTGTATCTGCTGCTGCCGGTGTTCCCGGCGGTGGGGTGATATCACGAGTCATAATGAAAAGGGCGCCTGCGGCGCCCTTTTTTATGCGTTGGAGTAGCGTGCCTTCTCCGGCAGCCAGCGTTCTATCAGCGCCTGGGCGTGCTCCGGATAGTGCTGATGGAGATGGCGAGCGACGCGCTGTACTTCGGGGATCATCGCCTGGTCGCGCAGCAGGTCCGCCACCTTGAATTCGGCGCTGCCGGTCTGGCGGGTGCCCAGCAGCTCGCCCGGGCCGCGGATCTCCAGATCGCGCTGCGCGATGACGAAGCCGTCGTTGCTGTCGCGCAGCACCTGCAGGCGCGTTTGCGCAGTCTTGCTCAGCGGCGTTTTGTACAGCAGCACGCAGTGTGAGGCCACGGCGCCGCGTCCTACGCGGCCGCGCAGCTGGTGCAGCTGCGCCAGGCCCAGCCGCTCCGGGTTTTCGATGATCATCAGGCTGGCGTTCGGCACGTCGACGCCGACTTCGATCACCGTAGTGGCGACCAACAGCTGCAGCTCGCCCTGTTTAAACGCCTGCATCACCGCCTGCTTTTCCTGCGCTTTCATGCGGCCGTGCACCAGCGCCACCTTCAGCTCCGGCAGCGCGGTTTTCAATTCTTCCCAGGTGGCTTCCGCCGCCTGCGCTTCCAGCAGTTCGGACTCTTCGATCAGCGTGCACACCCAGTAAGCCTGCCGCCCCTCTTCCAGACAGGCGCTCTTCACCCGTTGAATGATGTCGGCGCGGCGGGTATCGGGAATGGCGACGGTGGTCACCGGCGTGCGGCCCGGCGGCAGCTCGTCGATGACCGAGGTATCGAGATCGGCATAGGCGGTCATCGCCAGCGTGCGTGGGATCGGCGTGGCGGTCATGATCAGCTGATGGGCGTGGAAGCCCTGTTCTTCGCCTTTCTCCCACAGCGCCAGCCGCTGATGCACCCCGAAGCGGTGCTGCTCATCGATGATCACCAGCGCCAGGCCGTTAAATTGCACCTGCTCCTGGAAGATGGCGTGGGTGCCGACCACCATCGACACCTGACCGCTGGCGATGGCCTCCTGCTGCGCGATGCGCGCCTTGCCTTTCTGTTTGCCGGCCAGCCAGCCGACCTCCAGCCCCAGCGGTTCGAACCACTGGCGGAAATTGTTGGCGTGCTGCTCGGCCAGCAGCTCGGTCGGCGCCATCAGCGCCACCTGCTTGCCGTGCGCGATAGCGCGCAGCGCCGCCAGCGCCGCCACCAGCGTTTTGCCGGAGCCGACGTCGCCCTGCACCAGTCGCATCATCGGGAAGTCTTTTTGCATATCGGCTTCGATGTCGGCCACCACGCGCGTTTGCGCGCCGGTCGGCGAGAACGGCAGCTGGGCGAGAAAACGGTTTTTCAGCCGATCGTCTGGCAGCAGCGGCTGCGCCTGGTAACTCTGGGCGCCGGCGCGCACCGCCAGCATGCTGAGGTTATGCGCCAGCAGCTCTTCGAGGATCAGGCGTTTTTGCGCCGGGTGTTTGCCCAGCTCCAGATCCGCCAGCTGGATGTCCGGCGGCGGGCGATGCAGGGTGTGCAGCGCCTGCGGCAGGCTCATCAGGCCGCCGCTCAGCTCCGACGGCAGCAGTTCGGCGATGGCGCAGGTATCCAGCAGCTCCAGCGCCTGATCGGTCAGCTTGCGCAGCGTGGCTTGCCGCACCCCTTCGGTGGTGGGGTAGACCGGCGTCAGCGACTCCTGCAGCTCGACTTCGCTGGCTTCGCCCTGAATGCGGTATTCCGGATGGATGATCTCCGCGCCGTGGTTGCCGCGTTTGATCTCGCCGTAGGCGGTCACGCGGCGGCCGGTGGCCAGGCTGTTCTTCATCGCGGCGTTGAAGTTGAAGAACCGCATGGTGAGGATGCCGGTACCGTCGCTGATCTGGCTGGTCAGCATGCGGCGGCGGCCGAAGCTAATGTCGCTGCGCAGCACTTCTCCTTCTACCGTGGCGTAGATGCCCGGCAGCAGATCGTTGATCGGGTAGAGGCGAGTGCGGTCTTCGTAGCGCAGCGGCAGGTGCAGCAGCAGATCCTGAATGGTCTCGAGGCCAAGCTTGGCCAGTTTGCCCGCCTGGCTGGCGCCAACCCCGGAAAGCGTGGTGAGTGGGACAGCATCCAGCAGGCGGCCTTTCATTTGCGCACCGTCGCCTGCATGGCCGCCCACCATTCGGCGCTGGCGATCACCTGGCCCTGCTCGTCAATCTGCGGGCGTGGCAGCCCTTTGCGCTTGGCCACGTTGGCCAGCACCGGGTAGCCACCTTCGAACAGCAGACGCTGCTGCTCTTCTTCATCCAGCATGCTGTTGTCGCGGCGATACAGGCCGGCGTTCTGCCGCTGGCGCTGCGCTTCATACAGGATCAGCGCCGAGGCCACGGAGACGTTGAGCGATTGCACCATGCCGATCATCGGAATGACGATGTCCTGATCGGCCAGCGCCAGCGCTTCTTCGGTGATGCCGGTTTTTTCCTGGCCGAGCAGCACGCAGGTGGGCCGGGTGTAATCCACCTCGCGGAAATCGACCGCGCGTGCAGACAGATTGGTGGCCAGAATTTGCATGCCCTGCGCTTTCAGGTGACCGACCGCGTCGCCGATGGAGCGATGGGTTTTGACGCTGACCCAACTGTTGCTGCCGGCGGCGGAGGAAACCAGGGTGCGCATGCGGGTGGTGGGCCACACGGCGTGGACCTGATGCACGCCGACGGCGTCGGCGGTGCGGATAATGGCGGAGACGTTATGCGGTTTGTGCACTTGCTCCAGGCAGACCGTCAAATCCGGCTGCCGGGTCGCGAGCATTTCACAAATCCGCGCATAGCGTTCAGGACTCATAAGCGCTAGTTTCGGTTGCGGTTAACTTTGATCACATCCGGCATGATACGGATTTTACGCATAATGTTTGCCAAATGGATGCGATCGCGGGTGGTCAAGCGGATAAAGGCGCTATAAACCCGACCGTCTTTCTCTTCGGTGTTCAGGCTCTGAATATTGGACTCGGCCGCGTTGATCGCCGCCGTCAGGTTGGCCAGCGCGCCCTGGTGGTTGAACATGTCCACCTTGATCTCGGCGATGAACTCCTGCTCGGTCTCTTTATCCCACTCGACCGCCATGAACTTCTCAGGCTCTTTCTGATAGCCGCGAATATTGCGGCAGGATTCATGGTGGATCACCAGCCCTTTGCCCGGGCTGACGTGAGCGATAATCGGGTCGCCCGGAATCGGACGGCAGCACTTGGCGAAGGTGATCAACACCCCGTCGGCGCCCTTGATGGCCAGGTTACGCACGCCGGAGGAAGCGCCCAGGCTGGACTGATCGCCCTGCAGGTTCTTCGCCACCACCACGCTCATGGCGTTGCCGAGGCCGATTTCCGCCAGCAGATCGTCCAGCGTCGCCAGCTTCATGCGGTCCAGCTCGTGCTGAATGTTTTCCTGCGGGATTTCGGCCAGCTTGCGGCTGCCGCCCAACGCGTGGTTGAGCAGACGGCGGCCGAGGCCAACGGAGTCGTCGCGCTTGAGATTCTTCAGCATCTGGCGAATTTTGGCACGCGCTTTCGAGCTGACCACGAAGTTCAGCCAGGCGGCGTTGGGCCGCGCGCCCGGTGCGGTGATGATCTCGACGGTCTGGCCGCTGGTCAGCGACTGCGACAGCGGATATGGCTGACGATCGACGCGCGCGCCGACGCAGGCATGGCCGATATCGGTATGCACCGCATAGGCGAAATCGACCGGCGTGGCGCCGGCGGGCAGCTCGACGATGCGGCCTTCCGGGGTGAAAACGTAAATCTCATCCGGGAACAGATCGGATTTGACGCTCTCGATAAATTCAAACGAACTGCCGGCGCTTTGCTGCAGCTCCAGCAGGCTTTGCATCCAGCGCTGGGCGCGGATCTGCGCCGTGGTGCCGGTTTCGCCCTGTTCTCTTTCCTTGTAAGCCCAGTGCGCGGCCACCCCCATCTCAGCCATCTGATCCATGTCTTCGGTGCGGATCTGCACTTCGACCGGCACGCCGTGCGGGCCGATCAGCGAGGTATGCAGCGATTGATAGCCGTTGGCCTTGGGAATGGCGATGTAATCTTTCACTCGCCCCGGGCGCGGTTTGTACAGGCTATGCACCTGGCCGAGCACGCGGTAGCAGGTATCGACCTCTTTCACGATCACCCGGAACGCGTAGATATCCATGATGGAATGGAAACGCTGTTCTTTGAGGTGCATCTTGAGGTAGATGGAGTAGAGGTGTTTTTCCCGCCCGCTGACGCGACAGGCGATGCCGGCTTCGGTCAGCCGCCCTTCGATCTCGGAGAGGATTTTTTGAATCATCTCTTTGCGGTTGCCGCGCGCGGCTTTCACCACTTCCTTGATCACGCGATAACGGTTCGGGTACAGCGCCTCGAAGCCCAGCTCTTCCAGCTCGGTCTTCAGGTGATGAATACCCAGACGGTGGGCGAGCGGGCTGTAGATTTCCAGGGTTTCACGCGCGATGCGCCGGCGTTTGTCGGGGCGCAGCGAACCGAGGGTGCGCATGTTGTGCGTACGGTCGGCCAGCTTGATCAGCACGACGCGGATATCCTGCACCATCGCCATGATCATCTTGCGGAAGTTTTCCGCCTGCGCTTCTTTCTTGTCCTGGAACTTCAGCTTGTCGAGCTTGGAGACGCCCTCAACCAGTTCGGCGACGCTCTTGCCGAACAGCTGTTCCATATCTTGATAGGTGGCTGGGGTGTCTTCGATGACGTCGTGCAGCAATGCCGCCATCAGCGTCTCGTGATCGAGACGCATTTCCGCCAGAATGCAGGCCACGGCGACCGGGTGAGTAATGTAAGGCTCACCGCTGGAGCGTGTCTGGCCCTCGTGCGCGTCGCGCGCGACGAGGTATGCCTGTTTGAGGCGCTTAATCTGCTCCTCGGGCAGGTAACGTTGAATCAGCAGATTCAGGCTTTCAAACAGGTACAAGGCGGACTCGCAGTCTAATTAACGACGACCTTCAGCAATCGCGGTAACCGCTTGAATCTCTGCGGCCTCCTGCTCTTGCTGCTCCTGGCGCTCACGCACGTCGAGGATCTGGCTGGTGATCAGGCCTTCTTCGATTTCGCGCAGGGCGATAACGGTGTACTTGTCGTTCTCTTCCGGAACCAGTGCATCTTTGCCGCCGGTCTGGATCTGACGCGCCCGACGAGCAGCGACCAACACCAGGTCAAAACGGTTACCAATTTTCTCTACAGCGTCTTGAACAGTTACGCGTGCCATATTTGTGCTACTCCACAGGTGACGAAAAGACTGGGCATGATACTGAAACTGCCTTCAGTCTGCCAATAGTTTGCTGATTAAAGCGTCATGCCGCAGCAACTGGCGGCCCAAACGCAGGCGTTCGGCGCGAATGATGGTCTTCAGATCGGACAGCGCCAGATCGAAATCATCGTTCACAATCAGGTAATCGTACTCCGCATAATGCGTCATTTCCGCCACGGCCTGAGCCATGCGCTTGGCGATCACCTCTTCGGAATCCTGCCCGCGCCCGCGCAGGCGGCGGCCCAGTTCTTCCTTCGACGGCGGCAGAATGAAGATGCTGCGCGCCTGCGGCATTTTGGCGCGGATTTGCTGCGCGCCCTGCCAGTCGATATCCAGAAACACGTCTACGCCGGTCGCCAACACTTGTTCGATGGCGGCGCGCGAGGTGCCGTAATAGTTGCCGAACACTTCGGCGTGCTCAAGAAACGCGTCCTGCTCGATCATCCGGCGGAATTCGTCTTTCGAGACGAAGAAATAGTGTTCGCCGTGATTTTCACCCGGGCGGCTGTCGCGCGTGGTGTGCGAAACCGAAACCTGCGTGTCGTACAGCGGTTGCGTCTTTAACAAAGCCTGAATCAGACTTGATTTACCTGCGCCACTGGGAGCAGAGACAATATAAAGCGTGCCTTGAGCCATGATGATGTTCGTTGATAACGGTTGATATGCCAATAACAGCGGATGTGTATTTTCTCCGCACAGTATACACGGCTAACGCGCCGGGTGCAGCGTTAGCTCGCATTTTGCCCGCCGCTTTGCGCGGAAAAAGCGGCGAATGAGCGAATTTGCGCGTCGAAGGGCAACATTTCAGCTGTTTTGGCCTCGGCGGCGGCGCGTTGCCGCCCCGAGATCAGTGATCCGGATGCTGGTAGTTGAACACCGGCAGGCCGAGGCGGAAGCGCAGGGCGATCAGGCGCGCGCTCAGGCCGGCGACCAGCGTGAGGATCACCACCAGATTGTGCGGCAGGCTGAGGTGCTGCAGGCCGATATACAGCCAGGCGGCGCTGAAGGAGATGCCGGCGTAGATCTCTTTCTGGAAAACCAGCGGGATACGGTTGCAGAACATATCGCGCAGCACCCCGCCGAAGACGCCGGTGATCACCGCGGCGATGGCGGCGATAATCGCGCTGTGCCCCATATCCAGCGCCACCTGCGCGCCGATGATGGAGAAGACGATCAGGCCGACGGCGTCGAGCACCAGGAACAGGCGGCGCAGATGGCGCATCAGGGGGGCCACCCAGGTGGTGACGATCGCCGCTATCGCGACGATGACGATGTATTCCGGGTGTTTGACCCAGCCCAATGGAAAATGCCCGAGCAGCATATCGCGCACCGACCCGCCGCCGATCGCCGTGACCGAAGCGATGATGATCACGCCGAACATGTCCATTTGGCGGCGGCCGGCCGCCAGCGCGCCGGTCATGGCTTCGGCGGTGATGCCGATGATATAAAGGATGCTCAGTAACATAAGGGATTCACAGCGTACTTGCGTCAGAATGATGGCCGGCAGGGTAATCGCCGCCGATGGCGCGCGCCACTGAGTTTTTTTCACTGATGGTGTTTCGGATTAATTTAGCTAATCCAAAATCCGTTTTTATTGCCGATAACCAGCCTTTTTTAACATCTGGCTGTTGATAAAAGCATTAGAAATTTCGCGCTGGTTTCCATCGCTGACTATGCTTTTTGCAGCTAATCCTTCAACCGAGAAACCGAGACTGCAGATGAAATACTCCCCGAAACTGGCCGCCGGCGCCGTGGTGGCCGCCCTGCTGCTGAGCGGCTGCGTGGCGCCAGGCCATCAGGCTGTGTCACCCGCTCCGGCTTGCCACACCGGCGATCCGATGATGCAAACAACGCTCTACTTCGGCCTGAATCGCCCGGCGGGGCCGGCGATCACCGCCGCCGAGTGGCAAACCTTCGTCGACAGCCAGGTGACGCCGCGTTTTAAAGACGGGCTGACGGTCTTTGATGCCAAAGGGCAGTGGCTGGGCCACGACGGCAAGCTGGCGCGCGAGAACAGCAAGGCGCTGCTGTTGATCCATGCGCCGGGCAAAGAGAGCGAGGCGAATATCGAGGCGCTGCGCAGCGGCTATAAGCAGCAGTTTGCGCAGGATTCGGTGATGCGGGTGGATGCGCCGGTGTGCGTGGCGTTTTAAAGCGAACTCCCGGCCATGCGGCCGGGAGTGGGGATTACAGCACCAGGCCGGCGATGGCCGCTGACAGCAGGCTCACCAGCGTCGAGCCATAAACCAGCTTCAGGCCAAAACGGGAAACTACGTTGCCTTGCTGCTCGTTCAGCCCCTTGATGGCGCCGGCGACGATGCCGATGGAGGCGAAGTTGGCGAACGACACCAGGAACACCGACAGAATACCTAGCCCGCGCGGCGACAGCTCCGCCGCGATTTTCTTCAGCTCAATCATCGCCACGAATTCGTTGGCCACCAGCTTGGTCGCCATGATGCTGCCCGCCTTCAGGGCCTCCTCCGCCGGGATGCCGATCAGCCAGGCCAGCGGATAGAACACATAGCCGAGGATCTGCTGGAAGCTGATGCCGAGCACCGCGGAGAACAGCGCATTGACGGCGGAGATCAGCGCGATAAAGCCGATCAGCATCGCCGCGATGATCATCGCAATCTTGAAGCCGGCCAGAATGTACTCGCCCAACATTTCGAAGAAGCTCTGATCTTCATGCAGTTTGTTCAGCTTCAGCTCCGGCTCGTCTTCGACCTGATACGGGTTGATGATCGACAGAATGATGAAGGTGCTGAACATATTAAGGATCAATGCCGCCACCACGTACTGCGCGTCGATCATCGACATGTAGGCGCCGACGATGGAGAGCGATACCGTCGACATGGCGGTCGCGGCCATGGTGTACATGCGGCGCGGCGAGATATCGCCGATGATGCCTTTATAGGCGATGAAGTTCTCCGACTGCCCCAGCACCAGCGTGCTGACGGCGTTGAACGACTCCAGCTTGCCCATGCCGTTGACCTTGGATAGCAGGGTGCCGACCAGGCGGATGATCAGCGGCAGGATGCGGAAATGCTGCAAAATGCCGATCAGGGCGGAAATAAAGATGATAGGGCACAAAACGCCGAGGAAGATGAACGCCAGGCCATCCTTGCTCATGCCGCCGAACACGAACTCCGATCCTTGGGCGGCGTAGGCGAGCAGGGTGTCGAAGAAGCCGGCGACGTGTTTGATCACGCTGAGCCCGCTGGCGGAGTGCAGGAAGAAATAGGCCAGCGCGCCTTCGATCACCAGCAGCTGGATGATATAGCGCAGGCGGATTTTCTTGCGATTATTGCTGACCAGCAGCGCCAGGGCGATGATCACCACCAGAGCCATAATAAATTGCAGAATTTGTGGCATAAACGGTCCGTACGGTTCACGGGCAGAGAAAAAACACATTTAGCCACAGCATCGACGTCCTTTCATTACCTTGCGTGATAATTAGAACAAAATACTTATGGCATGCGGGATATCTTGCCAAATGTCATCCACACGCGCTGTCCGGCAGTTTTTCATAAGCTTCCCGGTGAGCCGGTTCCCCAGGGGCCTGCCGGCTCGCAACCTGATGCAATCACTGTCACTCGCGTGCAAACGCCTGGAATCTGGCTCGCAACTGGTGCTTTTTCATGGCGTAAAGCGTGGTTTTCTCGAGGGAGGCAAAGAAAAATGCCTGAACAAGGCGCCACGACCGGCGCATCTTCTCGGATAAGGAGGCGAACAATGAATACCGGCACGTTGCTCAGGGCGCTGGCCAACGGGGTTAATCCCGACACCGGTGAGCTGTTGAGACCGGCTTCGGCGGCCTGCGCGCCGGAGGCTATCCGCCTGCTGTTCGCGTTGGCCAACGAGTTCGACGGTGAAGCCGAACTGCAGAAAAAAGCCCGGCTGACGCCGGAGGAGAAGCGGCAGAAGAATCTGGCCGAGGGGCGGCCGGCCAATGCCTACTTCCCTTGGCCGGAAGAAGAAAAGCTGAGGTTGCGCGAGAGCCATGCGGCCGGGGCGACGCTGGAAGCGCTGAGCGATGAGTTTGAACGCTCAACCTGGAGCATTGCGGTGCAGCTGCAGAAAATGGGGCTGATGGGCGAAGAGCAGGTGGCCGCTTATCGCTGAGCTGCAGCCATAAAAAAGCCCGCTTGGCGCGGGCTTGATGGCGTGCGGGGCAGGATCACTCGATGTTCTGGATCTGCTCGCGCATTTGCTCGATCAGCACTTTCAGCTCGATGGCGGAAGCGGTGACGTCGGCATTGATCGACTTGGAGGCCAGGGTGTTCGATTCGCGGTTGAACTCCTGCATCATGAAGTCGAGGCGGCGGCCGACGGCTTCTTTCTTCTTCAGGATGTTGTGCGTCTCTTTCACGTGCGCTTCCAGACGGTCCAGCTCTTCGGCGACGTCGATGCGCTGCGCCATCAGCACCAGCTCCTGCTCCAGGCGGGTGTTTTCCAGCTGTACCTGCGCCTCTTCCAGCTTGCTGACCAGGCGTTCGCGCTGCCATTGCAGGATGTTCGGCATCTGGGCGCGCACTTTGACCACTTCGGCGCTGACGCCGTCGAGGCGTTGTTCAATCAGCGTTTTCAGCGCGGCGCCTTCGCTTTCGCGTGCGACGATGAAGTCATCCAGCGCGCCGTCCAGCGCCTGCATCAGCTCGGCGCTGATGGCGTCCAGATCCTGCTCCTGCGCGGACATCACGCCCGGCCAGCGCAGCACGTCGATCGGGTTGATTTCCCCTTCGTCGCTCTGCATTTTCACCCAGTTGGCGGCTTCAACCAGCTGTTTGGCCAGTTTTTCGTTCAGGATCAGCGAGCTTTGCGCGCTTGGATCCAGTTCGAAACGCAGGTTGCATTCGACTTTGCCGCGGGTCAGGCGGCCACGGATACGTTCACGGATCACCGGCTCCAGGCTGCGGAATTGTTCCGGCAGGCGGATGTAGGTTTCTAAGTAGCGCTGGTTAACGGAACGCAGCTCCCAGGCTGCGCTGCCCCATTCACCCTTGATTTCACGCCGGGCGTAGGCGGTCATGCTGCGGATCATTGATGCGTACCCGTAATAGGAAAAGATGGGGCGATTATAGCGTCGCGGCTGCGGGCAGGATAGGCATTACGTCACGAAGCCCGTATAATGCGCAGCCAATAGTTGATTTGAAGCCGGAGAGAGCCCATGCGTCCTGCAGGCAGAGCACCACAGCAAGTTCGCCCCCTGACACTGACCCGTCACTATACCAAACACGCTGAAGGTTCAGTGCTGGTTGAGTTTGGCGATACCAAAGTCTTGTGCACCGCCACGGTAGAAGAGGGCGTTCCGCGCTTCCTGAAAGGCCAGGGGCAAGGTTGGATCACCGCCGAGTACGGTATGCTGCCGCGCTCCACCCACAGCCGCAATGCCCGTGAAGCCGCCAAAGGCAAGCAGGGTGGCCGCACGCTGGAGATCCAGCGCCTGATCGCGCGCTCGCTGCGCGCCGCGGTGGATCTGAAAAAGCTCGGTGAATTCACCATCACCCTCGACTGCGACGTACTGCAGGCCGACGGCGGTACCCGCACCGCCTCCATCTCCGGCGCCTGCGTGGCGCTGGCCGATGCGCTGAACACGCTGGTGGCCAACGGCAAGCTGAAAGCCAACCCGATGAAGGGCATGGTGGCGGCGGTTTCCGTCGGCATCGTCAATGGCGAAGCGCTGTGCGATCTGGAGTATGTGGAGGATTCCGCGGCGGAAACCGACATGAACGTAGTGATGATGGAAGATGGCCGCATGATTGAAGTGCAGGGTACCGCCGAAGGCGAGCCGTTCAGCCACGATGAGCTGTTGGCGCTATTGGCGCTGGCCCGAGGGGGCATCGAAACCATCTTCCAGGCGCAGAAAGCGGCGCTGGCGGACTGATTTTTTAAGGCGACTGAGAAGTCGCCTTTTTTATGCCCGACGATCGGGCGGCAGTAATGACAAGACCCAAGCAGATTCAGACGAGGAGAAGCAGTAATGAAAGCCTATCAGCGCCAGTTTATCGAGTTCGCGCTTAACAAGCAGGTATTGAAATTCGGCGAGTTCACCCTGAAGTCCGGCCGCACCAGCCCGTATTTCTTCAATGCCGGCCTGTTTAATACCGGGCGCGATCTTGCGCTGTTGGGGCGCTTCTACGCCGAAGCCCTGATGGACTCCGGCATCGATTTCGACCTGCTGTTTGGCCCGGCCTATAAAGGTATTCCTATTGCCACCACTACGGCGGTGGCGTTGGCGGAACACCATGAGCGCGACGTGCCTTACTGCTTTAACCGCAAGGAAGCCAAGACCCACGGCGAAGGCGGTTCGCTGGTAGGCAGCCCGCTGCAGGGGCGCGTGATGTTGGTAGACGATGTGATCACCGCCGGCACCGCGATCCGCGAGTCGATGGAAATCATCGGCGCCAGCGGCGCTTCGCTGGCGGGCGTGCTGATCTCCCTCGACCGTCAGGAACGCGGCCGCGCGGATATCTCCGCCATTCAGGAAGTGGAACGCGACTATCACTGCAAGGTGATTTCAATCGTGACGCTGAAGGACCTGATCGCCTATCTGGAAGAGAAACCGGAAATGGCGGACCACCTGGCGGCGGTGCGCGCTTACCGCGAGCAGTACGGGGTGTAAGTAAAAACGCCGGGCATGCCCGGCGTTATCTTTATTGCAGCTGGGCCGCCAACAGCGGCCAGCGGGCGTCAAATTCCTGCGTTGGGCGATAGCGGAATTCCGAACGCACATAGCGCGACAACATGCCTTCGCAGAAGGCCAGCAGCTGGCTCGCCAGCAGCGTTTCATCGACGATAAAGCCTTTGCCTTCGCGCAATTTACGCTCTTTCAACACCTGGCGCAGCTGCGCCTCGATGCGTTCGAACAGCTGGTTGATGCGGCCCTGCAGGCGATCCTGTTCAAACATCAGCGCGTGGCCGGTCATGATGCGCGTCAGCCCCGGGTTGCGTTCCGCAAAGCCCAGAATCAGCAGTAAAATCAGGCGCAGACGATTAAACGTCTCTTTCTCGTCCTGCAAGATCAGGTTGATGCGGGTGATCAGGCTGTCTTCGATAAACTCGATCAGGCTGTCGAACATCCGTGTCTTGCTGGGGAAATGCCGATACAGCGCAGCTTCAGAAACACCCACGTTCGCGGCGAGCTTGGCGGTGGTGATGCGTTGGCTGCCGTCGCTGGACTCCAGCATCTGGGCTAACGCCTGCAATATTTCCTCGCGCCGATTCCTTTTCGTCTTTTCTTTTTCTGCCATGTCTGATTAGACCCTTGCTAAAACTTAACTGACGGAAACCCGCGCACCGGCCGCTGCAGAGCAGGCTCTGTGCGGCTTATGTGATAGCTTTTTTACGATGCTGGGGTCAGCGGCCTTAACGGCCTTTTTCCGCGCTGCCTGGTGTGCGCTGCAATTGTCGCGGTAAAACCTTGCCGCAGAGACATCCTTCTCCCCGGAAAGGCAAGGTTCAGGCGACGTTTCCCTGCCGGCCATCGTGCATTGGGTGGCGCTTAGTGGCGCCCCGAGTGACCGAAGCCACCTTCGCCGCGCTCGCTGCTGTCGAACTCTTCCACCAGGTTGAATTCGGCCTGCACCACCGGCACGAAGACCATCTGCGCGATACGTTCGCCCGGCTCGATGGTGAAGTGTTTCTGGCCGCGGTTCCAAACGGACACCATCAGCTGGCCCTGATAATCGGAGTCGATCAGGCCGACCAGGTTGCCCAGCACGACGCCGTGCTTGTGGCCCAGGCCGGAGCGCGGCAGGATCACCGCCGCCAGGCCAGCGTCGGCGATGTGGATCGCGAGGCCGGTAGGCAACAGCGTGGTTTCACCCGGCGCCAGCTCCACCGCGCTGTCCAGGCAGGCGCGCAGGTCGAGACCGGCGGAGCCCGGCGTGGCGTAGGTCGGTAGCGGGAAATCCTGACCGATGCGCGGGTCGAGGATCTTAACGTCGATTTTTTTCATCATAACGGCTGACTATCTCGTCTATTAAACGTTGGCCAAGGAGTGCCTTGTCGCTCAGCGCCAGGCGCTTTTCTCCATCCTGCCAAAAAAGATGCAGGGCATTGGTGTCGCTGTTGAACCCGTGCTCTGCAAGCGATACATCGTTAGCGCAAATCAAATCCAGCTTCTTACGCGCCAGTTTTTGCCGCGCGTATTCTTCCACATTCTGGGTTTCGGCGGCAAACCCCACGACAAACGGTCGATTTTTGGTCATCGCCGCCACGCCGGCGACGATATCGGGGTTTTTTACCATCTTGAGGACGATTTCATCACCCTGTTTTTTTATTTTTTCATCGGCGATCTGCTCGGGGCGGTAATCGGCCACGGCGGCGCAGGAGATGAAAATCTGCTGCTGCGCGGCGCGCTGTTGCACCGCCTGCTCCATCTCCAGCGCACTGGTGACGTCCACTCGGGTGACCGATGGCGGCGTCGGCAGGCTGACCGGCCCGGCGATCAGCGTCACCTGCGCGCCGCGGGCGGCGGCGGCGCGGGCAATGGCGAAGCCCATTTTGCCGGAGCTGTGATTGCTGATGAAACGTACCGGATCCAGCGCCTCACGCGTCGGGCCGGCGGTGATCATAACCTGTAAATGTTGCAGATCCTGCGGGGCGGAGAAATGCGCGTTCGCCAGGTCGACGATGTCCAGCGGATCCAGCATGCGGCCCGGGCCGACGTCGCCACAGGCCTGGCTGCCGCTGTCCGGCCCCCAGAGCAGCATGCCGCGCGCCTGCAGCGTTTGCAGGTTGGCCTGCGTGGCGGCGGCGCGATACATCTGCTGGTTCATGGCCGGGGCGGCGGCGATAGGGGCGTCGGTCGCCAGGCAGACGGTGGTCAACAGATCGTTGGCCATGCCGGCGGCGACGCGCGCCAGCAGATCGGCGGTCGCCGGCGCCAGAATCACCAGATCCGCCCACTTGCCGAGCTCGATGTGGCCCATGGCGGCTTCGGCGGCGGGATCCAACAGATCGTCGGACACCGGGTAGCCGGAAACGGCCTGCAGCGTCAGTGGCGTAATGAACGCCTTGGCGGCGTGGGTCATCACCACGCGCACTTCTGCGCCCCTGTCGCGCAGGCGGCGCACCAGCTCTGGGCATTTGTAGGCGGCGATGCCGCCGCTGATGCCAAGCACAATATGTTTGCCGGAAAGTCCCGTCATCATCATTGTCCGATTTAAAGCCGAAAGATGCGCCATTTTAGCATATCCGCCGTTCAGGTGAGCGATTCCGCAATGGCTGCAGGGCGTTACATTGTGCTTTGCGAAACACTTCGCAATGTTATCAAACACCTGTCGAACGTGCCGGGCAGCACATGGCATGCTGTAGCCCTTTCAGGGAGGAACACGATGAGCAACCCGATTGTGGCGTGCTGGCCGGGCGCGCTGGCGCCGCGTGAAAAGCTGTTGATGCAGGGGGCGGCGGCGCTGTCCGACGCAGAACTGTTGGCCATTTTTTTGCGTACCGGGCTGCCCGGCGTGCACGTGATGCAGCTGGCGGAGCAGCTGCTGCGCCGGTTCGGCTCGCTTTATCACCTGATGTCGGCCGATCATCAGGCTTTTTGCAGCCAAAAAGGCCTGGGGGACGCCAGCTATACGCAGCTGCAGGCGATTGCCGAGCTGGCGCTGCGCTTCTTTTCCAGCCATTTGTCGCAGGAAAACGCCATGCTCAATCCGCGCGTCACCCAGCATTATCTGCAAAGCCTGCTGGCGCATCGCGAGCGTGAGGTCTTTTTGGTATTGTTTTTAGACAATCAGCACCGGGTTATTCGCCATCAGGAGATGTTTGCTGGTACCATCAGCAGCGTCGTCGTCTACCCGAGAGAAATTGTGCGTGAAGCGTTGAAGGCTAATGCCGCCGCGCTGATTCTCGCGCATAATCACCCTTCGGGTAAGGCTGAACCCAGTCATGCCGACCGTTTGATAACGGAACAGGTGGTGAAAGCCTGTCAGTTATTGGAGATCCGAGTGCTTGATCATTTGGTGATCGGTCGGGGTGAATGCGTCTCTTTTGCCGAGCGCGGATGGCTTTAAGCGATTTTTTCGCGATCCTTGTGGGATCTTTAGCTGTTCGGGACTTGAGCACTTACGCTTCAGAGCGTATACTACGCCACCTTTGAGAATCTTGGGTTTGGCGCAAGAGCCTATCTCAGCAGGTTTCTGACCTGATGTGTGGTTTCTACCTGATGACGAGAGTCTCCTCAGTATGAAGTTTGCTGAGATGGGCTCTAAAAGCCTGACGAGGCGGCCATACCCTATACGAAGCTCGAGCTGATTTGATTTTTGGAGAATAGACATGTCCCGAGTCTGCCAAGTTACTGGCAAGCGCCCGGTGAGCGGTAACAACCGTTCCCACGCAATGAACGCGACCAAACGCCGTTTTCTGCCTAACCTGCACTCACACCGTTTTTGGGTTGAGGCTGAGAAGCGCTTTGTAACTCTGCGTGTATCTGCTAAAGGTATGCGTGTTATCGATAAGAAGGGTATTGAGACGGTTCTGGCCGATCTGCGTGCCCGTGGTGAGAAGTATTAAGGAACTGAATCATGGCTAAAGGTGTTCGCGAGAAGATCAAGCTGGTTTCTTCTGCTGGTACTGGTCACTTCTATACCACCACGAAGAACAAGCGTACTAAGCCGGAAAAATTGGAACTGAAGAAATTCGATCCAGTTGTCCGTCAGCACGTAGTATACAAAGAAGCTAAAATTAAATAATTTTAGTGGATTAATGAAAAACCCGGCCTTGGCCGGGTTTTTTGTTTTATAAAGGGTAGAAAACGTCGGAGGGGAAGCCAGATGCCTGAATTACCGGAAGTTGAGACGAGCAGACGCGGTATAGAGCCTTATCTTGTCGGCCACAGCATTCAGTATGCGGTGGTGCGCAACGCGCGCCTGCGCTGGCCGGTTTCCGAGCAGATCCTGACGCTGAGCGATCGGCCGGTGCTCAGCGTGCAGCGCCGGGCTAAATACCTGCTGATCGAGCTGGAGAACGGTTGGATTATCGTGCACCTGGGCATGTCGGGCAGCTTGCGCATGCTGCGCGAGGAAAACGAAGATGAAGCCGGCAAACACGACCACGTCGATCTGGTGATCAGCAACGGCATGATCCTGCGCTATACCGATCCGCGCCGTTTCGGCGCCTGGCTGTGGTGCGAAGATTTGGCGACCAGCAGCGTGTTGGCGCACCTGGGGCCGGAACCGCTGAGCGAAGCGTTCAACGGCGACTACCTGTATGAAAAATCACGCAATAAGCGCACGTTGATTAAACCGTGGCTGATGGATAACAAGCTGGTGGTCGGGGTCGGCAATATTTACGCCAGCGAATCGCTGTTCAGCGCCGGGATCTTGCCCGATCGTCCGGCGGGATCCTTGAGCAAAGCCGAAGCGGAACTGCTGGTGAAGACCATCAAGGCGGTGTTGCAGCGTTCTATCGAGCAGGGCGGCACGACATTGCGCGACTTTTTGCAGTCGGACGGCAAACCGGGGTATTTCGCACAGGAGCTGCAGGTTTACGGGCGGGCGGGAGAACCGTGCCGCGCGTGCGGCACGCCGATCGAATCCGCCAAGCACGGGCAGCGCAGCACCTTCTTTTGCCGCCGCTGCCAGCGCTGAGCATCACTCGGCGGCGAGCTTCGCCATCAGCGCCTGGGTGACCACGTCAGGCAGGAAAGGTGCGATATCGCCGCCGTGACGGGCGACCTCCTTCACCAGTGAGGAGGAGATGAACGACCATTCTTCGGAAGGCATCAGGAACACGCTTTCCAGCGTCGGCATCAAATGGCGGTTCATGTTCGCCAGCTGCAATTCGTATTCAAAGTCAGACACCGCACGCAGGCCGCGCACCAGGATATTGGCATTTTGGTGAGCGGCGAAGTGCGCCATCAGCTCGCTGAAGCCCAGCACTTCCACATTGTCCAGATGCGAGGTGACCTGCGTCGCCAACGCCACGCGTTCATCCAGGCTGAACAGCGGCTTTTTACTCGGGCTGGCGGCGATGGCCAGAATCACGTGATCGAACATCAGTGACGCGCGCGTCACTAAATCCAGGTGGCCGTTGGTCATGGGATCGAAGGTCCCGGGATAGATGGCTTTGCTGGTCATGATTCACTTCTCTGAGTAGTTGCGGCCCAATGCCCATAATGCGGCATATTTATTGAAGGTATATTGCGCGTTGACCACCGCTAACAGCAACCCCTGTTTGCCATCCAGGAAGCCGGCGCGCAGCAGCCAGGTTTTGACGAAGGCGCCGAGCGTATGGGTCAGGATAGACAGATAGCCGCAGCGCTTGCCGGCCCGGTGGCGCTGCGTGGCCCACTCTTCGGCGTAGCGCAGCTGTTTGCGCTGGAAGGCGAAGAAGTCGCGGCAGGTCAGGTGCAGCATATCACCGCTGAGGGGGATCACTTTGGCGCCGCCGATGTTCAGCGATTCGTGCACCAGATCGTCGTTATAACGATAGCGTTGGTTGGCGTACAGGCGGTTGACGCGGTCGGGATACCAGCCGCTGTGGCGCATGAAGCGGCCTAGAAACAGGTTGCGCCGCGCACAGCTGTAGACGGCGCCGTCGTCCGGCGCATTCAACACCCGCTCGATGGATTGCCGCAGCTCGGGCGTGACGCGTTCGTCGGCGTCGATCATCAAAACGTAGTCATGGCTGGCATAGCTTTGCGCCAGCTGACGCTGCTTGCCGAACCCTTGCCAGTCGGTGTGCGTGAAGACTTTGGCGCCCAGGCCTTCGGCGACGGCGACGCTGTCGTCCTCGCTGCCGGAGTCCAGCACGATGATTTCATCGGCCCATTCGACCGAACGCAGACAGTCCGGCAACAGCCCGGCTTCGTTTTTGGCGATCATCACCACCGACAGGCTTTTGCGGCTGCTCATTCAGTGACTCCGGGGCGGCAGGTGCGGTTCCAGCAGCTGCAGCAGGCGCTGCAACGCTCCCTGATTCTGATACAACACTTCCACCGCATGGCGGCCGTAGTAGCGCCGGTAGTCTTCGTCGGTCAGCAGGGTTTCCACTTCCTTCACCAGCGAATCCACGTCGGTCACGGTGATCAGGCCTTCGGCCTGCGAGAGCTTGGCGCAGATGTCTTTGAAGTTGAAGGTATGCGGGCCCATCAGCACCGGGATGGCGTGCGCGGCGGCTTCCAGCGGGTTGTGCCCGCCGCGTTCCACCAGACTGCCGCCGACAAAGGCCAGATCGGCGATGCCGTACAGCAGCATCAGCTCGCCCATGGTATCGCCGATCACCACCTGGGTGCTGCCGGACGGGATTTCGCCGCTGCTGCGCAGGGTGTAGCTGAAGCCGGCCTTCTGCACCAGCTCTTTGGCGGTCGGGAAGCGTTCCGGGTGACGCGGCACCAGGATCAGCAGCAGGTCGGGGTGTTTTTCCAGCAGTTTGCGGTGTGCTTCCAGCAGGATGGTTTCTTCACCGTCATGGGTGCTGGTAGCGATCCACACCGGGCGGCGCGGCGCCCATTGGCGACGCAGCGTAACGGCGCGGGCGGCCAGTTCCGGGGTGACGGAGATATCGAACTTCAGGCTGCCGGTTACGGCCAGCTGCGAGCGCTTCAGGCCCAGTTCGATAAACCGATCGCCGTCTTCCTGGTTCTGTGCGGCGATCAGCGTAATGCGGCGCAGCATATCGCGCATGAACCCGCCAATTTTCTTATAGCCGGCGGCGGAGCGGGCCGACAGGCGCGCATTGGCGATCACCAGGGGGATCTGCCGCTGATGCAGCGCGTTAATCAGGTTAGGCCACAGCTCGGTTTCCATGATGATCACCAGCTTGGGATTCACCTGGTCGAGGAAGCGGTTCATGGAACCGGGCAGATCGTAGGGCAGATAGACATGATGTACGTCTTTGCCGAAAGCGGACTGGACGCGTTCTGAACCTGTTGGGGTCATTGTGGTCACAGTTATCGGCAAAGCGGGGTAACGGTGGCGCAGTGCCCGTACCAACGGGATGGCCGCCAGCGTTTCGCCGACGGAGACAGAATGCAGCATGATGCCGCCTGGCACGACTTTCCCGGCGCAGAAGCCATAGCGTTCCGCCCAGCGTTTACGGTAGGCTGGAGCTTTGCGGCTGCGCAGCAGTAAGCGGAGCCAGATCAGGGGTTGGATGAGGTAGAGTAGTACCTGATATAAACGCAGCAACATTCTATCAATTTCATTTATATGGGTTATTCGGAATAGTACCATAACTGGAAGGGAAAGGCGCTAATTTGGTAACCTTGGGTGTCAGTTTCAGACAACCGGCGAGCGATTTCGCCGACAGGCTCGGAATGAAGAATATTTTAATTATTCGCCGCGACAACATCGGCGATCTTGTTTGCACCACGCCTCTGATTGAAGGGGTGAAAATTGCCTATCCGGACGCTAAAGTTTATCTGCTGATCAATAAAGTCAGCCAGGACGTTGTTAAAAACAATCCTCATCTCGAGAAAGTCTTTGTCTATAAAAAGGCCAAGCACAAGGCGAAAAATGAAACGACGTTGGGCGTTTATTTCGAACGCTTGATGATCTTCCTGAAGCTGCGAAAAATAAAGTTCGATGCGGTCATTCTGGCCAACCCGGTGCCTTGCAAATACAGCCTGCGTTTAGCGAAAATGGCCGGCGCCACTCATATCATCGGCGCCGATTTGGGCACGAAAGATATCCATCGCCCGTTCCGCAAGGACGATTTCCACGGTCAACATCAGGTCGAACATACCTACAGCTATTTATCGGCGATAACCGATCAATCCATTCCGATCCCGCCGGTGCGGGTGTTTCTGACGCCTGAAGAGCGGCAATTGGCGGCGCAACGGCTACAGGAGCGTCTGCCACCGGTCGAGCGCGTATGCGCCGTGCACATCAGCAGCCGCAGCCCGAAAAGGCGTTGGCCGGTTGAACGCTATGCCGAAATCATCAACCGTCTGGTTGCCGATCCCCACACCGGTGTGCTGATCTTCTGGTCGCCGCAGGGCACGCTGGCGCCGGACGACATCGGCGACCAGCAGCGCGCCGAACAGCTGTTGGCGCTGTGCCAAAACGAACGCGTCGCGCTTTATCCGACGGCCTCGGTGCGCGAGCTGTTGGGCGGGTTCGATTTATGCGACCGGGTGCTGTGCAGCGACGGTGGGCAGATGCATCTTGCCGCCGCGCTGAATAAGGACATGGTGGTGTTCTTTGGCGATACCGATAAAGCCTCCTGGCATCCATGGACCGGCCGTCATCATATTTTGCAGAGTGAGTCGGGGCACTGTGAAGATGTTTCTGTCGATGAGGTTTGGCAGAAAATGCAGGCGCTCAGCTAACGAATAAAATAAGGCAGGTATCCCCTGCCTTATTTATTTCTCTATTATTTTTCTTTCAGCTCAATATATTGACGGCAAATAGGCTCCAGCCCATAACTCAGCAATTGCTGTTGATTTATCTGCGGCGGATTGGCGTAAATTTCCGCCATTTTTTCTGCCAGCGACGCTTCGTTTAATTCCGCCAGCGCGTTAGCCATGCCAGCTTTTTCCAGAATTTCCGCAGGGCCGCCCGGGCAGCGAGTGCTGACCACCGGCGTGCCGCACAGCAGCGATTCCACCAGCACGTTACCAAACCCTTCGCTGTCGGAGCTGAGCACCAGCAGCGAAGCATGGCGAATAAACGGGTAGGGATTGGCCTGGAAACCGAGGAATAGCACGCGCTCTGCGATGCCCAGCTCTGTCGCCAGACGTTTGACCTCGGCGACTCTGGCATCATTCCCGGTGCCTATCAAGGCCAGCGGTGCCTGAATGCCCGAGTGCGCATAGGCTTTCAGCAGACGGTCATGCCGCTTGGCGGTGTGAAAGCGGCCGACGTGCACCAGATAGTCCTGGCCAGCCAGTTCGCAAGGCGCCGCCGCCTGTTGCTGGATGGCGTCGATGTCGAACGGGTTGTTGATGACCGCCAGCCGGCGTGGGCGAATCGGCAAGTTCTGCTGCAGATCGTCGCCAACCGCCCGTGAAACGGCGACGATATTTCTCCCTTGGTAAACGTTGGCGATTTTGCGCTGCTTCAGCCAGCGATCCAGGCCCTTGCGGTGGCCGAGATAGGAGGTGGAGAGAATGCCGTGAATGCAGAACCACAGGCGATCCGCGGCCAACCGCTTGCTGCGGCTGACGATGCGATCGGTTTTATGCAGATTGGAGAACACCAGATCGAACGCGCCGCGTTGGCGCTCGTGTTCGGCTATTGCCCGATCCAGCGCGGCGGCGCGGCGCGGCAGCTCGGTCAGCTTGCGCCAGGGGGCACGGCTGCGATCGGCCACCACCTGATAATCAATGCCTGACGGGATAGGGTAATTGCAGACGTCGCGCAGCGAGATCAGACTGACGTCATGCCCCTGTTGCTGCATGCCCTGGCACAGGGTCAGCACCACTTTTTCCGCGCCGCCTCCCGGCAGGCCGTCGATGATCATCAGAATACGCATAGCTAATCCAGTAACCGGTTATAGAGGGAAATCAGCTGTTCGGACAGATGCGCCGGCGTAGCCGTCATAATGCGCAATCTCGCCGCTTCGCCCATGGATGATCCCAGCGCCTGGCGCGGCAGCGCCCGAATGGCCTCCGTGATGGCCGGTACGTCGAGCGCGTCGGTCACGAAGCCGTTCTGGCCGGGGGTGATAAACTCGGCGCCGCCGCAGGTGGTGCTGGTGATAACCGGCAGGCCGCACGACATCGCTTCCAGAATCACATTCGGGAACGGATCGTACAGCGTCGGCAGGAGCAGCGCGTCCGCAGCCTGATAGAACGGCAAAGTCTGCTTCTGAACGCCCATAAAGTGAACCCGCTCGCCGCAGCCCAGCGACTGTGCCAGCGCCCGGTAGCGTTTTTCGGCCTTGTCTTTGCCGACCACCAACAGATGGCTATCGGTCGCCGCCACGGCGCGGATGGCGGCGGCCAGCCCTTTGCGTTCGAAACCGGAGCCGACGAAGATCAGGCAGTGCGCCCGTTGTGGGATCTGATACTGCTCGCGCAGACGTTGGCGCAGGGCCTCGTCGGCGGGCGGGAATTTTTGATTGTCGATGGCGTTATAGATCACCGTGATTTTGTCGGCGGGCACGCCAAAGTCGGCGATGATTTCCTGCTTGATCATCTCGGCGTTGCAGATGACGGCTTTCAGCTCCGGCGCGGCGTACATGGCGCGCTCGGCGCACATCACATAGCGGTGATAGCGATTGGAGAACAGCCATTTGCGGCGCCATTCCGGCAGCAGACGCGCACGCTGCAGCAACCAGCGGCGGTGTACGCCGTCGCCGGCGCGGTAGATGTCGCAGCCGGGAATGCGCTCGTGGCTTTGCACCAGATCGAAACGCTCTTTCTGCCACAGCGCCCTGGCTGCCACGGCGAAGCCTCGCTCGCGGCTGATGCGGCCGAGTTTTAACGGGTTGCACAGGTGGATATGCCAGTTGGGATTGGCGTCACCCTGCCATTCGCGGGTGATGACGTTCAGATCGAGATCCTGTTGCTCCAGCGCCTCCAGGGCGCGGGAAACGAAACGTTCGGCCCCGCCGTCCGGGCGGTATTTTTGGCGAACGATCGCCAAACGAAATGCTTTCATGCCAGCGTGCTCCGCGCGGCTGCAATCACCGCGTCTGTAGGAATAAGGTCGAGATACCGTTCGTCGGTGCCGGTATCAATGGCGTCCGGATCGGGCAGTTCGCCGAAGTCGCCGGCCCAGATCACGGCGCCGGTAGCCTGCCATGGCCGCCAGAAAGTCAGCTTGGAAGGGCCGAACAGCGCCACACACGGCGTTTGCAGCGCGGCGGCCATGTGCATCGGCACCGAATCCACGCCGATAAACAGCTTGGCGTGGTCGATCAGGGCGGCCAGCTGGCGCAGCGTCAGCTGGCCGGCCAACGAGATCACGCCCTGCGGCGGGCAGAGCGCCAAAATGCGTTCTACCATGGCTTGTTCTCTGGCGTCGGGGCCGGAGGTGATCACCAACTGATGGCCATCGGCCTGCAAGGCGGCGAGGGTGGCGGCCATTTTCTCTTCGCTCCAGCATTTGAAGAACCAGCGCGAGGTGGGCTGCACCACAATATAACTGCCGGCGACGCCCTGTTTCTGCAACCGTTGCTCACAGGCCTGCCAATCCTGCGGATCGTAACTCATGGTCACATGATCACTGAGCGCGGGCAGGTTCAGCGGCGCCAGCAGCGAGAGATTTTGTTCGACGGTATGCAGGTGGGCGTGATTGTCGACCGGCACCAGCTGCGTGTGGCAGTGGCGCCACAGGAAGCCGCGGCGTTTGGGGAAATCGAAGCCCAGACGGATGCGCGCGCCGGTCAGGCGCGTGATAATGGCGCTGCGCCACTGATCGGCCAGGTTGACCACCAGATCGTAGCGCTGCGCCTTCAGGCGGCGCAGCAGCGCCAGCTCGTGCCCCAGATGCGCGCGGGTGCCCTGTTTTTTCCATTGGCGGTCGATGGCGAACAGCGTCGACAGTTCCGGATTGCTGGCCAGCATCTCCTGCGTTTCCTGATACAGCAGCACATCGATCTGCACCTGCGGGTAGTTTTGCCGCAGGCTGCTGATGACCGGCGTGACCAGCAGCATATCGCCGTGATGGCGCAGTTTTATGATCAAAATACGCTGTACGGATGGGGCGGAAGTTGGGGCAGGCGCGTCGTTCATCATGAGTCGCTTTCTGGGAAACCAATCTTTGATTCTAAATGACCCGATCGCATGTGGCTACTGTTGCAAGGTTTTCTTGCCGGGCCGCAAAAAAATCGTCGGGCCGGGGACGAATGCGCTTCAACGTTGTCCAAACCAGGCAGCAAAGTCGTTTGCCCTGGCGAAACGGCCTGCGTAACATAGTGCATTCTGTTGATATCAGGCTCGATATTCATGACTAAACCGGCGTTTCTCATCACCATTGATACCGAAGGCGATAATCTGTGGCAAAACCACGATCGCATCTCGACCGAAAACACGCGTTTCTTGCCGCGCTTTCAGGCATTATGCGAAAAATACGCCTTCAAACCGGTTTATCTCACCAACTATGAAATGGCGATGGATCCGGCTTACGTCGAGTTCGCGCGCGACGTGATCGCCCGCGGCGCGGGAGAAGTGGGCATGCACCTGCACGCCTGGAACAGCCCGCCGCTGACGCCGCTCACCGACGACGACTGGCGCCACAAGCCTTATTTGATCGAGTATCCCGCCGATCAGATCCGCGCCAAGGTCGATCACATGACCAAGCTGCTGGAAGATGCCTTCCAGACCAAAATGCTCAGCCATCGCGCCGGCCGCTGGGCGTTCAACGAATATTATGCCTCGCTGCTGCTGGAATACGGCTATCAGGTGGACTGTTCGGTGACGCCGCGGGTCAACTGGCAGTTTTCGCCGGGCAACCCGCAGGGTAACGGCGGTACGGACTATAGTCGGTTCCCGTCGCAGGCCTATTTCATCGATCCGCAGAATATCGCCAGGCCGGGCGCTTCGTCGCTGCTGGAAGTGCCGATGAGCATTCAGTACAAGCACTCGGCGCTGATGAACGCGTTCAAGCAAGGTTATGACCGGCTGCGCGGCAAGCGGCGTTCGCCGTCCGTCAACTGGCTGCGGCCGAGTGGCGGCAACGTGGCCAAGATGATAAGCGTGGCTGAGGCGTCGCTGGCGCAGGGGCATGACTACGTCGAATTTATGCTGCACTCCTCCGAATTTATGCCGGGCGGCAGCCCGACGTTCAAAACCGAGCAGGATATCGAAGGGCTGTACCGCGATCTGGAGCAGCTGTTTGACTGGCTGCAGCAGCGTACGGTGGGCATGACGCTGGCCGAGTATTATCAACTTAAAGCGAACTAAGCACGCACATGTCGAAGAAATGGAAAATCAAGGTTGCCGACTGGTTCTTGCGGCGCTATACGGCGAAGTACGGCCGTTTTCAGGACAAGGCGACGTTCGACGGCGCCCAGCAGTTTGACAATATCGTCATCTATTCCACCACGGCGTTGGGCGACTTCATGTTCAACACGCCGGCATTGAGGGCGATGAGGGAACGCTACCCCAATGCGCACATCACGCTGGTGGTGCACAAGAAAAACCGCGAGCTGGTGGAAAACGGCCGTTATTACGATCGCGTGGTGTATTGGGACAGCAAGATCAAGACGATACGCCCATTGCTGAAATCGCTGCGCGAACATCAGCCGGATTTGGCGCTGATTCTGCACTCCCACCTGCCTTATGACATCATCAGCGCCGTACTGGCCGGGGCGAAGTACATTATCAGGGATAACTACAGCTCGGGCATTTGCGGGCTGGAGCCTTGGCTGACCAACTATATCTTCCATTATTACGGCCACTTTGTACGCCGCAAACTGGAGCTGATTTCCATCTTAGGCTGCCGCAGCGACGATCCGACGATGGAAATTCCCGTGGATTATCAGCGCGGCGTCAAAAGCAGCGAGCATCCCACCATCGGTTTTCAGCTGGGGGCGTCAACAGAATCGCGTTGCTGGCCGGTTTCGCACTATGCGCGGCTGGCCGATGAGCTGGTGGCGAAGCACCCCAATGTGCGCATCGTGCTGATTGGCGCACCGTTCGACGACGGCAAGGCCAAACAGTTTATGAGCCTGATCGGCCCGCAAACGCAGGCCTGCGTGGATAACCAGATCGGTAAAACGGGGCTGCAAGGCTTGCTGACGTTGATCGACAGTTTCCATGTTCTGGTCACCGGCGATACCGGGCCGCTGCATCTGGCGGTGGCGCTGAAGGTGAAAACCATCAGCCTGTTCGTGACCGCCGACTCACGCTCCACCGGCCCGATTCAGGATGCTGAACTGCACCGCATCATTCAGGTGTCGCGTACCGGCTATACGATGCCGCTGGAGGCAGAAAGCCCGATGGGGGTCATCCAGCCGCAGCGGATTTATGAGGAGCTGGTCGCGCACGTGCCTTTAGCGCGCTGAGGGAGCGACGACGCATCGGCCGCCCGGCCGATGCGGTTAGTGCGGCTTGCGCCCGCGCAGCTTCGAAAGAAAGGTATCCACTCGCGCATAGCGCATCTGGCGGACTTTTTTGCGCGGCACGTCGCTGTTGCGGCAGATATCGGCGGCGCGGCGCAGGATGTGCAGCGTTGCCGGCGCGTAATGATAATAGCCGTACACCGCCTTCGACATGCTTTTCACCTCGGAAAAGCAGTTGGCCAGCATCAGGGCGGCCAACCGGCGCAGTGGCTCATCCCCGGGATGCTGCGCCACAAAACGCAGCATCTTCTCCATGGCGAACAGCAGATCTTCAATATCTTTGGGTTTGATATTGCGAGTGATGCCTTGGCTGTTATCCCGATAGAAATAGAGCTCGCAGTCCAGATGGGCGATGCGGCGGGTTTTGAAATACTGAAAAGGCGTGAAAATCACGTCTTCATAGCGTCTGCCGTCTTCGAACGTTTCCCCTTCCAGCAGCGTGCGTTTATACACGCGGCTCCAGAGATGCCACATCGAGCGTGCGAACAGCGGTTGCAGGCAGCCGAGCCCCAACTGTGAAAAGTCGTAGGCTACGGGCTGCGCCGCGCGGTTATCCGGCGTCGGCGGATGCTCGGTGAACTTCTGATAATTAAAGTCGATCAGGTCATCTTCACCGGCGGTAAGCAGGGGCCGCAGGATTGCCAGATAGTCGTCGCTCAGCAGATCGTCGCCGTCGAGGAAGGTGAGATAGCGGCCGGTGGCCAGCCGTAAGCCGACATTGCGGGCGTGCGCAATGCCGCCGTTGGGCTGTGAAGTAAAGACCACGCGCGGGTGCCGCCGCTGCGCCAGATATTGGCTGACCAGCGCGCCGGAGGCGTCGGTGGAGCCATCATCGATGATCACCACCTCAATATCGTCGCTAATCTGCGCAAATAACGAATCCAGCGCAGCGATAACGAACGCTTCATTATTATAAAACGGCACGATAACGCTGAGCAGCGGCTCCTGAGGATTCACGGGGTGGGCTCCTGAACAGGGGGCTGTTTCGGGACGGAAAGAACGGCGGCGATCAGCGCCAGGCAGAATATGACGGTGCCTTCCGTGCTGAAGAAGATGACGTCGCTCAGGCCGTAAACGAACAGGCTGACGCTAACGCTCAGCAGCAGCGCGTTGCGCTGTGGCCGGAACGAAGAGAAGAACAGACAGACATAGAGCGCCAGTAGCAGCAGTACGCCCCAGACGCCCTTGAGCGAGTAGGTTTCCAGCAGCTCGTTGTGCAGGTGGACGTTGATGTAGGGCATGACGCCAGACAGGCGAGGTTGCTGTGCGACCATTGCACGGATCTCTTCGCCGCGCTGTTCGGCGGATTGGCCCCAAGGGGCTTGTGAACCGGTGCGCCATGCCAGCGTTTGCATCGACAGCCGTGAAATGATCGAGTTTTCAGTCTGTGGCTGATCCATCAGACGCATATCGGTCTCAAAGGCCTGAATGCGTTCTTCTATCTGCGGTTTAAACACCAGGCCGCAGGCTACGAGCAGCAGCGGTACCGAGGCCACCAACGCGAGTTTGTGTTTCCTGGAAACCAGCTGCTTGGTCGCCAGCAGCGACAGGCAGACCGCTACCGGGTAGACCAACATGGCCGCGCGCGTGCCGGTGAGCACCAGTGCAGAGAAGGACAGCAGGAATGCCGCAATGTACAACACCAGGCGGTAGCGGGTGCGCAGCATCAGGATGGCTTGCATCATGACCAGATCGATGGCGGTCATCAGGTAGGCGGCGACCGTGGCGCGATCGAAGTTGAGCTCTACGCGAGGAATATCCAGACGCAGCCCCTGATAGAGGGAATAACCGTTGATCGCCAGGCCGGTGGCGAGAGCTACAACGATCAGCAGGCGCTGCACGCACAACCGCTCATTGAGTGCGATCAGCAAGATGAAGGCGGTCGCGAGCTGCAGTTTGCCGGTCGACATATAAGAGCGATAAATATTGATGTACTCACCCGGCTGTTTGAAGTGATGCATCCAGAGGATGGTTCCCATGCCCACGCTGAACATCAGCGCGGGCAGCAGCAGATTTCTCGCGTTGCTGAAGTAGTAGCGCGGGTACAGGCAAACGGCGATAAAGGCGATGTAGCTGGAAACGTAAAACAGATTGCGTCCGGTCGCGGAACCGAAAGGGATGGTGCAAAAAGCGATGGCGCACCCCAGATAGATCAGATAGCTGAAGGCAGGGTGCGGCGTTCTGTGTTTTAGCATCGGGCGTGTTTTCCGGCTCACGTTTCAATTAAGCGATAAAGGATCGCAGCGTGTCGTCGAACTCAGCTTTGAACTGAGCATAGTTGAAATGTTCCGCAGGATAGCGCTGCGCATTTCGGCTCAGAGTCTGGTAGGTTTCGCGCGCCAGCAATTTCTCAACCGCATCCGCACAGTCGAGATGCGACAGCAGCTTGGGCGCGACCAGGCTGTCGGTCAACGGATCGTAGACCTCATGCGGGAAGTCGACCTCGATATTGGTGAGCTGCCGGTGTTGTTCGACGGTGACCGAGGGCGTCAGGCCAATGCCGCAGACGCCGTCCTTGACCGCTTCCGGCTGGCCGTCAACCTGCGGGAAAATGACCGGCACGCCGAAATAGAGCGATTCCATGCAGGACAAGCCGAACGGCTCGGTGATCGGCGTGCTCATGTAGATGTGCGTGCGATTGAAGAAGCCGGCGACGTCATCCTGATAACCGCTGAAGGTGACGCGGTCGCCGAGCTGAAGCCGGGCCGCCAGCGCCTCGAACGCCGCGCGATCCGGCCCTTTGCCGGCCACTTCCAGCGTGACGTCATGCCCGCGCCGCAGCAGTTCCTGCATCATCAATAATGAAACGCTGATGCCTTTCAGGCTGACCAGGCGTGAAGCGGTGCCGATCCTGACCGGCTGCGACAGCGTTTTCGGCGCAGAGTCGATCCCCGCCGGCGTCTTGATGCGGTTGATCACCACGTGATTTGGGCAAGGCAGATTAAAACGCAGCTCCATCACCCGCTTCGACGCGTGCGAGGCGGAAATGACGCCGTCCAGCATGGCGAAGAAACTCAGCGTCTTTTTATTCTTGGGGTAACGCCAGGAGCAGCCGTGATCGTAGTAAACCAGTTTGCCGCGTTTGGGTTTGGCCGCCAGCCCCGGCACCAGGTCCCAGACGATCACCACGTCGGCGTTCGCCCGCTCGATTTTCCACTTCAGCAAAAATTTGCGCAGGAACTGCGGGCAGCGTAACGGCAGCGCATTGATCAGGCGGTTGGCGAAGGTGACGGGCTGATGCGCAGGCAGTTGGCGGCGGATCTCTTCGCCAATGTCGCCGCTGATGCACAAGACCTGGTTGCTGCCGTCGGTGGTATCGTTGATGTACTGCAGGAACAGGCGTTCGACGCCGCCCATTTTACCCAGGTTGATAATATGCAGTTTTTTCATGCTATAACCTTTTGCAACGCCTGCCATGCCGTATCGGCGTCGATTGTCGCCATGCTTTTTTCCGGCGAAATCAGCGAGTGCTGATTTTGCCCGTAGCCGCCGATCAGGCCGGGATCGGTCGGCCCGAACAGCGTGATGTTGGGTTTGTCGAGCGCGGCGGTCAAATGGCTGAGCCCGGTGTCGACCGAGACCACGCCCTTGGCGCCGGCCAGCACCTCGGCCACCTGCTGCAGGCTGAGCTTCGGCAGCACTTCGACATGTGAAAAACCTTCCGCCAACCGCAGCGCGCGCTGATGTTCATGCTCTGCGCCCCACGGCAGTTTGATCTTCAGCCCGCTGTCGGCCGTCAGCGCGATCAGCTCGCGCCAGTTCTGCTCCGGCCAGTGCTTGTCGTCACGCGTCGTCGCGTGCAGAAACACCAAATACTGCCCGGCATCGGCCGGCGGGCGGCTGAGAAAGCGCGCGGCGATGGCGTAATCGCCGTAGCTGCCCGGTTTGTCGTAACCGAGGCTTTTGGCGAACAGCTCACGCGTGCGTTCCACCGCGTGCTGCTGTTTGTCTATCTCATGGCGCACGTTGTAGAACCAGCTGGCGAACGGCTCGCGCGCGCTCTTGCAGTCCGGGCCATGTTTGTTGCCTTTGGCGATGCGCGTGATCAGCGCGGCGCTTTTGATCAGGCCCTGAGCGTCGATCACCACGTCGTAACGGCGTTCTTGCAGCGCGCGCTTGAAGTCGCAGCGCTGTTGCCGGGTGTCGTTGCCGAACCAGTTCTTGCGCCAGCGGCGAATGGCCACCGGGATCACGCGATCCACCGCCGGGTGCCAGGTGGGGATTTGGCTGAAGCCTTCTTCCACTACCCAGTCGAAGCGGATATCGGGAATGGCCTGCAGCGCGTCGGTCAGGGCGGGCAGCGTATGCAGCACGTCCCCCATCGAGGAGGTTTTTACGATTAACACCTGCATGACTATTCCTCGCTGGCGACAAGTAACGGCGTCAGCGCGTCCAACACTTGCTGCGGCTGAATATCGATCAAACTTTGGTGGTACCCCTGCTCGGCATCGCCCTTACGCACCTTGTGGTAGCCGCTGATCAAGCGAATGACCCGCGCCTTGTCGGAGAGCGGCGGCGTGAAGTCGGGGCTGCTTGGGCCGTACAAGGCTATCAGCGGTTTGTTCAACGCTGCGGCAACGTGCATTAAGCCCGAGTCGTTGCTGACCACTGCCCGGCAGGCCGCGATCAGGATCACCGCCTGCTCCAGCTGGGTTTTTCCGGCCAGGTTAAGGCAGAAATCGCGCGCGTCTTCCTGCAGCGCGGCGCGGATCTGTTCGCCGGCCTCGTGGTCTTTCGCCGAACCGAACAGCGCTATTTGATAGCCGCTCTCGATCAGCCGCTGAGCCAGTGTCGCGTAGTGATAGTGCGGCCAGCGTTTGGCGGGGCCGAACTCTGCGCCCGGGCAGAAGCCGACGATCGGTCGGCTGCCGGTCAGGTTGAACGCTGCGGTGGTGTCGGCGATTTCTTCGTCGCTCACCTGCAGCTGCGGCCACAGCAGCGGCTGCGGCAGATCGTCGGCGCGCTGAATGCGGCCTTTATCATAGGCCAGCGCCACGTAGCGCTGCACCATCAGCGGGAAGGCCGCCTTGTCGAGCACGCGGACGTCGTTCAGCAGGCCGTAACGCATTTCACCCCGCCAGCCGGTACGCTGCGGGATATCGGCAAAGAAAGGCACCAGCGCGGATTTGAACGAGTTGGGTAGAACGTAAGCGCGATCGTAACGGTTGGCGCGCAGGGCCCGCCCCAGGCGGCGACGCTCGCCGAGCCCCAGCGCGCCGTGGCCCAGCGGCATCGCCAGCGCCTGATTGACTTCCGGCATGCGCGCCAGCAGCGGGCGGCACCAGGCCGGCGCCATCACATCGATCTCCGCCGACGGGTATTCGGCCTTCAGGGTGCGATAGAGACTTTGCGACATCATCATGTCGCCAACCCAAGAAGGGCCGATAACCAGTATTTTCATACCCAGCGTTAATTCCTTCAGCTTATGCGGTGCGGTTCAACCAGGTCATGTACTCTTTCACGCCTTCGGCGACCGTTTTGAACGGTGCGTCGTAGCCGGCGGCGCGCAGCTTGGTCAGATCGGCCTGGGTGTAAGCCTGATAGCGGCCCTTCAGCTTCTCCGGGAACTCGATGTATTCCACCGCGCCCTTCTGGTGGAAGTCCACCACCGCGTCGGCCACCGCCTGGAAGGTTTCCGCCCGGCCGGTGCCGCAGTTGAAGATGCCGGATTTGCCGGTTTCCCAGAACCACAGGTTAACCGCCGCTACGTCGCCGACGTAGATGAAGTCACGCTTGAAGTTTTCGCTGCCGGCGAACAGCTTCGGGTTTTCGCCGCGGTTGAGCTGGGTATTCAGGTGGAAGGCGACGCTGGCCATGCTGCCTTTGTGGCCTTCGCGCGGGCCGTAAACGTTGAAGTAGCGGAAGCCGCAGATCTGCGAGTCCGCTTCCGGCAGGATCTCGCGCACGTACTGGTCGAACAGGAATTTGGAGTAGCCGTACACGTTGAGCGGCGCTTCATACTCCCGCTCTTCGATGAACTCTTCGCGGCCGCCGTAAGTGGCGGCGGAGGAGGCGTACAGGAACGGGATTTCGCGATCCAGGCAGTAGTGCAGCAGGTCTTTGGAGTACTGATAGTTATTGTCCATCATGTACTTGCCGTCCCACTCGGTGGTCGCGGAGCAGGCGCCTTCGTGGAAGACCGCTTCGATATCGCCCAGATCGTCGCCGGCCATGATGCTGGCAATAAAGTCTTCTTTATCGATATAGTCGGCGATGTCCAGATCGACCAGGTTGACGAACTTGGTGCCGTCTTTCAGGTTATCCACCACCAGGATATCGCGATATCCCTTGTCGTTCAGTGCCTTAATGATGTTGCTGCCGATCATGCCGGCGCCGCCTGTGACGATAATCATTGGGTTACCCCTGCTAAGCTGCTGGTGGAGCACAATGCCCCACGCTCAATGGCGGTTATCATAGCATTTCATGCCGCGGCAAACAGCGGAAGGGCTCCGAATATCCCGCATTGCCATTGAAGCCCGCCTTTTGCCGTGATATCTGCTGCAATTTTAATATTCTCTCCCGCGCATTCTCGTCAGTTTGGTTACAAATCAGTAAAATATGCCGCAAATAGCCCAATCCTGGAGATAACCGAATGTCAGCGTCTTTTTATCAGCAGTTGGAACAACAGCTTGCCGCCACTCGCAGTGAAGGGCTGTTCAAGGAAGAACGCATCATCACCTCCGCGCAACAGGCGGATATCGCCGTTGCCGACGGCAGCCATGTGATCAACTTCTGCGCCAATAACTACCTGGGTTTGGCCAATCATCCGGCGCTGATCGCCGCCGCCAAGTCGGGAATGGACAGCCACGGTTTCGGCATGGCGTCGGTGCGCTTCATCTGCGGCACCCAGGACAGCCACAAGCAGCTGGAACAGAAACTGGCGGCTTTCTTGGGCATGGAAGACGCGATCCTGTACTCCTCCTGCTTCGACGCCAACGGCGGGCTGTTCGAAACCCTGCTGGGCCCGGAAGACGCCATTATCTCCGATGCGCTGAACCACGCGTCGATCATCGACGGCGTGCGCCTGTGCAAGGCCAAGCGCTATCGCTACGCCAATAACGACATGACCGAGCTGGCCGCACAGCTGAAGCAGGCCAAAGCCGACGGCGCGCGTCACATCCTGATCGCCACCGACGGCGTATTCTCGATGGACGGCGTGATCGCCAACCTGAAAGGGGTCTGCGATCTGGCGGACGAGTATCAGGCTCTGGTGATGGTGGATGACTCCCACGCGGTGGGCTTTGTCGGCGCCAACGGGCGTGGCACCCATGAATACTGCGAAGTGATGGGCCGCGTCGATATCATTACCGGTACGTTAGGCAAAGCGCTGGGCGGCGCTTCCGGCGGCTACACCGCCGCCAAGAAAGAAGTGGTGGAGTGGCTGCGCCAGCGTTCGCGCCCGTACCTGTTCTCCAACTCGCTGGCGCCGGCGATCGTCGCCGCGTCGATCAAAGTGCTGGAACTGCTTGAAGAGGGCGACGCCCTGCGCGATCGCCTGTGGGCTAACGCGCGTCTGTTCCGCGAAAAAATGACCGCCGCCGGCTTCACATTGGCCGGCGCCGATCACGCCATCATCCCGGTCATGCTGGGTGAGGCGAAGCTGGCGCAGGAATTCGCCAATGCGTTGCTCAAGGAAGGCATCTATGTGACCGGTTTCTTCTATCCGGTGGTGCCGAAAGGCCAGGCGCGCATCCGCACCCAGATGTCCGCCGACCACACCCCGGAGCAAATCGAACGCGCAGTGGCGGCGTTTACACGTATCGGTAAGGATCTTGGCGTTATTGCATAAGGTAAAACCATGAAAGCACTGTCAAAACTGAAAGCGGAAGAAGGGATTTGGATGACCGACGTGCCTCAGCCGGAGCTGGGCCACAACGACATCATGATCAAAATCCGCAAAACCGCGATCTGCGGCACCGATGTGCATATCTACAACTGGGACGAGTGGTCGCAAAAAACCATTCCGGTTCCGATGGTGGTCGGCCATGAATACGTGGGCGAAGTGGTGGCGATCGGTCAGGAAGTCAAAGGTTTCAGCATCGGCGATCGCGTGTCCGGCGAAGGCCATATCACCTGCGGCCACTGCCGCAACTGCCGCGGCGGCCGCACGCACCTGTGCCGCAACACCGTCGGCGTGGGCGTGAACCGTCCGGGCAGCTTCGCGGAATACCTGGTGATCCCGGCGTTCAACGCCTTCAAGATCCCGGATAACATCTCCGACGAACTGGCTTCGATCTTCGATCCGTTCGGCAATGCGGTGCACACCGCGCTGTCGTTCGATCTGGTCGGTGAAGACGTGCTGGTCTCCGGCGCCGGCCCGATCGGCATCATGGCGGCGGCGGTGTGCAAACACGTCGGCGCCCGCCATGTGGTGATCACCGACGTTAACGAATACCGTCTGGAACTGGCGCGCAAGATGGGCGTGACCCGCGCGGTGAACGTCAGCAAGGAAAACCTCAACGACGTGATGGCCGAGCTGGGCATGACCGAAGGGTTCGACGTCGGTCTGGAAATGTCCGGCGCGCCGCCGGCGTTCCGCACGCTGCTCAATGCGATGAACCACGGTGGGCGTATCGCCATGTTAGGCATTCCGCCTTCGGACATGTCGATCGACTGGAACCAGGTCATCTTCAAAGGGCTGTTTATCAAAGGGATTTACGGCCGCGAAATGTTCGAAACCTGGTACAAGATGGCGGCGCTGATCCAGTCCGGGTTGGATTTGACCCCGATCATCACCCACCGCTTCTCGATCGACGAGTTCCAGCAGGGCTTCGACGCCATGCGCTCCGGCAAGTCGGGTAAAGTGGTGCTGAGCTGGGATTGATCTTGGCAAACGTGAAAAGGGCCGGAATTCCGGCCCTTTTTTTATGCTTGCGGTTTGGCTTGCGTCCAGTGCTGCCAATGACGCTTGATGAAGATCACCGGCGGCGAGTTGGCGATGCTGTCGGCGATGACGCCCAGCGCGGTGCCGGCGTTGGTTTTTTCCTTCGGCGGTTTGACCTTGCACTGCTTGATGCCGCCGCTGAACGGGTTCTTCGGCTGCGGTTTTTGCGGTTTGACCGGCGGCGGGACGTAGCTGCCGCCAGCGTTGCCCTGCGGTTCGTTCAGCAGCGCACTCGGCTTGACCAGCACGATATCGGCGGGCAGCGACGGCAGCATCTGCTGCAGCACCTTTACCGTCGCCGGGCGCGGGTGGCCAATGGCGATGGCGGAGCCGTTGCGCCGCGCCAATTCGACCGCGCGGTTGAACTGGCGGCGGATGTCGGCTTCGTTCGCGGTATCGTCGAGAAACACCTTGCGTTTGATCACTTTCACGCCGGTGCCGGCCGCGGCGCGGGTCGCCTGGCTGCTGCCGATGGTCATGCTGTCGAGGAAGTACAGGCGGTAGCTTTCGAGCGCCTGCATCACTTTCTGCATGCCCGGCAGGCTGGAGGTCATGGCGCTGCCCATGTGGTTGTTCATGCCGACCGCGTAGGGCACGTTGTTCACCGCATTGCGGATGATGCGCTGGATCTCGTCGCTGCTCATGGAAGGCTGCAGGGTATCGCGCTCCAGCGGCTGCTTGCTGAGCGGCGCCATCGGCATGTGGATCAAGACTTCGCGGCCCTGGCTGTGGGCGCGGGTGGCCATCAGGCGGGCATGCGGCGCGTTGGGCAACACCGCGACCGAGATCGCCGTCGGCATTTGCAGCACCGCGTTTTCTTCGTGAGGGCGGTAGCCCACGTCATCGATGACGATGGAGAGTTTTCCTGCCTGCGCAGCGTAAACCTGCAGCAGACAGCCTATTAACAGAGCTGTTCGGGTTTTGACATAGCGCAAATCTATCTTCCCAACCACGGCAGTGGGTTAACCGCCTGTCCCTGACGACGGATTTCGAAATAGAGCGACGGCGTTCCCTGGCCGCCGCTGGTGCCGACCAGAGCGATCGGCTGGCCGGCGCGCACCTGCGCCCCGACGTTGACCAACGCGCTTTGGTTGTAGCCGTACACGCTCATGTCGCCTTTACCGTGTTCGACCACCACCATCAGGCCATAGCCTTGCAGCCAGTCGGCCAGCAGCACGCGGCCATCGGCGACGGCTTTCACTTCGCTGCCTTCGCGGGCTTCGATCACCATGCCTTTCCAGCGTAGCTCGCCCTGCTGCTGTTCGCCAAAGCCGTGCAGCGTGCGGCCGCGCACCGGCCACATCAGCTGGCCGGCCGGACGACCGAGGCCGCCGGTTCGCGCCATCAGCGAGCGATCGGCTTCGCTAGGTTTGTAGGTCGTGCCGGTTTTCTTCGCCTGCTGCTCCTTGATGCGCACCTGTTCGCGCACCTTGGCCGCTTCACGCGCTTCGCGTTCGGCGCGCGCACGGGCTTCGCGCTCCGCCCGAGCGATCTTGTCGCGCATGCGGGCTTCGTTCTGGCGCAGTTCCACCAGGCGTTGTTGGTCTTTTTCCAGCGAGGCTTCCAGCGCGGTCAGCGTTTTCTTGCGGGCGCCACGCGCCTGCTCCAGCTTCTGCTGCTGCGTCTGTTGCTCGCCCAGTAAGGATTTTTGCTGGCCCTGTTTGGCCACCAGCGTGGTTTTTTGCTTCGCCAGCTCGGCGCGGGTCTGCTTCAGCTCTTCGATGGTTTTCTGACGCGCTTCGTTCAGATAGCCGAAATAGGCCAGAATACGTTCGCTGCGCTGGCTTTCTTCACCGCTGAGGATCAGCTGCACGGCGCTGTGCTGCCCTTGCCGGAAGGCGGCGTCGAGCTGTTTGGCGAGGAGGTTTTGTTGGGTCGATTGCTGCTTTTGCAGTTTGGCTATCGAGGCGTTCAGGCCGGAAATGTCTTTGCCCAGTTGGGTGAGCGTGCCCTGGGTGTCGCGCAACTGGCGGCTGGCCTGGGCGATGGTTTTTTCCTGCTGACGCAGCTGATCCTGCAGCGAGCTGCGCTGCTGTTGCTGCTGCTTCACCGCTTTTTCTTTCTCGGCGATGCTCTGCTGGATGTCTTTCAGCTGGGATTTATTGTCTTCCGCCGCCTGGCCGGCGAGCGGCAACAGCAAGACGCCAGCGCAAAATACGCTGGCGCACATGGCGGTGAACGTCCTTGGCGCGGTGCGTTCAGGCAGCGGTCGGCTGCCTGCGTTTGCGCTTCGGGTTACCCTTGATAGTGCAAAAAACGCCTTCTCCCTCATGGAGAAGGATTATTCCACGATGAACAGCGGCTTACCAGTCATCTCTTGCGGGATTTCCATTCCCATCAGCGTTAACAGGGTTGGCGCGATGTCCGAAAGCTTGCCGCCTTCGACCGCCCGCGCCGGTTTGCCGACGTAAATCAATGGCACCGGCAGGCTGGTGTGGGCGGTGTGCGCCTGGCCGGTGGCCGGATCGCGCATCTGCTCGGCGTTGCCGTGATCGGCGGTGATCAGCAGCTGGCCGTCGACGTCGCGCACTGCATCAACCACCTGGGCGATGCAGGCGTCCAGCGTTTCCACCGCTTTGACCGCCGCTTCATACACGCCGGTATGCCCTACCATGTCGCCGTTCGGGTAGTTGCAGATAATGGCATCGTATTTGCCGCTGCGGATGGCGCTCAGCAGCTTGTCGGTCAGCTCGGCGGCGCTCATCTCCGGCTGCAGATCGTAGGTGGCAACCTTCGGCGAGTTGACCAGCACGCGGTCTTCGCCCTTGAACGGCGTTTCCACGCCGCCGTTATAGAAGAAGGTGACGTGGGCGTATTTTTCGGTTTCCGAGATGCGCAGCTGGGTTTTGTCGTGCTTCATCAGCCATTCGCCGAAGGTGTTGGCCAGCGACGCCGGCGGATAGGCGCAGGCGGTTGCGATGTCGGCGGCGTATTCGGTCAGCATCACGAAATCGCCGAACTGCACCTGTTTGGCGCGTGGGAAACCGTCGAAATCCGCGTTCACGAAGGCGCGGGTGATCTGGCGCGCGCGGTCGGCGCGGAAGTTCATGAAGATCAACGCGTCGCCGTCCTGCATTGCGGCATCGGCCTCACCGGCGGCGCGGATCACGGTCGGTCTGACGAACTCGTCGTTTTCCCCGCGCTGATAAGCGGCCTGCAGGCCGGCGATCGCATCCTCGGCCACGGCGTCGCCTTTGGCCGCGGTCAGCAGGTCATAGGCCAGCTGCACGCGATCCCAGCGGTTGTCGCGGTCCATCGCGTAGTAGCGGCCGATCAGCGAGGCGATGCGCCCGACGCCCAGCGCGGCGAAAGCGTCGCGGCAGCGTTGCAGCGGGGCTTCGGCGCTGCGCGGCGGCGTGTCGCGCCCGTCGAGGAAGGCATGCAGATAAACGGCTTTGGCGCCGCGTTGGGCGGCCAGCTTGATCATGGCCAGGATGTGCTCGTCGTGGCTGTGCACGCCGCCCGGCGACAGCAGGCCCATGATATGCACCGCCTTGTCGGCCGCTACGGCCTTATCGACGGCGGCGGTCAGCACCGGGTTGGCGAAGAAGTCGCCGTCGGCGATCGCTTTGTCCAGTCGGGTCAGATCCTGGTACACGATGCGCCCGGCGCCCAGGTTGACGTGGCCGACTTCGGAGTTGCCCATTTGCCCATCGGGCAGGCCGACATCCAGCCCGGAAGCGGCGATCAGCGTATGCGGCTGCTCCCGCCACAGGCGATCCATCACCGGGGTGCCGGCGTTCAGGATCGCGTTGTCCTGCCGCTCTTCACGATGGCCGTAACCGTCCAGGATCACCAGTACCATCGGTTTTTTGTTGCTCGACATTGCATTGACCTCTTATGAACTTTTTAAGCTGCGAATAGCCATGCGCCCGCCGCAGGCATGGCTATTCACCCTCGAAAAACCGGCTGATTTTACACCGCCGGCGGCGATAAATAGCCCAAAGAGATCAAGGTTGCGGCGAATCGCGCGGGCTTTTATGCTCTGACGTCGGGAATTTCTCAGCGCAGCCCGCAGTTTCTACAATCGCGCTTGCTTATTGGCTGTATTTGCCGCACTCGGCAGGTATACTCTGGAACCTTGACTTATTTATCCCTTAACTGACGGGAGTTGTTACACCCCATGCTGCAAGAAATTATGCCATTCGTAAGCAGACACCCTATTCTGAGCCTGGCTTGGATCGCTCTGCTGGTCGCCGTGATCGTCATGACCTTCAAAAGCCGTTTCTCCAAGGTTAAAGAGATCGCCCGCGGTGAAGCTATTCGCCTGATCAACAAAGAAGAAGCCGTGGTGGTCGACACCCGCAGCCGCGACGATTTCCGCCGTGGTCACCTGGCCAACGCCATCAACCTGACCGCCAGCGAAATCAAAAACGGCAGCCTGGGCGAGCTGGAAAAACACAAAGCGCAGCCGATCATCGTCGTGTGCGCCAACGGCACCGCCTCCCGCGAGCCGGCGGAGAACCTGAGCAAGGCCGGTTTTGAAAAGGTGACTATGCTGAAAGACGGCATTTCCGGCTGGAGCGGAGAAAACCTGCCGCTGGTGCGCGGTAAGTAACCGTTTAACCTATTTGAGGTGGCAATCCATGGCTAACATTGATATCTACACCAAAGCGACCTGTCCGTTCTGTCATCGCGCCAAGGCGCTGTTGAACAGCAAGGGCGCGGCGTTTAACGAGATCGCCATCGACGGCGATAACGCCAAGCGCGAAGTGATGATCGAGCGCAGCGGGCGCACCACGGTGCCGCAGATTTTCATCGACGGCCGGCATATCGGCGGCTGCGATGATTTATATGAACTCGATGCTCGCGGCGGCCTGGATCCGCTGCTTTAAGCAGCTTGCCGGTTCACCGAGTGTCAATAAGGACGTTTAACCAAGGGTATTACTCACATGTCAGAACAAAACAGCACCGAAATGGCTTTCCAGATCCAACGTATTTATACCAAGGACATCTCCTTCGAAGCGCCGAACGCGCCGCAGGTTTTCCAGCAGGAATGGCAGCCGGAAGTTAAACTTGATCTGGATACCGCGTCCAGCCAGCTGGCTGACGAAGTGTATGAAGTGGTACTGCGCGTAACCGTGACGGCGAGCCTGGGCGAAGAAACTGCGTTCCTGTGCGAAGTGCAACAGGCGGGCATCTTCTCGGTAGCAGGCATCGAAGGCACGCAGCTGGCGCATTGCCTGGGTGCATACTGCCCGAACATCCTGTTCCCGTATGCGCGCGAGTGCATCACCAGCCTGGTTTCCCGCGGCACATTCCCGCAGCTGAACCTGGCACCGGTCAACTTTGACGCGCTGTTCATGAACTATCTGCAGCAGCAGGCGGAAGGCGAAGGTGCCGCACCACATCAGGATGCCTGATGAACACCGTCAATGCTTCAATGACTGTCATCGGTGCCGGCTCGTACGGCACCGCATTGGCCATTACGCTGGCGCGTAACGGCCACTCCGTGGTGCTGTGGGGGCACAACCCCGCGCAAATTCAAACGTTGCAGCAAGATCGCTGCAATCAGGCGTTTCTGCCCGACGTTCCCTTCCCCGATACCCTGCTGCTTGAAGCCGATTTGGCGCGTGCGCTGGCGGCCAGCCGCGACGTGCTGGTGGTGGTGCCGAGCCACGTGTTCGGCGACGTGCTGCGCCAGCTGAAGCCGCATCTGCGCCCGGACGCCCGTATCGTGTGGGCCACCAAGGGGCTGGAAGCGGAAACCGGTCGGTTGCTGCAGGACGTGGCGCGTGAGGCGTTGGGCGAGACGATCCCGCTGGCGGTGCTCTCCGGGCCGACGTTTGCCAAAGAGCTGGCCGCCGGCCTACCGACGGCGATCGCGCTGGCGGCGACCGATGCGCAGTTCGCCGACGATCTGCAACAGCTGCTGCACTGCGGCAAGAGCTTCCGTGTCTATAGCAATCCCGACTTCATCGGCGTGCAGCTTGGTGGCGCGGTGAAGAACGTGATCGCCATCGGCGCCGGCATGTCCGACGGCATCGGTTTCGGCGCCAACGCCCGCACCGCGTTGATTACACGCGGGCTGGCGGAAATGAGCCGTCTGGGTTCTGCGTTGGGCGCCGATCCTTCGACGTTCATGGGCATGGCGGGGCTGGGGGATCTGGTGCTAACCTGCACGGACAACCAATCGCGCAACCGCCGCTTCGGCATTATGCTGGGGCAGGGCAAAGGCGTGCAGGAAGCGCAGGACAGCATCGGCCAGGTGGTCGAGGGCTATCGCAATACCAAAGAGGTGTTGGCGCTGGCGCAGCGGCACGGCGTGGAAATGCCGATCACCGAACAGATTTATCAGGTGCTTTACTGCCATAAAGACGCCCGCGAAGCGGCGCTGAGCCTGCTGGGGCGAGCCCGAAAGGACGAAAAACCCAGCGCGTGACATAAAACGATATGCCGGGGCAGCGTGCTGACCCCGCAAATGACCTGGGCCGCTTCGCGCTACCGTGTGAAGCGGCCCGTTTGGCAAGGCAGAGGGGAATGTGATGTCGTCAGAAGAGTTGGAGCAGGTCTGGAACAGCATTAAATCAGAAGCGCGAGCACTGGCTGATTGTGAACCGATGCTGGCCAGCTTTTTCCATGCGACGTTGCTCAAGCATGAGAACCTGGGCAGCGCGCTCAGCTATATGCTGGCCAACAAGCTGGCGACGCCGATCATGCCCGCCATCGCGGTGCGCGAGGTGGTGGAAGAGGCGTACAAGTCCGACAACCAGATGATCGTTTCGGCGGCGCGCGATATCCTTGCGGTGCGGCTGCGCGACCCGGCGGTCGATAAATATTCCACGCCGCTGCTTTACCTGAAAGGGTTCCATGCGTTGCAGGCTTACCGTATCGGTCACTGGCTGTGGCAGCAAGGGCGGCAAGCGCTGGCTATCTACCTGCAAAATCAAATTTCCGTCGCCTTCGGCGTGGACATCCACCCGGCGGCGACCATCGGCTGCGGCATCATGCTCGACCACGCCACCGGCATCGTGATCGGTGAAACGGCGGTGGTGGAGAACAACGTCTCTATCCTGCAGTCGGTCACTCTGGGCGGTACCGGTAAAACCAGCGGCGACCGTCACCCGAAAATTCGCGAAGGGGTGATGATTGGCGCCGGCGCCAAAATTCTCGGCAATATCGAGGTGGGCAAGGGCGCGAAGATCGGCGCGGGATCGGTGGTCTTGCAGGCGATACCGCCGCACACCACCGCCGCCGGCGTGCCGGCGCGCATCGTCGGGCGGCCGGAGAGCGATACGCCGTCGATGGATATGGACCAATACTTCAACGGCACCAATCACGGCTTTGAGTACGGCGACGGCATTTGAGTGCCGTCTGCGCAGCCATTCAGGGGGAGCTTCGGCTCCCCCTGTGTTTTTCAGGCGGCGGTCAGCCCTGTTTCGGGAAGTTGGTGATATCGGTAACGATGTCGTCGATCGCCGCCTTGACGTCATCCGCCGTGACCGGCGTGCTGTCGTTGTTGACGGTTTTGCCGTAAGCCTTGCGTACCACTTCCATCACCGTTTTACCGGTGTCTTGGTCGATCAGCTCGCCTTCGATATACAGCGCGGTATTTTGCGTCCGGTGCCCGGTCGCCGCCATGGTGCTGGCAACGACCGCCGCGACCGGTACCACCTCATAGAACTTCATGTCTTCGTTTTCGGCGGAAACGGCGGTGATGGCGAGTTTGGCTACTAACACACGTGAGCCTGCCGGGCTGGGCAGAATGGTGAAGCGGTTCTGTAGCGCGGCTTTAATCCGCTGGGTCGCATACGCCTTGATTTTGTTCAGCGTGTCCTGGCTGACGCGCGTGGTCGGTTTTTCCGCCGGGAAATAGACCACCGGTTGGAAATAGAGGCCGCGGTAGTTGGATTCCTTGTAGTTTGGATCTATCCAGCGCAGCGTTTTATGGCCGCTTGGCGAGGTGGTTTCCTGCAGTTTGCTGTAATCGGACAAGAAGCCCGAATATTGAGACGTTTGGGTGACTTTGGACGAACAGCCCGCCAGCAACAGGACCGCTGCCAGAACCGCCATGGCAACGCTCAAGCGTTGTTTCTTCATATGGTTTCCTATGATGAGTGGTGATTACCCTTACAAAACATAGCGCATTATCTGTGCCTCATCGGGCATTTTCGGGGCCGGGCGTGCCCTGCCGTGGCCTTTTTTCAGGATCGTGATGCGCCGCCGGTTTTCGCCGCCAGCGCCGGTGATAAGGCGGCGAGTAGGGTATCCGCTCTGGCCAGCGCCTGGCGTTGCTCAACATGCCATAGGGGCAACAACGGCCAGAGATCCGCCTGATGCTCGGCCTGCAGGCACCAGACCTCCCGATCGTGCCAGTCGCCGAGGGCGTTTTGCGCCGCTTTGAGGCCCGCCGTCGCTTCGGCAGAGAGGGAAAGGCGTTGCGGATAGGCTTCGGCGGCGTAACGCAGGCGTTTTATCAGCAGCCGCAGATGGTGGCGATCGTAGCCGGTATCGGCCAATGCCCGGCGCAGCTGCCGCTGTTGGCGCTGCAGGCGCCGGTTCAGGCGGTATTTGGCGGTGCGTCGCGCGGTGCGGCGGAAGCGGCGCGGCCAGGCGTGCAACAGCGAGGGAAAGTCGATGAGCTGCGGATGGGCGAGCAGTTGACGGCAGCGAGCCTGAAGATCGCTCCGGCGCACGTTGGCCTGCCAATCGAGGCGATGGCTTGCCAGTTCGGCGATCAGCACCTCGAGATCGCGCAGCGGCGTCGTGAGCCTGCCCAACTCGGCGGCGGCCCGATCGAGCCGCGTTGCGCCGGGGCAGCCGCGCAACGGGCGCAGCAGGCTGCGAATGCGGCGCAGACAGACGCGCAGGTCGTGCAGCGCTTCGCTGTCTTGCGCCTGCTGCAGCCGCAGCAGCGCCTCGTTCAGCGCCGTCTCGAGGCGGCGAAGCTGGGTGACAATATCCTCGATGAAAGCCATGTGCCGTTCCTGGAAAGAACATCGCAGCGATGATGCTTCCAGTATGGCGCGTCGTCGCGGATTATGCCTTGATCAGCGCGCCGGCATAGTCCAGCTGCCGCCAGGCCTCATACACCACCACCGATACGGCATTCGACAGGTTCATGCTGCGGCTTTGCGCCTGCATCGGGATGCGGATTTTTTGCTGCGCAGGCAGCGCATCGAGGATGTCGGCGGGCAACCCGCGCGTTTCCGGGCCGAACAGCAGGTAGTCGCCGGCCTGATAGCTGACGGCGCTGTGCGCCGGCGTGCCTTTGGTGGTCAGGGCAAACAGCCGCTGTGGGTTTTCGGCGGCGAGAAAGGCAGCGTAATCGGCATGGCGGCTGACGCGGGTGAACTCATGATAGTCCAACCCGGCGCGGCGCAGGCGCTTGTCGTCCCACGGGAATCCCAGCGGTTCGATCAGGTGCAGGTTAAAGCCGGTATTGGCACACAGGCGGATGATATTGCCGGTGTTGGGTGGAATTTCGGGTTCAAATAAAACGATGTTCAGCATGTTGCAGGCCCCTCGTGAACGAGGGGCGCAGGATAGCAAACTCTTACTGTTCTGTCTTAGTCGACAGACGTTGATGATGCAGCGGCAGCCACAGCACCAGCCGCAGGCCGCCAAGCGGGCTGTCTTCGGCCTTCACCCAGCCGCGATGCTGGTTGACTGCCGCTTCGACGATCGCCAAGCCGAGGCCGGTGCCGCCGGATTCGCGGTCGCGCGCTTCATCGGTGCGGTAGAACGGACGGAAGATCTGCTCGCGATCTTCGGCGCTGACGCCGGGGCCGTCGTCGTCAACCTCGATGGTCACGCCCTGATTGTCGGCGCTGAACGCCACGGCAATGCGGGTGTGCGAATAACGCAGGGCATTGCGCACGATGTTTTCCAACGCGCTATCCAGCGCACTCGCGTTGCCGAACAGCGTCCACGGGCCGGGCGGCGCGGTGATCTCCAACTGCTTGCCCATCTGTTCCGCTTCGAAACGGGCATTGTCCAGCACGTCGGCCCACAGGTCGTTGGCCTTCAGCTGCTCGCGCGCCAGCTCGCCTTTTTGCTGCCCGCGCGACAGCGCCAGCAGATCGTTGATCATCGAATCCAGCCGCTGCGCTTCGGTTTCGATGCGCGCCAGCTCGTGGCCTTCACCATGGCGGCGACGCATCAACGCGGTGGCCAGCTGCAGGCGCGTCAGCGGCGTGCGCAGCTCGTGCGAGATGTCCGAGATCAGCCGTTGCTGCGCGTTCATCATGCGCTCCAGCGCGCTGACCATCTGGTTGAAGCTGGCGCCGGTGGCCAGAAACTCCTGCGGGCCGGCCTCCAGTTCCGGATGCTGCTTCAGGTTGCCACGCGCCACGTCATCGGCGGCGTTCTTCAGCTTGCGTGCCGGTTTCGCCAGGCTCCAGGCCAGCCACAGCAGCAGCGGGGCGCTGATCAGCATGGTGACGATCAGCAGCAGCAGCGGCCGGTCGAACATCAGGTTGATGAAATCGGATTGCGGGCTGTTGGCGGGGCGGATCAGGTACAGCTGGTAGTTGTCTTCGCCGTCGCGCACCGCGAACGGCCCGACCAGCTCGACGCGACCGTACTTTTTCTTCTTCGGATGATCTGAATTATCGGATTGGCCGATGAAGTTGCGGACGATCTGCATTTCATTGCGCTGCGCGCCGATCACCCGGCCTTCGCTGGTGACCAGCAGCAGGCGTTGGCCCGGCGGCGCCCATTTGTCGATGGCGCGGAACAGGCGGCGCCACCACATCAGATCGTTGGCCGGATCGTTTTGCAACTCGGCCTCGACGTGCTGTTCCAGCATCAACCCCTGCCGCTGCTCGCTGTCGAGCAGCGAGGTCATTTGGCGGGAGTCGAGCTTGGGCACCATCAGCACCAACATTAGCACCAGGGCTAACGTGAACCAGAAAATGGCGAAGATGCGTGCCGTCAAACTGTTGATCATGTTGCAGATACCATCAAATAACCCCGCCCGCGCAGGGTTTTGAACCACGGATGCCCGTCTTTGCGATCCGGCAGCTTACGCCGCAGGTTGGAAATGTGCATGTCGATGGCGCGATCGAACGGGGTCAGGCGTTTGCCCAGCACTTCCTGGCTCAGCAGTTCGCGCGACACCACCTGGCCGAGATGCTGCGCCAGCAGGTAAAGCAGGGTGAATTCGGTGCCGGTCAGATCCAGTACCTGACCGTCGAAGCTGGCCTCCTGGCGGCCGGGGTTGAGCTGCAGGCCATCGACATCCAGCGTCGGGGCGCCGCTGTCGACCTGCTGCTGCTGTTCGCTCCAGTTGGAACGGCGCAGAATGGCGCGAATGCGCGCGACCAGTTCGCGATCGTTGAAGGGTTTCGGCAGGTAATCATCGGCGCCCAGCTCCAGGCCCAGCACGCGGTCCAGTTCGCTGCCGCGCGCGGTCAGCATGATGACCGGCGTCTGGTGATGTTGGCGCAGTTCTTTCAACGTATCGATGCCGTTTTTCTTCGGCATCATGATGTCGAGCAGCAGCAGGTCGACGGAGCTGTCCAGCAGCGACAACGCCTGCTCGCCATCGTGCGCGACGACGATATTAAAACCTTCCATTTCAAGCAGTTCTTTTAACAGCGAGGTCAACTCGCGGTCGTCGTCAACTAACAGAATCTTGTTCATTATGATTTACCTCCAGACGCAAAATACGTCATCAACTGTTGCCATTCCATGACTTTACGTAGTTTTACATGCACTGACGCAGGTTTTCAGGTGTAGCGGTACACTGCTCCTCGTTGATTCGCAAAGTGAGAAAGCTTGAGGAGTTGAAATGCGTAAGGTGACCGCATTAGTTATGGCATCACTGCTGGCAATTGGTTCGACCGCTGCCTTCGCTGCCGACACTATACCGGACACAGCCCAACCTCCCGGCAACGACGCGATGACCCGAATACCCGGCCAGCACCATATGTTCGACGGTGTCAGCCTCAGCGAACAGCAGCGCCAGCAAATGCGCGATTTGATGCGCCAGGCCCGGCACGATCTGCCTGGTGTCAATGTAGCTGAAATGGAAGCCATGCATAAACTGGTGACCGCAGAGAAATTTGACGAAGCCGCCGTGTATGCCCAGGCGGAAAAGATGGCCCAACAGCAGGTCAAGCGCCAGGTCGAAATGGCCCGGGTGCGCAACCAAATGTATAACCTGCTGACGCCAGAGCAAAAAAGTGTTTTAGACCAGAAACATCAGCAGCGTATGCAGCAGATGGAGCAACAAATTTCTGGTTTGCAGCAAGCTTCTGCCCAGAAGTGAAGTACGACTGAGTAGTCCCCTGTTTTTCCTTGCCATAGACACCATCCCTGTCTTCCCCGCCATGATGGCGGGGTTTTTTTTATCCGACATTTCGCTATATTGAGCGCCACACCTTTTGACCGGGATCCCTTCATGGAACAGCGCTATGCACGCCTGGTAAAGTCCGCTGCGTTGGCCGCTACCGCGCTGGCGTCGTCGCTGCTGTTGATCAAAATCGTCGCCTGGTACCACACCGGTTCGGTCAGCCTGCTGGCGGCGCTGGTGGATTCGCTGGTCGATATTGCCGCCTCGCTGACCAACCTTCTGGTGGTGCGCTATTCGCTGCAGCCGGCCGATGCCGAGCACACCTTTGGCCACGGCAAAGCGGAGTCGCTGGCGGCGCTGGCGCAAAGCATGTTTATTTCCGGCTCCGCCCTGTTTCTGTTCCTCACCGGCTTCCAGCATTTGTATGCGCCGCAAACGCTGCGCGATCCCGGCGTCGGGATCGTCGTGACTGTGATCGCGTTGATCAGCACCCTGATTCTGGTCACCTATCAACGTTGGGTGGTCAGAAAAACGCGCAGCCAGGCAGTGCGCGCAGATATGCTGCATTATCAGTCAGATGTCATGATGAATGGTGCTATTCTTATCGCTCTTGGGCTAAGCTGGTACGGCTTCCAGCGGGCGGACGCGCTGTTCGCGCTGGGCATCGGCGTTTACATCCTGTATAGCGCGCTGCGCATGGGCTACGAAGCGGTGCAGTCGCTGCTGGATCGGGCGTTGCCGGATGACGAACGCCAGGCGATTATCGAGGTTGTTTCCTCTTGGCCCGGGGTGAAAGGCGCGCACGATCTGCGCACGCGGCAGTCGGGGCCGACGCGTTTCATCCAGCTGCATCTGGAGATGGAAGACACGCTGCCGCTGCGTGAGGCGCATCGGTTGGCCGATCAGGTGGAACAGGCGTTGCGGCACCGTTTTGCGGGGGCAGACGTCATCATTCACCTGGATCCGTGCTCCGTGGTGCCACCGGGTAGGCAGGGGCATTGGGAGCTATAATCAGATAGAGGCATAGATCGAAGTATTATCATGAATATCTGAGTTAGCTCAGCGTGCCATGCGGTATTTTTACCGTTATATTGCGTGACTTGAATCAATTCAGCTGGGTGTTTTTGATATAATATCCAGCAATAAGCCGTAAAGCTGGTTTTCTGCAGCCGGAGAGGTTTCAAGACGATCGGCGGAGACAGAATTCTTAAGAAATTGCATCTACACAGTTCAGAGGTAGTCATGATCAAGAAAATCGGTGTACTGACGAGCGGCGGTGATTCGCCGGGTATGAACGCTGCAATCCGCGGCGTTGTGCGTTCTGCGCTTTCAGAAGGTCTGGAAGTTTTTGGTATTTACGATGGCTACCTTGGCTTGTACGAAGATCGCATGGAGCAGCTGGACCGCTATAGCGTGTCCGACATGATCAACCGCGGCGGCACCTTCCTCGGCTCGGCCCGCTTCCCGGAGTTCAGGGATGAAAACGTGCGCGCCAAGGCGATTGAAAACCTGAAGAATCGCGGCATCGACGCGCTGGTGGTGATCGGCGGCGACGGTTCCTACATGGGCGCCAAACGCCTGACGGAAGAAGGCTTCCCGTGCATCGGTCTGCCGGGCACCATCGATAACGACGTTGCCGGTACCGACTACACCATCGGTTACTTCACCGCGCTGGAAACCGTGGTGGAAGCGATCGACCGCCTGCGCGATACCTCCTCTTCGCACCAGCGTATCTCCATCGTGGAAGTGATGGGCCGTTACTGCGGCGATCTGACGCTGGCGGCGGCGATTGCCGGCGGCTGCGAATTCATCGTGCTGCCTGAAATCGAATTCAATCGCGAAGATCTGGTGTGCGAAATCAAGGCCGGTATCGCCAAGGGTAAAAAACACGCCATCGTGGCGATCACCGAGCACATCTGCGATATCGATGAGCTGGCGCGCCACATCGAGCAGGAAACCAAGCGTGAAACTCGCGCTACCGTGTTGGGCCACATTCAACGCGGCGGTTCGCCGGTTGCCTACGACCGCATCCTGGCCTCGCGCATGGGCGCCTACGCCATCGAGCTGCTGCTGCAGGGTTACGGCGGCCGCTGCGTCGGTATCCAGAACGAAAAAATGGTGCATCACGACATCATCGACGCGATCGAAAACATGAAGCGTCCGTTCAAGGGTGACTGGCTGGAAACGGCGAAAAAACTGTACTGATATGCCGCTCACCGCACGACAAAAAAGCCTCCGCTCGCGGGGGCTTTTTTATGCCCGTCGGCGATATATTCCGGAATCATCTATCCCAAAATTTTTTATTCTTTAATTGCCGGGAAAGTTTCTGGCAGGCTCTGATGCTAAATCAACCGATTGAGGTTGCGCTTAATTTTCTGGGAGAGCCTGTCGATGCGTAAATGGGGTGTTGGTCTGACATTGGTGCTGTTGGCGTCCGGCGCCATGGCGAAGGATATTCAACTGCTGAACGTGTCATACGATCCGACGCGTGAGTTCTATCAGGCTTACAACACGGCATTCAGCAAGCACTATCAGGCGGAAACCGGCGACAAGGTGACGGTGCGCCAGTCGCATGGCGGCTCCGGCAAACAGGCGACCTCGGTGATCAACGGCATCGAGGCCGACGTGGTGACGCTGGCGTTGGCCTATGACGTCGACGCCATCGCCGAACGCGGGCGTATCGAGAAAGACTGGATCAAACGCCTGCCGGACAACTCGGCGCCTTACACCTCGACCATCGTCTTCCTGGTGCGCAAAGGCAACCCGAAACAGATTCACGATTGGCCCGATCTGCTCAAACCGGGCGTGTCGGTGATCACCCCGAACCCGAAAACCTCCGGTGGCGCCCGCTGGAACTACCTGGCCGCCTGGGGCTACGCGTTGCACCACAACAACAACGATAAGGCCAAGGCGCAGGACTTCGTCAAAAACCTGTACAAGAACGTCGAAGTGTTAGATTCCGGCGCGCGCGGCGCGACCAACACCTTTGTTGAGCGCGGTATCGGCGATGTGCTGATCGCCTGGGAAAACGAAGCGTTGTTGGCGGAGAAAGAACTGGGCAAAGACAAGTTCGAGATTATCACCCCGAGTGAATCGATCCTGGCCGAACCGACGGTGTCGGTAGTGGATAAGGTGGTCGATAAACGCGGTACCCGCAACGTGGCGACCGCCTACCTGAAGTATCTGTATTCGCCGGAAGGGCAGACCATCGCGGCACAGCACTATTACCGTCCGCGCGATGCGGCGGTGGCGGCCAAGTTTGCCGGGCAGTTCCCGCAGCTGAAGCTGTTCACCGTGGATGACACCTTCGGCGGCTGGACCGAAGCGCAGAAGGTGCACTTCGCCACCGGCGGCGTGTTCGACGAGATAAGCAAACGCTGATGCCGTCTGAGCGGCAATAAAAAACCCCGGCTTGCCGGGGTTTTTTTATGACAAGCCTAAGACAATCAGGCTTTTTTCGCTGCGGCAGCGGCTTTGACGATCACGGCGAAAGCGTCGGCTTTCAGCGAAGCGCCGCCAACCAGCGCGCCGTCGATGTCCGGCTGAGAGAACAGCTCTGCGGCGTTCTTGTCGTTCACCGAACCGCCGTACTGGATGATGATTTCAGCGGCAACCGCGGCATCGTGTTTGGCGATGTGGTCACGGATAAATTTGTGCACGGCCTGCGCCTGCGCAGGGGTAGCGGACTTGCCGGTACCGATGGCCCAGACCGGCTCATAGGCGATCACGGTGCCTTTCATCGCCGGTGCGCCCAGCGTTTTCAGCACGGCGTCGATCTGGCGCGCGCACACTTCTTCAGTTTTGCCCGCAGCGTTTTCCGCTTCGGTTTCACCGATGCACAGCACCGGGATCAGGCCGGCTTCTTTCAGCACGGCGAATTTCTCGGCGATGACTTCGTCGCTTTCTTTGTGGTAGGTGCGACGCTCGGAGTGGCCGATGATGATGTACTGGGCGCCGACGTCTTTCAGCATGTTGGCGGAAACTTCACCGGTGAAGGCGCCGGACAGGTTAACGTCCACGTTCTGCGCGCCCAGCGCGATGCGGCTGCCGGCCAGCGCGTGCTTGGCCTGATCCAGATACATCACCGGCGGGGCGATGGCGACGCCACAGCCGTCAACGCTGCTCAGCTCATTGCGCAGGCCGGCGATCAGTTCGTTGACCATGTGGGTGCTGCCGTTAAGCTTCCAGTTACCCATAACTAATGGATGACGCATGTTTTTTCCTCCAACTAGAAAACGCGAGAGTCGAAATGACAACTGCCGGACCGGCAGTTTACCTGCCCAACAGTATAGAGATCATTAAGCGCGAAGGCTTTGCTTTTCGTCATTAAATGCCGCGCCGTTACGGCTCGGAAAGCGCCAGCTTAATCGGTTCAACCGCGAAGGTTACGCCTTTATCGCCGTTGTCCGAGACGACATAGCGAATGGCGCCGACCTGCTGTTGGTAAAAGCGCGACCCTTTGCCTTTTTCCAGCAGGCTGTTCACCTTGTTCTGGCTCTGTTCCACCGTCAACGCCGGTTCGAACTGGCGCATCAGCGCCGCCATGTAGCTGATGGCGATGGCGCGCGCGGCTTTTTCTTCATTGGCCTGCTGCAGCGGCAGGTGAGTGATCTGCAACGTTTTGATTTTACCGGTGCCTTTCTCCAGCGCGGTGGAGGCGTACAGGTTTTCGTTGAGTTTGCTGGCGGCGCGCGTCAGCAGCGGCGAATCGTCTTCGGCGGCGGGAATGGCGCGGAATTCGCCAATCGGCAGCTTCGGGTTATCGCGGTTGTATTTTTCGCGGAATTTGACCACCGTCAGATCGAACGTCGGTGCCCCGGCCAGCAGGTAAGGTGCGGCGGGCGTCGCATCGGCGGGCGGCGGATCGGCCCAGGCGCTGGCGGCCACCTGAAGCAGGCAGGCGATGACGAGGGTTTTTCTCAGCATGGCGTATGGCATCAAGGACAAAGATGGCTCCGATTAAAGCGATAACCCGCGGGGCTTGTCAAAGATCCCACGCCATTATCGGTTCGCTGACGAGAAAGCTGTGCGGCGCACCGCGTTATGCGAGGCGGAAAACTCGGCCCGGCAGCGCCTATGTTACACTGCGGCGCAGAATATGGGCAGGCTTAGAGCGCAGGAATCGATGACGTTACAACAGTGGTGTTTTTCTTTTAAGGGCCGCATCGGGCGGCGCGACTTCTGGATTTGGATGGGGCTGTGGTTGGTGCTGATGGCGGCGGCGTTTACGCTGGCCAATTATCAGCTGGTCGCCATCCAATCCATCGCCTTCTTTATCGTGGCGCTGCTGTGGCCGACGGCGGCGGTGCTGGTCAAGCGCCTGCACGATCGCAACAAGGCCGGCTGGTGGGCGCTGCTGCTGATCCTGGCGTGGATGCTGGCGGCGGGGAACTGGCAGATGCTGGCGCCGATCTGGCAATGGGGCGTTGGGCGCTTCATTCCGACGCTGATTATCGTGATGATGATGATCGATCTGGGGGCCTTCGTCGGCACGCCGGGAGATAACCGGTTCGGCCCGGAAGCCGAACCGGTGAAGTTCCGCTGACCCTCGCCGGGTTACCAGTAGTGTTCGCTGGTGATGTGGCCCGGCTTGCGGCGCAGGTGCTTGCGCATCTGGCGGTGGTCTTTCAGCGTTTGCTGGGTGTCCCGCACCATTTGCGGGTTGCCGCACAGCATCACGTGGCTGGTTTCGGCGTCGATAGTCAAACCGATCGCCGCTTCCAGCCGGCCGTCCTCGATCAGCGCCGGTACGCGGCCGGTCAATGAGCCGGGCGCCTCTTCGCGGCTGACGACGGTCTGGATGCGCAGCTTGCCGTTGTAGCGCTGCTGCAGTTGCTGCATCAGCGGCAGGTAGCTCAGGTCACGCGCAAAGCGCGCGGCGTGCACCAGCACCAGGTTGTTGAAGCGCTCCAGGCCGGCGCCCTGCTGCAGAATCGATAAATAGGGGCCGATGGCGGTGCCGGTCGCCAGCATCCACAGCGTATCGCAGTCGGGCACCTCGTCCAGCACGAAGAAGCCGGCCGCTTCTTTGGTTACCATCACGTCCGAGCCCGGCTGCAGCTGACTGAGGCGCGGGCTCAGCTTGCCTTCCGGCACGGTGACCAGATAGAACTCCAGATTGGCGTCGTCGGGGGCATTGACGTAGGAGTAGGCACGTTGCACCCGTTCGCCGTCGATCTCCAGCGCCAGCTTGGCAAATTGCCCGGCGGTGAAAGGATCGATGGGGGCATTGACCACCAGGCTGAACAGCCCGTCGGTCCATTGTTTTACCTGCGTAACCTTGCCGTTTACCCATTCAGCCATACTCTAAAGCTCCCGTGGTCGAATCAAATAAGCACAATGTCGTGAGCCGGAAATGGCGTGCGCGGTGCGCTCTACCCGGTAGTCGTTGCCGAACAGGCGGTGAAACAGCTGCAGCTCGGAATTGCACAGGCTGCTGCAGCTGGAACCGGCCACGCCAATCGGGCAGTGGTTTTCCACCAACAGCGTGCCGTGCGGGTGGTCGAACAATTCGGCCATGTAACCGTCGTGTTGCCGCAGGCGCACCAGGCGGGCTAACCGGTCCTGATGGCTGCGCTCGGCGGACAGCTCTTCGGCATAACGCAGATAAAGCTGCTCTTCGCGCGCGTTGAGCAACGGCTCCACCCCGGCGCCGCCAAACAGCTGCAGCGCGGATGCCCGCAGCCGCTCCTGATCGGCGGCGGCAAAGGCGTGCCCTCGCTCGGTCAGCGACCAGTAGCGCGTCGGGCGGCCGACCTTGCTGCGCGCTTCTTCGTAACAAACCAACTCACGTTTTTCCAGGGATTGCAGATGTTGTCGGATGCCCATCGGCGTAATGTCCAGACGCTCCGCCAGCATTTTGGCCGAGTGCGGGCCGAGAGCCTTTAACTGCAATAAAATCAGCTCAGGTGTTTTCATGAACCAAATCCCTATGGTGTTATTTTATTTCAAGTTGATGAAAAGAATTATCGATTAAATGCTAAAGCGCGGCTACTGCAAGGGCGCTATTTTTAACTCCAAAGCGTTAGACGTACAGTTTAATTTACGAGCCTGGTCGGGTTTGCTGCCAGTGTGACCTGGATCAATATCTGCCTGAAACTCGCTAAAAAAATCAGATTTGATTAGTTTATGCCGCCATAGAGGGCTGCTCGCCGTTCTGGCTGCTGCAACGGCCATACCGGGACGCTGTGACGAGTTGAAACGTTAACGAAGATAATGAGAAAACTAGAGAATTTTCACCTGCTGGTGATGCTTATCCTGTTGGTCGCCGTCGGCCAGATGGCGCAAACCATTTATGTTCCCGTGATTGCTGATATCGCCCACGATCTGTCGGTTCGCACCGGCGCCGTGCAACGGGTGATGGCGGCGTATCTGCTGACCTACGGTTTCTCCCAGCTGATTTACGGTCCGATATCGGACCGTATCGGACGTCGTCCGGTGATCCTGACCGGCATGATGATCTTCCTGGTCGGTGCGCTGGGCGCGCTGCTGTCCACCAACCTGACGATGCTGGTCGCCGCCAGCGCGATTCAGGGCATGGGCACCGGCGTGGCGGGCGTGATGGCGCGCACCATGCCGCGCGATCTGTATGCCGGCACCGCGCTGCGCTACGCCAATAGCCTGTTGAACATGGGGATTCTGGTTAGCCCGCTGCTCGCGCCGGTGATCGGCGGCGCATTGGCAATGGTGTTCGGCTGGCGCGCCTGTTATGCCTTCCTGTTGGCGCTGTGCGCCTGCGTCGCCTTCGCCATGTTTCGCTGGTTGCCGGAGACCCGCCCGGTGCAGACGGAAAAACGCCGCATGCTGGCCAGTTTTCGCCAGCTGCTGGGCGACAGCACCTTCAGCTGCTATCTGGTGATGCTGATCGGCGCGCTGGCGGGGATTGCGGTATTCGAGGCCAGCTGTGGCGTGTTGATGGGCGGCGTATTGGGGCTGAGCGGTCTGACCGTCAGCATCCTGTTCATTCTGCCGATCCCGGCGGCGTTTTTCGGCGCCTGGTACGCCGGGCGCGACGGCAAGACCTTCCACACCCTGATGTGGCATTCGGTGATTAGCTGCCTGCTGGCGGGGGCGATGATGTGGATCCCGGGCTGGTTCGGCGTGATGAACATCTGGACGCTGATCGTGCCGGCCGCGCTGTTCTTCTTCGGCGCCGGCATGCTGTTCCCGCTGGCGACCACCGGGGCGATGGAGCCGTTCCCTTACCTGGCCGGCGCGGCGGGCGCGTTGGTGGGCGGCATGCAGAACATGGGATCGGGGCTCGCGACCTGGCTTTCCGCCATGCTGCCGCAAACCGGGCAGTTCAGCCTCGGATTGCTGATGTTCGCGATGGCGCTGCTGATCCTGCTGTGCTGGTGGCCGCTGTCCAACCGGATGCAACATCAGGGGCATACCGCATAACCCTCTTCCTGAACCGGCGCAGGCCTTAGTCTTGCAAGACGACTAAGGTCCTGCCGCCGGTTTGACCCAGGTTATTACTGCGCTGAGGCGATCGGTATACACTTTACCGACAGTATTTTTCCGGGTTATTCGCTATGTCATCACTGCAGTGCATTCAACGTGTTCCCGTCGGCTTCTTTGGGATGGTTCTGGGGGTTTTCGGCCTCGGCAGCGCCTGGCGATACGCCGCCACGCTCGGCTATGGGCCCGGCTGGCTGGGTGAGTCGCTCATCTTTCTCGGCAGTGCTATCTGGCTGGCGTTGGCGCTGATCTATCTCTGCCGCTGCCTGATTGACCCACGCGCGGTGCGTGACGAGTTTCGCAGCAACACTCAGTTCAGTTTTATCAGCCTGCTTCCGGCAGGCGGCGTGTTGGTGTCCATCGGTCTGCACCCCTATAGCCTGCCGCTGGCGAATGGGCTGATGGTCGCGGGCTCCGTCGGCCAGCTCATCTTCTCGGCCTGGCGCTGTGCGCCGTTGTGGCGCGGCGAGTTCGCGTCGGAGGCCACGACGCCGGGATTCTACCTGCCGACGGTGGCCGCTAACTTTATCTGCGCGATGGCGTTTGGCACCGCCGGCCACCCTGATATCGGCATGATGTTTCTTGGAGCCGGTTTGATTTCATGGCTGACCCTCGAACCCGCCATCATCCACCGTCTGCGCACCAAGGCCGCGCTGCCGGCCGCCGCCCGCGGCGTTATCGGTATTCAGCTGGCTCCGGCCTTTGTCGCCTGCTACGCGTGGTTATGCGTCAATGGCAACGACTTCGATACGTTCGCCTTAATCCTGTTGGGCTACGGCCTGCTGCAGCTGTTTTTTATGTTCCGGTTGGTGCGTTGGTTTTTTGCCGGTGGCTTCAGCCCGGGCATGTGGGCTTTCTCGTTCGGCTTATCGGCGATGGCGAACGCGTCGCTGCGGTTGTTGCAGAGCCAGCGCGGGGCCGATATGCAAGTGCTGGCCTGGGGGCTGTTCGCGTTGGCTAACCTGCTGCTCGTCGGCCTGATGGTGAAGACGCTGTGGCTGCTGTTGCGTGGGAAACTGCTGCCCGCCAAAACGCCGGTGGCGGGATGAACCCGCCCTCAGCGGCTGCTGGGGGCGGTCTCTTGTCGGCTTACAGCAAAAACTCGTGCAGCGCCGGGTCTTTGCGATCCAGATAGTGGGTCGAACGGATGCGGCGGATGGTGCGCGACTTGCCGCGGATCAGCAGGGTTTCGGTCGTGGCCATGTTGCCCTGGCGGCTGATACCTTCCAGCAGATCGCCCTTGGTGATGCCGGTGGCGGAGAAGATCACGTTGTCGTTGCGCGCCATCTGGTCCATGCGCAGCACCTGACCGGCCTCGATACCCATTTCCCGGCAGCGTGTCAGTTCCTGTTCGCCGATGCGGCGGTTCTCGGCGCTGTCGCCTTTCACCTCATGGCGCGGCAGCAAACGCGCCTGCATGTCGCCGTCCAGCGCGCGGATCACCGCGGCTGAGATCACCCCTTCCGGCGCGCCGCCGATGCCATACATCACATTGACCTCGCTTTCCGGCATGCAGGTGAGAATGGAGGCCGCCACGTCGCCGTCAGGAATGGCGAACACCCGCACGCCCAGCTGCTGCATCTGCGCGATGACGCCGTCGTGGCGCGGTTTGGCCAAGACGATCACCGTCAGCTGCGACAGCGGTTTGCCCAGCCGTGCGGCGACGTTCTGCAGGTTCTCCGCCAGCGGCAGGTCGAGATCGATGGCGCCGCGCGCCGCCGGGCCGACCACCAGCTTCTCCATGTACATGTCCGGCGCGTGCAGGAAGGTGCCGCGATCGCCCACCGCCAATACCGCCAGCGCATTCGACTGGCCCATGGCGGTCATGCGGGTGCCTTCGATCGGATCGACCGCGATGTCGACCGCGTCGCCCTGGCCGGTGCCGACCTGTTCGCCGATATACAGCATCGGCGCTTCGTCGATCTCGCCTTCGCCGATCACGATGCGGCCATCGATATCCACTTTGTTGAGCATGATGCGCATGGCGTGGACCGCCGCGCCGTCGGCGGCGTTCTTGTCGCCGCGTCCCAGCCATTTGTAGCCCGCCAGCGCGGCGGCTTCGGTAACGCGGGAAAATTCGATGGCTAATTCACGTTTCATGGCAAACCTGTCTGTGAGAAAGGGAAGAAAATATCGGCAAAGTCTATCACAGCGCGGTGGCGGCGGGGCGGGGCAAAAAAAAGCGCCGCCCGCAGGCAGCGCTTGTTGGAGAAACGGCAGCGTCGAGATTACTCGTGATCTTCCCATGCCTGAGCACGAGCCACCGCTTTTTTCCAGCCGCTGTAGCGGTAGTTGCGTTCGGTGGTTTCGATGCTTGGGCGGAATTCGCGCTCAATCACCGCTTTGCTCTTCACTTCATCCAGATCGTTCCAGTAGCCGATGGCCAGGCCCGCCAGGAACGCGGCACCCAGCGCCGTCGATTCACGCACCTCAGGGCGTTCTACGCGGGTGCCGAGGATATCGGACTGGAACTGCATCAGGAAGTTGTTGGCGACCGCGCCACCGTCCACGCGCAGCGATTGCAGGCGGGTGTTGGCGTCGGCCTGCATGGCGTCCAGTACGTCACGGGTCTGGAAGGCGATGGATTCCAGCGTGGCGCGGATGATGTGGTTGCTGTTGGCGCCACGGGTCAGGCCGAAGATGGCGCCGCGGGCATACGGATCCCAGTAAGGGGCGCCCAGGCCGGTAAAGGCCGGCACCACATAGACGCCGTTGCTGTCTTTCACCTTGGTGGCGAAGTATTCGGAGTCGGCGGCGTCGCTGATCAGTTTCAGCTCATCGCGCAGCCACTGGATAGACGCACCGCCGATGAACACCGCGCCTTCCAGCGCATAGTTCACTTCACCGCGCGGGCCGCAGGCGATGGTGGTCAGCAGGCCATTTTTCGAGCGCACCGCTTCTTTGCCGGTGTTCATCAGCAGGAAGCAGCCGGTGCCGTAGGTGTTCTTCGCCATGCCCGGTTGAACGCATAGCTGGCCGTACAGCGCTGCCTGCTGGTCACCGGCGATACCGGCGATAGGAATACGCGTGCCGCCTTTACCGCCGATGTTGGTCTGGCCGTACACCTCGGAGGAAGGGCGGACTTTCGGCAGCATGGCACGCGGGATATCCAGCACTTCCAGCATGCGCTCATCCCAGTCCAGCTCGTGGATGTTGAACATCATGGTGCGTGAGGCGTTGGTGTAATCGGTAACGTGTACGCGCCCCTGGGTCATTTTCCACACCAGCCAGGTATCGACGGTGCCGAACAGCAGTTCGCCGCGCTTGGCGCGCTCGCGGGCGCCTTCGACGTTGTCCAGGATCCACTTCACCTTGGTGCCGGAGAAGTACGGGTCAACCACCAGGCCGGTGTTGTGACGGATGTACTCTTCCAGGCCGTCGCGCTTGAGCTTCTCGCAGATGTCGGCGGTGCGGCGGCACTGCCAGACGATGGCGTTGTAAATCGGCTTGCCGGTCTCTTTTTCCCAGACGATGGTGGTTTCTCGCTGGTTGGTGATGCCAATGCCGGCGATCTGATCGGAACTGATGTCGGCTTTCGCCAGCACTTCTACCAGCGTCGAGCTTTGCGACGCCCAGATCTCCATCGGGTCGTGCTCAACCCAGCCGGCCTTTGGATAGATCTGCGGGAATTCGCGCTGCGATACCGCAACGATGTTGGCGTCGTGATCGAGCACGACGGCGCGTGAACTGGTGGTCCCTTGGTCGAGTGCGACAATGTATTTTTTTTCTACAGTCATGGTAATTATCCTGCTGTTGTTAACCGTGTAAAACTGCACCCATCACGCTTTGCGCTGCTGGGTCTTGGCATCAGGCTCTTCTTCCGTCACGCAGACGTCGCACGGCAGGTGGCGGCCAATCAGCGCGCGGTAACCGAAAGCGCCCAGGCCACAGCCGACGATAGGGGCGAAGATCGGCACCAGGAAGTACGGGATGTCCCGTGCGCCGGTGAAGGCGACTTTGCCCCAGCCGGCCAGGTAGGCAAACAGTTTCGGCCCGAAGTCACGCGCCGGGTTCAACGCAAAGCCGGTCAATGGTCCCATGGAGGCGCCGATCACGGCAATCAGAATACCGATCAGCAGCGGGGCCAGCGGGCCGCGCGGAATGCCGTTGCCGTCGTCGGTCAGCGCCAGGATCAGGCACATCAGAATGGCGGCGATCACCGTTTCTACCAGGAAGGCCTGGCCGACGGAGATGTGCGCGTTAGGGTAAGTCGAGAAGATGCCCGCCAGTTCGAGGCTTTCGTTGCTGCCGCGCACCATGTGGTGAGCCGCTTCAAAGTCGAAGAACAGGTTGTAGTACAGCCCATAGACCAGGGCAGCGGCGCAGAAGGCACCGGCGACCTGTGCAATGATGTAAGGCACCACTTTGCGCCCGTCGAAGCAGGCGAACAGCCACAGAGCGAGGGTGACCGCAGGGTTGAGATGCGCGCCGGAAATGGCGGCGGTCAGATAGATGGCCATGGCGACGCCCAGGCCCCAAATGATGCTGATTTCCCACTGGCCGAAGCTGGCGCCCGCCAGTTTCAGCGCGGCAACGCAGCCTACGCCAAAGAAGATCAGCAGCGCCGTGCCGAGGAACTCGGCGATGCACTGGCCTTTTAATGTCGGACTGGTGGTTTGGCTCATAATGTTGTTGTCCTGCAAAACGGCGGTTGTTGGTTTATAGGCTCAGTTGGGTATACATCCGGCCTATGGGCACAGTTTTTTTCATCTCGTCCAATTATTGAATAAGGACGTGATGTAAATTTATCGTTAACGAACATAAACGAGAAATAGCGAAATCAAAATGTGTGTGGCGCGTCATAAAATTGAGCGATTTCGCGTCGTTTAGTGTTCTTTCTGAGCCATAAAAGTGTGATCTGACCAGTGGTTTGGCGAGGGTTGTTAACAACTCGCGGCGGTGGCGGCGGGGATTTTCAGTTTTTGCTGATGGCGGGGGCAGGAAAATTGCAACAGACTGCGCGATGATCCGGTATGTTGCTAGACAGGCGGAGACTGGCTACTTACAATCGTTTTTAACGAATCGAGACTGGCGCGCCTTCCGTAACGGCGCGCGTCACTGAGCGCGATGCAATATTCGCAGTAGCTGCAGCCGACGTTGCGGCCGCTACTTATAGATGTACGCCTTGCTATCATGAGGGGACTGAAGCATGTCATTTGAAGTATTTGAGAAACTGGAAGCAAAAGTACAGCAGGCGATTGATACCATCACCTTGTTGCAGATGGAAATTGAAGAGCTGAAAGACAAAAACAACTCTCTGTCGCAGGAAGTTCAGGCTGCCTCCGGCAACCACGAAGCGCTGGTGCGCGAAAACCAACAGCTGAAAGAAGAACAGCACGTATGGCAAGATCGCCTGCGCGCTCTGCTGGGCAAAATGGAAGAGGTCTGATTCCTCACGCCATGCAGCAACGAAAAGGGCGCCTCAGGCGCCCTTTTTCATGACCGAAAATCACTCGATGTCGAGCGGGTCTTCGGAGAGGATGATGCCGGTGTTGTCGGCATACAGGTGATCGCCGGAGAAGAAGGTGACGCCACCGAAGTTGACGCGGATATCGCTTTCGCCCACGCCTTCGCTCACGGCACCCACCGGGATCGCCGCCATCGCCTGAATGCCGATGTCGAGTTCTTCCAGATCGTCCACCTGACGCACCGCGCCGTACACCACGATGCCTTCCCATTCGTTCTGGGCGGCCAGGCGCGCCAGTTCGGCGTTGATCAGCGCCCGGCGTACCGAACCGCCGCCGTCGACCAACAGCACGCGGCCGCGGCCGTTTTCTTCAAGCAGATCGAACAACAGGCCGTTATCCTCAAAGCATTTCACCGTGGTGATCTGCCCGCCAAATGAAGTACGCCCGCCAAAATTGGAGAACAGAGGTTCAACAACGTTCACCTCTTCATGATAGATGTCGCAAAGTTCGGAAGTATCGTATTTCATAGGATTTTACGTCTGTTTGCCGCTGGAATGTTCAGTATATCCCTTTATTCGCCCTGTTGGCAAAATCATCAGTTTTTAACTGAGCGCCACGCCGATGGCGAACAGCAGGTTGGCCAGCAACGCCGCCTTGACCATGTGTTCCAGCATCGGCCGCATGCCGACCGGCGTCGGATCGCGCAGCACGCGCAGGCCGTGGCGCACCAGCAGCGGGATCGCCAGCACGAACAGCCAGCCCCACGGGCTGTGGAGATTGAACAGCGTAAACAGCGCGAAACACAGCACCGCGCCGCCGAGCAGCAGGGCATGGTAAATGCGCGCCTTGTGCGGGCCGAGGCGCACCGCCAGCGTGTTCTTGCCGTTTTCGCGATCGCTCTCGATATCGCGCAGATTGTTGATGTTGAGCACCGCCGTCGCCAGCAGGCCACAGGCGGTGGCCGGCAGCATCACGACGCTGTCGAAGGTGTGCGTTTGCAGATAGTAGGTGCCGGCCACGCTCAGCCAGCCGAAGAACACCAGCACCGAGATGTCGCCCAGCCCCAAATACCCGTAGGGCTTGTTGCCGACGGTATAGGTGATGGCCGCCACGATAGACAGCCCGCCCAGCACCAGGAAGCCCACCACGTCGCTGGGTTGCTCGCAGGCGACTGCGATCAGCGAACAGCCGGCGAGGGCGATCAGCACCACCGTCACCACCAGCGCCCGTTTCATCTGCGCCTGGGTGATCATGCCTTTTTGCATGCCGCGCAACGGCCCGATGCGATCTTCTTTGTCGCTGCCTTTGACCGCATCGCCGTAGTCGTTCGCCAGGTTGGAGAGGATCTGCAGCAGGCCGGCGGTCAACAGCGCCAGCAGCGCCACTTCAGGTTTCAGGCTGCCGTGCCAGGCGGCGATGGCCGAGCCGACCACGATGGAGGCAAAAGCCAACGGCAGGGTGCGGGGGCGTAGACTTTCCAGCCAGGCGGAGATCGGGGTGGTGGAGGTTGATGAGCTCATGTTTCGCTTCTGTCAGTGAGTTGCGGTGTCCGTTAGAAATAATTGTGGGAGGCAATGCCTCCCACACAGATGACTGACAAGACAATGATTGAGCGATTATAGGATAAAACGACTCAAATCTTCATCCGCCACCAGTTCATCCAGATGACTGCGCACGTAATCCGCATCAATTGTAATGGATTGGCCATTAATTTCACTCGCATCGTAGGAAATATCTTCCATCAGACGTTCCAGCACGGTGTGCAGACGACGCGCGCCGATGTTCTCGGTGCTTTCGTTGACCTGCCACGCGGCTTCGGCGATGCGGCGGATGCCGTCGGCGGTGAACTCGATGTTGACGCCTTCGGTGCCCATCAGCGCTTTGTACTGCTCGGTCAGCGACGCGCTCGGCTCGGTCAGGATGCGCTCGAAGTCTTCAGTGGTCAGCGCCTGCAGCTCAACGCGGATCGGCAGACGGCCCTGCAGTTCCGGGATCAGATCCGACGGATTGGCGGTCTGGAACGCGCCGGAAGCGATGAACAGGATGTGGTCGGTCTTCACCATACCGTGCTTGGTCGACACGGTGCAGCCTTCCACCAGCGGCAGCAGATCGCGCTGCACGCCTTCGCGCGAGACGTCCGGGCCGGAGCTCTGGCCGCCGCGCTTACAGATTTTGTCGATCTCGTCGATAAACACGATGCCGTGCTGTTCAACCGCTTCGATCGCCTGCTCTTTCAGCTCTTCCGGGTTCACCAGCTTGGCGGCTTCTTCTTCCACCAGCAGCTTGAAGGCTTCTTTGATCTTCACCTTGCGCGGCTTTTGCTTCTGGCCGCCGAGGTTCTGGAACATCGACTGCAGCTGGTTGGTCATCTCTTCCATGCCCGGAGGCGCCATGATTTCCACGCCCATCGGCGCCGCGGCCAGATCGATTTCGATCTCTTTGTCGTCCAGCTGGCCTTCGCGCAGTTTCTTGCGGAATGCCTGGCGGGCGGCGGACGGCTCCTGATGCTCTTCCGGCTGGCCCCAGTTGTTCTTGGCCGGCGGGATCAGCACGTCGAGAATGCGCTCTTCGGCCAACTCTTCGGCACGGGTGCGGTTTTTCTCGATCGACTGCATGCGCACCATTTTGATGGCGGCATCGGTCAGATCGCGGATGATGGAGTCCACTTCTTTGCCCACATAGCCCACTTCGGTGAACTTGGTGGCTTCAACCTTGATGAACGGCGCGTTGGCCAGCTTCGCCAGACGACGGGCGATTTCGGTTTTACCGACGCCGGTTGGGCCGATCATCAGAATGTTTTTCGGGGTCACTTCGTGACGCAGCATCTCGTTGAGCTGCATCCGGCGCCAGCGGTTGCGCAGGGCAATGGCGACAGCGCGTTTGGCCTTGTTTTGGCCAATGATATAGCTGTCCAGTTCGCTGACGATCTCGCGCGGGGTCATTTCAGACATGGTATTCGATCCTTACGCTTTGGAAGGCAATTCTTCAATGGTGTGGAAATGGTTGGTGTAAATACAGATGTCGCCGGCGATGTTGAGGGATTTCTCAACGATGTCGCGGGCGCTCAGCTCGGTATTTTCCAACATGGCGCGGGCTGCGGCCTGGGCGTACGGGCCGCCGGAGCCGATGGCGATCAGATCGTTTTCCGGCTGCACCACATCGCCGTTGCCGGTGATGATCAGCGAGGCGGTTTCATCGGCGACCGCCAGCAGCGCTTCGAGCTTGCGCAACATGCGGTCGGTGCGCCAGTCTTTCGCCAGCTCGACGGCGGCTTTCACCAGGTGGCCCTGATGCATTTCCAGTTTGCGTTCAAACAGTTCAAACAGCGTGAAGGCGTCAGCGGTGCCACCGGCGAAACCGGCGATCACTTTGTCGTTATACAGGCGACGCACTTTCTTGACGTTACCCTTCATCACCGTATTACCCAGGGTTGCCTGGCCATCACCACCGATGACGACCTGGCCGTTGCGGCGTACGCTTACAATTGTTGTCACGAGCAGACCCTCGTTAAAGACGGAAAGAAGTCCCCGCAGCGCCTGCTTTCGCAGACGCTACGAGGCATATTGAGAGTATAGATGGGGGGGGATTGACGCTTTTCAACCCCCAACGGAGAGGGGAATGCAACTCGACATGCCGACGCCCTTCAGGCGCGAAAGGGTTTTGTCCGCGGCGGCGCGGCTGCTGTACGGGCCGAGCACCACGCGATTCCAACCGCCGCCGGCGGTGATGCGGCTCTCGATGCCTTCGAACGCCAGGCGCGCACGCACGGATTCAGCCTGATCGGTGGCGCGGAACGAACCGCATTGCACCATCCACTTCTGCTTCGATTCCGGTTTGGTTTCCTGCTTGGCCGTTTCCTGCTTCACTTCCGGTTTGGGCTCCGGCTTCGGTTGCGGCTTCGGCTCAGGCTGTTTCACCTGCACCGGTTGCTGGGTAGTTGGTTTTGGCTGCGGGTGCGGCTGCACCGGCGCGGTAGTGGCCCCGTTGCTGAACGGGTTGCGCGGCGGCTGGCTGACCTGCTGCTGCTGCATTTGCTGTTGTTGCATCTGCTGCTGTTGGCGGGTGCTGCGCGCGTTGGCCTGGCCCGGATCGTTATACGGCACTTCGTTCAGCTGCGTCGGGCGCTGCTGCATATCGGCCTGCATCTGCTCCAGCAGCTGCCGCTGTTCGGCGGTCAGCTGAGTTTTGGAATTGAGCTCGCCGCCGGCCGTCGGTTCGGTCGGGGTTTGCACGCCGATCTGCCGATTTTCCAGCTCTTTGATGTAGCGCCAGCGCTCTTCCGGCTTCGGCGGCAGGCCGTTGCCGGGGCGCGTGGTGTGCGCAGGCAACAACGGCGCGTCTTCCGGCTTGTTGTGGGTAATGAAATAGAGGCCACCGACAAAGACAACCAGCAACGCGGCGGCTAACGCCAGCACGGTTTTGGAAACCTTCGGAGAACTGCGTTTTTTACGGCTGGGGGTTTTACGCTTAGCTCCTGCTGCGCGCCCACGGCTTACATAGTCTTTTTGTGCCACTATTATTCCGCTGTGTCCTGATGAGAGGATAAGTCCGTCATGTTACTGAACCCTAAAATATTTGACTAGCGTTTCGGGGCAGCGGTGCTGCCTCTGATAATCAATTCACTGTCCAATAGCCGGGAGCCGCTGGCCACCGTCTGGCCGTTCAACTGCTCCAACAGCAACAACATCGCCTGCTGGCCGATCTGGAAGCGCGGCTGCGCCACCGTGGTCAGCGGCGGATCGCAATACTGCGCCAGCTTGAGGTCATCAAAGCCGACGATCGACAGATCCTGCGGTATCCGCAGCCCCATTTTCTTCGCCTGGGACAGCACGCCGATCGCCATGACGTCGCTGTGGCAGAACACCGCCGTTGGCGGTTTCGGCTGCGCCATCAGCGCCGTCAGCGCTTGCGCGCCGGCTTCGTAGGTAAAATCACCCCGGGTAATATAGCTGCTTTCGACGGTAATGCCATTACGACGTAGCGCTTGAACGTAACCCTGCAGCCGATAATGGCTCAGCGGCATCTGTTCCGGCCCGGCGACGCAGGCGATCTGCCGGTGGCCCAATTGATGCAAATAATGCACGGCTTCAAAGGCGGCGGTCAGATTGTCGATGTGCACCGTCGGCAGTTCCAGCTCGGGGGCGAACTCGTTGGCCATCACCATCGGCGGCAGGTTGCGCTGTTCTTCCTTGCTGGCGTCGAACGGCAGGTTGGAGCCCAGCAGCAGCATGCCGTCGATCTGTTTGGTGATGATCAGATTGACGAAGGTGCGCTCTTGCTGGTTTTGCTGCGCGCAGTCGCCGATCAGCACCAGATAGCCTTGTTGGGCGGCGGTCTGTTCGATCCCCTGGATCACATCGGCGAAAAACGGATCGCAGATGTCGGGCACGATCACCAGGATGGTGCGGGATTCGTTGCGCTTGATATTGCGTGACAGAGCATGAGGAGAATAACCCACGGCCAGGACGGCCTGTTCCACTTTCTGGCGCGTCGGCGTTGACACCTTTTCCGGGTTCATCAGCGCACGCGATACGGTAGCCGTTGAAACGCCCGCCATTTCGGCGACGTCTTTCATGGTCGCCATGGATAACTCTTTCTTGTGTTCCAACGCCTTTCTCCTTGCGTCAGCCCCATGCCGACGCCACTACTGCTGTTTGCTCACAATGTCCGGCATGCGGTGGCGAGATTGTTGTCATTGAGCGCCACTCGCGTTCGGGCACTCCGTCGCGCTGCGATGTGGCGACAAAATTTGCCCTCGCAGACATTCTAAACAGAATACGCCCCGCCTTTGTTACCTAATTTGCATAAAAAATGTGACCTGAGAAGGTTTTTTAGCGTTCGCTCGCAATTTCAAGGGTAAACGTTTGCACTGCGGCAGCTAAATCGGACTTTTCCGGGATCAGCTGTCGATCGGATCGACATCCAGCGTCCATTTCACCTTGCGCGTTTGCGGCAGGGTGCCGATCAGCGGCAGCGAGCTTTTCATCAGCTGTTGCAGGACGCGCCGCGTCGGGTGCTGCAGCAGCAGCTGCCAGCGGAAACGGCCGCCGCGTTTGGACTGCAGCGCCGGCACCGGGCCCATCACCCATAGCGAGTCGTCCTTCAGCGGGCTGGCTTCCAGCAGGTTGCGCAGCTGCTGCAGGAACAGCGGGGCCTGCTGGTTGTCGTGATCTTCGGCGCGCACGATGATGTGGCTGGTGTAAGGCGGCAGAAACACGCTGTTGCGCTCCGCCAGCGTCTGTTTGGCGAAGGCGTCGTAACCCTGTTGCAGCAGCACCTGCAGCAGCGGGTGCTCCGGATGGTGGGTTTGCAGCAGCACTTCACCCTGTTTGCCCGCCCGGCCGGCCCGCCCGGAGACCTGGGTATACAGCTGAGCGAAACGCTCGGCGGAGCGGAAGTCGGCGGAGAACAGCGCGCCGTCCACGTCCAGCAACGCCACCAGGGTGACGTCGGGAAAATGGTGGCCCTTGGCCAGCATCTGCGTGCCGATCAAAATGCGCGCTTCGCCGCGATGGATATCCGCCAGGTGCTGCTCAAGCGCGCCTTTACGGCTGGTGGTGTCGCGATCGATGCGGGTGATTGGCGTATCGGGGAACAGCGGCGCCAGCTCCTGCTCCAGCTGTTCGGTGCCGACGCCGACCGACACCAGGTGGGTGGAGCCGCACTGCGGGCACTGGTGCGGCACCGGCCGCTGGCTGTCGCAGTGGTGGCAGCGCAGCTGGCGCTGATGCTGGTGGAAGGTGTAGTAGTGATCGCAGCGCTGGCATTCGGCGATCCAGCCGCACTCGTGGCACAGCAGCGCCGGGGCGTAACCGCGGCGGTTGAGGAACAGCATCACCTGATTGCCGGCTTTTAAATGGTGCTGCATGCTCTTCAGCAGCGGCTGCGACAGGCCGACCTTCAGCGGCAGCCCCTTCAGATCGATCAGGTGCTGCGCCGCCGGTTTGGCGTTGCCCGCGCGTTGGGTGAGCTTCAGTTGGCGGTATTTGCCCAGCTGCACGTTGTGCAGCGTTTCCAATGCCGGGGTCGCGGAGCCCATCACCATCGGGATATCCTCTTCCCGGGCGCGGAACACCGCCAGATCGCGGGCGTGGTAGCGCCAGCCTTCCTGTTGTTTATAAGAGCTGTCGTGCTCTTCGTCGATGATGATCACGCCCAGCTGACGGAACGGCGTGAACAGCGCCGAGCGGGTGCCGATGACGATGGCGGCTTCGCCGCTGCGCGCGCGCAGCCAAACCGCCAGCCGCTCGCTGTCGTTCAGGCCGGAGTGCATTACGTCTACCGGCGCGTTGAAGCGCTCGCGAAAGCGGGCGATGGTTTGCGGCGTCAGGCCGATTTCCGGCACCAGCACCAGCGCCTGCCGGCCTTTGGCCAGCACGTTCTCCAGTACGCTGAGGTAGACCTCGGTCTTGCCGGAGCCGGTCACCCCGGCCAGCAGCCAGGCGGCGAACTGCTCATCCTCGCTTCTGATCGCCCCGACGGCGGTAGCCTGTTCAGTGTTCAGCCGCAGCCGCTCGCCGAGCACCGCGAAGTTAGGGCGCCAGTCGTGCGTATCCGCGACCTGAGCGCGCAGATCGATCAGCCCTTTGGCGCGTAGCGCCTGCAGGGCGCTTTCCGTCAGCTCCAGCTGGCTGACCTGGTGGCGATAGACCGGGCGTTGCAGCAGCGCCGCCAGCGCCTGCTGCTGTTTCGGCGCGCGTTTCAGGCTTTCGGGCGGGGTGGCGCGCCCCTCTTCGGTGGCGAACCATTGCCACAGCGGTGCGGCCTCGGCCGGTTTGCCTTGCCGCAGCAGGATCGGCAGCGCATGGAACAGCACCTCGCCGATGGGGTAGTGATAGTAATCGCTGGCCCAGCGCAGGATGCGCCACAGGCTGGGGGAGAACAGCGACTCGGCGTCGATCACGCTGTCGATCGGTTTGAGCTTGTCCAGCGGCAGTTCGCTGGTGTCGCTGCAGCCGGTGACGATGCCGATCGCATGCTGCCTGCCCCAGGGCACGCCCACGCGCGCGCCGGCCACCGGCTGCATGCCGGGCGGCAGCAGATAGTCGAAGGTGCGGGCGAGGGGGACCGGCAAGGCAACGTGTACGACGGGCATGATCTCATCCAAATTGAAAAAAGTGGGCATCAGTTTACACGGCGCATCGGCAAATGTACGGTTCCGATTGCGCGCCTCGACTAATGCTGTATAATTTGCCGCCTTTGGTATAATTCGATACCAAAATTCTATTATCAACCACGTGTGGTGTCTGGCGAAACAGGGCTGGATAGCGACACGGCCTTAACTGAGGTTTCCCATGAAACAAGGTATCCACCCAAAATACGAAGAAGTTACTGCTAACTGCTCTTGCGGTAACGTGATGAAGATCCGCTCCACCGTGGGCCACGATCTGAACCTGGACGTTTGTGGCGCATGCCACCCGTTCTACACTGGCAAGCAGCGTGACGTTGCTACCGGTGGCCGCGTTGACCGCTTCAACAAGCGTTTCAGCGTACCAGGCGCTAAGAAATAAGATTTCTTATCGTCCGATGAAAAAGGCGCCTTTGGCGCCTTTTTTCGTTTCTGCCGCCGGCGTTCGCCGGACGGTTCTCAATATTCCCAGGTATCGGGATCGACACCCAGTTCGCGCATCAACGCTTTTGCGGCTTCCGGGATTTCATCGCTGCGCTCTTTGCGCAGGTCTTCATCGTTCGGCAGCGGCTGGCCGGTAAAGGCATGCAGAAACGCTTCGCACAGCAGTTCGCTGTTGGTGGCGTGGCGCAGGTTGTTCACCTGGCGACGGGTCCGTTCGTCGGTGAGGATTTTCAGGACCTTCAGCGGAATGGATACCGTGATCTTTTTGACTTGCTCGCTTTTTTTACCGTGTTCAGCGTAAGGGCTGACATACTCGCCGTTCCACTCAGCCATGGGACACCTTAACTTTGTCAGAAAAATTACAAAATTCTAAAAACCGGCCAATTATGCCCGATCTTCACTGTTCTCACTAAATAAATGTCAATTTTACGCGACCAGGGTCACTGAATGCCCCGCCTCGGCCGGACATTGTGGCTTAACATCTTATCGTCATGTCATATCGGCATAATTTTAGCGGGTATTGTGCCATTGCTCAATCTATACGCAGAGAAGTTTAGATGTCCAGATGTATTGACGTCTATCAATCCTGCGATTACTCTTTAGGCCTCATTCACCGAACCGAGAGCCGAGCGAGCCCATGACGCGTAAACCAGCCACGATTGCCGTACGCAGCGGCCTGAACGACGACGAACAGTATGGCTGCGTTGTCCCGCCGATTCATCTGTCCAGCACCTATAACTTTACCGACTTCAACCAACCCCGAGCCCATGATTACTCGCGCCGCGGCAACCCGACGCGCGACGTGGTGCAACGCGCGTTGGCGGAGCTGGAAGGCGGCGCCGGCGCGGTGATGACCGGCAGCGGGATGTCGGCGATCCATCTGGTGACCACCGTGCTGCTGAAGCCGGGCGATCTGCTGGTGGCGCCGCACGACTGCTACGGCGGCAGCTATCGGTTGTTCGACAGCCTGAGCAAGCGCGGCGCCTATCGCGTATTGTTCGTCGATCAGGGTAATGAAGCCGCCCTGCAGCAGGCGCTGGCGCAAAAGCCGAAGCTGGTGCTGATTGAAAGCCCCAGCAATCCGCTGCTGCGCGTGGTGGACATTGCGGCGATCTGCACCGCCGCACACGCGGCGGGCGCGTTGACGGTGGTGGACAACACCTTCCTCAGCCCGGCCCTGCAACAGCCGATCGAACTCGGTGCCGATCTGGTGGTCCATTCTTGCACCAAATACCTGAACGGGCATTCGGACGTGGTGGCCGGCGCGGTGATTGCCAAAGATCCCGAGCTGGCGGTCGAATTGGCCTGGTGGGCGAACAATATCGGCGTGACCGGCGGCGCGTTCGACAGCTATCTGCTGCTGCGCGGCATGCGCACGCTGTCGCCGCGCATCAAGGCGGCGCAGCAAAACGCCGAAGCGATTGTCGGCTATTTACAGCAGCAACCGCTGGTGAAAAAGCTGTATCATCCCTCCCTGCCGGAAAATCCGGGGCATGAGATCGCCCGCCGGCAGCAGCGCGGCTTCGGCGCGATGCTGAGTTTTGAACTGGACGGCGATGAAGCGGTGCTGCGCCGTTTTCTCTCTGCCCTTGAGCTGTTTACTCTGGCAGAATCGCTGGGCGGCGTAGAAAGCCTGATCTCGCATGCAGCGACCATGACCCACGCCGGTATGGCGGCGGAGGCGCGGGCAGCGGCCGGCATCTCCGAGAGCCTGCTGCGCATTTCCGTGGGTATTGAAGACAGTGAAGATTTGATTGCCGATCTGGAACGCGCTTTCCAGGCGGCGGCAACGAGGTAAGCATGAATGCAATTGCTGTAGCAGGGCCGGTGAGCGGGCGTCAACTGCACAAGTTTGGCGGCAGCAGTCTGGCGGATGTGAAGTGTTATCTGCGTGTGGCCGGGATTATGGCGGAATACAGCCAGCCGGGCGACATGATGGTGGTATCGGCCGCCGGCAGTACCACCAACCAGTTGATCAACTGGCTGAAGCTCAGCCAGAGCGATCGCCTGTCTGCGCACCAGGTGCAGCAGACGTTGCGTCGCTATCATAGCGATCTTATCGGCGGCCTGCTGCCGGCGGAAAGCGCCGAGCCGCTGATCGCCGAGTTCATTCAGGATCTGGAACGTCTGGCGGTGCTGCTGGACGGCAAAGTCGACGAGGTGTGCTATGCCGAAGTGGTCGGGCACGGCGAGATCTGGTCGGCGCGCCTGATGGCGGCGGTGCTCAACCACCTGGATATGCAGGCGGCCTGGCTGGATGCGCGTGATTTCCTGCGCGCCGAGCGCGCCGCGCAGCCGCAGGTGGATGAAGGCCGTTCTTATCCGCTGTTGCAACAATTGTTGGCCCAACATCCGGGCAAGCGCCTGGTGGTGACCGGCTTCATTTCGCGCAACGACGCCGGGGAAACCGTGCTGTTGGGGCGCAACGGCAGCGACTACTCTGCCACTCAGGTCGGCGCGTTGGCCGGCGCGGCGCGCGTCACCATCTGGAGTGACGTGGCCGGGGTATACAGCGCCGACCCGCGCAAGGTGAAAGACGCCTGCCTGCTGCCGCTGCTGCGCCTGGACGAAGCCAGCGAGCTGGCGCGCCTGGCGGCGCCGGTGCTGCATACCCGCACCCTGCAGCCGGTCTCCGGCAGCGATATCGATCTTCAGCTGCGCTGCAGCTACCAGCCGGAGCAGGGCTCGACACGCATCGAGCGCGTATTGGCGTCCGGCACTGGCGCCAAGATTGTCACCAGCCACGATGACGTGTGTCTGATTGAGCTGCACGTCGCCGCTCAGCACGACTTCAAATTGGCGCAGAAAGAGTTGGATCTGGTGCTCAAGCGCGCACAGATCAAACCGCTGGCGGTGGGCATCCATCCTGACCGCAATCGGATACAGCTGTGCTACACCTCCGAGGTGGTCAACAGCGCGCTGGCGACCCTGCAGGCCTCGGCGCTGCCGGGTGAACTGCACCTGCGCGAAGGGTTGGCGCTGGTGGCGATGGTCGGCGCCGGGGTATGCAAGAACCCGCTGCACAGCCACCGTTTCTATCAGCAACTGAAAGATCAGCCGGTTGAGTTTATCTGGCAGGCCGAAGATGGCATCAGCCTGGTGGCGGTATTGCGCCAGGGGCCGACCGCGCTGCTGATTCAGGGGCTGCACCAAAGCCTGTTCCGCGCCGAGAAGCGTATCGGTCTGGTGCTGTTCGGCAAGGGCAACATCGGGTCGCGCTGGCTGGAGCTGTTCGCCCGTGAGCAGACCAATATCTCCGCGCGCAGCGGTTTCGAATTTATCCTGGCGGGGGTGGTGGACAGCCGCCGCAGCCTGCTGAACTACGAGGGGCTGGATGCCAGCCGTGCATTGGCGTTCTTTGAGGACGAGGCGCAGGAACTCGACGAAGAGTCGCTGTTCCTGTGGATGCGCGCGCACCCGTTCGACGATCTGGTGGTGCTCGACGTGACCGCCAGCGAAGAGCTAGCCGGGCAGTATCTGGATTTCGCCAGCTACGGTTTCCACGTGATCAGCGCCAACAAGCTGGCGGGCGCCTCGTGCAGCGATACCTATCGCCAAATTCGCGACGCCTTTGCCAAAACCGGCCGCCACTGGCTGTACAACGCCACCGTCGGCGCCGGCCTGCCGGTCAACCATACGGTGCGCGATCTGCGCGACAGCGGCGACAGTATTTTGGCAATCAGCGGCATCTTCTCCGGCACGCTTTCCTGGCTGTTCTTGCAGTATGACGGCACGGTGCCGTTCACTGAACTGGTGGATCAGGCCTGGCAGCAGGGGCTGACCGAACCGGATCCGCGGGTCGATCTTTCTGGTCAGGACGTGATGCGCAAGCTGGTGATCCTGGCGCGCGAAGCGGGCTACGACATCGAACCGAACCAGGTACGGGTCGAGTCGCTGGTGCCGGCGGGCTGCGAGCTGGGCTCCGTCGATCAGTTCTTCGAGAACGGTGAGGCGCTGAACCAGCAGATGCAGCAGCGCTTTGAGGCCGCCAGCGAAATGGGCCTGGTGTTGCGTCACGTGGCGCGTTTCGATGCCAATGGCAAGGCGCGGGTCGGCGTGGAGGCGGTGCGTCCTGAGCATCCGCTGGCCTCGCTGCTGCCGTGCGACAACGTGTTCGCCATCGAAAGCCGCTGGTATCGCGATAATCCGCTGGTGATCCGCGGGCCGGGCGCCGGCCGCGACGTGACCGCCGGCGCGATCCAGTCAGACCTTAACCGGTTGGCGCAGCTGCTTTAATCCTCTGCGGGCGCGGGTTCACCGCGCCCCTTGCTTTTCCTGCCATACTTATCCCTGCCGCCGTCATGAAATTCCCTCGTTGAGTGGGTGAGGATTAATCATCTTATTCCCCTCATTTTCCTGTTGACTCTTTAGCCAACATGCGGCATTTTCTATCTAGACGTCTAAACGTATAGACGCTCATCAAAATGAAATAAAAACAGTGATCGATAAGAGGTGAGCAGGGTATGAGCTTTTTCCACGCAAACCAGCGGGAAGCGCTGAATCAGAGTCTGGCGGAGTTGAACGGCCAGATTAACGTATCATTCGAGTTCTTCCCGCCGCGCACCAGCGAGATGGAAGAGACCCTGTGGCAGTCGATCGATCGTCTGAGCATCCTCAAACCCAAATTCGTTTCCGTCACCTACGGTGCCAACTCCGGCGAGCGCGATCGCACCCACAGCATCATCAAGGGGATCAAGGAGCGCACCGGCCTGGAGGCGGCGCCGCACCTGACCTGCATCGACGCCAGCCCGGCGCAGCTGCGCGACATCGCGACCGATTACTGGAACAGCGGCATTCGTCACATCGTGGCGCTGCGCGGCGATCTGCCACCGGGCGGCGGCAAGCCGGAAATGTACGCGACCGATCTGGTGGCGCTGCTGAAAGACGTGGGCGACTTCGACATTTCCGTCGCCGCCTACCCGGAAGTGCACCCGGAGGCGAAGAGCGCCCAGGCCGATTTGATTAACCTGAAACGTAAGATCGATGCCGGCGCCAGCCGCGCCATCACCCAGTTCTTCTTCGACGTTGAGAGCTACCTGCGCTTCCGCGACCGCTGCGTCGCCGCCGGTATCGACGTGGAAATCGTGCCGGGCATTCTGCCGGTGTCCAACTTCAAGCAGCTGCAGCGCTTCGCCACCATGACCAACGTGCGGGTGCCAAGCTGGATGACCAGCATGTTCGAAGGGCTGGACGACGATGCGGAGACCCGCAAAATGGTCGGTGCCAACATCGCCATGGACATGGTGAAGATCCTCAGCCGCGAAGGGGTGAAAGATTTCCACTTCTATACGCTGAACCGCGCCGAGATGAGCTACGCCATCTGCCACACGCTGGGCGTGCGACCGGTGGCCGCCGCCTGACAGGCTTGTTCCATTGAAAAAGGGCGTCGCTTTACCGCGGCGCCCTTTTTTTGTGGGGAAGACAAGACATAAAAAAACGGCCCCGATAAACGGGGCCGCGATTAGGCTCACTAGCCGGTGTTGCGCATCCCGGCGGCGACGCCGGCGATGGTGACCATCAGCGCCTGCTCGACGCGGGCGTCCGGCTGCTCCTGCTGACGCGAACGATGCAGCAGCTCGGCCTGCAAGACGTTCAGTGGGTCGGTATAAACGTTGCGCAGCGCGATGGATTCGGCGATCCACGGCAGGTCTTCCATCAGGTGCGCATCGTTGGCGATGGTCAGCACCACCTTGATGTCGCTTTCCAGCTGATCGCGCAGCTGTTGGCCCAGCGGCCACAGCGATTTATCCACCAGGCGCTGATCGTAGTATTCCGCCAGCCACAGGTCGGCTTTGGCGAACACCATTTCCAGCATGGCGATGCGGGTGGAGAAGAACGGCCAGTCGCGACACATCGCCTCCAGCTCCGCCTGCTTGCCGGCTTTCACCGCTTCCTGCAATCCGGCACCGGCGCCGAGCCAGGCCGGCAGCATCAGGCGGTTCTGCGTCCAGGCGAAGATCCACGGAATGGCGCGCAGGCTTTCCACGCCGCCGTTCGGCTTGCGTTTGGCCGGGCGTGAGCCCAGCGGCAGTTTACCCAGTTCCAGCTCCGGCGTGGCCGCGCGGAAGTAAGGCACGAAGTCCGGGTTTTCACGCACGTAGCCGCGATACATTCGGCAGGAGGTCTCGGACAGATCGTCCATCAACGCCCGCCATTCTTTCTTCGGTTCCGGCGGCGGCAGCAGGTTGGCCTCGAGGATCGCGCCGGCATACAGCGCCAGGCTGCTGATGGTGACTTCCGGCAGGCCGAATTTGAAGCGGATCATCTCGCCCTGTTCGGTGACGCGCAGGCCGCCCTTCAGGCTGCCCGGCGGCTGCGACAGCAGCGCCGCATGCGCCGGTGCGCCGCCGCGGCCGATGGAGCCGCCGCGCCCATGGAACAACGTCAGCGCCACGCCGGCTTTTTCACAGGTTTTGATCAACGCGTCCTGCGCACGGTACTGCGCCCAGGAAGCGGCCATCACGCCGGCGTCTTTCGCCGAGTCAGAGTAGCCGATCATTACCATCTGTTTGCCCTGAATAAAGCCGCGATACCAGTCGATATTCAGCAACTGGGTCATTACGTCGTCGGCGTTGTTCAGATCGTCGAGGGTTTCGAACAGCGGAGCGACCGGCAGCGCGAACGGGCAGCCGGCCTCTTTCAGCAGCAGGTGCACCGCCAGCACGTCGGAAGGCGTGCGCGCCATCGAAATCACGTAGGCGGCGATCGAGCCCTGCGGCGCTTCGGCGATCACCCGGCAGGTTTCCAGCACTTCCTGCGTGTCGGCGCTCGGTTGCCACTTCAGCGGCACCAGCGGGCGTTTGGAGTTCAGTTCGCGGATCAGGAACGCCTGTTTATCGGCTTCCGACCAGCTTTCATAGTCGCCCAGCCCCAGATAACGGGTCAGCTCGGCGATGGCTTCGGTATGGCGAGTGCTTTCCTGGCGCACGTCGATGCGCACCAGCGGCACGCCGAAGCAGCGCACGCGGCGTAGGGTATCCAGCAGCTGACCGTTGGCGATGATGCCCATACCGCAGGCCTGCAGCGATTGGTAGCAGGCATACAGCGGCTCCCACAGCTGCTCGTTGTTCACCAGCAGGTCGTGCGGCTTCAGCACGCGTTCGCCCTTCAGGCGGCCTTCCAGATAGGCCTGGGAGCTCATCAGCTGGCTGCGCAGCTGCTTCATGATTTCGCGGTACGGTTCCTGCACCTCGTCACCGCCGGCGCGGGCGCGCAGCTCCGGGGTGCATTCGGTCATCGACAGCTCGGAGACCAGCACCTGGATATCGCGGGTGAACAGGTCGCAGGCTTTCCAGCGGCTGAGCAGCAGCACATGGCGGGTGATTTCGGCGGTCACGTTCGGGTTGCCGTCGCGGTCGCCGCCCATCCAGGAGGTGAAGCGCACCGGCACCGCTTCCGCCGGCAGGCTGTAATTGATGGAGTTTTCCAACTGCTCGTTGAATTCGCGCAGGAACGCTGGCACGCCTTCCCACAGGCTGTTTTCTACCACCGCGAAGCCCCATTTGGCTTCGTCGATCGGGGAGGGGCGATGTTTGCGAATTTCATCGGTGTGCCACGACTGGGCCACCAGCTGGCGCAGGCGGCGCATGATCTTGTTGCGCTCGTAGTCGGCCAGGTCGTTGTGATCGAGCTGGCTGAGGCAGGTGTTGACCTCCACCAGCTTGTGGATCAGGGTGCGGCGGGTGATCTCCGTCGGGTGCGCCGTCAGCACCAGCTCGATGGAAAGTTGCGACACCGCGTGCTGCAGCTCTTTGTCGCTGAGCTTTTTGTCTTTGAGGCGGCTGAACAGCTGCGCCAGCGCTTCCGGGTTGCTGGCGGCTTCGCCGTTGGGCGAAATGCTGTGGTACTGCTCGGCGACGTTGGTCAGGTTGAGGAACTGGCTGAAGGCGCGCGCCACCGGCAGCAGCTCGTCGTTGGACAGGTTCTGCAGGGTGGAGAGCAGCTCCTGGCGATGCGCTTCGTTGCCGGCGCGTGAAGATTTGGAAAGCTTACGGATGGTCTCAACGCGATCGAGAATATGCTCGCCCAGCGCTTCTTTGATGGTATCGCCGAGCAATTTGCCGAGCATACTGACATTACTGCGCATTGCCGAATATTGTTCGTTCATATAACCCCTGACCCAGTTCTGTATGATTTTTATCTTGTAAATAAATTTCACGCGTCAGGCGCAGACCGCCCGCCTGATCACATCGCGTTCCTGTCCAATCGTCAATTGACACTATTTTTAGCAAAAAAACATCAAAATCGGCGCATTTTCTGAAATTTAATTACGCCGCGTCGGTTATCAGCGTGGCTTATTTCGCCGTTTTCTACTTATTTTGAGGTAGGGGAAAGCATAAAGCATTTCCCCTGCTAAATGTCGGGTTTATTGCCGACAAAAGTGATTGACCAGCTGGCCCAACAGTTTGCGCGTCGGTTCGATAAACGCGGTGTCGATATATTCGTCCGGCTGGTGGGCCTGATCGATGGAACCGGGGCCGAGCACCAACGTCGGGCAAACCTGCTGCACGAACGGCGCTTCGGTGCAGTAGTTGACCACCTGCGTGCGGGTGCCCAGTAGTTCCTCGATCACCGCCACCATGCGGTGGTCGGTCGGGCATTCGTAACCCGGCACCGACGCGTGCAGCTCTTCGATGGTCAGGCGGCCCGGCCAGCGTTGGCTCACCGGCTCCAATGCCTGATGCATCAGCTCGTTGATGTTGTCGAGCGTCATGCCAGGCAACGGGCGGATATCCAGGTGCAGCTCGCAGCAGGCGCAGATGCGGTTGGCCGCGTCGCCGCCGCTGATATGGCCGAAGTTCATGGTGGGATAAGGCACGGCGAACGCCGGGTTGTTGTAGCGCTCCTGCAGGGTTTTGCGCAGCTCCATCAGGCGGCCGATGGATTCGTGCATCAGATCGATAGCGTTGACGCCGCGCGCCGGATCGCTGGAGTGGCCGGACTGGCCGACGATGCGAATGGCGTTGGCCATGTGGCCCTTGTGTGCGCGCACCGGCTGCAGCGAGGTTGGTTCGCCGATGATGGCGAAATCCGGCCGAATGGCGGTGGAGGCGGCGAAATAACGTGCGCCGGCCATCGTCGTTTCTTCATCTGCGGTAGCCAGAATGTACAGCGGCTTGGTCAGTTTGCTCGCGTCGATGTCGCGCACCGCATCCAGAATAAAGGCGAAGAAGCCTTTCATGTCGGCGGTGCCCAGGCCGTAGAGCTTGTTGTCGTGCTCGGTCAGGGTGAACGGATCGCGCGTCCAGCGGCCTTCGTCGTAAGGCACCGTATCGGTATGGCCGGCCAGCAGCAGGCCGCCGCTGCCTTCGCCGATGCTGGCCAGCAGGTTGAATTTGTGGCGCGATTCCGGCACCGGCTGTACGTCGACGCGAAAGCCCAGGTCGGCAAACCATCCGGCCAGCAAGTTGATTAACGCCTCATTGCTCTGATCGAGGCCGGCATCGGTGGCGCTGATCGACTTCGTTGCGATCAACGCCCGGTACAGCTCAATAAATGGAGGTAATTTCATCTTCACTGTTGACAGCCTTTGGTTAGGATAGTATCAATATTCATGCATTTATTTTGAATAAAAATACAGTAAGCCGAAGCGTAAGGGAACCCGATACCCGGATGTTTATAAAAGCATCAACGCCTGGCTCCGTGGGTGAACGGCGCAACAACGCTGGCTAGCCCTGTTACCTGGGTCGCAAGCGACCGCACGTCAGTTTAGAAGGTGAAAGGCCACATGTTGAATACGCTGATCGTTGGTGCCAGCGGTTACGCCGGAGCGGAGCTCACGGCTTACCTGAATCGCCACCCACACATGAACATAACCGCTTTAGCGGTTTCAGCGCAAAGTGCAGATGCAGGAAAGTTGCTTTCCGATCTCCATCCCCAGTTGAAAGGCATCGTCGATCTGCCGCTGCAGCCGTTGACCGACGTTGCCAAGGCGGCACAGGGCATCGACGTGGTGTTCCTCGCCACCGCCCATGAAGTCAGCCACGATATCGCACCGGCTTTCCTGGCGGCGGGCTGCGTGGTGTTCGATCTGTCGGGCGCCTTCCGCGTGCAGGACGCCGGTTTTTATAGCCAGTACTACGGTTTCGAACATCAGCATGGCGCCCTGCTGGAGCAGGCGGTGTACGGCCTGGCGGAGTGGCAGAGCGACAAGATTAAACAGGCGCAGCTGATTGCCGTGCCGGGCTGTTACCCGACGGCGGCGCAGCTGGCGCTGAAGCCGTTGATCGAGAAGCAGCTGCTGAACCTCGACCAGTGGCCGGTGATCAACGCCACCAGCGGCGTCAGCGGCGCCGGTCGTAAGGCCAGCATGACCACCAGCTTCTGCGAAGTGAGCCTGCAGCCGTACGGTATTTTCACTCATCGGCACCAGCCGGAGATCGCCGCGCACCTGGGCGTGCCGGTTATCTTTACGCCGCACCTGGGCAACTTCCCGCGCGGTATCCTTGAAACCATCACCTGCCGCCTGAAGGCCGGCGTGACCGCGCAGGACGTCGCCGCCGCCTATCATGCCGCCTATGACGACAAGCCGCTGGTGCGGTTGTACGACCAGGGCGTGCCGGCGCTGAAAGCGGTGGTGGGGCTGCCGTTCTGCGACATCGGTTTTGCGGTGCAGGGCGAGCATCTGATCGCCGTAGCGGTGGAAGACAACCTGCTGAAAGGCGCGGCGGCGCAGGCGGTGCAATGCCTGAATATCCGTTTCGGCTTCCCGGAAACCCAGTCACTCCTTTAAACCAGCGTGAGTAAACAGCAATGAACCCGTTAATTATCAAGTTAGGTGGCGTGTTATTAGACAGTGAAGAAGCGCTGGAGCGTCTGTTTACCGCGCTGGACAGCTACCGGCAGCAGCATCAGCGCCCGCTGGTGATCGTGCACGGCGGCGGCTGCGTGGTGGACGAACTGATGAAGCTGCTCTCTTTGCCGGTGGTGAAAAAGAACGGCCTGCGGGTCACGCCGGCCGATCAGATCGACATCATCACCGGCGCGCTGGCCGGCACCGCCAACAAAACGCTGCTGGCGTGGGCGATTAAACACCAAATCAACGCCGTCGGCCTGAGCCTGGCGGATGGCGGCAGCGCGGTCGTGACCCCGCTCGATCCGGCATTGGGCCACGTCGGCAACGCGCAGCCCGGTTCGCCCGCGCTGCTCAATACCCTGCTGAGCGCCGGCTACCTGCCGGTGGTCAGCTCCATCGGTATCACTGCCGAAGGGCAGTTAATGAACGTGAACGCCGATCAGGCGGCGACGGCGCTGGCGGCGACGCTGGGGGCGGATCTGATCCTGCTGTCGGACGTCAGCGGCATCCTCGACGGCAAGGGGCAACGCATTGCGGAAATGACGGCGCAAAAAGCGGAACAACTGATCGCGCAAGGCATCATCACCGATGGTATGGTGGTGAAGGTGAATGCGGCGCTCGACGCGGCCCGCACCCTCGGCCGCCCGGTGGATATCGCCAGCTGGCGCCATGCCGATCAGCTTCCTGCTTTGTTTAACGGCGTGTCGATTGGCACCCGGATCCTCGCTTAATTTTAGAATTAGAAAGGAATAGATCATGCAAAACCAAGGCATCAAAAAAATCGTTCTGGCGTACTCCGGCGGCCTGGATACCTCGGCCATCATTCCATGGCTGAAAGAGAACTACGGCGGCTGTGAAGTGGTGGCGTTCGTGGCGGACATCGGTCAGGAGCGCAGCGATCTGGAAGGCGTGGAGCAAAAAGCCCTGCAGTCCGGTGCCTCTGAATGTCACGTGGTCGATCTGCGTGAAGAATTTATCCGCGATTACGTTTATCCGGTGCTGCAGACCGGCGCCCTGTACGAAGGCAGCTACCTGCTGGGCACGTCGATGGCGCGGCCGATCATCGCCAAGGCGCAGGTCGAGCTGGCGTTGAAAGTGGGTGCCGACGCGCTGTGCCACGGTGCGACCGGCAAAGGCAATGACCAGGTGCGTTTCGAGACCACCTACACCGCGCTGGCGCCGCAGCTGAAAGTGGTGGCGCCGTGGCGTGAGTGGAACCTGCGTTCCCGTGAAGCGCTGTTGGATTACCTGAAAGAGCGCAACATTCCGACCACCGCGTCGCTGGAAAAAATCTACAGCCGCGATGAGAACGCCTGGCACATCTCCACCGAAGGCGGCGTGCTGGAAAGCCCGTGGAATGCGCCGAACAAAGATTGCTGGGTATGGACCGTCGATCCGCAGGAAGCGCCGGATCAGCCTGAGCAGGTGACCGTTACCGTTGAGAAAGGCCGCGTTGTGGCGGTTAACGGTAAAGCGCTGTCGCCTTACCAGTGCCTGGAAACCCTGAACGCGCTGGGTGCCAAGCACGGCGTCGGCCGTATCGACATCGTGGAAAACCGCCTGGTGGGCATCAAATCCCGCGGCTGCTATGAAACCCCGGGGGGCACCATCATGGTGGCGGCGCTGCGCGCCGTCGAACAGCTGGTGTTGGATCGCGACAGCTTCAAATGGCGCGAGCAGCTGGGCTTGGAGATGTCCTATGTGGTGTACGACGGCCGCTGGTTCGCGCCGCTGCGCCGCTCGCTGCAGGCTTCTGCCGAAGCGCTGGCGGAAGAGGTGAACGGCGAAGTCGTGCTGCAGCTGTACAAAGGCCAGGTGACGGCGACCCAGAAGAAATCGGCCAACAGCCTGTACTCCGAAGAGTTCGCCACCTTCGGCGAAGACGAAGTTTACGATCACAGCCACGCGGGCGGCTTTATTCGCCTGTTCTCTCTGTCTTCACGCATCCGCGCGTTGAACGAGAAAAAGAATAAATAATCGATTGGCGTGACTCTGCAAGGGCGCAGCATGCTGCGCCCTTTCGCATAAAAATTCAGGAGTAAGATATGGCACTTTGGGGCGGACGGTTCACTCAGGCGGCGGATCAGCGGTTCAAGCAACTCAACGATTCGCTGCGGTTCGATTATCGCCTGGCGGAGCAGGATATCGTGGGCTCGGTGGCCTGGTCGAAGGCGCTGGTGACCGTTAACGTGTTGACGGCAACGGAGCAACAGCAGCTGGAGCAGGCGCTGAATGCGCTACTGACGGAGGTCCAGGCCGACCCTTTGGCGATCGTCCAAAGCGATGCCGAAGACATCCACAGCTGGGTGGAGCAGAAGCTGATCGAGAAGGTCGGTGATTTGGGCAAGAAGCTGCACACCGGCCGCAGCCGCAACGATCAGGTCGCGACCGATCTGAAGCTGTGGTGCAAACAGCAGATCGGCGATCTGCATCAGGCGATCGTCCAGCTGCAGCAGGCGCTGGTGGAGACCGCCGAAGCTAACCAGGATGCGGTGATGCCGGGGTATACCCACCTGCAACGCGCGCAGCCGGTGACTTTCGCGCACTGGTGCCTGGCCTATGTCGAGATGCTGGCGCGCGATGAGAGCCGTCTGCAGGATACCCTGAAACGGCTGGACGTCAGCCCGCTGGGCAGCGGCGCGCTGGCCGGCACCGCTTATCCTATCGATCGCGAGCAGCTGGCCGGCTGGCTGGGCTTCGCCTCGGCGACCCGCAACAGCCTGGACAGCGTATCCGATCGCGATCACGTGCTGGAGCTGCTGTCCAACGCCGCCATCAGCATGGTGCACCTGTCGCGCTTCGCCGAAGATCTGATCTTCTTCAACAGCGGCGAAGCGGCGTTTGTCGAGCTGTCCGACCGCGTGACCTCCGGCTCTTCGTTGATGCCGCAGAAGAAAAACCCGGACGCGCTGGAGCTGATCCGCGGCAAATGCGGCCGCGTACAGGGCGCGCTGACCGGTATGATGATGACGCTGAAAGGCCTGCCGCTGGCGTACAACAAAGACATGCAGGAAGACAAAGAAGGGCTGTTCGACGCGCTCGACACCTGGATGGACTGCCTGCAGATGGCGGCGCTGGTGCTGGACGGCATCCAGGTGAAACGCCCGCGCTGCCAGGAAGCGGCGGAGCAGGGCTATGCCAATGCCACAGAGCTGGCGGATTACCTGGTCGCCAAGGGCGTGCCGTTCCGCGAAGCGCACCACATCGTCGGCGAGGCGGTGGTAGAAGCGATTCGCCAGGGTAAACCGCTGGAAGCGCTGCCGCTGGCGGACTTGCAGCAGTTTAGCGCGACGATCGGCGACGACGTTTACCCGATCCTGGCGTTGCAATCCTGCCTGGACAAGCGTGCGGCCAAAGGTGGCGTCGCACCGCAGCAGGTGGCCGCGGCAATCGCCGCAGCGAAACAGCGTTTGGCCTGACGACGACAAGGGCGGCCCGGCGCCGCCCTTGAACCTTTACCCCGCCAGACGTGCACACAGATAGCGGTTCAGGCTCACGCCTTCCTCCATCGCGCCGAGCGCCAGCCGGCGATGCTGTTCCGGCGTCATGCGCAGCACCAGTTTTCCGCTGAAGTTCTTTTCCGCCAGCGCCTGCGGCGGCGTTTCGCCTTGCGCCAGCATATCGGCGATCGTTTCGCTCACGACTTTTTCGATACCCTCCAGTGCGCCGGTACGCGTGGCCGCCAGCCAGGACAACGAGGGGAATTCGGCGCACAGCCCGACATATTCACGATCTTCCGCTGACCAGGTGATGCGATAGGTATAGTGTTCATGCCTTTCCATGTTCTTCCTCCATTCTGGCTCCTTTCTTTATTTTAGTATCAATATCGGTATCATTTCAATGTCGACGCATAAAAAATGAGCGCAGAAGGGCCGTGAGGCAAGAGGAGGGAGGAAAATGTGGAAAGTGCTGCGCAAAAAACCGGGCCTGAAGGCCCGGTGGGTATGAGCGGAGAATGAGAGGTTATTCGCCCGGGCAGCGCTGGCAGCGCTCGATTTCGGCCGTGCCGAGTTTGAGCTTCGCCTGCAGATCGCGCAGCGCGGTGCGCAAACCTTCTTCGATCACCGGATGATAGAACGGCATGTCCAGCATCTGATCGACGGTCATCTGCTGCTGGTGCGCCCAGGCCAGCAGGTGTGCGATGTGTTCGGCGTCCGGGCCGATCATTTCCGCGCCGAGGAAACGGCCGGTGCCTTGCTCGCCGTAGACGTGCAGAATGCCTTTGTTGCGCAGCATCACCCGCGAGCGGCCCTGATTCTCAAACGAGACGTTGCCCACTTCAAAGCAGCCGCAGGCACTGAACTTCTCGCTCAGCTCGCGGAAGGTTGAGCCGACCATGGCGATCTGCGGATCGGAGAACACCACCGAAATCGCGCTGCGGCGCAGGCCCGGGTTGATCTCCGGGAAGCTGCCGGCGTTGGCGCCGGCGATACGTGCCTGATCGCTGGCCTCGTGCAGCAGCGGCAGTTGGTTGCTGGCGTCGCCGGCGATGAAAATATGCGGCACGCTGGTTTGCATCGTCAGGCAGTCGGCCAGCGGTACGCCTCGGGCGTCGAGTTGCAAGCCGGTGTTTTCGAGGCCCAGCCGATCGACGTTGGGGCGGCGGCCGGTGGCGGCCAGCACGTAGTCCACCAGGATCTCCTGCGGTTGGCCCTGCAGGTCCCGATAGCGGATAAACACCTTGTCGCCTTCGCGCTGCATCATCTCTACCTTCACGTCGGCGTCGAGATAGAACTCTTCCCCCAGTGCTTTGGCGGCGTAGTCGCGCACGGCGCTGTCGGTGAGCGGCCCGACCGCGCCGCCGATGCCGAAGACCTTGGTGTCGACGCCGAGGCGGTGCAGCGCTTGCCCCAGCTCGAGCCCGATGACGCCGGGGCCGAATACCGCGACGGACTGCGGCAAATCATCCCAGTTGAACAGGTCGTCGTTGACGATCAGACGATCGCCCAGTTCGCTCCACGGCGCCGGCCAACTGGGGCGGGAGCCGGTGGCGATCACAATGCGCTGCGCCACGATGCGCGTATGGTCATCGACCTGCAGCGTGTTGTCGTCGATAAAGCGGGCATAGCCCTGAATTTTGTCGCCGGCCGGGATCTCGTCCACGCCTTCCAGCACGAAGCCGACGAAGCGATCGCGTTCGCGCTTGACGCGCGCCATCACTTCACGTCCGTCGATGCGGGTTTTACCGGTTGGGTGCACGCCAAAGCCCGGCGCGCGTTCGATTTGATGCACCGCTTCGGCAGCGGCGATCAGCAACTTGGATGGCATACAGCCAACGCGCGCACAGGTGGTGCCGTAAGGCCCGCCTTCGATCATCACCACGCTGGGGGTAGACAGTTTGGCCGCGCGATAGGCGCCGAGCCCTGCGGTGCCGCCGCCGATGACCGCGACATCAACGTTCAACAGTTTCATATCCGCTCCTGAAAGGTAAAAAAAGGGCGGGCCGTAGCCCGCCAAAGTTCACGTTGGCTTTGTTATTACTTATTAAGCTGACAGGAAAGTTTCCAGATCGTCGCTGCCACCGATGTGACGGCCGCCGATGAACACTTGCGGCACCGTGGCGCGGCCGCTGACGGCGCGCAGGCTGACGGTGGTGGCGTCTTTGCCCAGCACGATCTCTTCATACTGAATGCCGCGTTCTTGCAGCATCTGTTTGGCTTTGGCGCAGAATGGGCAGCCTGGTTTGGTGAACAGGGAGACCGACTCCTGCACTTTGAATTCCGGCGCCAGGTATTTCAGCATGGTGTCGGCGTCGGACACCTCAAACGGGTCGCCCGGTTTGTTCGGTTCGACGAACATTTTCTCGACCACGCCGTCGCGCACCAGCATCGAGTAGCGCCATGAACGTGGGCCAAAGCCCAGATCCGCTTTCTCGACCAGCATGTTCATGCCTTTGGTGAATTCACCGTTGCCGTCCGGCACGAAGGTGATGTTTTCCGCATGCTGATCGGCTTTCCAGGCGTTCATCACGAAGGTGTCGTTCACCGAGACGCACAGAATACCGTCGACGCCGTGCTGTTTGAATACGCTGGACAGCTCGTTGTAGCGCGGCAGATGGCTCGAAGAGCAGGTCGGCGTGAACGCGCCCGGCAGCGAGAACACGATGACCGTTTTGTTTTTGAACAGGTCATCAGTGGTCACATCAATCCATTGGTCGCCCTGACGGGTGTGGAAAGTAACCTGAGGAACTTTCTTGCCTTCTTGACTGGTAAACATTGATTAACCCCTTAATTAGGAAAAGTAATTTTTAGCATTTAGCGCGATATCGCTTCGTTGGGACACATTATTGTCGCTGGGGCTTGATAGATCTAATCGCTCATTGCTATCTTATCTATCGCCATGAGCTATCATGGAATGGAGGGAAACAATGAATATTCGTGATTTAGAGTATCTGGTCGCCTTGGCCGAGCACCGGCACTTCCGCCGTGCGGCCGATTCATGCCATGTGAGCCAGCCCACGCTGAGCGGGCAGATCCGCAAGCTGGAAGACGAGTTGGGCGTCATGCTGCTCGAGCGCACCAGCCGCAAGGTGCTGTTCACCCAGGCGGGTCTGTTGCTGGTGGAGCAGGCGCGTACCGTGCTGCGCGAAGTGAAAGTATTGAAGGAGATGGCCAGCCAGCAGGGCGAAGCCATGTCCGGGCCGCTGCACATCGGCCTGATCCCGACCGTGGGGCCTTATCTGCTGCCGCAGATCATCCCGACGCTGCACAAAACTTTCCCGAAACTGGAAATGTACCTGCACGAAGCGCAAACCCAGCAACTGCTGGCGCAACTCGACAGCGGCAAATTGGACTGCGCCATTCTGGCATTGGTGAAGGAAACCGAGGCGTTTATCGAAGTGCCTCTGTTCGATGAACCGATGAAGCTGGCGGTGTATTCCGATCACCCGTGGGCGCAGCGCGAGCGCGTGGCGATGCCGGATTTGGCGGGAGAGAAGCTGCTGATGCTGGAAGATGGCCACTGCCTGCGCGATCAGGCGATGGGCTTCTGCTTCCAGGCGGGCGCGGACGAGGATACCCACTTCCGCGCCACCAGTCTGGAAACGCTGCGCAATATGGTCGCGGCCGGCAGCGGCATTACCCTGCTGCCGTCACTGGCGGTGCCGCCGCAGCGCGAACGCGACGGCGTCTGCTATCTGGATTGCTACAAGCCGGAACCGAAGCGCACCATCGCGTTGGTGTATCGCCCCGGTTCCCCACTGCGCAGCCGTTATGAGCAGTTGGCCGAAGCGATCCGCGAGCACATGCAGGGCTACATCGACAACGCGTTAAAACAGGCGGTTTAAGCCGTTAAGCGCCGCCACCCGGTAGGCTTCGGCCATGGTCGGATAGTTGAAGGTCGTATTAACGAAATACTCGATAGTATTGCCTTCACCTTTCTGTTCCATGATCGCCTGACCGATGTGGATGATCTCCGCCGCACGCTCGCCGAAGCAGTGGATCCCGAGGATCTGCAGGGTGTCGCGATGGAACAGGATCTTCAGGCTGCCGACGTTCATCCCGGCGATCTGCGCGCGCGCCAGATGTTTGAACTGGGCGCGGCCCACTTCATACGGCACCTTCATCGCCGTCAGTTCCTGCTCGGTTTTGCCGACGGAGCTGATTTCCGGAATGGTGTAGATGCCGGTCGGGATATCTTCGATTAAGTGACCGCTGGCTTCGCCGGAAGCGATCGCCTGCGCGGCGATGCGGCCCTGATCGTAGGCGGCGGAAGCCAGGCTCGGATAGCCGATCACGTCACCGACCGCGTAGATGTGCGACAGCGCGGTTTGGTACATGCTGTTCACCTTCAGCAGCCCGCGGCTGTCCGATTCCAGGCCGACGTTTTCCAACCCCAGCGAATCGGTGTTGCCGGTACGGCCGTTGGCGTACAGCAGGCAGTCCGCTTTCACCTTTTTGCCGGACTTCAGGTGCACGATCACGCCGTCTTCGGTGCCTTCAATCTTCTCGAACTCCTCGTTGTGGCGGATCACCACGCCGTTGTTCCAGAAGTGGTAAGAGAGCGAATCCGACATCTCCTGATCGAGGAACGCCAGCAGGCGATCGCGGGTGTTGATCAGATCCACCTTGACGTTCAGGCCGCGGAAGATAGACGCGTATTCGCAGCCGATCACCCCGGCGCCGTAAATGATCACGTGGCGCGGTTCATGGCTCAGCTCGAGAATGGAATCACTGTCGTAGATGCGCGGGTGATTGAAATCGACGCTGGCCGGATGGTAAGGGCGCGAGCCGCAGGCGATCACGATGTGGTCGGCGCGGATGGTGTCCTGGGTGCCGTCCATGTAGCTGACGCTGACGGTGTTGGCGTCGATGAAGCGCGCGTCGCCGGCGAACAGTTTGCACTGGTTCCGCTCATAGAAGCCTTGGCGCATGCGGGTCTGCTGGCTGATGACGTTATCGGCGTGGCGTAAAATGTCAGGGAAGGTCGCGCTGAGCGTGCGCGAGTTGTTGTAAAGCGGGTTCTGGTTGAATTCGATAATGCGGCTGACGGCGTGGCGGAGGGCTTTGGAAGGGATGGTGCCCCAGTGGGTACATCCGCCGCCTACGTTGTTGTACCGTTCGATAACGGCCACGCGGGCGCCCTGTTTCACCAGCCCCATGGCGGCACCTTCACCACCAGGGCCCGAGCCAATCACAATGGCATCAAATTGATAGTGCTGTTGCATGTAGGAGAGACCTGTTTTTTTATACAAGATTACAACGGTATCTTAACATCATAGCGCTGCTCACCCAATCACCATTAGGCTTTTTGAGGCAAAGCACAATCGGCTCAGGGCGGAAGTGTGATAGAGCGCGTTAGTATAAATGCTGTTGCAATAAAATTTGCTATATTGCCGAGTCTAGGGCGTTAGACTGAGAGAATGGAACCTATCCGGATATGCATATGGGCGTCAGAGCACAACAAAAAGAACGGACTCGTCGTTCCCTGATCGAAGCCGCATTCAGCCAGCTGAGCGCCGAACGCAGCTTCGCCAGCCTGAGCCTGCGGGAAGTTTCACGCGAGGCGGGCATCGCGCCCACGTCGTTTTACCGCCATTTCCGCGATGTGGATGAGCTGGGGCTGACCATGGTGGACGAAAGCGGCCTGATGCTGCGTCAGTTGATGCGCCAGGCGCGCCAACGCATCGCCAAGGGCGGCAGCGTGATCCGCACTTCGGTGTCCACCTTTATGGAATTTATCGGCAACAACCCGAACGCCTTCCGCCTGCTGCTGCGCGAGCGTTCCGGCACGTCGGCGGCATTCCGTGCGGCGGTGGCGCGCGAGATCCAGCATTTCATCGCCGAACTGGCGGACTACCTCGAGTTGGAAAATCACATGCCGCGCAGCTTTACCGAAGCGCAGGCGGAAGCGATGGTCACCATCGTGTTCAGCGCCGGCGCGGAAGCGCTGGATATCGACGTCGAGCAGCGGCAGCAGCTGGAAGAACGGCTGGTGCTTCAGCTGCGGATGATCTCCAAAGGGGCGTATTACTGGTATCGTCGCGAACAAGAAAAAGCTTCTGTGTCCCACGTATAAAAAAGGTAAAAAATGATGGAAAAACCAGGCCGTGAAAATGGCACCTTACTGCTGGCGTTGATTGCCGGCCTTTCGATCAACGGTTCGTTTGCCGCGCTGTTCAGCTCGGTGGTGCCGTTTTCGATCTTCCCGCTGATCGCGTTGGTGCTGGCGGTGTACTGCCTGCATCAGCGTTACCTGAACCGCGCCATGCCGGACGGCATGCCGAAGCTGGCGGCGGCCTGTTTCCTGCTGGGGCTGCTGATGTACAGCGCCATCGTGCGCGCAGAATACCCGCAGATCGGTTCCAACTTCCTGCCGTCGGTGATCTGCGTGGCGCTGGTACTGTGGATCGGAGTCAAACTGAAGGCGCGCAAGGCGCCGGATGCGCCGACTCAAGAGTCGTAATGCAACGGGGCGCCATGATGGCGCCCCTGTCGTATCAGCAGCGCTTTTCCAGCAGCACGCCGCATTCCATGTGATGGGTATACGGGAACTGATCGAACAGCGCCAGGCGGCTGACCCGGTGCGTGGCCTGCAGCGTTTCCAGGTTGGCGCACAGCGTTTCCGGGTTGCATGAGATATACAGAATGCGCGGGTAGGCCTGCACCATCTTCACCGTTTCATCGTCCAGCCCGCTGCGCGGCGGATCGACGAAAATTGTCTCGCAGTTGTAACCGCTCAGATCGATGCCCTTCAACCGGTTGAATTCGCGCACCCCGTTCATCGCCTGGGTGAAATCTTCCGCCGCCATGCGGATGATCTGCACATTGTCGATATGGTTGGCAGCGATGTTGTATTGCGCCGCCGCCACCGACGGTTTGGCGATCTCGGTCGCCAGCACGCGCTCGAAATTGCGCGCCAGCGCCAGCGAGAAGTTGCCGTTGCCGCAATACAGCTCCAGCAAATCGCCTTTGGAACCGGCGGTCACCGCCAGCGCCCATTCCAGCATCTGCACGTTCATGGCCGCGTTGGGCTGAGTGAAGCTGTTTTCCACCTGGCGGTAGATCATGTCGCGGCCGGCGACCGGCAGCACTTCGTCGACATAATCCTGGTCGAGCATGATTTTGGTCTTCGACGCCCGGCCGATCAGCTGCAGATCGAAACCCTGAGCGCGCAGTTCGTCACGCAGCTGCTCGGCGCGCCGTTGCCAAACGTCATCCAGCTTGCGGTGGTACAGCAGCGAGGCGATGATTTTGCCGCTTTGCGTCGACAGATAATCGATCTGGAACAGCTTGTGGCGCAGGATCGGCTCCGGTTTCAGCGCGGCGATCAGGGCGCTCATCAGGCGGTTGATCAGTTCGCTGGCGGCCGGGAATTGATCGACGCGAATACGCTGCTTGGTCTGCTGATCGAACATGATGTGGTACATGTCGTCCGCGTCGTGCCAGATGCGGAATTCGGCGCGCATGCGGTAGTGGTCGACTGGCGAGCGGAACACTTCCGGCTCGGGCGCCGCGAACGGTGACATCAACGTCTTCAGGCGGGCGACTTTCTCCGCCAGTTGGTCATCGTAACGTTCAATAGGCAAATTCTCGGGCGTCATGTGTGTCTTCTCGTCAGGCAAATTTGATCAGCGGGGATTGTAGGGAATCAGCCCGTGAAGTCCAGTTTTGTCGCGTTTATTATTTGTAACATTAGTAGCAGTCTAGACATCTATTTTCATTGATCGTAGCATTGCCGTCCGGCCTCAAGCAGCGAGTGAAAAGGGAATCCGGTGTGAATCCGGAGCTGACGCGCAGCGGTAAGGGGAAGTCACGGCGATAGCGTTTCGACGCAGACACTGTCCACTGCAGGATGGGAAGTCATCGCCCGTTGCCGGTCGCACCCCGCGGCCCGCAAATCCCAAGCCCGAAGACCTGCCGGTGTTACGTCGCAATGTCCGTGGCCGTCGCGAACTACCGGCCATGATCCTGCGGCATCCGCCAATTAAGTTTGGATGCTTTTCTCATGACAATTACAAAAAATACGCTGCTGGCGGTGGTCTCCTCCGTCACGGCTTTTTCTGGATGGGCGCAAGACAACACGACAGCCACGAATGGCGATAACCTGGTGGTGACCGCCAACCGCTTCCCGCAGCCGGTTTCTTCCGTGCTGGCGCCGACTTCTATCGTCACCCGTAACGATATCGATCGTTGGCAGGCCAAGAGCCTGACCGACGTGATGCGCCGTTTGCCGGGCGTGGACATCGGCCAAAACGGCGGGCTGGGGCAAAAGAGCTCACTGTTTATTCGCGGCACCAACTCCAGCCATGTCTTGGTATTGATCGACGGCATTCGCCTTAACCAGGCGGGCGTCAGCGGCTCTTCCGATCTCAGCCAAATCCCGATTTCGCTGGTGCAGAAAGTCGAATACATTCGCGGCCCGCGCTCGGCGGTGTACGGTTCCGACGCCATCGGTGGTGTGGTCAACATCATCACCACGCGTGAAAAGAACGGTACTACGCTCTCTGCAGGCGTCGGCTCCAACGGCTATCAGGCCTATGACGCGTCGACCCAGCAACAGCTGGGCGACAGCACCGTGGCGACGGTGGCAGGGAATTACACTTATACCAAAGGGTATGATGTGGTGGCTGAAGGCAACACCAGCATTCCGCAGCCCGATCGCGATGGCTTCATGAGCAAATCGCTATATGGGGCGGTACAGCACCGGTTCAACGAGCAAATCAGCGGCTTTGTGCGTGGATATGGCTACGACAACCGTACGGGCTACGACGGCTTTTATTCTTACGATAAAAATTTCAATATCACCGGTCTGCCGGATACGCGCAAACTGTATAGTCAAACTTGGGACACCGGGTTGCGCTATCAGGAAGGGATTTACGCCACGCAGTTAGTGGGAAGCTATAGCCACAGCAAAGACTACAATTACGATCCGCGCAAAGGGCAGTATGCGATCTCCTCCAGCCTGGATGATTCGGAGCAATACAATCTGCAGTGGGGCAATACTTTCAAGGTGGCTCAAGGCACCGTCAGTGCGGGTGCCGACTGGCAGGATCAACAGATCAAACCGGGCACCGCGTCCGTCAGCCGCGAGAGAAGCCAGCGCAATACCGGCATCTATCTGACCGGGCAGCAACTGGTGGGGCCGGTGACGCTTGAGGCTGCCGCGCGCGGCGACGATAATTCGGAGTTCGGCTGGCACGGCACGTGGCAAACCAGCGCGGCCTGGGAGTTCATCGAAGGATACCGCTTCATCGCTTCCTATGGCACCGCGTTTAAAGCGCCAAACATGAACCAGCTGTTTAGTACCACTTATGGCAATAGCAACTTGAAGCCGGAAGAAAGCAAACAGTGGGAAGGCGGCTTCGAAGGTTTGACCGGGCCGGTGACCTGGCGCGTTTCCGGTTATCGCAACGACATTGATAACCTGATTGACAGCGATCCGGTGAGTTACCGTTATTACAATATCGGTAAGGCGACCATTAAGGGCGTAGAGGCCACCGCTTCTTTTGAAACCGGTCCGTTGACGCATCAGATTGGTTACGATTATGTCGACCCGCGCAATGCTAAAACCAACGAAGTGCTGCTGCGCCGCGCGAAACAACAGGTGAAATATGAGCTGGATTGGCAGCTGTACGACTTTGACTGGGCAGTGACCTATCAATACTTAGGTGAGCGCTACGACAAGGATTATGGCGTTTATCCAAGCCCGACGGTTAAACTTGGCGGAGTGAGCCTGTGGGATCTCGCAGTTTCGTATCCGGTCACATCTCATCTGACAGTTCGTGGTAGAATTGCCAACCTGTTTGATAAAGATTATGAGACGGCCTATGGCTACGCTACTCCAGGAAGAGAATACTACCTCACTGGAAGCTATACCTTCTAACAGCACCGCCACACCTCGCCCGACGGTGCTGGTTTTCGATTCCGGCGTCGGCGGGCTGTCGGTATATCAAGAGATTCGGCAGTTGCTGCCGGATCTCCACTATATATACGCTTTCGACAACGTGGCGTTCCCCTACGGCGAGAAGTCCGAAGAGTTTATCGTTGAGCGCGTGGTGGAGATTGTCGGCGCAGTGCAGCAGCGGCATCCTCTGGCGATTGTCGTCATTGCCTGTAACACTGCCAGCACCGTCTCTTTGCCGGCCCTGCGCGAGCGCTTCAGTTTCCCGGTCGTGGGCGTGGTACCCGCCATCAAGCCTGCCGCCCGTCTTACCGTCAATGGCATTGTCGGCCTGTTGGCGACTCGCGGCACCGTACAGCGCAGCTACACCCACGAACTGATTTCCCGTTTCGCTACCGACTGCAAGATTGAGCTGCTGGGCTCTTCAGAGCTGGTGGAACTGGCGGAGGCCAAGCTGCACGGCGAAGCCGTGCCGCTGCCGGTGCTGAAGAAGATCCTGCATCCGTGGCTGAGCATGCGCGAGCCGCCGGATACCGTCGTGCTGGGCTGCACTCATTTTCCTCTATTAGCTGAAGAGCTGATGCAGGTGTTGCCAGAAGGCACCCGGCTGGTGGATTCCGGTGCGGCGATTGCCCGTCGTACCGCCTGGCTCATCTCGACGCAGGAAAATCTGGTCTCGAGCCAGGAAGAGAATCTGGCGTATTGCATGGCGTTAAATGAAGATACTGACGCTTTATTGCCCGTTTTGCAGGGCTACGGCTTTAAATCGTTGAAAAAACTGCCGCTTTAACGGTGTTTTGGTTAAACATTCAACGGTCGGAAAAAATATTGAAAATAGGGGTTGCGGCCCGCCGAGAACTCCCTATAATGCGCCTCCACTGACCGGGAACAACGACTGACAAGCCGCCGGGTCAGCGAGAAGAAAGCGAAATAAACGCTTGACTCTCCGGGTGAAAAGCGTAATATACGCAGCCCGCGCCGATGAGTTTCTCGGCACTGCTCTTTAACAATTTATCAGACAATCTGTGTGGGCACTCCACAAGACGATATCCAGCATCTTCGGATGCAAAAAATATCAAGTCTTGAAGAGTGACTAACTGAAGTAAAATTCATGCAGTAAATCTTTGAGCATCGCTTCTCGAGTG